>JBNLED010000094.1:0-6270 GCA_050304755.1 Polyangia bacterium | reverse complement strand
TCCTCCAGCCGCTCCGCCACCATCGGGTACTCGCCCTGCGCGTCCCCGGCGGTGACGGTATAGGTCGTCCGGAACTCCAGCGGTTTGTTCGTGCGCTGCAGATCGCCGAACCCGAGCCCGGACCCCGCCAGGGGGATGACGTCCCCCGCGATTTCCTCCGAGAGCGTCACCGTCAGGACGAGCTCGTCCCCGTCGTTGGCGGCGCTCGGGGAGATCCCCGCCGATTTGATGCTCGGCGGGGTGAAGTCGTACGTCACCATCTGCTCGAAGAGCGCGGTATGCGTATTCCCGGCGAGATCCACCATCTCCACGGAGATGTCCTTCATCCCCTCGAGCTCCGAGTCCCGGGCCGCCACGTGTCGGAGGGTGCACGCCAGCGCGGCGTCGCAGCTCTCGTCGAAACCGCCGCTCACCGGATGGTCGCCGATGCGCACCGTCAGCTCGCGCAACGGCTCCGAGACCGCGAAGCCGAGGTTCAGCGAATCGCCGTCCTTCATCAACGTCCTGTCGACGGTCAGCGCGTCGTTCACGATCTGCGGCGCCTGGGTATCGACGATGACGGCGCCGAGGGGCGCGGCGGCGACGACCCGTCCCGCGGGATCCATCGCGGAGAGCAGTGAGATGTCGTAGAGGCCGTCTTCTGTCTCGTCGGTGATATCCACCCTCAGCGTGAAGCGGTCGTCGAAGATATCGGGGTCAACCTCCCCCGCGAGCCCGTCCCAATCCAGGGCCACGCCGCTCACCTTCTCCGAGAAGAGCAGACTGACAATAACGGTGCTCCCGGGGCTCGCCCGATCCGGCGAGACGGCGGTATCGACGAGCCACGGATCCTCGTAGTTGTAAATAACCGCGTTCTCTTCGTAGAGGCTGCTGTCGTTCCCCGCCAGGTCCGTCATCTCGATGTAGATGAACTTGGGCCCCTCCCGCTCACCGTTGGGCACGGTGTGGGTACACGTGTAGGTCATCGTGCGGGTGTCGAGATCGCAGTCTCTCGAGATGTCCAGCCACACGAGCCCGACGGCGACGGAGAGCTCGCTCAACCGCTCGGAGACGGTGAAGTCGAAGGTGAACGCGGTGTCCGTGTTCGCGATCGCCCGATCGACGGTCACGTCTCCCAGGATCGCCGGGGGCTCCGTGTCGATGGTCACCTCGCCGATAGCCTGCCGGTCGCCGTTGCCGGCGGCGTCCTCGAAGGCGACCTGGAGGGTGTACGTCCGGTCCTCGGCGAGGGGTGATACCCCGTAGGTCGCCCGGTACACCAGCGGGTCGTCCGGGTCCGCCTCGAGGGGGCCGAAGCCCAGCCCGTCCCAATCCGGAGTGAGGCGGCGGATCGGCTCCGAGAACTCCAGCTCCACCAGGATCCTGCGGTTGGCCTGCGCCAGGTGGGGATCGATGCTCGCGTCGACCAGCTCCGGAACGGTGAAGTCGAACTCCAGCACGTCCTCCAGCTCGTAGCCGCTCCAGTTCGCGGCGCGATCCTTCACCGAAAGCGCGATGGTGTGGAGGCCCTCCTCGTCGTCGGCGGTGACCGTGTACCGGCACTCGTAGGCGCGCCGGGTCGCGTCCGCGGGGGTGCAGTCCTCGGTGATCTCCGTCGAATCGATCTTCACCCACAGATCCTCGGCGGACTCGGTCAGATCGAAGCTTATCACGACGGTCTGCCCCAACCGGGCGACTTCCGGCGCGTAGCGGATGGTCCCGTCGACGAGGGAGAGGACGGTGTCCACCGTGACCGTACCGAGGGAGATGACCCCGGAGGAGTGCCCGGCCGGATCCGACGCCGACAGGGCGAGGCTGTAGTCCCGGTTCTCCGTGGAGCGCTCCACCGGACACACGATCCGGTAGCGCCGGCCCACGGCGACGCCCCCGCGATCCTGCCCCCCCAGCGACTCCACGTCCGCGGCGCCGAGCCCGCCGCAGTCCACGTCGAGAGAGGCGGTCACCACCGGCTCGGTGAACCGCACCTCCATCTCGATATCCCGGCCGGCATATCGGGGCAGGTTCGGAAGCTCCTCCAGCGCCGGCGGGGTCCTGTCCACGCCGACCCGGGCCGTCGCGGTCATCTCGTTCTCCTTGAGCGCCGGGTTGTCCAGTCGGACGAACACCTCCCGCTCTCCGTCCGGACAGCGCCCGTCGCAGATCCCCCGGTCCAGGTCCCAGGCCTCGAAGCGATGGCCGTCCGGCTCGGGGACGAGGTCCGAAAGCGGCGCGATGACGGCGTCCGCGAAGTCCGCCTTATTGGAGAGGTGGAGGGCGCTCTTCGCCGCGAGATCCGAGAACATCTCCTCGCTGAAGCGAAGGAGGAGATCGGCCCGGGCGTCGTCGAGGAATTCCCCCTCCCCGAGGATGGAGAGGTCGAAGCGCGACAGCACCACCGGGAACCGCTCCCGATCCCCCCGGGACAGGGCGAACACAGGGGAGACGCCGAAACGCAGCAGCCGCGCGTCGTCCTCGACGCCCGCCTTCACGGCGACCGTCACCACGTAGTCCTTTCCGTGGGGCACCTCGTCGAAGTCGACGGACAGCCCCTCCGAGGCGCCGGCGTCCACCGACAGATCCGAGGCCCCCCCGTCCGCCGCGCCCCCGTCCGGTGTGTCGCCGGAATCGCATTGCACCGGGGAGGCCGCGGCCACCACCGCCGGCGGTCCATCCTTCTGGAGCTGCCGGACCTCCGCGACGATCCAGCAGGGGACGGCGGGCCTCCCGTCGCCCCAGACCGCCTCCACGGAGAATGTCCCCGCGCCCTTCCTGTCGCAGGAGACGAGGACGGACATCATCAACATCAGCCAGGCGATACGGAGCAGGTTTCTATGGGACTCGGAGTTCATGGCGATCTCAACCGTCAGAAGATTCCTATCGTGACGACCCCCGTACCGCTCTTTGGGGGCGCCTCCTTGTCGCGGGTGGACAACACCACCGCCGTGGTGACGATCCCCGCCGCGGCGACCAGCCCCACCCCCAGCCAGAGCTTCCAGGAGCGGATCAGCGGTTTGGGCCTGAGATCCAGGGCCACCCGCTCCCGCTGGCCCGCGGAGAGCCGGTAGGTCGCCGAAAAATCGCGGAACCCGCTCCGGCTCACCATGAGGTCGTAGGCTCCCCCCTCGAGGTCGCCGAGGGCGAGCCGCTGCGGCTTTGAAAACTCGCGGTCCACGAGGGTCTCGGCGTCCGCCCGCGTGACGACCACCCGCATCCCCGGCTGGATGTTCTCGACCACGAGCTTCGCCGGGATCGCCGCGCTCCCCAGGTCGATGTCCCGGCCCTTCGGCGTGAGCCGCTCCCGGTCCATCGCCAGCCGCCGGCCGTCCGCGAGGGTGAACTCGAGGTCGTAGATCCCCGGCCTGGTATAGAACGAGAACCGGTCCGCGTAGGCCGCCGGTCGCAGGGGCCCCCTGCGCCGTCCCCCCGCGATGAGGATATCCCGGGGGGCCTGCCCGAAGAGGTTGGTGCTCATCACCGGGACGCCGTTCAGGGTCAGCGTGCTGAGGCGCGCCCCCTCCGGCAGGCGCACCCGGACCTCGGCCAGGCGCGCCAGGAGCTCATCGAGGTTTCGCTTCGCGGTTTGTACAAAGCGCGGATCCATGCGCCGCTCGGGGGGCAGTCGGTTGTCCTCGTAGAGCGCGTTGGCGAAGGTGAACAGCGCGTCGACGGAGCGGTTCATCACCCGCCGGCACTCCGCGACGGCGAAGAGGGTCGCCGACGACGACGCCTGCGAATGGGCCTTCTGGAACGCCCGGAGCGCCGCGGCGTAGTCCCGCTTCCGAACGGCGAGCCCCACCCCCCGGCGATAGGCGGCGGCCGCCGCCTTCTGATCCTGCGGAGCCCCTTCCGAGTCCGAGGCCCCGGGGAAGGCAGGGAACTCTCCCGCCCCGGCGTCGCCCGGAGCGTCCCCCCGCCCGGCGGCCGGAACGAGCCAGAGGGCCGCCGCCAGCGCACCGAGCATGCGAATATGGGGGTCTCTTGTCCTCAAAGCCTCGCTCCCGCCGACATCGCGGCGTTTTCAAATGGTGACGTGATACCATCATATACCGAAAGGGAGCGATTCGGGAGTGATTTCGTCCGGCCGGCCGCCGGCGCGCCGGATCACTGCGGCAGGAGCTTCTTCTTCTGACCGGCGAGCACCTCGGCGACGTTGAAGGCGTGGTCGCCGATCTTCTCGAAGCTGGTGAGCATGTCGATGAAGATGAGCCCCTGCTCCACCTCGCATTTGCCCTCCCTGAGCCGCACGATGTGCCCCTGCCGCATGACCTTCCGCTTCTCGTCGACGGAGTCCTCCAGATGGCGGGCCTCGGTCATCAGCTCCGGCGACGGCGCCGCGACGTTTTTCTTGAGGAGGGCGATAAACTGTGTCACCAGCTCGCCGATCTCCACAGCCTCGTTGATGGCCTCCTCGCTGAACTGGTACTTCTCGTCGTAGGCCCGCCGGAGCAGCCGGAGGAGCACCTCGCAGTGATCGCCGATGCGCTCGAGATCGTGGGAGGCGTTGATGATGCCGGCGATCTCCCGGCTCTGCCGGTCCGACACCTCGAGGCGCGAGACGTTGACCAGATAGGCGGTGATCTCCTTCTCGAGGTTGTCCACGATCTCCTCCGAGGCGGCGATGGCCTCCGCCACCTTGCCGAGCTTCTTGTCCGGCGACGAGATGAGCATCAGCACCCGCTGGAGCATGGATTCCACCTCCTCCAGCATCCGGTTGAGCTCGCTGCGGGCCGCGTGGATGGCGGTGGGGGGCATGCCCACGAAGCTCGGGTCGATGAACACCAGCCCCTGCTTCGCGTCGGATTCCCGCTTGGCGAGCTTGCTCGCCACCCAGGCGAGCTGTCGGGTGAAGGGGAGGAACAGGAGGGTGTTGATGACGTTGAAGACGCTGTGGAACATGGCGAGCCGCGCCGCGATGGCGGCCTGGGACAGGAGGCCCCCCTCCGCGGAGACATCCCCCGGTACGATGAGCTCGATGAAACTGAAGAAGGGCATGAAGAGGAGGATGGCCCAGGTCGCGCCGAACATATTGAAGACGAAGTGCGCCCGGGCCGCCCGCTTGGCGGAGGTGGAGGCGCTGATGGCTGCCAGATTGGCGGTCACGGTGGTGCCGATGTTCTCGCCGATGACCAGGGCGCAGGCGGTCTCCAGGCCGATGATCCCCTGCGCCGCGAGGGTCATGGTGATGGCCATGGTGGCGGAAGAGGACTGGACGAGCAGGGTCACCGCCGTGCCGATGCCGACCGTGATGAGCCGCCAGCCGATCACGTCCGCCCGGGCGTTCCCGACGAAGACGAGGAGCGCCTCGGACTCCCGCAGGTGCTCCACCGCGTCCTTCATGAAGTCGAGGCCGAGGAACAGGATGCCGAACCCGATGAGGAACTCCCCCCACTCCGTCAGGGTCCGCGACTTGAGGAACCGGACGAAGAATCCGATCGCCACCGCGGGGAAGGCCAGCACGGTGATCTTGAACTTGAACCCGATGAGGGCCACCAGCCATCCGGTGAACGTGGTCCCGATGTTGGCGCCCATAATCACCCCGATGGACTGGGTCAGGGTCACGAGCCCGGCGTGAACGAACCCCACCAGCATCACCGTGGTGGCGCTGGAGGACTGCACCGCGCAGGTCACGAAGAACCCCGTCAGCACTCCGGAGAAGCGGTTGCCGGTCATCACCGACAGGGTCTTCCGCATCTTGGGGCCGGCCACCTTCTGGAGCCCCTCGCTCATAATCTTCATGCCGAAGAGGAAGACCGCGAGCCCGCCGATAACGCCTATCACGGTTTGAAAATGCGTCATTCGTTTCTCCTAACCTTTCTGATTTTTCATGGGTGTGAGAATAGACTGTTCACTTGAAATAGCCATCGATGAGGGCAATATACGCATGCATTGTGACAGCCATGTGACAATTTGATGGGTGCGTCACATAACTTTCAGGGGATCGCCCGCCCGGGACGGACACCTCTCAATCATTGAAATATCAACCGTTTCCCGCTAGACCAGACAGATGACGAGCGCGTCACAGAAGCCGGAGACCATCGACGGCACGGTGGAGCGGGTGGTGTTCCACAACCCGGGGAACGGCTGGACCGTGCTCCGGTTGCAGGCGGACGAGTCGGCGATGCTCCAGACAGTGGTGGGCCGCTTCCAGCAGCTGAGCCCCGGCGAGAAGGTCCGGCTCACGGGCCGCTGGGTGATGGATCCGAAGCACGGCCGCCAGTTCTCCGCCGAGACCTGCGTCCCGCTGGCCCCGGCCACGGTGACGGGGATCGAGAAGTACCTGGGCTCGGGGCT
>JBNLED010000093.1:0-48350 GCA_050304755.1 Polyangia bacterium | reverse complement strand
CTCTGCCAGCGCCGTGCCCGGCCAGACCCGAATCCCGAGGGCTATGCCGAAGCGATCGGCCTCCGATCGCTTCATCAGCTCGATGGTGCGCCTGATGCCGGCCGGGGTCTCTCCCGGCGCGCCGATGAGCAGATCGTACATCACCGCCATGCCCTGCGCTTTGCAGACGCGGGCGGCGGCCAGGATATCCCCGGCCCGGTGCGATCTCCCGAGCCGCCGCAGCATGGTGTCGTCTCCGTGATCCACGCCGAAGTTGATGCCCGCGCAGCCGGCCTCCCGCATGAGACGGGCCGTCTCCTCCCCGAACGGCCGCGGGGTGCAGTAGGCGTACCATCGAAGCTTCTGCCCCAGCCTTCGGCGAATCATCTCCTCGCACACGGCCCTGGCGTGGGCTTCGGGGAGGTTAAACTCCGCGTCGCACGTGTGGAGATGGTCGATGCCCGAGGCCACCAGGGCCTCCATCTCGTCCACGACCTTGACCGGAGGACGCAGCCGGGTCACCCGGCCCTTGGCCACCGGATCCGCGCAATAGGTGCATTTCTGGGGGCATCCCCGCTTGGTCTCCACACCGCCCTGCCCCCCTTCGTGAAAGTAACGAAGGTTGTCGAACAGATCCCGTCGCCGGCTCGGCAGCGCGGCCAGATCGCCGAACCGGACCGGCGTTCTTCGCCACCGGTCCCCGCTTTTATGCACCACGTTGGGGACCTCCTCGACGTGGGCTCTCCGCTCCAGCCGGCGGATGACCGCGGGAAGCGCGAACTCCCCCTCGCCCCAGATGCCGAGGTCCGCCCCGCTCGTCTCCAACACCGTCTCCGGCATCACGGAGAACCCGACGCCCCCGATCACGACGGTCGCGTCGCTGTGCTCCCGCACCCCACGGACCACGGCGGCGAAGGGCTCGACGAAGGACTCGCGGGTGGTGAAGGCGCAGTCATCGCTGTTGCGCAGGGTGAGCGCCGCCACCTCGCAGGCGTGACGCGAGAAGAAGGCGGCGATATCGGCCGCCAGGTCGTCGGACCAGGCCAAATCCAGCACCGCGACGTCGTGTCCGGCGTCCCGGACCGCTTCGGCCACGTACTCCAGGCCGATGGGGGCGATGGGCGGCCGCATGCGGTTGGTGTTGATAAAGGCGACCTTCATGACGGCGCGGCTTCCCGCAGGAGCCGAGTCCCCAGATCGTACGCCCCCCGCATGAGCTCCGGCCGATCCCCGACCTCCCCCCGCCGGGTCACCCCGGGGACCGGCAGCCGTCCCACCAGCGGCATCTCCAGGTAGCCGAGGGACCGCTCGAAGAACCGCATCACCGGCGCCACCGTCTCGTCCGAGGTCTCCTCGAACGGGACCACCACCGCCGCGACCTTTCCGGCGATCATGGCGCGGTGGGCCTCGCAGTTGAAGAAGACGAACCGGTCGATGAACAGCTTCATCAGCGCCGTCGGCCCGTACCAATACACCGGCGTCCCGAAGACCATCGCGTCCGCCTCGGCGATGAGCGGGAACAGCCGGTTCATGTCGTCCTTCTTACTGCAGGGGTTGCCGGACCAGCAGACGTGGCAGCCGTCGCACTCGCCGACCTCGAGCCCGGAAAGCCCCTCGATGGCCATCGAGCCGCCGCCGTCCGTGACCGCCCGCGCCATCTCCTTCATCAACATGTGGGTGTTGCCGCCCTTCCGAGGGCTGCCCATGATACCGAGGATATGTGTCATTCTCGCCTTCCTGTTCTGGGCAGAACAGCGCAGCGGACGGCCTATTCCGATGAGCGCCCCGACAAAGAGATAGGGAATCACCCGGCCGATGTTGCGGACGCGGGGGTATATGCAGTGTCGGTCGAGCTTCATACCGCGGCAACGCGCGCCTCCAACCGGTCATTCCCCGGGACACGCGCGCCTCCTCTCACCGACAGGCGACTCTCATACCTACACCCCCTCCGCCATCGCCAGTCGGCTGAGCCGCTCCATCCGCTCGCCGGTGATGTCGTACTGGTAGAGCCCGTCGAAGCCGCTGACGATGAGGATGCCGTCATCCGGGATGACGTCGTAGCAGACCTGTCCGGGGAGGTGCTCGGCGCGCTCGGGGTGCTCGGGATCCGTGACGTCCAGGACCTTGAGACCCGCGTCGCCGTCGCAGATGAACACCCGGTGATCGTCCACGCCGAGCCCCATGGGGCCCTGCATCTCGACGGTATCGAGCAGCGCCGGTCGGCGGATATCCGAGAGATCGATGATCTGAAACTGGTTGACGTTGTCGACGCTGCAGCCCGACGTCCCCCGGAGGGTGACGTAGGCCAGGTCGCCCTCCACCACCACCGGATCGCAGCTTTGGACGTGCAGGAGGCTGCTCACCGGCTCCAGCTGCCCGAGGCTGTTGTATGCGAAGATGTGCACGCCGGTCTCGGCCCCCACGAAGAGATACTCCCCGCTGGGGAAGAGGGTCTCGATATCGAAGGCCACGTCGATGGCGTCCCAGAGCCCGGGCCGCGCCGGGTTGGAGATATCGAACTGAGTGATCTTTGAGCCGGCGATGGCGTAGAGATTGTCGCCGTCGATGGCGAACCGGGCCATGGAGCCGCCCTTGCCCGTTCCCCCGCCGGTCCCGTCCCCCGCAGAGGTCGAGTCGTTTTCAGCGCACGCAACGAGCAGCGCCCCGATGAGACCGCAGGTCATCAGAATGAATTTGATATCAGAGAACATAGCCGGACACCACGCCTTTCTCCTCGTCCACGAAGTCGAACCAGATGTCCTCCCCCACCGCCTGGTAGGCGTCGTAGGGGAAAACGTCCTCCACCCGATGCACCTCCCTCGGTGAGCGCATATCCGAGATGTCGATGGCCACCAGATCGATGAAGCTGTCCGCGTAGAGGATGTCGTCCTTCACCGCCATGTCCAGGTTGCCCGGGATGACGATGAACCCGTCGTTCACGGGGTGCCGAGGATCGGCGTTGTCGATGACGTGGATGCCCTCGTTGGGGGAGCTCAGCAGGATGTAGCGATCGGTCTTGTAGATCTTGCCGACGCTGACGATGGGGAGCGGCCCCTCCGCCGTCACCGACGACCTGAGCTCCTCGTAGGAGAGGTAGACGGGACGGTGGGACTCATGATGCCCGACCGGCGAGGTGGCCACCAGGCAAGCGACCCCGACGCCGAATACCAGCCCCTTGGCCAGCCTGCTGTAAAGCGCGGCCCCGGGGCGGGCGCTGCGGATGAGCGCCGCCGCCGGGGAGATGACCCCGGCCGCGAGGGCGGCGAGGAGATCCGCCGGATCGAAGACCCCGCCGAGAAGCCCGACCGCCTGGAGGAGCTCCCCGGTGAGGGCGACCCCCGTCCAGACGAGGGGCCAGGTGAAGGCGCAGCGGTCCCGGCCGAACAGGCCGACGGAGATGAGGCTGAACGAGAGCACGAACACAAAGGAAGGCAGCCATCCGATAATGCCCCGGGGGGGCGCCTCGGCGAGCAGGAACGCGAGCTCCGGCGTCCAGACCGAGTGGAGATAGGTCCCCTCCCTGAACATGAGGTAGAACACGTACCCGCCCACCAGGAGCGCCCCCCCGGCGGCGGTCAGCCCGACACCGACAAGGCCCGGCCCCGCCCCCACCTGTTTCTTTGTAAGCTTCATTTAAGACCTCCTTAAGCTACGTAAAAGCCCTCTATATCCGGACAACACGTGAGGGACGCCGGCTGGGAAGGTGAAAAATGCGGCCGTTCGAAATCCGGGAGCGATGACGCCGGGGGGCATTCTCCCGGGCTCAGGGCGGGGATCGCTTGAAGGTCATGAAATGCACGAGATCATCTCAGAGCTCGAAGCAGGATGATGCGTTTTCAAAGCCCTTTGTGTTGGTTTTGTCCTCGATAAAGGGCGGCTTCAAATGATACCGGCCTCTTGGGCTATTTTCTTGAGGTTGACGCCGGCCCTCTCGAGCTTCTCTGTCTCGGCATCGTCCAGGCTGGGAGAGATGATCTGGGAGATGCCTTCACGTCCGACAGCGACCGGCAGGCTCATGGCGACGTCCGTCAGGCCGTGGTGGCCGGTGACGTCGGTGCTGAGGGTGAGGATGCTCCCCTCGTCCCGCGACACCGCCTTGAGGATCCTGAGCGTGGACTGGGCGATCCCGTAGTAGGTGGCGCCCTTGCGCTCGATCACATTCTTTCCGGCCGCCAGCACCTCGTTGAAGATCTGGTCTCTCCCTTCGGCCGTGTAGCGGAGCCCCACCTGCTTCGCGTAGTCCGCGAGCCGGACCGTACCGACCAGGGCGTTGCTCCATACGGGCACCGATCCCGCGCCGTGCTCGCCGATGATGTAGGCGTGGATGCTGCGGGGATCGACGCGGGCGTACTGCGAGAGGAGGTGCCGGAAGCGGCTCGTATCGAGCAGGGTCCCGGAGCCGATGATGCGGTTGCCGGGCACCCCGGAGTGCTTGATCCAGTAAAGGGTCAGGAGATCCACCGGGTTGGAGACCAGGATGAAGATGGCGTCCGGGTTGGCCTCGGCCAGGGGCCGCGTGATCTCCCGACAGACCTCGATGTTGCGGTTGATGAGGTCCGTCCGCTGCTCCCCCGGGCGCCGCTTCACCCCCGCCGTGATGACCACCGCGTCCATGCCCCGGCAGGCCGAGAGGCCCCCGCTCTCGAGCTTCACCGGGGGGATGAAATAGGCGCAATGGGCGAGGTCCAGCGCCTCCCCCTCGGCCTTGGATTCCACCTTGTCCACGATGACGATTTTCGTAGCGAGCCCGTCGCTCGCGACGGTGTAGGCGATGGTCGCCCCCACCGCGCCCGAACCGATGATACCGATTTTCATGACTGAACGCTCCTTGTTCTGCCGTGACCGTTGTTATGTTTTCGAATGACTTAAATTTTTTAGCCGCCCCCGACCGTTTGTCAACTTTCGCCCGCGTCCACCCGGTAGTACAGGGACATCCGCCCGGCGCCCCGCTGCAGGTCGACGCGGAACTTGTCGGCGAACCGGCAGGAGGTGGCGGCCAGGAGCGCCTCGTCGATGGATTTCAGCTGATAGCCGTTGACCGCGAGGAGCACATCCCCGTCGCGGAGGCCGAGGGCGTGGAGGGGGCTTTGGGGACCGATTCCGGAGAGCTGGAAGCCGAAGGGCTTGCCGTTGAAGGGGACGAGCCGCGCGCGCACCCCCTGGATAAACGACCGGGGGCTCTTCCGGGCCGAGGTCGCCAGCGCCTCGTCGATGAGGTAGGTCCCCGGTCCCACCCGTCGGACGCCTTTGAACGCCGGGGCGGACGACGACTGCCCCGCGGCGCGCTTCTTCCGCCGCGGCTTCCCGCCCCGCTTTCCCCGGGCCTCCCGCTTCACGGTCTCTTCGACGACGGCCGTTGCCTCGCCGCTCTCGTCCCCACGGCTCCCCCGGCGCTCCTCCGCCTTGTAATAGGCGACATAGGAGGAGGAGGTCGTCTCCAGGGATCCGAAGTGGCGATCGATATCATCCATCACCTCCTCGTCGCCGCCGAGCTTGGAGGCGATGAACACCATCCCGGCCAGGATCAGGAGGGCGGCCAGGCCGATGAAGAGGCCGATTCGCTTGAGCCGCTTGTGGTGACCGCGCGCCATACCCTTCCATATCACAACCCCTTTCCCCCGGCGAGAGGCCGGCCGGGGATTTGCCGGAGACCGGGCAAAGGCGGTACACTGGCGCAGGTCATCACCAACAAGGGAGCTTCGGATGAGGCAGCTAATCGAGTGTGTTCCCAACTTCAGCGAGGGCCGGGACCGGTCCGTCATCGACGATATCGCGAACGCCATCGCGGCGGTGGAGGGGGTCTCGCTGCTCGACGTGGATCCCGGGCGGGACACCAACCGCACCGTGATCACCTTCGTGGGGGCCCCGGGCCCAGTGCTGGAGGCCGCCTTCCAGGGGATGTGCCGCGCGGCCGCGTGTATCGACATGGCGAGGCACGAGGGGGCCCACCCGCGGATGGGGGCCACGGACGTCTGCCCCCTTATCGCCCTCCAGGGGATCGGGGAGGCCGAGTGCGTGGCGCTGGCGGAGTCCCTGGCCGAGCGCACCGCAAAGGCTCTGGGGATCCCCGTATACCTCTACGGCAAAGCGGCCAGGCGGCCGGATCGGGTGCGCCTCCCGGATATCCGGAAGGGGGAGTACGAGGCCCTCGAGGAGAAGCTCAAGTCCCCCTCGTTCGCCCCGGACTTCGGGGAACCGGCATTCAACCCCCGCTCCGGCGCCACCGCCATCGGCGTCCGGGACTTCCTCCTCGCGTACAACATCAACCTCGCCACCCGGGACGTGCGCCTGGCCAAGGACATCGGCCTCACCGTCCGGGAGAAGGGGCGGAAGCAGCGGGACGCCGAGGGGAAGTTCGTTCGGGACGAAAACGGGAAGGCCGTCCGTATCCCGGGCCGCCTCAAGGCCTGCCAGGCCGGGGGGTGGTACATCGAGGAGTACGGCCAGGCCCAGGTCACCATGAACCTGCTGGACTTCATGAAGACCGGGCTCCACACGGCGTTCGAGGCGGTCTCCGAGGAGGCGGCGAAGCTCGGTCTCCGGGTCACCGGCAGCGAGGTGGTGGGCATGCTGCCGCGGCAGGCGATCCTGGACACCGGGGCGTTCTATCTGAAGCGGGCAAAACAGAGCATCGCGGCGCCGGAGCCCGAGATCGTGCACCACGCCGTGCTCGGGCTCGGCCTCAACGACCTCTCCCGGTTCGAACCTTCAGAGAAGATCATCGAATACGCCGTCGAGCGGGACCAGAAGAACCTCCGCTCGCTCCCGGTATCGGAGCTCGCCGATGCCCTCTCCTCGGACGCCCCTGCGCCGGGCGGGGGGAGCATCTCGGCCCTCTCCGGCGCCCTCTCGGCGGGCCTCTCGGCCATGGTGGCCAACCTCACCTACGGCAACAAGGGACACGCTGACGACCTGGATCGCCTGGAGGATCTGGCGGTCTCCGCTCAGAAGCTCAAGCGCCACCTGCTGGTCCTGATGGACGCGGACACCGCCGCCTTCAACGCCTACCTGGCGGCGCGGCGGCTGCCCAAGAAATCCATCGGGGAGCAGGTGGCCCGGGACGCCGCCATCCAGGCGGCCGCCAAGGAGATGACCCGGGTGCCCTTGGAGACGCTGCGGCTCTCGAAGGCGCTGGTCGATCTCGCCGGACAGGCGGCCACCCTCGGTTTGAGGTCCGCCCTCTCGGACGCCGCGGTGGCCGGCGTCCAGGCCCGCGCCGCGGGGGCGGGGGCCTATCTGAACGTCGCCATCAACCTCCCGGCGGTGGACGACGAGGGATTCGTGACCACCACCGCCAAGGAGGCGCGCGCCCTCCTGGACCAGGTCGATGAGGCCGCGAGCGCCATCATGGCGTCCGCCCGGAAGACCCTCGAGAAATGACCGCCTGGTCCGCCGACACGCTCGTCATCAACGCCGGACGCCTGCTGACCCTGGCGGCGGGCGGTGACGGACCGCGGACCGGAGACACCATGCGCCGCGTCGGCACCATCGAGAACGGCGCGGTGGCCATCCGGGGAGGGCGGGTCCTGGGGATCGGAACCACGGACAGAATATTGAGGCGACACAAGAGCTTCGAGGAAATCATCGACGCGGAAGAGCGCCTGGTGATGCCGGGCTTCGTGGATTGCCACACCCACGCGGTCTTCGCCGGCTCGCGGGAAGCGGAGATGGCCATGCGCCTCGGGGGGACCGCCTACCTCGACATATTGAAATCGGGGGGGGGCATCCACGAGACGGTGACGAAGACCCGCCGAGCAGGGGCATCGACCCTCGTCCAGCTGGGTATGGAGCGGCTGAGCCGCATGGCCGCCCACGGGACCACCACCGTGGAGATCAAGAGCGGCTACGGCCTCGACCTTCCGACCGAAAAGGAGCTCCTCAATGTCATCCGAGCACTCGATGAACGGCACCCCGTCGACGTGGCGGCCACCTACCTCGGGGCCCACGCCCTCCCGGCCGGCCGCGATCGCGAGGCCTTCATTGATGAAATAGAGTGCACCCTCCCGGACGTCGCCCCCTTCGCCGAGTTCTTCGACGTGTTCTGCGAGGACGGCGCCTTCACCGCGGAAGAGGCCCTCCGGCTGCTGGCCGCCGCCGCCCGCGCGGGGCTCGGGCTCAAGGTCCACGCCGGTCAGTTCAACGACCTGGGCGCCGCCGGCCGGGCGGCCGAGCTCGGCGCGGTCTCCTGCGACCACCTGGAGGCCGTGAGCGACGAGCAGCTCGCGATCATGGCCGCCCGGGGCACGGTCGCGGTGCTCCTCCCGGGGGCCCCCTTCTTCTTGAAGACCGGCGTGTTTCCCGACGGGCGACGGATCATCGACGCCGGCGTCCCGGTGGCCCTCGCCACCGATTTCAACCCCGGATCCTGCCCCTGCTTCTCGATACAGATGATCATCGCGCTCGCGGTTCTGGAGTGCGGGCTCACCGCCGAGGAGGCCCTCGTTGCAGCCACGGTGAACGGCGCCTTCGCCCTGAATCGCGGAGATATCGTCGGGAGCCTGGCGCCGGGGCGGCAGGCCGATATAATTATCCTGAACGTCGAGACACCAGGACAGATTCCCTACTACTTCGGGGGCAACCTGGTCCATCGTGTCATCAAGAAGGGGGAGGTCATCCATTGATCCTCGCCTTTTTTTGAAGGAGGAGCGATGCCATTCGGTGACGCCATCAGGATGGGGATCCCGGACACCCTTCCCGACCCGCAGCCCCGGTCTCCGGACGTGAGCCACGCGCCGGCGAGGCGATCGGTTCTATCTGAACCCGAGAGGGTTCAGGCCGTGAGGAACGCCCTCCGGTATTTCCCGAAGGCGATGCACGCCGTCCTGGCCGATGAGTTCGCGCGGGAGCTCGCCGAGGACGGCCGTATCTACATGCGGCGGTTCCGGCCCGCCTACGAGATGCGGGCGAGGCCCATCGGGGAGTACCCGGCGAGGTGCGCCCAGGCCGCGGCCATCATGCACATGATCCAGAACAACCTCGACGAGGCGGTGGCCCAGCACCCCCACGAGCTCATCACCTACGGGGGCAACGGCGCGGTGTTCCAGAACTGGGCCCAGTACCTGCTCGCCATGCGCTACCTCTCGGAGATGACCGAGGCGGAGACCCTGGTGCTCTACTCCGGCCACCCCCTCGGGCTGTTCCCCTCCCACCGGGACGCACCCCGGGTGGTGGTGACCAATGGAATGGTGGTCCCCCACTACTCCACCGCCGGAGACTATGATCGAATGGCGGCCCTCGGGGTCACCTCCTACGGCCAGATGACCGCCGGGAGCTTCATGTACATCGGACCCCAGGGCATCGTCCACGGCACCACCATCACCCTCCTCGGGGCGGGGCGGCGGTACCTCGGTATCCCCCCGGACCAGGGGCTCGAGGGCAAACTGTTCGTCTCCTCTGGCCTCGGCGGCATGAGCGGCGCCCAGGCCAAGGCCGCGGTCATCGCCGGCGCCGTCGGGGTGATCGCGGAGATCAACCCCGAGGCGCTCAGGACCCGGTTGGAGCAGGGTTGGCTGGACGAGCACTACACCGATGTCAACAAGGTCCTGGCGCGGGCCGAGGCGGCCCGAAAGGCAAAGGAGGCCGTCTCCATCGGATACCTCGGCAACATCGTCGATCTGCTGGAGGCCATGGTGCTCGCGGAGGTCCGCGTGGACCTCGGCAGCGACCAGACTTCACTCCACAACCCCTTCGGCGGCGGCTACTACCCTCGGAACCAATCCCTCGAGGCGTCCAGGCGGCAGATGATCGCGGACCCTGAAGGCTTCAAGGCGTCGGTCCAGGCGTCCCTCCGCGACCAGGTGGACGCGGTGCACGCGCTGGCCAAGGGGGGCGGCATGCACTTCTGGGACTACGGCAACGCCTTCCTACTGGAGGCCTCCCGGGCCGGCGCCACCGATATCCTGCGGGAGGACGGGACCTTCGCCTATCCCTCCTATGTGGAGGATATCATGGGGCCGCTGTGCTTCGACTACGGCTTCGGGCCCTTCCGGTGGGTGTGCACTTCAGCGGACGACGCCGACCTGGCGCGGACCGACGATATCGCCATCGGGTCGCTTCGAAGCGCGGTCGAGATCGCGCCGGCGAAGATCCGGCAACAGCTGCTCGACAATATCCGCTGGATCGAGGGGGCGCGGGGAAACGATCTCGTGGTGGGCTCCAAGGCCCGCATCCTCTACACCGATTGCGAGGGGCGTGTGGCCCTCGCCCTCGCCTTCAACCGCGCCGTCCGGGACGGCCGCCTCACCGCCCCGGTGGTGCTCGGCCGGGATCACCACGACGTCTCCGGCACCGACTCCCCCTTCCGGGAGACCGCGGATATCACCGACGGCTCCGAGCGCACCGCCGACATGGCCGTGCACAACTTCGTGGGGGACGCCTTCCGGGGGGCCACCTGGGTCTCCCTCCACAACGGCGGTGGCGTAGGCTGGGGGGAGGCGATAAACGGCGGATTCGGCCTCCTCCTGGACGGCACCGATGAGGCCGCCCGACGGGCCGAGGCCATGCTCCGCTGGGACGTCACCAACGGCCTCGCCCGACGGGCCTGGGCCGGACACGAGGGAGCCCGGTTCGCGGTGGAGCGTCAGATGGCGGAGCATCCGGACACCCGGGTCACCCTGCCGGAGACAGCGGACGAGGCGGCCGTAAAAGAGGCGGTGCGACGGGCGTTCTCCTGAACCTCCGCGCTCACTCCGGGAGGGGCGATCGACGGTTGCACCCCGCGGCTCCGGGCGGTACGCTTTTGGGGGGATGAAATGGTTGTCCGAAGAAGCATCACAGCGGCGGTCGCGGGGATCCAGGCGGCGATGATCCTCGCGGCCTGCGGGCTGCGCGCGGAGAATATGACCGGCGACACCAGTGACACCAGCTTCCGGGCCGAGCGCGAGTATATGGTGGAGCACCAGATGGCGCGCCGGGACATCACCAGCCGCAGGGTCCTGGACGCCATGCGGCGGGTGCCGCGCCACGAGTTCGTCCCGAAGGAGGTCCGATCCCAGGCCTACGAGGACTGGCCCCTGCCCATCGGAGAGAACCAGACCATCAGCCAGCCCTATATCGTGGCCTTCATGACCCAGGCTTTGGAGGTTCGAAAAGGAGACCGAGTCCTGGAGATCGGCACCGGCTCGGGATACCAGGCCGCGGTGCTGGCCCAGATGGGCGCCGCGGTCTACAGCATCGAGATCGTGGCGCCCCTCGGCGAGCGGGCGCAAAAGGTCCTTACGCGGCTCGGCTATACCGTACAGGTCCGCATCGGCGACGGCTATGATGGCTGGCCCGACAAGGCCCCCTTCGACGGCGTGATCGTGACCGCCGCGCCCGAGCGGATCCCGCGGCCCCTCATCAAGCAGCTGAAGACCGGCGGACGCCTCGTGATTCCCGTGGGCACCTCCTCCCAGACCCTCGAGGTATACACCAAGCGGGATGACGGGCTGCACCTGCAGCAGACCCTGCCGGTACGCTTCGTTCCCATGACCGGGAAGGCGATGCGGTAGCGGCAGTCGCTTCGTCGCCGAAATCAGAGTCCGTGGATTCCCGAAGCCCGCCGTCGAAAATTTGGGGCTTGATTTCGCGTGGGCGATCCGCGTAAGGTCTCTCCATGATGTGGCGTACACACAATAGTCTCTTCTCTTTCAGCGGCGTCGCCCGGAGGATCCTCTCCCACAACAAGGCCGTGACCGCCACACCCAAGACCACGATAAAGACCAAGGCGCCGCCTTCGGGGAATCGAGGGTCCTGACCGGCATACGCGAAGCAGGAGATTTCAAACCCCGTTCCCCGAAAAGGAACGGGGTTTTTTTTTGGCTGAACCCCAAACAAAAGGAGATCCCATGAAAAAGACAAACGTAGGCATCATCGGCGCCACCGGAATGGTGGGACAGAATTACATCCGGCTGCTCGCCGACCACCCGTGGTTCACGGTGTCGTATGTGGCGGCCTCGCCTTCCTCCGCCGGGAAGACCTATCGCGACGCCGTGGCGGGCCGATGGCTGATGGACGAGGAAATTCCGGAGGCGGTGGCGGGCCTCGTCGTGGGCGACGCCAATGATCTGCCGGCGGCGACCCGGGAGTGTGAGTTCGTCTTCTCCGCGGTGGCCCTCGACAAGGCGGCCATCCGCGACGTCGAGAACGCGTACGCGGCGGCGGGCCTGCCGGTGGTGTCCAACAATTCGGCCCATCGCACGACCGGGGATGTGCCCGTCCTCATCCCGGAGGTCAACCCGGGGCATGTGGATATCATCCCGGCGCAGCGCCGCAGGCGCGGCTGGGAGCGGGGATTCGTGGTGGTCAAGCCGAACTGCAGCGTGCAGAGCTATGTGGCGCCCATCCACGCCCTGCGCCGCGCGGGGCACTCGGTGGACGAGGCCATCGTCACCACGCTGCAGGGGGTGAGCGGCGCGGGGTACCCGGGACACGCGTCCATAGATCTCATCGACAACATCCTGCCCCTGATCCCCGGCGAGGAGGAGAAATCCGAAAAGGAACCGCAGAAGATCTTCGGTACCGTCGGCGACGGTGTGTTCGTCCCGGATGAGTCCGTCCGCTTCTCTGCGCACTGTACACGGGTCCCGGTCACCGACGGCCACACGGCGTGCGTGAGCCTGAGGTTCTCCGGGGCCGCGCCGCCCCTGGACGAGATCGCCGACATCTGGTCGGGGTTCCGGTCGGTTCCCCAGGAGCTGAACCTGCCGTCCGCGCCGAGGCGCCCCATCATCGTCCGCGGTGAGCCGGACCGCCCCCAGCCGAGGAAAGATCGCAACGCCGACAAGGGCATGGCGGTCACCGTGGGACGGCTGAGGCCGTGCCATGTCTTTGATATCCGTTTTGTAGGGCTCTCTCACAACACGGTCCGCGGCGCAGCCGGCGGCGGGATCCTGAACGCCGAGCTGCTCAAGGCGCGGGGCTATCTGTAACGAAGCTCGCCGGTCGACACCCGATGGGAATCGCGTTTTCGGCCGTCCGGAACAGCGGATATCAGTCGACGATGGCGTAGACCAGGAGTGTCGGCGCCCCCTCCCTGAGGATATCGAACCGGAGCTCGCTCGCCACCTGGAGCTCCTGGAAGACCTTGAAGAAATCGTCCGGGGAGACGATCGCCTGTCCGTTGACCGCCACCACGACATCTCCGACGCGCAGATCCACTTGGGTGGGCGCCCCCTGGAGAAACTCCGCGATGCGAAAGCCCAGGAACCGGCCGGCGCTGCGGGCCGGTTCGGTGCGCACGAGGGCCAGGACGCCACCGGGACCGTTGCCGAGGACCCGCTTCAGATCCCCCCTTGAGATCTGCCCTTCGGCCGGGCTCGAGGTGGTCTCGACAGGGATCGCCTCGGTCGGCGGGGCTTCGACCGTCGCCGGCTCGGCGCTCTGCGGCGGCGGCGTCAGCGAGGTCTCCTCCACCACGGCCACCTGGCCGCCGCCGCAGGCGCACACCATACAAAACAGTACCAGACGCCGGCTCATGACGGGCCGCCTTGGGCGCGAAGGGCCGCCACCTCGGTCCAGCACGCCTCACGCACCGCCTCGATGGGTTGGCCGCCGTCGATGGTGACGATGCGGGTGTCCGGAAACTTACGTTCCAGCTCATCGTACGCCGCGGACAGCTGTGCCTGAAACCCGGGGTCGTCGTAGATGTCGACGTTCCGGTCCCGCTCCCGGCGCCGTCTCAACGCCTCCTCGGGCGGAATCCTCAGGTAGAGGACGAGGTCCGGAACCCGGGCGAAGCGGTTGATCTCCCGGATCCACTCCTCGGCGATGGGCTCGCTGCTCGACAGGCTCTGGTAGATGACCGAGGAGTAGAGATAGCGATCACAGATCACGCTCACCCCATCCGTCAGGTTGGGCAGGATCTCCGACTCGAGGTGATCCTCACGATCCGCCGCGAAGAGCAGCGCCATCGATCGCCAGGACGGCGGAACCCGAACCTCTTTTCCGTGGACCGCCAGCCGTCCGGACAGGATCTGACGGATGATGGCCCCCACCGGACCGGAAGAGGGTTCGGCGGTCACATGGGCGGCGAGCCCCTGGTTGGCATATTCGCGACCGAGGGCGGCGGCCTGGGTGGTGGTCCCGGACCCGTCGATGCCCTCTAAAACAATGAAGTTACCTCGTATCATAGCGCCTCCAACAGCAAGGGAAGCATCGGAACGAGGCCGCGTCAACTTTTACGAGAGACTCACCGGGGACAGATCTGATAAAACGACAACATTTTAATCAAATTTAAATTTAATAGTGGTTAAAATTACCATAATAGTGTTTAATTATATATAAGATGTAATCAAAGACACGACAAGGGGGTAGACGTGTCTTGGAAAGCAATGGGCTATCCATTGATAAAAAGGTGTATCGTGAAAATCCATCAAAGCATTGAAAAGGCGATTCGCCGATGCGATCCAGAGGTCACGCGACAGCTCAAGGTCGAAAGGATTGTGGGGACACTGCTGTTGATGGGGATGGTGTCGGGGGTGGCGGGGTGCGCGGTATCGGGCGAGCCGGATAAGACGGCGAAACGCGATACGGGGGATCCCTGGGGATCGGACGGCGACTCGGATGTGGACACGGACGCTGACACCGATATGGACGCGGACGGCGACTCGGACAACGATATTGACTCGGATACAGATATGGACAGCGATTCCGACGGCGACGGGGACGGCGATTCGGACAGCGATTCGGACGGCGACGGGGACAGCGACTCGGACGGCGACTCGGACACCGCCCTCTACTCGGAGCCCGCCTGCGGCGACGGAGAGCTCAACCAGGCAAGCGAGGTGTGCGACGACGGCAACACCCTGCCAGGGGACGGCTGCACCGGGATCTGCCGGCTGGAGCCCCACCACGAGTGCCTGGTCCCCGGAGAGCCCTGCGTCTTCGTCCTCGAGTGCGGCAACGGCATCCTGGAGGAGGGGGAGGTGTGCGACGACGGCAACACCCTCGACGATGACGGATGCAACGCCACCTGCGAGGTCCAGAGCATCAACTTCGAATGCCCGGAGCCCGGGGAGCCGTGTATCCAGATCGTCTTCTGCGGGGACGGCCGCATCAAGGGAGAGGAGACCTGTGAGGACGACGATCCGGCGGACGCGCTGGAGACGGGGGACGGCTGTGATGATCGGTGCATCAAGGAGGAGGGGTGGCTCTGCCTGGTGCCCGGGGCGGCCTGCACCCGGGCGGATGTGTGCGGCGACGGCCGGCTCGCCCCCGCCAACGGAGAGGCCTGCGACGACGGCAACGTGGCGGGAGGGGACGGCTGCACCGCGGACTGTCGGGCCATCGAGGACGGCTGGCTCTGCCCAACCCCCGGGGAGCCCTGCGAGGACACCAACTTCTGCGGCAACGATCTCGTCACCGGCGAAGAGGAGTGCGATGACGCCAACGCCGATCCGGACGACGGGTGCGATGGTTGTGTCCTCACGCCCGGGTACGAGTGCCCCTTCCCCGGGGCGCCCTGCATCCCCGTCTGCGGGGACGGGATCCGGGTGCTCAACGAGGCGTGCGACGACGGCAACACCGATGACGACGACGGCTGCTCCGCCGACTGCGAATGGGAGCACGGCTGGGCCTGCACCGGCGATCCCGGAGACTACAGCTGCCACCCCACCGTCTGCGGTGATGAGATCGTGGAGGGGACCGAGGGGTGCGACGACGGCAACCAGCTCCCGGGGGACGGCTGCAACGACTGCATGAAGGAGCCCTCGTGCGACAACACCGCCTGCACCTCGGTTTGCGGGGACGGGCTGGTGGTCAACAATAACTCGAGCGGCGTCACCGAGGAGTGCGACGACGGCAACCAGACCCCCGGGGACGGCTGCGATGAGAACTGCCGGATCGAGCCGGGCTTCGAATGCGTCCAGCCCGAGCTGCCGGACCGGATGGCCGTCCCCATCATCTACCGGGACTTCAACGCCTCCCACACCGACTTCGAGCCGAACGCCCTGGGCGAGGAGGAGGCGACCCTCGGGCTGGTGCGGGACACCCTCGATGTCACAGGGAAGCCGGTGTTCATCGGCTCCGCCGGGGAGGGGCACATCACGAGCGGCCCCTCCTTCGACGAATGGTACCGGGATCTCCCGGGCACCAACAGCACCGTCGTCAGCGCGATGATCCTCTACGCCAACGGCGAGGGGGGCTACGTCAACCGGTATATGGAGGACGGAACCCCGTGGCAGCAGCTCAAGGAGGAGTGGTGCGGGGAGACGAGCACCAACGAGACCCCTTGCGACTTCGAGTACGACGACTGGTGCGACACCCACCAGGATATCATGATCGATTGCGTCTCACACGACGGCACGGACTGGGGGGTCTACATCGACGAGGAGCAGGACGGCAACCCCCTCTTCTTCCCCATGGACGACCTCGCGGGCGCCCTCACCCCGGCGGGGGGCTACCTGGGCCCCGCCACCATCCCGCCCCCCTACGGCAACTGGGAGAACGAGGACCCCGCGCAGAATCACAACTTCCACTTCACGAGCCAGGTGGTCTACTGGTTCAACTACGACGCCGACGAGACCTACACCCTGGAGTTCACCGGCGACGACGACGTCTGGGTGTTCATCAATGGCCGGCTCGCCGTGGACCTCGGCGGCATCCACACCCCCCAGACCGACAGCATCACCCTGACCGAGGCGGTGGCCCGGGACCTGGGGATGCAGGACGGTAATGTGTACGTGATCATGGTGTTCCAGGCGGAGCGCCAGACCACCTCGTCCACCTACAAGCTGACCCTGAGCGGCTTCAACACGGCGCCCAGCGAGTGCCGCGCCATCTGCGGCGACGGCGTCATCTCCCCCGGAGAGCAGTGCGACGACGGGGAGAACGCCGGGGGCTACGGGAACTGCCAGCCCGACTGCATCCGCGGTCCCTACTGCGGCGACGGGGTGGTCCAGGACCAGTACGAGATCTGCGACAACGGGGTCAACGCGGATCCCTACGGCGGCGCGGGCTGCGGCCCCGCCTGCACCCCGCCCCCCGCCTGCGGGGACGGGCTCGTCCAGACCCTGTTCGGCGAGACCTGCGACGACGGCGTCAACGACGGCGCCTACGGCGGCTGCACCGAGCAGTGCCAGAGCGCCCCCTGGTGCGGAGACGGAGCGATCCAGGCCGAGGCGGGGGAGGCGTGCGACGACGGCATCAACGACGGCTCCTACAACAACTGCGCCCCGGGTTGCGTCCTCGGGCCGTACTGCGGAGACGGGGTCCTCCAGACGGAGTTCGACGAGCAGTGCGACGACGGAAACACCGAGATGGGCGACGGGTGCAGCCCCAACTGCCGCAACGAGGGAGGGTGCGGCGACGCCATCGTGGACCGGGAGGCCGGCGAGGAGTGCGATGACGGGATCAACGACGGCGGCTACGGCGAGTGCGCGCCGGAGTGCATGCTCGGCCCCCACTGCGGCGACCGGGTGGTGCAGGACGAGTACGAAGTGTGCGACGACGGGATCAACGACGGCGGCTATGGCGAGTGCGACGTGGGCTGCGTGCTCGGCCCCCACTGCGGCGACGGCATCGTTCAGGAGGAGTACGAGCAGTGCGACGACGCCAACGACAACGAAACCGACTCGTGCAGCGCCGCCTGCAAGGATATCCGGGTCGTCGTCGTCTGACCCTTTAAAAGGATTTTCGAATTATTAACGTGGCATAGCGGATCGTCCCCATCGACATCAGAGGGACATCAGGTGAACCGTATCGGACCTGTGCGCTGTATCGGTCTGCGGGTCGTCTGCATCCGAACCGGCGGAGGAGCAAAGGCCGCCGTTCTTCCATGGGCACCGCGCTCTAAAACGGAATTATACCCGTGAAATGTCGCGGACAGGCTGGTATGATAAAATTCATTCAGGGAAAGATCGCTCCATGGAGAATCAAGATGCCTATAGTCCATAACAGAGGGTTTCGGTTGACCGTCGTGCTCCTGACGTGTCTCTTCAACGGCTGCGCGAAGTCGACCCCCGTCGGGGTCGATACACCGACCGATACAGGGGAAACCGATACCCGCGAGGATGAAAACACGCTCGATCGCTGTGATGACAGTCTCGACAATGATGGTGACGGGCATACCGACTGTGAGGATCAGGACTGCGAGGTCTTTGTCATGTGCGAAGGCGGCGGCGATTCGGATGGGGATGCCGATATGGACACCGATGCCGATGGAGATACCGATGCGGATACCGATTCGGATTCCGACCTCTGTCCGCCGGGGGTCGAGGGGTGTCCCTGTACCCCTGATGAGCTCTGTGAGCGAGATCTGATCTGCATCGCGGGGATCTGTGTCGGCGCGATGGCCGACGGCGACGCGGACACCGATGTCGACACCGACGCGGACACCGATATCGATACCGATGTCGACACTGATGCGGATACGGATACCGGTGACGCCTGTCCGGCGGGGAACGAGGGCTGCCCCTGCGCCGGCGGTCTCTGCGAGGACGCTCTGACCTGTGTCAACGGCATTTGTGTCGAGGGGAGCGACACGGACGGGGGCGAGGAATGTCTCCCCACCCCTCTCGATGTGGGGCGCCAGAGAGCCAACCTGTTGATCCTCCTGGATCGCTCCCTGTCCATGAGCCATTTCGACTTCGTCGACGGGACCTACGAGGAGGTCGTGGACAAGGCGCTGACCCATATGGTCACCACGGCGCCCCCTTCGATCGAGTTCGGCCTGGTCGCCTTCCCCTCACAGAGCTGCCTCCTGGAGGACACGGCCGACATCATGGACCGCTGTGTGCCCGCCGATAATATCCTGGTCCCCTTGTCGCCCGACAGCGGTGAGCTCATCGGTGGCGTGCTGACCGCCCTGGACACCTGCGGTGGCACCCCCCTCTGTTCATCCCTCACATGGATGATGAACGACTATCTGATGACCCTCCCCCAGGAGGTGCTCGCCAGGCCGACCTCCGTTCTGCTCATCACGGACGGCGCGCCGAACTGCAACGACACCCTCGACATGGAAACCTGCACCCACACTCTGCTGGACGGCTCCACGCCGGTCCACCCGGTGCAGTGTCTGGACGATGCGTGCTCCAACGCCGCGGTCAAGAGCCTGTTCGACACGCTGGGTGTCGAGACCTATGTGGTCAGCGTCGGAGAGGAGGTGGCGGCGTTCGGCGACGTGCTGACCAACCTCGCCGAAAACGGAAGCAACGGCCGGCGGGACTACTTCGCGGCCATCGACGCGGAGAGCCTGGCGACGGCCCTCGCCGAGGTCATCGCCGAGATCACCCCCTGCACCTTCCCGATGCCGTGGGAGACCATCCCCGGGCAGATCGGCGTCACCAAGGGATGCAACCTGGTAGCGGCCACGGCGACAGTGGACGGCGCCGAGCAGGACCTCCCGGCGCAAATGCTGGCGTCCGAGTGCAGCGATCAGGAGGGGTGGTTCTGGCAGGGGATGACCGAGGTGCCGACCTACACCACCCCCCTCGACCAGTGCCTGGTGGTGGAGCTCTGCCCGGCCTCCTGCGACCGGACGAGGCACGGCCTGATGGGGTCGGTCGACTTCACCTTCGGCTGCCTTCCCCCGCCGGTGTGATGCTGCAGGGGGATCAAACCGGCATTTGCTGCACGAATACTGCATATTTTTTTCTGCAGCCAAGGTCTGTGTGGCCATTTATTCACAAATGTCTATTGATGTCATAATTCGTTTCTTTTATGTTCACCTCCAAAAGGTTCAACCCACAAATCATTCGAGGATTATATGAAGGCACTATACGCCATTTTCTTTTTTGCACTCTCTTTGAGCCTCCCGGTCACCCATGCGGTAGCGGATGAAGCGCTCGATACGTTCAAGACAGCCAAAAAAGAGTATAAAAAAGAACGGTATCTCGAAGCCGCCCGCTTGTTTCGAAAGGCGTACGATCTCAAACCCTCCTGGAAGCTGTTGTACAACATCGGACAGGCTGAGGCGGCGGCCAAGCGCTACGGCCTCGCCTTGGAGGCCTTCGAGCGGTACATCGCTGAAGCGGGCGACGAAATCACCAAGAAACGCCAGGATGAGGTGAGAAACGAAATCGACCGGCTTCGGGATATCGTCGGCCTATTAGAGATCAAGACGCATGACGGGGCCGAGATCTCCGTTGACGGTCTGTTCCGCGGGACCGCCCCCGTCTACGGGGGGATACCGGTATCCGCCGGAGTCGAGCACATCGTGGTGGTGGTGTTCGAAGGGGAGTCGCTCTCCGAGGAGTCCGTGAGGGTGCTGGGGGGGAGGACCGTCGAGTTGACCATCATGGCTGAAGAAGCGGCCCCGCCCGAAGCGGACCGCCCTGTTGCGGACCCCGATAGCGGGGCGACGGGCGCCGATGAGACGGTCGACGAATCCCCTCGGTCGGGGAAGAAAGTGCTGAGTATCGTGACGATCGCGCTGGGCGCGGCCCTTGTCGCTGGCGGCGCTGCCGTGGGGGGCATCTCCCTCGTGAAGAACCGTGATCTCGCGGACAACTGTGATTCCGGCATCTGCCCTCCGGGGTTCGAGGATACGGAGCGCTCCAGGAACATCATGGGAATCACGTCGGCGGCCCTGCTCGGAGCGGGCACTGTCGCTGTCGTAGTGGGAGCGGTGTTTCTCGGACGATCGCGGAAAGCAGAAGCCCGCGTTGGTGTCTATCCGATGGTCGGTCCAGAATTGGCGGGGGCAAGTCTGACGCTCGCCTTCTGACGAGGAGAAAACCATGTTGAAATCGAGAGGTGTTGCGCACTTGACCCTATTGTGTGTCTTCGTCGGGACGGCCTGGGGGTGCAAGGATTATAAACACTCGTCAGATGCAGGGGCGGATACGGGAACGGGAGCGGACGAAGATTCGGACTGAGACGGAGATGCGGACGCGGACGGGTTATTGGCTTCAATCGTATAAAGTAGACAATGGGACCACCGATGGCGGCTCAACTGGCCCGTGTGGGTGATGGAAAAAATGGAGCTCACACCGGCGCTTCGCCGGCGCTCGAGGCCGGCCTCGGGAACATCAAGAAGCGAAAGGCCAGGGTCATGCTCAAACGGTTCATGGCAGGGGCAGGGCCGCCTCCGGGATCCGCCCCAGATACTTCTCGCCGTTCATCAGAAACGTCGGCGTTCCCCTGAGCCCTGCCTCCGTCGCCGCCGCCAGATCCGACTTCACCTCGGACATGGCCTCCTCCTCGGCCATACACCGCTTGAAGGCGGACCGATCGATCCCGAGCTGCACCGCCAGCATCTCCACCTCCACGGCGGAGGATTTGATCCTGTCCTGGATCGAGAACAGGGCGTCGTTCATCTCCCAGAAACGGCCCTGGGCGCCGGCGCACTCCGCGGCCTTGGCGAACTCGCAGGCGTGAGGGTGGAACTCTCCCGTGATCCTCGGATTGCATTTCCCGTCGAGGGGCAGGTGGCGATGGAACAGGCGAATCGACTCGGGATGCTCGGCGGCGAGCATTCGGATCTTCTTGTGGGCCTTGCGGCAATGGGGGCACTCGTAGTCGCTGAACTCGACAATCGTTATCTTCGGATGCGCGGCGCCGATCCAGTGGCCTTCGGTGCCGGTGCCCGAGGGGAGGCTCGGGAGATCCGACCATCCCGTCTGCCCCCAGTAGGGCTCGACGAAGACCCGCATCCCACCGAGGATCAGCGCCGCAGCGAGAAGCCCCATCACCGGCAAAACCGGTCCCTCGCGGATCGCCCGGAGGTCCGTCAGCAACGCGTCGAGCAGCCAGATCCTGGCGGAATAGAGCCACCACACGGTTGTCACCAGCAGGGCGGCGTTCACCACATAGGAGGCCAGACAAAAGAGGCACAACGAATCGATTCGATTGATGGAGATATACGCCAGGAAGATCGACGTGAACGTAAAGAAGACGGATGTGACCGTCAGAATGCCGAGGGGCCACGTGGGATGCCGCCGCCGCCGGGAGGCCCCCCACGCCGCGAGGACGGCGACGGAGGTGTAACCGAAGATCCCCCAGACGGATACCGGGAGCCCGGCCTGAACGGAGTAGGGGGAGAGGGCGACGGTCTCACAGTTCACCCCTTCGTTCACCGCGCACACCGCGTGGAACTCCGGATCCGTATGCGTGAGGACATGGATCCGGGTCAGCTCGATGGAGATGAAAAGGCCGAGACCGGCCAATAGTATAACGACGAGATTGAATACTCGGTTTCGATGAATCGCGTCCATGGGCGTCACCTCTTCTGCTGCGTCGACCGCTCTACTCTTGATCTCGGCGGGATTCTTCCGCTGCATCGTTTTTGATCAGCACAGCGAATGTACTGATCGGCAATCCGGTATGACCGGCCACCAACGGACACTTGACCAGAAAGAGGAAGGCAATACGGCGTGCCTCCTGGTTGAGACATTCGTAGTTGCCCTGCCCTTTCGAGATGACGAGGTCCGCGCTCCTGAAGAGCGTGCGAAACGCCCTCGTGCAGTCGTCGAGACAGGTCCCCGGCGCGTCCGAGCCGTTCGAGACGATCCGGTATCGCTCCGCCAGACCGGATCGCTTCGCGTCGTCCAGGGTCGCGTCGTTGATCACTGGCGCCCCGCGAACCGCCACGGTCACCTTGTCCGATCCGATGAGGTCCAGCAACGGGCGGTCAAAGACGATCTCGCCGGCGTTGTCCGCCAGGAAGAGGACGTGCTTCGACGCCGAGACCAGCGCCTCGAGCCGCGACACCGCCTCCACGTCAATCGGATGATCCGACGCGGTCTCGAAGCTCTTTCGAACGTCCACCTCCGTCCCGCGTTTGGCCCCGAGGTCGATGGCGTTGCCGGCGACGGCGAACTGGACGGCGGTGAGGAACGGGGTCTTGGAGTACGCCACCGACCGTTCGATATCGGGGAGCAGCCGGAGGGCGCGCTCGGTGTCCGCGATCTTCTGTCGGAGATAGGGATCCGTGCTCTGAGTGATCAAGCGGATCATCGCGTAGATCTCGCGGGAGATCATCGGCGGCGGCAGTTGCCAGTTCAGGCGACTCATCAGCATCAGGGTCTTGCGCAGCAGCGCCTCGGCGTCCCCCTCCGGTAGCGCCAGTCTCCTGGTGATATCCAGAGTACCTCGCAGAAAGCACGGCAGGCAGTCGGTGTAGGTCCTCATCAGGTTCCCCCTTTGCCGCCGCCGCCCTGTTTCGCCAAGGACGCACAGACCTCTCTCCAGATGTGCTGGAGCGCCTCCCGGACCGCCGGCACAGCGAGGGGGCTGCTCCCCTCGGCCAGGGCCCTCGGAACATTCGCGTCGAACGGTACACGGCCGATAAGCCGTCCGCCCTTCTGCTTTGCGGTTGTCTGAAGCGCCTCGGCGAAACTCGGATTGAGATCGAATTTGTTTACCACCACAACGGTTTCGATGTGGAAATGGGCCGTCAACTCCAGTAGCCGCGCCAAATCGTGCAGCCCGGACGGGGTGGGTTCCGTCACCGCGACCACCAGGTTGACCCCGCCGAGGGCGGCGTGGACCGGACAGCCGATGCCCGGGGGACCGTCATACATCACCAGATCGATGTTCATGCCGTCGGCCAGGGTCCGCGCCCGCTCTCGAACCCGCGTCACGAGCTTCCCGGAGTTGTCCTCCGCGACCCCGAGCGCGGCGTGGACCAGGGGCCCGCCCCGGGTCTCCCGCTGATAGAGCGTCCCCGAGCGGTTCTTAACGAAGCGGACGGCGTCCTCCGGACAGATCAGGGCGCACGCCCCGCACCCCTCGCAGGAGAGATCCTCCACCACCGGGACACACGAGGGGGACATCTCGAGCGCCTCAAAGCGGCAGACCGCCACGCACTCGCCGCACCCCGCACACCGCTCCTCGGAGAACCGCGCCCGCCGTCCCGCGAAGAACGGCTCAGCAAAGGTGTCCTTTCCGGGCAGCAGAAGCGCGAGGTTCGCCGCGTCCACATCGCAGTCGCCGAGCACCATGTGCTCCGTCGCCAACGCCGCGAAGGCGGCCACGAAGGAGGTCTTTCCGGTGCCCCCCTTCCCGCTCAATACGGTGATCTCCTTCATGGATTGCCCCCGCTCATGGCGAGCAGTTTCCCGGCCACATCGCTCACCTTCTCTTTCAGCGGCTCACAGTCGTCGAGGGGCATCCGCGACGCGGCGTAGCTCTCGGCCACCGCGCGGTCGAAGGGGATCTCGGACAACACGGGGATGCCCTCGGTCTCGAGATATCGAGCGGTCCGTCGGTCTCCCAGATCAGCGCGGTTGATCACCGCCGCGATCGGTTTTCCCAAGGCGCGCCCCATCCCCACCGCCAGCGCCAGATCGTGCAGGCCGAACGGCGTGGGCTCGGTGACCAGCAGCAGGAGGTCCGCCCCATCGGCCGCCGCCATGGCGCTGCAGGAGGTCCCCGGGGGCGCATCGATCACCACAATTCCGTCATCCGTATCGACCGCGTCGATGACGCCGCGCACCAACGGTGTCGCCCTCGCCTCCCCCACCGCCAGCGTGCCGGAGAAGAACACGAGATCCGCCAACCGGCCCCTCGTGATGGCGCCGATGGGCCGCTCCGCCTCGCGCAGCGCATGGTCCGGGCAGGCGAGGAGACAGGCCCCGCAGCTGTGGCACAGCTCGTGGAATACGATGATCTCCTTCTTGACGGCGAGTATCGCGTTGAACGCACAGGCCTTCTGGCATTCACCGTGCCCGGCACATTTCCCGCCCTCGAGGGAGGGGACCGACACGGTGAACGGCCGCTTCCTGGTGCCCCTCGGTTTCAGGAACAGATGACCGTTCGGCGCCTCGACATCGGCGTCCACATAAGTCACGACGTGTCCCTGACGGGACCACATCACCGCCAGACTCGTGGAGAGGAGAGTCTTCCCGGTCCCCCCCTTTCCGCTCGCAACTGCCACTTTCACCATCGCGCAAGCCATCCTTTCGCCGCGAATCGAAGCAACTATAATGCCAACCTATCCGCGTCGCTATGTCATAGAAATCTCATTATTTTTTAGGGGTCCGCCAGCACTCGGGGCATCGCTGTGAAACAGCGAGTTCCAATCCACGAGTACTGTTTCAAGAGCCGGTGCCCTCGCAGCACCTTGTCATTCATCCCGAAGCCTGTATTCTCTCGGGGATTGACAGGATCGAAAGAGACCATGTTGGATTTTTTTAGAACGCTACGGCAAACACTTTACAACATCAGCAGCTGCCAGATCGGTGGGTTTCAAATCGACACCGCGCTCCACCTCCTCGTCGGGTTTGCGATGGTCCTCATCTTCAGTCGATTCTTCAAAATCAAGACATCGGTCTATCTGTCGCTCGGCCTAATCGCCGCGAAGGAGGTCGCCGATCTCTTTCTGAAGTCCCGGCTCGAATACGTCCGCCCTCCGAAGCTGGATCTGCTTTATGATGTTGTATTCGGTATCCTCGGTGTGGCGGCGGGGTACTGGGTGGTGCGGAGACGGAACGCCAGGCGTTCATAGCCTATGATATGCAGGAGGGGCTCATCGTGCAAATCTGAGCCGGACGTGCCTATCTCAGATACCGGTCGAACCAGGCGACCTGCCGGCTGACCGCGGCATCGAAGTGGGGGCCCGAATAGACCTCGTAGTGGGTTGCCTTCGGGAGGCAATAGTGCGATTTGGGCTCGTTCGCCAACTCGAAGAGACGCTCCGACTCCTCTTTGGGGTTCACCCCATCCGCTTCGGCGGAGACGATCAGGATCGGCACACCGACCCAGGGAAGCAACCGCTCCGGCTTGAGCTCCAGAGTCTCCCGCATTGTCAGGAATGTGACCCTCGCCTTCAGGGCGGGAAACACCTCCACATTCTCCTTGTAGAACTGCTGCGACTGGGGGTCTGTGAGGAATCGGTTGACGCCGAGCATCATGGGTCTATTGGTGGTTACCTCCTTGGTCCAAATACGGTCTATCGAGTCACGGACCTTGGCCTTCTCCTCATCGGTCTTGTCCCCCATGATGACCCGCTCTCCGTCTCCGAAGGCCAGCTGGACACACAGGCATCGGATGCGGTCGTCCACCGCCGCCACCGAGATAGCGTTGGCGCCGCCATAGGAGGTGCCCCACAGGCCGACCCTATCCCGAGCCACCTCGTCCAGGCCGCGGAGGTAGGTCAGCGCGTTGCGGATATCGGTGATTTGCTGCTGCGGCGAGAGCCTCCCCGGGGTGCCGTCGCTCTCACCGAACCCCCTGTAATCGAACGTCAGGGCGACGAAGCCGGCACCGGCGAAGGCCTCCGCGTAAGGCGGCAGCAGCATCTCCTTGACCCCCGCGAAACCGTGGCAGAGGACCACCGCGGGGCACGGACCATCGGCACGGGAGGGCAGGTAGAGGTGCCCTCTGATCTTCTCCTGTTCCGAGTAGAACTCAACGTCTCTTTTCATCGCTCCTCCTGTGGTTGAGAAATCACAATACCGAGGTGACGGTGACATCGGCCCCGTCTCGGGTAGGAAACATCAAATTGACGGAGGAATCAAGTCGGTGTTGGCGGGGAGGAACCCGGCGAAGCTATCGACGCTTCCCCCTGGTCTTGGTCCGCCCGTCCTTGATGAAGACCCCGTCCGCCTGAGGCTTTCCGTTGGTGTCGATGATGACGGTGCCGCCGCGCGTGAACCTTCCATTGCTATCGATAATGGCGACCTTGCCCCCCTTTTGAACCTTTCCGTTGCTGTCGATGATTCCCACCGAGCCCTTCTTGGCCTTGGGGTTGCCCTGGCTGTCGACGAGCACAATGCCCTTTTTGTTGGGGAAAGCGAAGGCATCGATGATCGCCATGCCGCCCTTCATGGGCTTTCCGTCGCCGTCGAGGATTACCACCTCGCCGCTGATGGGCTTGTTGCGCTTGTCATAGAGGACCACCTTCCCCTTCTTGGGCTCGGCGCTGTTGTCTATGACCTTCACGCTGCCCTTCTGGGTCTTGCCGCTGCCGTCGACGATCGTCACGGCGCCCTTCTGGCGTCCGTCATAGCTGCTGATCATCGCCATACCGCCCTTCTGGACCTTTCCCGAGGCGTCCAGGACGGTGATCTCGCCCTTCTGGGGCTTTCCGCTGCCGTCGACGATCGACACCCCGCCCTTCTGAGGCTTTCCTTGCGAATCAAAGATAACGACGCCCCCCTTCTTGGGTTTCCCGTTGCTGTCGATGATGGCCACCCCCTTCTTCTGGGTCTTGCCCTGGCCGTCCACGATGACCACGTTCTTGCTGCTGCCGTCGACAATCTGAGCCTGCGCCTCGCCCCCCAGCGCGATGAGACCGGCCAGCGCGCCGAAAGCGCAAAACAGCCGCCGCCCGTTTCTCCGACTGCTCCGAACTGTGTTTAGGTGTTGCATATACTCCTCCTTTTTCCTCAATGGGCCTTGCTCATTGACCCATGCCATCAATCTCAATGATTCCGAGTTCATTTGTTATACACGAAGTGTGGTAGGATTATTCAATCAATTTCTGAAATAATACAGGGCGCTGAGCTGCGCGGGAAGGCCGAATCCGGGTGGGCGCCGAAGAAGAGTGTTCGGCCTCTCATGCGGTCCGCGTCCCCATCGCCGTCCACGTACGCAGACGATGCCCCCGGACTTCACAGAATCTACCCGGACCATGGTGTCGGCGGACCAAGGACGCCTGAGCGCCGACCAGTTTGTCGTTTTTTATCGAGGATCAGTTAAGGGGGGAAGGATTGATAACTATAGGGTGCAGTCGTGCAAGAGATCGACGCCGCGTCCCTCGAGTATCGAAATCTGCTGCAGGATCATCTCATCCGTACAACTGAAATCATTATCCGTGATATTCACGAAGTCCCCATCGTCGATGCCGGTGTTCGCCACCAGGGGGTAGATATTGGTGATGAAATTACCATGGAGGTCGAGGTACTCCAGGTTGACCAGTCCCGTGAGGGGCGAAAGGTCCTCGAACTCATTGTAATACGCGCTAAGCTCGATGAGGTTCGTAAGGGACGTGAGGGGGGAGAGGTCGGTCAGGCCGATGCAGGCGCTGACGCTCAAATAGGAGAGGGCCGGCAACCCCGCGAGGAAGGTAATGTCGCTGACATTGGTCCAGCCGATGCTGAGAAACACGAGGTTCGTCAGGCCCTCGAGGGGCGTCGTGTCGCTGAAGGGATTGTCATCGAGCCCCAGAACGCTGAGCTCGCTGAGACCCGCCAGTGGAGAAAGGTCGGTGATGTTGTTGGTCCAGAGCTGAAGGCGAGTCAGATTCACGAGAGAAGCGAGGGTCGAAATGTCGCTGATATCGTTGTCCGACAGCCCGAGCTGCTCCAAACCGGGGAGCGTGGCCAGGAGCGAAATATCACTGATCTCGTTCTGATCCAACCAAAGCTCATTGAGCGCGGTCAGACATTGGATTCCCTCTAAATCGGAAATACCGATATCCTGCGCGCCCAGCGCCGTCACTATCATCAGATCTTCCTGATAGATATCTCCTGTCGGGAGGTTGGCCGCGACGCGCACGGCCGCCTCCAGGCCCGGGTCGGGAAACACGATGGCGCCGGCGCAAGGATCGGACTGGACCTCACCGAACTCCAGGTCGTCGAAGAGGTAGGTTCCATATGCGTCATAGGGGACGTTGAGCGCCAAGCGGACGATCAGATCGTCGTAGTCACCTTCGAGCGCGGTCTGAACATACCCGGGCAGCATAAAGGACAGGGTCACATACTCATCGACCGGAAGGCCCGACAGCTCGGCGGCGGCGATGTAGACGTTGTAGAGGCCGACCGACGGAGCGTCGATATACAGCTGCACCTGACCGTACCACCACTGGTTGGGCTGCTGGGTCGGCAGCTTGATATCGACTAAAACTTCTTCATCAACAGACTCTAAAGGGCCGAACGGAACGCTTTCAATGAACTGCCATCCCGGACCGTTCACCGCGAGGGATTGGGCTCCCTGTACCGCATCACTGCTGTTGGTGTCTGTATTGGAAGTCGAGCTCCAGAGGGTGTCGTCCTCGAAACCGAGGATAGAGGGGTTTGCTGTTGCCAGGCTGCTGAAGGCTGCGCTAGCCATCGCGACGATTACAACTGTAGTTAACTTGTTCCGTAACATTTTAAAAATTCCCTTTCTGCGATCTTGAGGCGAACGCACAATACAAATCAGTTTGTCGTGTTTCGCAATAACCTTATAACTGCTTCCTATTGGAAAAAAAGAAAAAAAATGGGGTCAATCCAGTAAAAATTTGCACGACTCCGATGTTTTTGTAAAATTAAACTTTTATTGTATTTTTACCAGAAGAAATATCTCTCATTTTTGCAAACCATTATAAACATTGCTTTTTTTAAATCACTTACAAACGATGCAATTGTACAATTAGTGGCGTTTAGGGCGCTCCAGGATGCCATCATTCACTTTTATCGGATGGGGACTATCAACCCAGTGCTGGCGAGCTGTCACATTTGTATACTCAGAAATCAAAAAAGTAAAAGATCTTTTTTGTATTTATAATTGTCGGGGTTGTTGAATCACTCCTCCGGAGAGAGCAGCCCGAGGCTGTATTCATTCAGGTTGTACTCGCTCCCGGTGGCGGTGCGGCCCTGGAACAGGTACCGCATATCACAGGTGCTGATGGTCATCGTCTCGTCCGGATTGTAGCGAAGCATCTCACCGTGGCTGATACCATCGTTGGACCAGTCCGCACCGGTGACGTTGTGTACCGAGGCGAAGGGCTCTTGCTCGGTGTCCGCGAGGGGCGTCCAGTCGTTGCTGTCCAGCCGGTCCGCGGTCCAGGATCGGAAGTACCGACCGCTACCGCCGATGGCCTCGTGGATGAGCAGGTATTTGTTTTCGCTGGCGAGCTTGTAGACATTGGCGGCCTCGAACAGGGCGTTCCGGTTGTCCTCCATGACCACCTCCGTAGTGTCCTTGAAGCCGTTCGGAAAGTCCTCCTTCGTGGTCTTCGCCCGGTAGAGGAACCCGTTGTCCGCCGAGAAGAAGATGTAGCAGTGGGTCTTGTCGCAGATGATCCAGTAGTCGATGCCCCCGTACTCGCTGTTATCCGCGACCATCCTCGGTATGGACATGAAGAGCTTCGGAGCGCTCCAGGAGCTCACGTCGGTGATGTCCGTTGTTGTGGAGTAGGCGGGGGGCTGGGTCTGGTAGACCAGGTACCACAGATCCTGAGGGGTGAAGTAGAAGATCTGCGGGGCGCACTTGTAGTCCGTGAGGTTGGGGTTCGTGTCGACCGGGATCTTCTCCGCGTCATCGGCCGCCTCCCACTCCTCGAAGTTGAGGTAGACCATACTGTAGTTGCTCGCGAAGTGGGTCGCGTAGACGTGCCACCTTTCATCGTAGAAGACCACAGACGGATCCTTTATGGAGACGGAGCCCTCCGGCGGGGATATCAACGGCTCTGAAGCGTTCCAGCCGAAGCTCTCGGGAATGCCGCAGCTCTCCGGCTCGTTGCTCACTTCGCAAAACCGGCGGCAATCCGGATCATCGCAGTCCGCGTGGCCGTCGTTGTCGTTGTCCTCGTCATCCGAGCACAGCACCGGGGAGTTCTCCCGAGCGTCCGCCTCCTCGGCCTCGCAGCCGGAGGAAGACAGAACAACCAAGCAAAACAGACGGATTCTCATTTGTTCCTGCCCTTTCATCGTTGTCATATCTCAAGATCAATTAAAGACAAACCTGAATATCTTCAACTTTCACGGCTCCCGACCCGAATAGTATCACCCGGCGCCGTGTAGGAACATGACGAGGGGCAACTCCGACTCGCCGTCCCAGCCGGTCGGAACGCACATCCGATAGGGTACCTCCCTGCCCGCCTCCTCGAAATAGTAGGATCGGCGTTGGTCCCCCGTGGCCTGCCAATTGGCCGAGCCGGGATCGACGGTGGACTCCGCGAGCTCATGAGCCGCGGCCACCGCGACCCGAGGATTGCGCAACGTGCCGAAGGAAATCAGTCGCACGGGGTCGCCGCTGCCCGTCTAAAAATGCTACAAAATCTGAACGTTGGCCTCACGCTGCATCAACCGGACGATCGGTCCCTTTTTATTTTCGGGACTTCGGGATCTTCCCTAAAAAAATGAAGCCCCGCGGCAAACGGCGCCGCAGGGCTTCGTGTTGAATCACGAGAATTCGTCATGGCCCGATCGGCCGGATCGGCGATATGCTCACTTGGTCTCGGCGATCAACAGCTCCTCCTTGGTCAGACCGAGGTAGAACTTCCCGCCGTTCTTGGCGATCTCCTTGAGCGCATCGAGCTGCCGGAGCTGGGCGATGAGCGGGTAGTCCGCCATGGAGCGGGCCTCCTCGATCTCCGCCTGCAGCCTGAGCCGCAGCCGCTCCCGCTCCGCCTCCGCGGTCAGGCGGATGCGCTCTTTCTCCGCCGCGATCTTCTCCATTGCGGCCCTCCTTTCGGATTCCAGCTGAATCCTCATTGCCTCGGCGTCCTTCCGGGCCTGGATAATCCGGGCTTCGGCGCGCCGCTCTGTCTCGAGCACCTGGTTCATGATCTCCCGGAGGTTCCCCGGGAAGACCAGATCCTTGACGTCCGCCCGGAGGATCTCCACACCGTACCCCTCGGCGGCTCCCCTCACGTCCTCCCGCACCGCGTCGGAGATCTCGTTGCGGTCGCTGAGGATCTCCTCCAGGTTCCGGTTGGCCAGAAACCGCCTGGCGGCCAGCTGGACGTCCTCGTAGATCCGCTCCTCGTAGGAGGCCACGCTGTGCACCGCGGCCTCGGCGTTGGTCACACGGTAGTAGACCAGCAGCGTGACGCGGATCGCCACCTTGTCGGACGTCAGGATCTCCTGCCCCTTGATGGAGAGGGAGCGTTCGCGCAGGTCCACCCGGACGATCTTCCGATCGATGGGACGGGAGAACATCCGGTGCTTGAACACGTGCCGCCCGGCGGGCAGCGTCCTGACGAACGCGCCGTCCTCATAGAGGAGCCCGACAAAGGACTGTTCGATTGTGTATGCGTTTTCCATATCATCACCTCATCGACAAAGACTTCCCCTGTTTCAGGGAAGCCGGGCTGAGAAAAAAGCGGCCGGGCACCTACGCTGAGCTATGCGCAGGACGTTTTGAGGGAACTTGAAGCGTCAGATCTCTTGGATGAGACCTCAATCCCCAAACCGCTACCTCCCATCGGGTGCCCGGCCATAAGGGCTCGCAACGGACACGACGTCGGCATCGATCGCCGCCTCGATTGCGAGCGTCAGTTTTCGAGCTCTATGGTCCAGTACTCTCGCCACTCCGCCGGGATATCCATGCCCGGGTGGAGGCTCATGTTGAACAGGGGCAGCCACGTGGGCTGCACCGGCTTTATCCGCAGCATCATCCCGGCCTCGTCCGGCGTCCGGCTCCCCTTCTTCAGGTTGCACCCGATACAGGCGGTAGCGATGTTCTGCCACGTGGTGCGGCCGCCGCGGGACTTCGGGACGATGTGATCGAACGTCAGCTCCCCGGTGGGCTTCCGCTCCCCGCAGTAGGCGCACCGCCAGCGATCCCGCGCGAGCACGTTCTGCCGGGAGAACTTCACGCCCGTCTTCCGGCGCTTGATCCAGTGGGTCAGCCGCACCACCGCCGGCATCTGCCAGTCGGGGTGGATGGCCTGATCGTAGTTCTCGATGACGTCCACCTTGCCCTTGACGACATACCGCAGCGCGCGGGTGAACGGCACCGTGTTGATAGGCTGGTAGCCCATGTCGAGTACGAGCGTCATCATTTTCACACCTCCTTCGTCTACCCGTCTCCGATATCGCTGTGTCCCTGAGCCACCGAACAGCAGGTCATCTGTTTCGCGACGGCCGGAATCGAACCGGCTTTACACGGCTTATGAGACCGTTGAGATTCCCGAAACCTCCCCGCCGCGGTGATCGGGGCCGGGACTATTCTATGCTACAAAACCAAAGCGCCCCTGACGGGAATCGAACCCGTGCCACCGGGTTGAAGGCCCGGTATCCTCACCGCCTAGACGACAGGGACAGAAGTGCGGAGCCCCCGAACACACGGGGGCTCCGCGTTGGGAAATCAACCGGCCAGGAAGTCGCTGATGATGTCCGGCGTCGCCGTATCAAAACCAACCACGTCCATCTGGCCGGCATCCTGGGGGTTGGCGACCGAGAACCGGTCGCCGGAGAGCGCGACGGCCACCAGCTTCGCGGGAATCCCCATGCGCTGCCGGTAGTCGTCGAGGGCCTGGTCGACGTGGACATCGCCGGCCCAGGATTCGTTGTCCGTGTAGATGACGAAGCCATCCACCGGGGTCTTGGTCTGGAGCGCCCACCGCATGGGCAGCGCGCAGTCCGTGCCGCCCATGGGCAGCCGTGAGAGCCGCTTGAGGACGTCGTCGAGGCGCATCCTCGGCGTGATGGAGACCGGGGCGATGCCGTTGCCCCATCCCCACGCGTTCTTCCCGTAGCTGACGCATCCCGGCCCCCCCGCCGCGAACGCGACCATCTCGTATCGTGGCTCCACGTTCGCGGTGACGAGCGCCATCGCCCCCGTCGCCTCACGGCAGGAGAGGTTCCGTGTGCTCGACACCGGGCTCGACATCGACCCGGAGACGTCCAGCGCGAGGCAGAGGCGCTTCCCGGTCGGTGTTACGGTGCTGAAGGCGTTGTAGAACGCCCCGTCCAGGGCATCCACGATCCGCCCGATCGGCGACCAGGTCAGGGTCCCCTTGAAGCCCCTCCCGGCGGCGTAGGTCTTCGCGGCGACCAGGATGGCCATGGGATGCAGGCGGGCCTGTCGAATGATGCCGCTGTCCCCGAGCCGGTCGCTCACGAGCCGGGTGGCCCGGGACGTGCCCGTGAGCAGCCCGACGGCGGTCATCTTGTTCAGGTTTCGCAGCATGGCGCCGACGGGCATGTGCTCGAGCAGCGCCTCCCAGACGGCGGGGTGCTGCTTGAACCCGTTCGGCACGCACTCGTGGGGCAGGCGATGGTCCGCGATGAGCCGGGCCATCTCCGAAGCCTCCTCCACGTGCTTGGCCTTCTCGAACGCCCATATCAGCCGCAGATCTTCGGAGGTCACGTCCGGGCGGGTCATGATCCCCTCCCAGCCCCGGACCATCCACTGGAAGATCGCCTGGTGCTGCGCGGACGGCGCGATGGGGTGGGCCAGCCGCAGCAGATCCCGGTGGGACCATCCGTCCCGCTGCTGGTACTTCACGGCCTGGAGCGCGAGCTGCCGCGGGCTCTTGGTCGCATACCAGCGGGTGAGGGCCCGCTTGAACCCGTTGCCGCCGATCCCGCCGAAGGCCTTCGCGTATTCGCAGAAGTGGAACACGTGGGTGCCGATACGGGCCACCGCGGGTAGGGCCTTATAGGCGGCCGCCTGGGTCGGCTCGTCTCCGAGCTTCGCGCACATCGCCAGGGCGTACAGGGCGGGATCGTTCCTGGCCGCGCGGCCGCCGGCGGAGATCTCCGCGATGCGGTTGACAGCGCGTATCCCGTCCACCCCGATGCAGCGGAGGACCGCCTCCGCGGACTCCCGGGTCAGCTGCGGCTCGCCGACGTAGTACGTCCCGCCCTCGCTTCCCAGGATCAGGAACCGGTCGAGGCGTGTCCAGTCGTCGACCGCGAAGCCGAAGCCGCCGGAGCGCATCTCGACCTGCCCCGCGCCGAGCATCGGGCCGGTCTGCCGAGGCCGCTTGGAAAACCACTTGTGGAGCAGTTGCATGGCACACCTCCTCTCTACTCCGAAGCCGGTTTACAAAAAAATGTGAGGAACAAGGGGCGACACTGGGACGATAAGTGCTCTACCCGTCTGAGCTACCGCCACCATAAAGAGGGTGGCGAGCGGGATTCGAACCCGCGACCCCTGGGTTAATAGCCCGATAACCCAATGCCTGCGGTCCCTCACAACATCAAGCCGATGAACGAGGCGGTGAGATCGGAGCCCATTGCGGGAGCTGATTTTCAGTCAGTTGCGATAACCGATCCCGTTCGGTCCATCGACGGCGGGGCCGAAGGGAATCGAACCCTCCTGCGTCTGATCGACAGTCAGATGGCCACCCCAGTAGCCCTCGACCCCAATTAAAGTCGAAACGACACGATTCGCTTTCTTGCACGGAATCCAGCGTGCTGGATGGAGAGCAGGAAAGCGCACGAAAACCTGCTGTGCAACCTGCGAATCTGCTCTCAAGGCAGCGCGCTCCGTTGCAACAGACTGTCGAGACGACAGGATTTGAACCTGCGACCTGTTGGACCCAAGCCAACCGCTCCTCCAGACTGAGCTACGTCTCGATACCAGAATCCGTCGGTATGACTTTGGTGGCGCTGAATGTACAGCGACCGCCACCATCTTGTGGGCCAGCGAGGACTCGAACCCCGATCTGCGGTACTTCACACCGCCGCCTTGACCATCTCGGCTACTGACCCAATGACCTGCTATTCAGTTGTCAACGAACTCGCATGGCGCCGGTCTCTTCGACCCGCGCGGTTTCGTCGCATGGCGACGATGCGTCGACACCGGCCCCGCAACCGGTGGTTCTTCCGTGGGACGGGAGGGAGTCGAACCCCCAAAGCTCCTGGAGCGGATGGTTTACAGCCAGCTGACCTCACCTATGGTCGTGCCGTCCCGATGGTTCCGCTCGATCCAGCGGATTGGATACACCTCTCCTGCGCGCGATCCGCGCCGGACCGCCGGTCTTGCAATCTCAAAACGATGTCGTCAACCCATGCCGGCGCGAAGAGATTGCGTTGCGCTGTTTCCTGGCCCCGTAACTATTCGCGAGGTCCGTATAAAACAAAAAAGCCGCCGGGCATTCACCAGGCGGCTTGTAAATCGTCAAATGATGAATTCCTCAGCCGCCTGGGCACCTCGTCTCAAAGTCACTATCGGGGTCCACGTCCATATAGACATTGCTACCCGCCAGCGACTGTGAATAAAGCGCGAAGATTTGCCATGATGAAATATCGCCGTAACCGGCGTGGCGATATCCCTTAGAGGCGCTCTGCTTGATATTTGAAATTCGGTTCAACATCTTCCTGTCCATTTTTGGAGGATCTCTCCTCAGCTGCAAAGAACTTAAACCCGCTGGCTCGGCATGTCAAGATGAAAAACAATAAATATTTAAAAATATCAACATGTTGCGAGCTTTTAATGATTAGATATTGGTTATTAGATATTGGTACTTATACTTGTACGTCTCCAATAAATTCAATGTTCCCCGAAAATCAGACCGAATGGGTACGCGAGGAGAGATTCGAACTCTCAACCACCGGTGTCTGAGACCGGCCCCTCTTCCAATTGGGGTACTCGCGCATGTCGAGCAACCGCGGCCGCGCATTCCAGCGGATTGCTCATCTGTGGGCGGGATGGGAGTCGAACCCACACTGTCGCGATTCTTAGTCGCGTCCCTCTTCCAATTGGGGTACCCACCCGAAATACAGCGCGGTTTGCGCTGGCGCTCTATCCATGGACCCAATGGACCCGATGGACTCGCTCTCGGACGCTTGTTTCCCAAGGAAATCCAGGGGTGGTCCAATCGGTCCAATCGGTCCAATCGGTCCAATAGTCGAGCGCCCGCGCCCCGGCGGCCGCGGCGTTTGTGTGTCCGGTCGGAGTCGAACCGACAACTTCGGGGGCTTAAACCCCGCGCCTCTTCCAATTGGGCCACGGACACCTGGCGGAAGCAGGATTCGAGCTTCCAATCATCGCGGAAGGTACAGGATTCGAACCTGTGTGCCCTTTCGGACAACCTCGGATTAGCAATCCGGTGTCTTACCCCTCGACCAACCTTCCATGCGGAGGAGGGAGGAGTCGAACCTCCTTGCCGTCGCTGACAACCGCCGGGTTCAAGCCGGGTGCATTGCCGTTCTGCCACTCCTCCATCATCGCGGAAGGTACAGGACTCGAACCTGTGCTCCATCATTGGAGACCTCCGATTTCGAATCGGGTGCAATTCCATCTCTGCCAACCTTCCTCTCGTCCGCGCGCCTGGCGGGACATCGTAATAGGAGGCGCCCGGATTCGAACCGGGAACCCGCTCGCGCGAGCTACAGCTCTCCAAGCTGCTGCCTTACCGTTAGGCTACGCCTCCGGGATATTGCTCGGACCGCAGCATTGCCGCCCCGGGAAACGATGTGGGACGCATGCGCGTCGAATGACGTGCGCTACCCGATCGTTGCCCGCGGGGATGTGATGCTGCGGTCTAACTGAGTGACAAAAGGGATGAGGGCAGGGATAGGAGAAAACGATACTGACAGGGTCCCATGGGGATCATTGCGTTGGCCGCTTTGTGCCGATTGAATTTTCGTCGATGTCTCATAGCAACTCTCGCTTTCTTACATGCAAAGAAAATCATTTCGGCAATCCGTGTCAAGGAAAAAGGAGCAATTGACGGACGATTTTTTCCGCCTCGAGAAAGTAATTGTACGTACAAATACAAAGGGCGAATCGCCCAATGAAAATGTCCCGACGTCAGATGTATTTGGAGACCGCCTCGAGCAGAGTCTTCTGGTCGAAGGTGCCCTTTACGATATACTCGTCGGCGCCGGCATCGGCCCCGGCGGTCCTGTCCTCGGGTTTGTCCAAATTGGTCACCAGAATAACGGGAAGATCCCGAAGTTTGTCCGTCGATCGAACCCGGCGGGTCAGCTCCAATCCGTTCATCTCCGGCATGTCCACATCGCTGACCAGGCAGTCGAACGTCCCCTCGGCCAGACGCTCCCAGGCGACCTTGCCGTTTTCGGCCAGCACCACGTGATATCCGGCGTCCAGCAGGATGTTCTTCTCCATGGTCCGGCAGGCCAGGGAGTCATCGACCAGCAGCACCCTCCGGGCGCTCACCGCGGTGCTCGCCACGCTGGAGGTCCTGATCTTTGACATCGAGCCGTTCCGACCGGTGATGTTGCCGGCGAGCTCGAACAGGTAGGGCACATCGAGATCCACCACCACGCTCCCGTCGGGACGGAGGCTCACGCCGTTGATTCCGGGAAGGCGTTCCAGGTTCCACGGCAGAGGTTGGGCCACGAACTCGAAATGTCCCTCCACCTGGTCCACCAGCAGCCCCAGCAACAGGTTGGAGCGGGAGAGGATCACCACCTTGTCCGGGCGCCGCGCGGATTTGTTCGGGTTGCCGAGCAGCTCGGCGAGCTCGACGATCCGAATCGGGTCGGCGTCCTTCTGCTTGAGCACCCAATACCCGTCCATCAACTCGGTCTCCTCCTCGAGAGCGGAGGTCATGCTCTGGACGTATTCGAGGGGCAGGGTATAGGCGGTATCGCCGCTCATCACATGCAGCCCCACTGTCGACAGGAGGCTCAGGGGAATGGACAAATGAAAGGTCGTTCCGCTCCTGTCCGGAGGGGACCAGATACCGATTCGGCCGCCGAAGGATTCGATCCGCGCCCTCACCACGTCCAGGCCCACGCCCCGCCCGCTCACCGTCGAGACCTCCTTCGCGGTGGAGAATCCCGGATGAAACAGCAGATCGAGGAGCTCCTGGTCCGACATGGCGGAGAGCTGATTCTCGTCCATCAGGCGAAGGGCGAGGGCGGTCTCCCAGATCCGCTCTCGCTCCACCCCCTTTCCGTCATCCCGCACCGTGATTCGCACCATCGCCCCCTGCACCGCGGCCTCGATATCCAGCCTCCCCTCGGCCGGCTTCCCGGCCGCCACCCGCTCTTCCGACGGCTCGATACCGTGATCGACGGCGTTGCGGATGAGATGCATGATGGGCTCCCGCAGCTGATCGAGCACGTTCTTGTCGAGCTCGATGTTGCCGGTCCGGATCACCATCTCCAACCGCTTCCCCGTTTCGTGGGCCGCCTTCCGCGCGATCTCCCGCCATCCCCGCTCCGCGAGTCTGAGGGGCACCATGCGCATCCGCTTCATCGCGTGGTTGATTCCGTCGGTCAGGTAGCCAAAATCGAGAAGATCGCGGTTGTCTGACTGGATGATGTCGTTGATCTCCTCGACCGCCCGATCCCAGGCCCCACCGTCGAGGGAGCGCTTATCGTTTCCTCGCTCCAGGACTTCCGCGAGCCGCCGCAGGCGATGATGACGCGCCTCCATGCGTGCCCGGGCCATCAGGATCGCCCCGGAGTATCCCATCAGCGCATCGAAACGGTCGGCGCCCACGCGAATGGAGGTCTGGTCTTTCAACGTCGGACTAACGGGGTCATGCTTCTCCCCTCCGGGAACGACATCGCCGTTCCTCTCCGCCGCGTTGTTGGCGTCTTCGAGGAGCATCTGCAGGGCAGAGGTGGCCTCTTTGAGACGCTCAATCGTCGCCGCGGTTATCGATGACGGATCGGCCTTGTACGGTTCCAGATCCTCCTCGACTTGGTGAGCCAGGGCCAAGATCCCCTTGTTCGAGACGGTGTGCGCGGCGCCCTTGAGGTTATGGGCTACTCTATACAGCTCGCCGTAGATCGCCTGCATATCCTCGGCCGCCGCGTTTTTTAGAGACTGGACCAGCTGGCCGAAGCGGTCGATGAGCTCAGCGGCTTCTTCCCTGAAAATGGCTTCGAGATCCTCTCGATTCATATCCGACCCCTCCCTTGTTAAAGCGTCGCCACGTCGAACCTGGTCTCGGGACAGTCGAAGAGCTTCTCGACGTCGATGATAGTAATCATATCCCGAGTGGTTCCCCACACGGGGTACCCCCCCTGCGCCTTCTTGCCGAAGAATCCCTCGACCAGCTCCTCCCGGTGTATCTCCCGAAACCCGATCACCTCATCCACGAGCAGACCGAGCTTACGGCCGGTGGAATCCACCACCACGGCGATAAAGGAGCCGCCGCCACCCTTGATGCCGAACCAGCCGGCGATATCCACGGCGGCCAGGAGACCTCCCCGGAGCTGCAGCACACCGGTCACCACCCGCGGAAGCCCGGGCAGATACGCAATCGGAGGGGACTTCTCGACAATATCGAGCTTCACACTGGAAATCCCGATCTTCTGTTTGCCCACACCGAGCACCACCACGGTCTCCACCACGGTGTCTTTCTGGCGGGCGTCTGCCAAGGCGGCGTACTCCGCGGCCCGCTGTTCCATGATACTCATTTCGGACAGAGGGGTGTCTTCGGTACTCATAAGAGTCTCTCCTTGAGCTGTTGCGCGGCGACCATTAGGTCAGCGGCGGTGGTCTGACCGTCAGAGAGGAGCGATTTCGTCGGCAGCCCGCCGAGCACTGAGATGATCTGCTCGATCTGTCCGAGGGATCGCCTGGGCAGACCGTGTCGCTGAAGCGCGACCGCATACCAGAACCGCGCGATCGGATCGTTCGGACACAGCAGTGTGGCGTGGCGGAAATCCGTCAACGCGCTCTCCAGACTGTCGTTTTCCAGGTGCTGCTGGCCCTGAGCGATATAGGTGCCACACGTCTTTATGGGGTCCGCCGTCCGGATCGGCAAAGCAGAAAGATGTCTCGCCTCCTGGCCGGACACCTCTAAGCCCACCGCGTTCGGGGCCACGGGCCGCGGCGGACATACTACGATGAGGCCGCGCTTGGGCGGGGCGCGAAGCAGCGACGGCGCATCGCTTTCCTCACCCGACACACCGGAGAAGATTGAGGTGGCGTCACCGACCAGACGAAAGAGCTCCTTCGGCGGGGTCAGATCGCTCGGGGCCGTGAAGAGCATCCCGCCGGGTCGAAGCAGGTTTCCGCATTGGATGAAGGCTTTCCTTTGGGCGGCCCCGGTCAGGTAGATGACGACATTCCGGAAGAAGAGGAAATCCACCGATCGCCAGCCGAGGTGCATCGCGTGTTCCTGTATCGAGAGGCAATGGAAGGCCACCATCTCCCGGATCTCGCGACTCAACACGAAGGTGTCGTCCTTCATCGGTCTGAAGTATCGGGCCTTCAACGTCGGGCTCAGTCCACGAAAAGACCAGTTGTGGTAGCGCCCCCTTCTGGCGCTTTCGATTGCATCGGGGTTCAGGTCGGACGCGATGATCCTCACCCGCGAGAGCTCGTGGGGCAGGAGTTCCTCCGCGCAGGCGATGGCGATGGAATACGGCTCCTGGCCATGGGAGCACCCCAGAGAGCAGATAACGATCGATGACGCCTCACGGTCCTTGAGCAGCGCTCGCACCGCACGGATAAGCACCTCGTAGTGTTCCGGGTGGCGGAGGAAGAAGGACTCCTCCACGGTGAGGTATCCGGCGAGGGCGCGGAGGACCCCGTCATTCGTTTCGGCCAGGGCGACGAGGGCCTCGGGAGGCATCCGACGGTATGCGCACATCTCCTCCACCGCCCGATTCAACTGGTCCCGGGAGTGATCCTTCCGGGCCAGCCCAAAGCGGTCGCCTATCAGATCCAGCAACCGACCGACTTCGTTCATAGCAGCTCCTCGGGGATATCCGCGGTCCCGAGCAGGGCGGACAGGCTGAGCAGATAGACCGGCGCCTCCTTCGTGTTGACGATTCCGAGCACATAGAGGGCCTCGGGGATATCCCGCATGGGCGGTTGAACCGTCGCGCCATTGACGGTGTGCACGTGAAAGACCTCCTGGAACACGAGACCGAACCGCTTGCCGTCCACGTTGACGACCACGATGAAGTCCCCGGCGCGAACGGCGCGACGACGGTTTTCTATTCGTCCGATCACGTCCACCACCGGCAGGATCTCGCCGCGGAGGTTGAGCACCCCGCTGAACCACGGCGGTCCCTCGGGGTAGTCGCCGAGCTTGCACATGGCGAGCACCTCCTCCACGGACTCGACCGGGAGACCGTATCGCTCCGCGTCGGCGCGACAGACGAACATCTCGAAGGTGCCTGTCGGCACGGTCTCCCGGACCCATTTCTCCGCCAGGGAAGCCTTGAGCTCCGCCAGGTTTCTCTGCATCTCACCTATCTGTTCCAGAATGACAATGGTCTTGTCGGCCATTCCGTATACCTCCGCTTCTCGTCCACACCTTCACACCTTGAGGAACTCGCTCAGACTCTCCCGGCAGAGCATCACCTTGCCGAGCTCGGCCACCTTCTCCCTGAGGATCTCCTGATCGATCGGTTTGGTGATGTAGTCGTCACACCCGGCCCGGAAGGCCGTGGAAATCTGTCCGTACTCCGACTTCCCCGTCACCATGATGACCTTTACCTTGTGGCCGGGGTCCTCCTTGAGCTTCTGACAGCATGTAATCCCGTCCATCTCGGGCATGACGATATCCAACAGAACGATGTGGGGTCGAAAGCGTTTCACCATTTCGATGGCCTCCACCCCGTTCGCGGCCTCCTCGATGAGGTAGCCCTGATCGGCGAGCATCGATCGGGTGTGCGCGCGGTTCGACCGCATGTCATCCACGAGGAGGACTTTCAGTTGTCCGGGTTCGTCTCTGGGGGAGCGCCTCCCTGGTCGAGGCCGTCTGATTTTGGTGTTGGTCATTGCCATGTCCAATTCCTTACGCGCCTTCTTGAGGCGTTCGCTTCTTCCCCCCCACAAACTGTTCTATCCGGCGGCTGATCGCCTCGAGGTTGCTGACGGCCTGCCCGATCTGGCTGGACATCGCGGCGTTGTCCTGGCTCGCCTCGTTCAGCGAAAGGATCGCATCGGAGATCTGACGGATCCCCGCGGTCTGCTGTACCGATGCTCCGGCGATCTGCCGAGACCTGTCCGATGCATCCTCGAGGACCACCAGGAGACGTTCGATGACTTGCTGTGTCGCCTCGAGGGCGCCGCGTCCCGCCACGTTCAGTTCCAGGGCGTCGCGGATCTCCCGGGTGGCCCGCCGGGTCCGCTCGGCCAAGTTCCGTACCTCCGATGCTACGACCGAAAATCCCCGCCCGTGCTCCCCGGCCTTCGCCGCTTCGATCCCCGCGTTCACCGCGAGGATGTTGGACTGCTCGGCCACCTGGTTGACGGTGTCCACGATGTGGTTGACCCGTCCGATGCGGGCCATGATTGAGAGGGCCTCGTTTATCGAGGCCTGGCCCGCTTTTCCCTGGGAAACCGCGTCGGAGGTTACTTTAACAATCTGCTGTGAGTTCTCGGTTCCGACGGCGCTCGTCTGGGACATCTCCTCGAGGGTGCTGCTCACCTGTGAGACGACGTTCACCTGCTCAGCGGCCGTCGCGGAGGACTGGGACGAAGACGCGGAGAGCTGGCTGCTGTTGGCCCGAAGCGCCAGGGCGCTCTCGCCGAGGTCCCCCACCGTTCGCCGATATAGTATATAGAGAATCGTGACTGAAAGAAACGCCGCGGGAGTCACTACGACGAACACGTTGAGGGGGGTTAATTCGATCTTTCCCGCGATGACCCCCGCGATCCCCACAATACCGATTGTGGGGGTCATCAGGGAGTATATCCGAAATGCCAGCCCTCTTCCGAAAACCGCATATACCACGCCCACTACAAAGACTACGACAACCACGACGACCCCCGCCCAGACCAAGATCTCCGATACCATGCTCATACTATCTCTCCCGCGAAGCGCTTTGACTTCAGTTGACAATCACTCGCTGCAGGTACCTTTCCACTGCAAAAATTTCCGTTCATAATAATATATCAGATACGGTCGGATTCAATGTCGATCAAAACGAAAACCGAGATGATATCGAAAACAATGCGTTTACTCACGACGAGAATGTTCGGGCGGACACGTCGAGATCACCTTGAGATGACGCCTTGGAGGGGATCAGCAGGCGCCGATGATGTGGGTGCCGCCGCGGCCGTTCAGGGCGCTCGGCAGGGTGGCGGGATTGGTGATGATAGCGCGCTTCCCGCCTTTGTCCAGGAAGTCGAGGACCGCCTTGACCTTCGGCCCCATGCTCCCCTGGGGGAACTCGCCGCTCCGATACAGATCCCGCAGCTCCTCGATGGTGACGGCGCTGATCGTCTTCTGCCGATCGGTGTTGAAGCCCGTATAGACGTTGGGCACCTCGGTGAGGATGATGAGGATCTCCGCGCCGATCTGCGTGGCGAGGATGGCGGAGGTGGAGTCCTTGTCGATGACCGCCTCCACCCCCTCGAAGGCGCCGTCATCGTTGATGATGACTGGGACACCGCCCCCGCCGCAGGCGATGACGATGTGATCCGCCTCCGCGGACTCCCGAATCATTCGCCACTGGGCGGCCTTGATGGGCGTCGGCGAGGGGACGAGCCTGCGCCACCCGCGGCCGGCCGGGTCCTCCGAGATGATCCAGCCGAAGGTGTCCCTTCGGTGCGTCGCGTCCGCCTCGGACATGAACGGCCCGATGGGCTTGTTCGGCGACTCGAAGGCCGGGTCCTCCGAATCCACCACCACCTGGGTCACCACGGTCATGACGTATTTGGAGTAGCCCCGCTGCCTCAGCTCGTTGAGCATGGCCTGCTGGAGGAAGTACCCGAGGCTCCCCTCGGTCTGGGCCACCAGGACGTCGAGGGGCATCCTGGACACGAACGGATCCCCCGACTCGTTGAGGAGTAACAGGTCGCCCACCTGGGGTCCGTTGCCGTGGGTGATCACCAGCTTGTAGCCGTGATCCACCAGATTGCCGAGGGTCCTGCAGATGGCCGCCGCGTTCCTGGTGTGCACCGCGAACGTGCCGACCTCTCCCTGCCGCATGAACGCGTGCCCGCCGAGAGCCACGAGGGCGATGGGCTTGGGTTTCTGGGGAACGGTCACGACACCTCCTTTGCCTGCTGTAAATGTAAGTCGCTAACAGGTCAGGTGCAGCGCCGCCACCACGTCACCCCGGATACCCATTTCATTGTAGCGGCGGCACGCCTCGGCGGTGGGGAGGGGGATGACCGCCACTCCCCGGTCGGAAAGCCAGTCCAGGGTAGCGGCGGGGACCACGAGCTGCCCCGAGGCACCGCAGCCCACGATGAGGGTCGCGGGGAGGCGCCCCAGGAGGGAGAGGTCGTCGGGGACCAGGGAGTGCCCCTGCCGGCGCCGCCAGCCGGGAATAATCCCGCCGTCGTGGACGATGAGATCCCTGGTGTGGACCTCGCCGTCCACGGTCACCCGTCCGAAAGCGTAGTCTTCGAGCCGATGGGGCATGGGGCACCTCGCAACCTTCATCGGAGTTTACAAATAATCCAACGGGAATTCAAAGGGAAAGAGGGCTTCGCAAAGGCCCGGTGCGCATCACGTTGACAGGGGCGGCCCTGGTGCACTAACTTCCCGGATATGACAAAGACAACCCATCGATGCGCCGGGCGGGATGTCGACGCCGGGAAGCCCCTGATCCCAATGCGCGCGCCCGTACCGGGGACCTTCAAGGGGGATCGGTGACCACGTTCTACTACGATGTCGTAGTGATGGGGATGGAGCTCGGCCCCCTGACCGCCGGCGCGCTGCTCGCGAAAAGGGGCTTCCGCGTGCTGGTGGTGGGACAGGAGGGTGCCCGGGATCGGTATTCGTGCTTCAACTACCGGTTCTCCAAGCGACCGTTCGTCCTCACGGGGGCCGCCTCTCCGGTGTTCACGCGGGTAGTGGACGAGCTCAGCATTCCTCAGCTCGTGAGCCTGGCCGTCCGCATGCCGGAGCCGGCCTTCCAGCTCATCGGTCCCCGGGTCCGCATCGACGTCAGCCATAACGTGTCCCACACCGGCGAGGAGGTGAGGCGGGAGCTCCCCGACGACGCCGCGACCTTCGCAGAGGCCCTCGAGGGCGTGGGGCGGATCAGCGGAGAGGTGGAGAAGCTCCTCTCCCGGGACTTCGTGCTGCCGCCCGAGTCCTTCCTCGAGAAGCGGGAGTATTCCAGGGTCGAGGTGCAGAACCCCTTCCGGGCGCCGGGATTCTTCGTCTCGAAGCTCGAGGGGGCGCCCCTCCCGGAGGTGTTCGAGCTCCCCCTCCGGTTCGAGACCGCCGGGGCCTCGAAGCTCCACCCACTCGTACGGTACCGCCTGCTCGGGAACTGGCTCTTCGATTGCGGGGCCATCGACGGCGGGCGGGACGGCCTGCGGGAGCTGCTCCTGGAGCAGGTGGTGGGCCAGGGCGGGGATGCCCACCCGCGACAGCAGATCACCGAAATTATCGTGAAGAAGGGCAAGGTGTTCGGCGTCGCCCTGGCCGGACGGAAGGAGACGGTGGGGTGCCAGGTGATCCTGACCAGCCTCAGCCCGGCGGAGCTCGCGTCCTTTATTCAGCCCACCACATGGACCAAGCGGTTCCGCGGGCTGGTGGAGGCGTGTCCGGCGGCGCCCCGGGGGTACGCCGTCAACCTCGGCGTCCGGAAAGAGGTGGTGCCCGAAGGGCTGGCGGAGACGGCCTTCGTGGTCAACGGACCGGGGCTCGGGGACGAGCTGCTTCGCGTGGAGCGGATTCCACAGGAGGAGGAGGGCAAGGCGGCCCTCCAGGTCTCCTGCATCGTGCCGCTCGGAGCGGACCACACCATCGAGAGCGGCGCGCTGCGGGATGCCATCCTGGATCGGATCCGGAAGCTGGTGCCCTTTCTCGATCTCCACCTCGAGGTCATCCACTCTCCCTATGACGGCTTCGGTCCCATCGACCTCACCGGCAACGCCGCGGGAACGGCGCCGCCGCTGCCCCACCCGGAGGAGGTGCCGAAGTGGCTGCTCCGACCGCCGCCGGAGTCCGGTCCCCTCGGCGCGGGCAACCTTCCCCATCGCTCGGGCATCAAGGGGCTGCTCCTCGCGGGGGATCAGGTGGTGAGCGGGCTCGGCCTGGAGGGGGAGCTCATCGCGGCAAGGGGCGCCGCCCGCATCGCCGGCAAGATGGATCCCCGACGAGAGCGCCTGCTCCGATCCATGCGGTCCAAGGTAGAGATGTGAGACGCGTGTGGAAGCGGGTGGTCCTGTCGCTCCTCGCTCCGATGGTGACCTATCTTGGCATCGCGACCGGGCTCATCGTGTTCGGCACCGCTGCGCCGGATCCCTCCTCCCGGAGGCAGCTGTCGTTCGACGAGCTGCTGCGCATCGACTACAGTATCCTCCCCCCGCTGCGTCAGTACAAGGCACGGGACGGCAGCCGCCTCGACTATCGCTACTACCCGTCGACGTCGGACAGAACGCTCGTCCTGCTTCACGGATCAGGGTGGCACAGCCGCTACTTCCTGCCCCTCGCGGCCTACCTCGCGAGCAGCGGTCTGGCCGACGTGTACACGCCGGACCTGAGGGGGCATGGCCACCGCCCGGCGCGGCGAGGGGATGTGGACTACATCGGGCAGTACGAGGACGACCTGGCGGATCTCATCGAAGAGATCAAGCGACGGCCCACCGGCTCAACACCGCCTTCGCCCCCGCCGACTATACGGCGGATCTCGCCGCCATCACGAAGCCCCTCGCGGTCTTCGTCGGCCAGAAGGATGATGTCTTCAAGGCGGACCAGTTCGCCCGGGCGATCACTCCCTATGTCGCAGCGGAAATCACCGTCCTCCCCGGCACCACCCACCTCGGGGTAGTCGTCGGAGAGGCGGCGCGCCCGGAAACGAGCTCAATCGTCACAACCGGTCCAGAACAGCACGACCCCTTCGTCCGTCGCGACGGCGATAAGCCCCTCTCTTTCGTCCATCTTCTCGGGCTTGCCGGATATCCAGACGGATCCGTTTTCGATGGGCTGCGGAGCCAGGGGGCTCGCCGCCGGGATCCCCTCCACCACCCTTCCGGTGAAGCTCTTCCTGATATCCCAAACCGCCAACCGGCCGCGCTCCTCCTCTTCCCGCCATTCGAGAACCGCGGCGGTCTGGGCTCCGAGCAGCTCCGCCGAGATGATGAAGGCCGGAGACGGATAGCTCACCAACCGAACCGGCAGCTCCGGGTCGGAGATCGTCGCGACACCGAACCCCGCCCCGTGCTCGGCCATGAGCACGGTGTCCCAGACGATGTCCACGTCTCGCACCCGGCCCTCCGTGCTGATGGGAATCCCCTCGACGGGGCCCCGATCGTCGTCGAAGAGGACCACGCCCGTCCCCCCCAGGGCGTCGGCAACCACGGCCACGGAATGGGTCGATTCCGCCCCCTGCGCGCGCCCCCCCGTGTTGATGAGCTGCGTCGGCGACGGCCCGCTGATGTCCGAATAGTCCACGATGAGAACACCGTCCGCGTACCCGGAGATGACCGTGTGACGGGGGCCGATATCGACGCTCTGCACATTTTCAATATCGGAGATGGGCCAGCTGTCCGCCGGGTGGTGACTGATGAGATCGCCGTTCGCCGTGAACGTCTCGATCCCGTCCTCCCCCTCGGACACAATGACGCCGTTGTTGTGCGCCTCCACGGCGATCGCCTCCCCCTCCGTCTGCGCGGACCCCGCCTTGGAGATGCTGGTGAGATCATCAATATCGAACACCTCGATCCCGTAGACCCCCTCCGCGACATAAAGGCGATTCGAGGAGAGGGAGACATCCAACGCGGGGGCGGCGGTCTCAATGGACTGCTCGGTGTGTCGCATCGGGACGGTCTCGTAGGTGCACCTTCCGTTACGACACCCCCCGCGCGTACAGGGGTCGTGATCGTCGCATTGCTCGACGGTCTCACATTCATAGGGAATGGATCGCGTATCCGCGACATCCAGCGGCTCGAAGTCCTGTGATCCGTCATCCAGCTCGCCGTCGGGCTCACGCTCACCGGGTTCCTGCAGGCCGGAGTCACAGCCGAGGGGACAGACCAGCAGGCCGACGAAGGCGGCCGCC
>JBNLED010000092.1:0-3304 GCA_050304755.1 Polyangia bacterium | reverse complement strand
GCCGTCTCCGGTCTCACGGAGCAGGAGCGGCGGTCCCTCTCCAAGACCGGAGAGACGCTCTACCGACAGATCACGAGGGGCGATATCACCGTCATCTCGCGGGACAGGACCAACCCGTACGCCAAGGCGTCGCTGGTGGCGTTGGCGGTCTGTCCCCTCTCCATGGTGAAGCGGATCAACCTGTGGAACGTCTGGCAGGAGGAGGAGGCCCTCTGCCGGATCCTGATCGACCGGCGCCCCGACTGGGCGGACGAGTGGATCAACCTCAGGCTCGACGGGGTGCAGGACGTCCTCACGTGGCCCATCGTGGAAACCCTGATCCGGGTGGGGGTCTGTCGCAAGCCCACCTCCGACGGTTACATCCGCCTGATGGCCTTCTATTTCGGCTACTGGGCGCCGAACCGCGCGGGAAACACACCCCTGAGCGTTCGCCTCCGCGCGCGGCCGGAGATCCTCGGGGAGGATGTCTGGCGCCTGTTCGAGGTGGAGACCCAGGCGTTCGGCACCGACTGGTACGATTCGCCGAAGCACCGCGCCGAGGGGTACGAGTCGTGGACCGACGCGCTCGTCAAGCTCGCGGCCTCCGGGGAGCTGAGCCGGGACCGGCTGCTCGATGCGAGCCTCTCCGCCATGTGGATCTTCACCGGGGCCAAGACCCTCTCCGGCTATCGGCGGTTCCACGAGGCGCTGAAGCCCACCGCCGAAGAGATCACCGCGCGGCAGAAGGCCTACCGGGATCTCCTCGGCCACAAGACATCTCACATCGTCGGCTTCGCCCTCAAGCTGCTCAAGCGGCTCGTCAAGGACCCCCGCCTCGACGGCGCCGGGGTGCTCGAGGCCATGCCGGTCGTCTTCCAGCTCGAGCCCAAGTCGCAGCCGTGCGCGGCGCTCCGCCTGGCGTGGACCGTCTGGCAGCGGGGCGGGGCGTCCGGCGCCGCGCTGGAGGCGGTGGTCGCGGCCGCCCTGAGGCATCCGGCGCGGGAGGTCCAGGCGCTCGCCCTCGAGGCGCTGGAGGCGCTGGTCGCCGCCGGTCACCCCCTCGCCATTGATCGGTCCGGGATCGCGCCCTACCTCTCCGAGGTGCTGCGGCCCCGCCTCGCGGCCTTCGGCGGAGACGCCGAGGGGCCGATCATCGCGCCCGCGCCCGAGCCCGAGATCGACAACGATGATGCAGAACGCCTCTGGGCGGACCTCCGGGAGATCGACGCGGGCGTCAGGGCATCCCTCGGCCTCGCCGCCGACCGCATCGAAGACCTGACGTCGCGACTCCCCGGGGATCCCGTGTGGCGCCTGGAGGAGAGGGCCGCCCTCGAGCCCCTCGAGCCCCTCGCCCCCATCGGGAGCCTCGACGAGCTCATCGACGCGGTGGCCCACGCCGTGGAGGCGGTGGACAGCGCCGATGACGTCGAGCGCATCATCGACGCCGTCTGCCGGCTCTGCGATCAGCGGCCGGCGGACTTCGCCGCCCGCACCGCCCCCGTGCTCCACCGGATAGAGACCGGAGGATCGGCGGAAGGGAGCCAGGGGATCGACTGCTTCGGCACCCTGCCCGCGCTGACCGACCTCATCCGGACCTGGCTGACCGGGACCCTCTGCACCACCCAGACGGCGGACTGGTTGAGGATACGGGGCGCGCCGCGCTTCGCGCAGCTGCGGGTGGCGGCGCTCCGAGGGCGGGTGCTCCGACAAGAGCCGTTTCAACCCCTCTCGACCCCCACCCACCGTTGGGGGTGGATCGACCCGCGGGTGCTGGTGGAGCGGTTGCGGTCGATGCCGGGCGAGGGCATGCGCCCCATTCATGCCGACGCCATCCAGGCGCTGCTGCGGCTCGCGCCGTGTCATCGGGAGCCGGCCCTGAAAGACGCCCGGGAGATCGGCGATCCCATCGGGAGGCCGGTGCGGTGGGCCCTCGGCGGCGACGCGGGACCGACGCGGGATGATCGCCCGGACGCGCCCTTGTGGGTCGCGGCGGCCCGCGCCCGTCACCCCTCGGCAGCGATCTTCGAAGCGCTGGCGCCGCTGGAGCTCCCCAGGGACTGGCCCGACGTGGTGACCGGTGCCGCCTTCACCTGGACGCCCCTCGCCGTCCGGAGCAGCGCCTCCGAAAAACCGCTCATCCGGATCGAACGGACCCCGGCGTTTCCCTCGGAGACCGCGAAGGGGGGCGTGCTCCGGCGGATACGCGGCGCCTTCGGATCGAAACAGGACCCGGAGGTGATAAACGATGAGCGGTGCCCGGAGCTCAACCACTACCCCACGGCGCTGGTGCACGAGGTCCCCGACGAATGGTGGCACAGCCCCGGCATCCAGACCCCCTGGCTGATCCACTGGACCGCCATGGTGTGGCCCCTCAACCCGCGGCCGTTCTTTATTCAGGGGATCGAGGCGCTCGCGCGCCGCGTCGACAAGAACGGCTCCAGCCTGGAGCCGATCTACGCCTACCTCCACCCGCTGTTCGAGCGCTGCCTGCCGGTGGACGAGACGGCCGCGTTGCTCCTCTGGCTGGGGCTGCTCTCCAAGGACGCGGACGTGAGACAGCTGGCCCTCGATGTCGCCGTCGAGGGGATCGGGGACGGCCGCATCTCGGCCGGCCGGATCGCCGCGGTGCTCTCCCGCTTGGTGGCGGGGGGCCGGATCAAGCTCAATCGCCTGGGGCACGTGGCGCGGGAGCTCTCCCGGGTCTCCGGGCCCCATCAGCTGGTCGCCGCGGAGGTCATCGAGGCCTGCCTGATGAGCGTCGACCCCGCCGCGAGGGGCTTGCACGAGCTCCTCGAGCCCCTCCACGAGATCCAGCACGCCCTCGGCCGCCCCCTCTCCCCCGCCGCTCGGGAGCGGCTCGCGTCGATCAAGGGGAAGGGCAAGACCGCCAAGCTCGCCAGGGCCCTCATCGAGGACGCCCCCGAGCGCCCCGGGGCCTTGTATCGGCAGGCCCTGCTCGAGGTCTGGCGGAGTCGCGCCCCGGATCGGCGGGTTGATCGGATACACTGAAGTGGCGACGAATTCGGGGTAGCGGCGGCGTTCGCCGCTTCGCTGAATCGATATTTCCGACTGCCTCTCTCGACAATGAACACCCCCTCCCATTCTCCCGGGGAGGAGCAGGAACTTGCCTCCCTGAAAATGTCGAAAGTCTAGTCTAGCATAACCTTGAAATCCCAATAGATCGGCAAGGAAAAACGCGGCAAGGCGCGTCAGCAGTGGTCGCACGGAGCCTTTGACATCAGGAGCTGAACTGGACTGTTCATGAGTGATGGCAAAGGCGAGTACGAACGCTGATGGCGTGCATTGGCGCGAGCGACAGCGATTT
>JBNLED010000091.1:0-2716 GCA_050304755.1 Polyangia bacterium | reverse complement strand
CCCCGGTCTTGTGGCGGCCGCCGCGATCCCCTCCGCGATAGTCCGATAGGCGGTCTTCCACGAGGCGCCGTTTGGCACGGGGAAGCGATTGTTCGGATCCACATAGCGCACGCAATGGTCCTGTTCATCGCAATCGTCGCCGGTCCACCCGTAGAGGCACGACGCGCAGTTCCTGGTGGGATCCCAACCGTTGGTGCAGCTCTCGCAAGTCGTGGCCTCATCCCAATGGGGCTGACATTCGGCGCACTCCTCCGCCGGGTTCCAGTTGCCCGGACAAACCTCGCAGTTTTCCCCCTCCCAGTGATTCTCGCACGCCGCGCAGTCCGCCTCGGCGTCCCAGTTCTCCGGACACTCCTCGCAGTCCGCGCCCTCCCAATGGGTCCGGCAGGCATCGCACGCCTGCTCCGGGTCCCAGTTCCCCGGGCAATCGGTGCAGCTATCCCCCTGCCAGTGGTTCAGACAGTCGCAGCGGGCGTCGGTGATCCCGTCAATCTCCGTCTCCGTACAATCGGAGTTGTCCTCCGCGCATTCATGAACCACCCCCTCATCCTGATCGCAGGAGTTGAACGAGTGGACAAACCCGTCGCTACCACATTTGCGATAGACACCGACCTCCGGAGAACAGACCGCCTCTCCGTCCTCCACGCCCCGGCAGGTCTCGCAGGGCGAACAGGCCTCGCAGGGGTGATTATCCCAGTCGGTCTTGCCGTAACACGCCGTCTCCAGCAGAGCGGCGAGCCCCAGACAGATAACGACAGACAGCCGAGAACGCCCCCGCGCCTTTGCTACATGCAACATAGAGGTCAACCATCCATCCGCACAAAGTAGGCCTCGATGATCAAATCCTGCTGGACCTCCACGTTCACCTCGGCCTCGGTCTGGGCCTCGAAATCCCCGTCCCATCGCTCGAACCGCCACCCGGCATCGGCGACGGCGGTGATGGTGACTATCTGCCCCTCCTCATACTCGTCCTGGTCGGGTCGAAGCTCGACCTCGCCTTCCCCCACCAGGACGGCGATCTCGATGGTGTACATTTGAATCTCTTCGGAGTCTTCGGAGTCTCCGTCCCCATCGCCGTCTCCGTCCGAATAACCGCCGGGATCGCTGTCATCGTCCCCATCCGAACACCTGACGAGACAAGCCGCCATCATCGTCAGGACCAGCACTTTCAGCGCCACTGCCAACTTCGTCGTTCTCATGATCCTCCCACCAATATGAATAGCAGCCCGTCTCGGCCACCGTGTTATACAGTTTATTATCCTATCCTTTTTAAGCGCTTTGCACTTATTTTAAGATCACCGATATCCTGCATCACTACTTCACCAGTATAATCAACCAGATACGAATATGCCCTACCCGCTCCATGGTCCCGTGAAGGCCTCGCCCTCGGACTATCGGGCGAGTCAGGGAACGGCGGGTATGAGTCCTTCTAGGAGACCCGGTGACCTCGCGGGCAAGTATGGGGTGTCGAACACCGCGACCTTGTCCGGTACGACCCCGATGACCTCGGAGTGATCGCCGACAGCGTCGTGGAATCTCTCCGTGACTGTCCAGCGCCTCGGCGCCCTGAAGTTGTAGCTCTGAACGGTCGACCCGCTATCGGCGCCGCCACGTTTGAAGTACTCCTGCCGGGAGACATATTCAATACCGATCCGTCGCGCAGGGTCCGAGGCGTCCATCGAGAGGGGGTGTGCATCGCCCGGGACCTTGACGATCTTGGTGCGCCTCCGGTCGAAGGCCCCGTCCGCATCCTTCTCGTATCGCGTCACCCGCCGCGGTGTCTGTACATCGTCCAGCACGGTATCGCGCTCGGTGAGGCGCACCCCCACCCTATCCAGCTCGGACACGATCACCTCCAGGGCCTCCTCCTCGGAGAGGAAGTGGGGCGGGTTGACGACGATGCAGCCGGTGTTTCGAAAGCGGTCGCTGTGATGCAACCCGAGAATTTAATTGCACAAATTCTACAAATGCTTAAAATTTACAAGCCAGGAGTTTCAGGGGCCGGCCACTCAAGACATCGACAGGTACTGTCGAGACCGTTGGCGGGAGGAAGAGGGACGATATGACAAAACACCTGCTGGAGGAGAACGGCTGGAACTTAGAGGCCGATACGGAGGTCCGGCGCAGCCTGCTGAAGGATGAGGAGCTCGCCAAGCTCCTGGATGGTTCTGATGAGCCGCCCGAGGAGGGCCCCCCGAAGCGCCGGCGATGGATCCTCAGGGTCTTGGTGTCGGTGGCGTTGCTCGTCCTCATCGCTTCGTCGTTCGTGCTGGGCATGCTGTATTCGGAGAACACCCAGCTCAAGGACGAATCGACCAAGCTGGTCGATGAGAAAGGCCTCCTCGACGAGAAGGTCGTCGCGCTCGGAGGGACGGTGGCCCAGTGCCGGGAGGAGCTCACCCTCTGCGCGGAGGACGTCGACCTGCTCCAAGAGCTCGCGGACTACGATCTCAACCCCAAGGAGCGCTACGGCGAGGGATACGATGAGCTGAAGCGCCTGCGTGCCAAACGGGACACTCTGGACAAAGAGCTGAAGGAGCTCCAGGCGTCCATCGAGAAGAAGGTAAGCGGTCTCTGGCGCCCCTCCAGGCAACCGAAGAAATTCTGGGCGGATTTCAAGCGCGACATCAGGGAGAAGCGGAAGCTTACTCGGAAGCTGAAGCGGCTTGACAAGAAGTATCAAGGCACCCTGGCCGAGATGGACAAAGCGCTCTTC
>JBNLED010000090.1:0-27802 GCA_050304755.1 Polyangia bacterium | reverse complement strand
AAAGGTAGCCCTCCCCGTCCGGGAAGGTGAGCGCCACCCCCTTGTCGGCCCAGCCCCCCGGGAGGAGGCCCACCACGGTGGAGGTCCCCGGATGATCGCCGATGCCCTCGGCGAGGCTGTCGCCGAGGATGCCGTCAATGGACGGAGAGACCGGGGAGAGGGTGAGCCGGGCCGCCTTTCGGATCTGGTCGTACCGGCCGTCCTCGGGGGCGTCCCGGTAGGCGTCGAGGCCCTCCCCCTCCCCGGTCCCGATCCGGAGGGGCTCCACCCCGGCGTAGTCGCCGGTCTCGTCCGGAAGGATGACGATGGCCGCCCGCGCCGCCCGCGCCGCCGCGTGCCCCACCATGAGGTGGACAGCGTACGAGAGCCCGATGTGGGTGAGGCCGAACATGAGGATCAGCATGGGGAAGACGACGATGAGGAACTCGACGTACACCGCGCCGCGGGATCGCTCTTTTTCGCAGCGGGAAACCATGGCCACTTCACGCGATACGGCCGACGACGACGATCGCCGTGGCAAAGAAGACCGCCGGGCCGAAGCGGATCTCGGTTCTCCTCGCGGCGGCGGCCTTCCCCGACGCGGGGCGCCGCAGGAACGGCATCGCGGTGGTGAAGGTCCCCTTCAACCCGGCGAGGAGCTCCCCCCGGCGCCCCCAGAGCACCAGGCCCTGGAGCGCACCGAGCATGAACGACAACGCCTCCGCCTCCAACGCCGCCCCCGCGCCAATGAGGGCGCCGAGGGCGAAGAAGAGCTTCACGTCGCCGCCCCCCATGGCCCCCATCCGAAACAGGATGATCGGCACGAGCCCCGTAGCGAACGCCCCGAGGGCCGCCAGGAGCAGCCCGTGGAGCCCGCCGGCGACGAGCGACAGGACGAGGCCCAGCGCCATCCCCGGGAGGGTCAACCGGTTGGGCATTAACCCGGTGCGACGATCCGTCCAGGCGCAGGCGCCGGTGAGGATCAGCGCGGATGCGGCTTGGATCCAGAGAATCATTCTCTGGTCTCCTTGGGGAGACCATCAACCTGAATTTTCCCAGCCTCTATAGCTTTATACAGACTATCGCCGAATTTTCTCCAAATTCCGACAGTCACAATTGCAATGAGTGCCAGGATGATCACATACTCTACTGTCGAGAGCCCCCGTCGGTCTTTTAGAAGAGTACCGCTCTCAACCATCTCCTTTCGATTGGTTCGCTTAACAATGCTCACGACCATCTCCCTTCCGTCGGCATCGCCGACACGCCGCGCCCTCAGGGCACCGGCATCAAGAGGACAAACTCAATTGTCCAGTGGTAATCGAGAAGCAGGGCGCCGAGGGGGATGGTCGCGGCGGCGAAGCCGATGGCCACCGTGGCGACGAGGACGATGTACTCCACCTGGGTGACGCCGGCCTCTGAACGACGGTGGTGTTTCTGCTGTCGCGCCATCTTGGCACCTCCTTCTCATCCCTTCTCGGTCACCTGCGCCGAAAAGTTTCCAACTCGAGCGATAAAAAATTGTTCCTTCTGGTTAACGGTTCAGAAAGATTGAATATTGGGGTTCATTTTTTTGGTGTCGTCTGAGTCACTACGTAAACCCTGATAGGGGAGTTCCCCTCGCGATGCCAACGGCTTCTTCGTATCGGCCTCAGGGGAGGAAGAGACAACGGCGACAAGGCGACCTGGGCCGTTGTAGTCATACGACATTTGGGTGTATACAGAGCCCGGTATTCATCCGAGGAGTCTTATGTGCCGCTCTCCCGTCCCCAGCTCATCCTGAAACGCGTTCAGTCCTTCGAGTTCAACGACCTCGAGTGGGTCCCGACGATCTGGCGCTCGACGCTCACCGACGCCATCACCTTCCTCACCTGTCTGTTCAACGCCTACCGTCCGGCGCTTCCGGTGCTGAAGCGCGCGCTGGAGCGCAGCCCCACCCGGAGCATCCTCGACCTCTGCTCCGGGAGCGGCGGCCCCATCGAGATCATTCACCGCCGGCTTCAAGCCCTGCTCGGCCACGACGTCCACATCACCGTCACGGACCGATACCCCAACGCCGCGGCGTTCAGACGGCTGACGATGCGCTCGGGGGGCGCGATAGACCACCTCCCGGAGCCCATCGACGCCACGGACGTGCCGCCCCGTATCCCGGGCTTCAGGACCCTGTTCACCGCGTTCCACCACTTCCCCCCCCGCCAGGCCAGGCGGATCCTCGAGAGCGCGGTAAAGAGCAGCCAGGGGATCGGCGTGTTCGAGTACACCGATCGCAACCTCCTCAGGTGGTCCCTCGTCACGCTGGTCACCCCCGTCACCATGCTCCTGGTGGTGCCGTTCCTCAGGCCCTTCTCCCTCTCCCGGCTCTTCTGGACCTACTGCGTGCCCCTCATCCCCCTCGTCGCCACGTGGGACTGCCTGATCTCGGGGCTGAGGACCTACCTGCCCGAGGAGCTCCTCGCGATGACCCGGGAGCTGGAGCCGTCGGGCTACGAGTGGTCCGCGAAGCGGCTGGACAACGGCGCGGTCACTTACCTTGTGGGATATCCGACGCGGAGCGAGGCTCAGGAGCCCGAGCCGAGGGACTGACCCGGCCGGTCCGGCAACGCAGACCGCCCTCCCCTCTCGGCGTCCAGCGCGGCCACACGGGCGTCTATCTCCGACACCTTTCGGCGGACCTCGGGGAGGTAGGCCTCGGCCTTCTCCAGGTAGAGCTGATACCCCTCCATGTTGATGAGGAACATCACCAGGTCGGTCATGGAGAGCTTCTTTCGACGCGCCATCTTGAACAACTTGAAGAACATCCGCCGCTTGACGGGGTGCCGGGTGAAGGCGAAGCGTTTGAGCAGCATCATCGACACTGAAAACTTCTCCGTGAAGGGCACCTTGTCGTTGCCGCCGCGCCGAAAGCTCCCCTGCTCGAAGAGCCGGAGGGCGCGCGCCTCGATGCTCTCCCAGGAGAAGAGCTTCTCCAGCATCCCGAAGAGCGCGTCCAGCATCTCCCGCTGGGTGAAGTTCTCGTAACGGATGCAGGGGAATATGCCATTCCTGTAGGAGGCGTCCACCAGGTGAACGCGGCCGTCCGCCTTCATCTTCTCGTAGAGCTCGGTGCCCGGGGCCACGGAGAGCACGTTGAACATGGAGTAGACCATGTTGTTGCGGAGGATGAAGTCGTAGATATAGTCGAAGGTCTCCTTAGTGTCGCTGTCGAACCCGACGATGAACGACCCGAGGACGTGCATGCCGTGCCCGTGAATCCGCCCGATGGCGTCCTCGAAATCCACGACGTGGTTCTGGTGCTTCTGGATGTTCTGGAGGCACATCTCGTTGAGGGACTCGAACCCGATGAGGATGGCGATGCACCCGGACTCCGCCATGTCCCGCAAGAGCTCCTCGTCCCGGGCGACCTCGATGCTGCACTGGCATATCCAGGTGATCTTCAAATCCCGAAGCCGCTTGACCAGCGTCCGGGCGTAGCTCTTCTTCAACGCGAAGTTGTCCGCGACGAAGAAGATCCGCTTCAGCGGCGCGGCCTCGATCTCGGCGATGACATCGTCGATGTCCCGGTACCGCATCTTCCGTCCGAAGAGCTTGTTGACCACACAGAAGTTGCACTTGAACGCGCACCCCCGGGAGGTCTCCACGCCCACGTTCATCATCCGGGTGTGGTCCACGAGATCCCAGCGGGGGATGGGGCTGGTCTTGAACGGCACCTGCCCCTCGTTCTTGTACACCGGGCGGGCCTCCCCCCTCTCGAAGTCCGCGAGGAACGACTGCCACGCCCCCTCGGCCTCCCCCACCACCACGTGATCCGCGTGCTCGAGGCACTCGGCCTCGCGGAACGACGCGTAGGAGCCGCCGAGCACCACGGCGACCCCCTTGGATCTGAAGTAGTCCGCGATCTCGTAAACCCGCCCGGAGGTGGCGGCGATGGTGGTGATCCCCACGAGGTCGGGCAGCGGCAGGGCGGTCACGTCCACCGTATCGTCCTCAATGATCTTTATATCGTAATGCTCGGGCGTCAGGGCGGCGATGAGCGGGAGCTGCACCGGCACGGTCATCCGCTCCTTGCCGATGAGCTCGCTGACCTCCTGTTGGGTGGCGTAGTGTTTGTACTTGTACCTCGGATTTATCAAATAGAGTGAGTATCTCTGCTGAGTGGTCGGTGTATTCATTATCTCCTCGGGTATGGGGAGGCCCCCTCTTGGCGACAAGTTTTCACAAATATCACGTATATAAGTCGTTGAGAACTCAAAACTCTTCATCGAGATTCATTGTGTCCGGAGCCCCCGGCGATTGATCGAAGATTTAGTCGAGCTATAATTCTTAATCTGGAGAAGGGCCTTTCTGTCATGCTCGCCCGCTATAGAACATGCCCCAACATTGCAGACACCGGATGGGTCTCTTTCCCTGTTTTACCTTTCATTATTGCGCTAATAGGGAGCATCGGCTGCCAGGATGACATGTCCGTGCCGAACCCCGAGGTCTCCGGCATCACCCCCGACCATCAAATCGAGGGCGAGCCGACCCGGGTCAGGGTAATCGGTCAGTCTTTCCTCTCCAAACACCGCCGCAACATGTCCAAAGGCGACGAGTTTCATACCGACGCCGATTTCGTCGTGCGGCTCTTCGATGCGGAGGGGACCACCGATCAGTTCTTTGAGCTGGAAAAGATGACCAAAAACGGGAATGACGAGCTCATCGGGACGACCCCCGCGGACCTCCCCCCCGGGCTCTATTCCGTCATCGTGGACTCTCCTTTCGAGATGAGCTCCACGCCCCTCGAAGCCGCCTACACGGTCTATCCCCTGGAGATCGGCGACTCCACCGGTGATTCCGGATCGGGCGATACCGGCACCTCGGACACGAGCATCACAGGGGACGCCGGCAGCGACACCGACTCCCAGTCCGATACCGATGTTGATGTGGAGACTGACATCGATACCGACGCAGAGACTGACTCGGAATCGGTGACTGAAACAGACACCGGAACAGCTTCTGGAACAGGCACGCCTGGAACAGATACGGTTTCCGCCGGCGACAGCGAAACCGCGTCGGACACGGATGTGGGCGGGGACACCGCGACGGATACCGGGACCGGAAGCGACGACACCGGGGACGACACGGACACGGCCGCTGACACCGGGACCGGAAGCGCGGACGCGACTTGCGACGACGGGGTGCAGAACCGTGACGAGACCGGCATCGACTGCGGCGGAGACCGCTGCCCCCCCTGCCCCTGTTCGAGCTGGCGCTATTCGCCCCCGGAGCGCATCACGGGACTGGGGCTCTTCACCAACATCTACTCCCCTTCCCTCTCGGCGGGCGGGCTGACGATGTACTTCTCGGGGAGCGTCGGGACCGGAGACATCTATGTGGCGACGCGCGATGACCGCGGCACGCTCTTCAACCCCGCCGCCAAGGTCCAGACCATCAGCACCGACACCACCGGCGAGAGCACCCCCTACATCACCGCGAACGGTCTCTCCTTGTACTTCCAGTCCAACCGAAGCGGCAGCATCGGCGGGCGCGACATCATGGTGGCCACCCGGCCCACCACCGCGGCCGGATTCACCGAGGTCGGCTTCGTCAGCGAGGTGAACAGCGCGCAGAACGATCACCTCCCATGGGTGAGCGCCGACGAGCTCACCCTGCTCTTCGTCTCGAATCGGTTCACCCCCTTCGCCCAGGACGCGAATATATGGATGGCCACCCGCGGCTCCGTCGACGAGCCCTTCGGCGCTCTCGTCCTCCTTCCGGGCGTCAACACGAACGAGGAGCAGGGGCGCGCGGCGATGGCCGACGACGCGCTCACCCTCTACTTCACCTCGGAAAGCCCCGGCGCGACCGTCGATCTGGACATCTGGGTCACCACCCGTCCGGACGCCGGGAGCGATTTCGGTTCGGCGGTCAACCTCTCCGATATGGAGGCCGGCTTCAACACAACCGCGGACGAGCGGGACGTGACGATAACGCAGGACGGCACCGAGCTCTTCTTCGCATCAGGTCGTCGAACGCAGAGCGAAATCTATCGCTCGCTGCGGGAGTGCGCGGACGAGGACACGACCCCCTTCTGAAGACCGGAGACTCGAGCTTTCATCCCCCGCAATTAGGAATGTACGATGCCCCTCGATGTGGGCCGTACAGGCTCAACTTTTCTGGGTGCTTAGAGAGAGATCCCCACCCGGGTTATCCTTAGAGAGATCCCCACCCGGGTTATCCTTTATCTTTTGATTTCAATGAGGTTCAACTTTCTTGAAAACCTTTGGTCCTCTCCGTCCGATATAATATTTATCCATTGCCTGGTGAGGGTTATTCTTGAGGGCTATTCTCGTAGCAGCAGGAAGCTCCCGGCCGGCGGATATGATGACTCCCGTCTCCCCGTCACACCTTAACCTTATTGCGCAGTAATCGCGGAGATGGCCTCCACGCAGAAATCCCAGTCCACCGGACCGGCGTCGTTGGTGGGGACCTGGAACTGAATGGCCAGGACGAATTCTGGTTTGGTGCCGCCTGGCTTGAGGTCGGGGTCGTAGTGGGTGGCCACCAAGTCACTCTCGAACTCCACGTTGATAACGTTGCCGGCCGCCACGTCGGCCGGGTCGACGATGTAGTAGGAGTTGGCGACGGAAATTCCCTCGTTGAAGAGTATCCGGAGCTCGGCGGCGTTGACATGGCCTCTGATTCGGACGCTGACGCCGATGAACTGTTCAACGAGGTTTGCGTTGTAGGGGCATTCGCCGAGGGGGTACTGGACGGGCTCGGCGCCGGGCTCGGCTTCCTCGGCGCTTTGCACGCAAGTGTCAAAGCCCATGCCGGCGCCCCAGATAGTCGAGTAGTCCAGCTCATTGTCCGTATCGAGGTCTATCACCTGCGGCGCGGTGCCGCTGAAGCACATCCTCCCGTCGTTGAAAAACGTGCTCTCCCGGGCAGGATTGACGACGGCCCCGTCGCAGCCGAACGTGTACCATGCCCCCTGAAGGCCCAGCGAGTTATTCTCTTTTTTTAAGAAGCCCTCTTCATTCGGCATCAGGTTGGGGCCGGGGAGCGGTGTGGTGTCCCAGGTGTCAGTGTCGGGCGAACCGACGCCGGTGCCGGTATCGGTACCGACGCTGGCATCCCTCGGCGGGACGGCGTTTGGATCATCATTGCATCCGGCAAGGTCAATGACCGCAGTGATACTGATAACTACACAGATATTGGCACGGTTCAATTGTCTCATAATAGTCTCCTTGTTGGTATTCAAAACGGACCTTCGCCTTAAAGCGCCCGTCGAAAAAATGACGCCAGTGTCATTGACCATCCGCTTGCCCGAACGATCCCCCTCTCCCATAACTGTTGCTGCTCTCAGGAGAATGGTTCAAAAAAATCTCGACCGCTATGGTCAGAATTTGTTTTGCGCCAAACGCAGAGTTACTTCTCAGGAACCTGATTCTCCGGTCTGCTCATCGCCAGCACGGCGGGCTGCGCCAGAAATCCGCTCTGGCTGGCGAGCACGAAGCGTTCCGGTGCGTTCGAAGACGAAAGCTGTGGTAGGTCCTCTTCGACTGTCGCAGGTACCACTTTTTCTTGGAATGCGGCGCGAGGATGCCGTGGTAACGCACCAAATGGAGGCGCGGAGGGGGCACGAGAGCGCGTTTAGGTTCGAATGGAAGCGATAGGGACGGTCAAAATCGACGGAGGTGTATTTTTCTGGACCGTTTTGTCGCATTCTGTCACTGATCACCTATACGGACAAAACAGTCACCCCCGTGGAGGAGAAGAATGAGAAACTTAAAGAACGTGTGCGCACTATGCCTCGCTATTGGTCTGTTGACCTCGGCCTGTCTTGATTCAGACCTTCAGCCGGTATTATCCAAACCGGGATCCGAAGGCGATACCGATACCCCATCGGATATCGTTGAGAGTACCGGCGTCGGGGAGGAGACCGACTCGGTAAACGAGATATACGATGAAACCGACGAAGACATGGACACTGAGGATTCCAGTGAAGGTATCGGCGGCGACGGCGACGCGGATATGGATACGGACGGAGATGCGGACGGGGATGCGGACACTGACGCGGATACGGATGTGGACGGCGATGCAGACACGAACGTGGACACGGATGTGGACGGGGATACGGACACGGACGCGGATGTCACGGAAGGTGGTCTGATTTGGGTGCAGCAAGCCGGTGGCTCCGCATCTAGCTACTGTAGTGGCCTCACAGTTTTGCCGGATGGCGCCTCGGTGGTGGCCGGCTCGTTTGGTTATGGCGACATCGTCTTTGGGGAGGGTACGGAAAAGGAGATCACGTATACCTCGTCCAATGCCTATGATGTCTTTATCGCCAAGTACGACGCAGACGGCAACCTGGCGTGGTCGAAACAACAAGGGGGAGAGAACGGAGATGGCGCCGACAGTATTGCCACCGCTTCTGATGGTTCGATACTCGTGGCCGGGACCTTTGATGGGCCGGTCGTATTCGGTGCTGGTGAGGACGGCGAGACCGAGCTGACAGAGAGTGGCGCTTTTATAGAAAAGCTCAACCCCGACGGTCTCCTTGCATGGGCAGCGTCCATTGTCGCAGGCGATTGGTTGGGCATCAATGACATAGAAGGCACAGACGACGGTGGATTGGTGGTGACCGGCTTCTTCCTCGATACCGTACGCTTTGGCGCCGGCGCCATCAACGAGACATCCCTGACGACGAACAACCCCGACTCCTACGATATTGATATATTCATTGCAAAGTATGCTTCGGACGGGACATTTTTGTGGACGAGACGGATTGGTGGGGATTCGGACGAGCAGATCGCACAAGTGTTCCCCCTGTCCGACGGCTCGGTTTTTGTTGCTGGATTTTCCGCGTCCGAAAGCACTGTCTTCGACGAGGGAGAGGGCTCCGAGATAATACTGCCAAACGTCAACGGCTGCGATGCGTTTCTGTCGAGTTACGGCCCGGACGGGACACTGGCCTGGGCCAATCGCACCTGTGGGGGCTGGGGCAGCAGCACCACCGGCGGAGATGGCGAGACCGTCATTTCAATGGCCAGCTACACCGATGAGATCGTTCTCGGTTACGGAGAGCCCAATGAGACAACGCTGACAACGGATGTTAACCGGAGGGTATACATGGCCGAGTACAATTTTGACGGCACATTGGCGTGGGCGGGCAATGTGGGCTTGTCCTCCTCCGCGTCTATCGCGAGCGTCGCTGCGTTTGCCGATGACGTCTTCATGACAGGTGATATGGACTTCGGCTCCATAGCGTTTGGGGAGAGCGGAGAGATGAGCTTCTCCTCCAGTACTTACGGGGACATCTATTTGGCCAAATACAACTCCGGGGGGAAACTGGCATGGGCCAAGGTGCCGGTCCGGAGCGACTATGCCTCTGTCTGCGGCGTCGCTCCCGCTCCCGACGGCGCCGCCGCCTTTCTGGCGGGAGCATTCGAATCCACGGCGACGTTTTGGGAAGGCGAGGCAAACGAGACCACCCTGACCCCCGGTGACAACGATATCTTCATCGCCAAGTTCGCCAACTGATCACCTCGGTCATTCGTTGTGATGAAAACATCACTCACAGCTTCTTTGACCCTGTGACAGCATTGACGGTAGAATAGACGCTATCGCGAATTCCGCGCCGGCTTGAAGCCGGCTTGTCGGGCGCTGCGGGCCAGGTCGTCGTAAGACCGGCACCCCACCACCTTGAGGTCATCGAAATAGAACGTGGGAATACCCGTTACCCCGCGGGCGTCGGCCTCCTCACGCGCCTCGTCGAGCCGACGTTGGTATTGGGGATCGTCCGCCGCGGTGAGCGCCGCCCCAACGTCCAGCCCGACGCTTTTAGCAATTCGTGCGAGGGTTTCGTCCGATTCGATATTCTCACCGTGAACCCAGTGGGCCGCCATGACCGCATCCCGAAACGGCTCGAGCACATCCCGGTCTCTAGCGAGCTCGGTGACCCCGAGGGCGCGGCGGGTATTGGGAACGTGATCGGGCTGGGAAAGCGGCACCCCGAACGTCTCCGCGAATCTCGCGAGATAAGACGTGAACTCAGACGCCTGCTGCTTTCCGAACAGCGCGGCCACCGGCGTGCCCCCCGGGGGCACCTCGGGATGAAGCTGGAACCCCCGCCATTCGGTTTCCATGTCGAAAGATGACTCCAGCCTGACCAGGCTGCTACGTTCCGCGACGTAACAGAACGGTCAAACGTAATCTGAGTACAATGTCAATCGGCTCGTCATACCCGTTTCATAACCCAACCTGACAAAAGCGCAACCGGTCCGCGGGGAGAGGTGGCGGGGATTTCTACTCTCGGGACGGGCCTCATGGTGGGGGGCATTTTCTGGACCGCGGCGGTGTTCGTCCTCTGGCGTTTCTTCAAGGCCGCCCCCGAGGCCGCCGGGGACGCCTCGGGGCCCACACTCCGGTCGCAAAGCAGTTGATCCGTGTCGTCGGCGCGGTGTCTTTTTTTCAGCGCGTATCCACAACGAAGAGCGCATTGTAAGAGGGTCCTATGGTAGTACAAACTCCAATCTCTGTCGCCGTCGCTTCTCTGAAGCGAATGTCAAGTATGCGTCCTTCTACGCGGAGCTCTTCGCTCAGTCCGTAAGCCACGTAAGTACCGGAGCTTCCGGAAACCGTATTCTCCGCCCCCAGGATCTCTGCAACTTCGTCGAGCCTCTCCAAAAACCGAACATCCCATTCACCGGAACAATCCATGTCTTCCTCTAACACCTCGACATTGAACCACTCGTTCTCCGGCACACATACATCATAGTACCAAACGCAGCTGCTCTCGACGCAACCGCACACGCACCCCTCCCCTTCGCATGGCGGGCCGTTGAGCTCACAAGTGGTAGCGATGTCGGCGTCTTTGCCCGCGCACACCTCTCCGCCACAGCCACCCATCCCACAGTCCGTATCCGTAAGACAGCTGTTGTCTGCCATAACTCCCTCATAGCGTTCATATAATTGAGTCTCTTCACTCAGTGCCGGCATTCGGCATGCGTCTTCATTCGTATCCGTATCTACATCTGTGTCAACATCTGTGTCCCCGTCTGCGTCCGTGTCCGTATCGACATCTGTGTCGACATCCGTATCGACATCCGTGTCCCCGTCTGCATCTGTGTCCCCATCCGCATCCGCGTCCCCGTCCGCGTCCGTGTCCCCATCCGCATCCGCATCCGCGTCCCCGTCCGCATCTGTGTCCCCATCCGCATCCGCGTCCCCGTCCGCATCCGTGTCCCCGTCTGCGTCCGTGTCCCCGTCTGCGTCCGTGTCCCCGTCTGCATCCGTATCGACATCCGTGTCCCCGTCCGCATCCGTGTCCGTATCTCCGTCCGATGCTCCCTCAAGCGCTGTTCCACTTTCCGTGTCACCGATTTCAGCTAATACGTGATCGTCATTGCCGCAAGCCTGGACCAGGACCGAAGCAACTCCAATCATCGGACCCATAAATGCCTTCACCCATATTGTTTTTCGAGCAACCATGTAAGCCTCCTGTTTTCCATCACATGCTCGCCGAGCCCCAAAACGGCTCAAAAAAATTTATCGCGTCTGAGCCGTTTTCCGAGGTTGCTAGTATATAATATATCGGAACGATAGAGTCCGCATGAGGAGAGATACAGCGTGCCGCCGCGCTTGAAACCAACACCGCAAACGACAACGCGCCATTTAAATGCGGTGAACTATACCGACGACTCCGGAAGGCTCGGATTCGACGCGGTGTACAACCAGTTCTTTCGCTACATCGCCGCTATCACCCTTCGACTCCTCGGGGATGATATGGATGTCGATGACGTGGTACAGGAAGTGTTCTGGGACTGTTCCCGAAAGATACACAAAATGCGTGACATGGAGCACGCCAGGCGCTGGCTGATTCAAGTCACGGTCCGAAAAACCCGAAAGCTGCTCAGGCGCCGAAAGGTCGCTCAGGTATTGCACCTCTCCCACAGCGGGCCACTTGAGCCGGCCATGCCCTCGGCATCGGCCGAGAATCGCGCGGCGGTGATACGGCTCTTCAGGCTACTCGAAAAGGTGCCGGTGAAGCACCGGTTGGCGTGGTCCTTGAGATACATCGAAGGCGCCAGCCTTGCAGAGGTGGCAGAAGCGTGCGGCTGCTCACTCGCGTCGGCGAAACGGTGGATCGCGGCCACCCATGCCATGGTCAAAGGAGGCGACGATGGATAAGGAGACGGCTAACCGAGATCTCAAAACGCTCGTCTCCTCAATCGCTCAGGTGCGACTGGACGAACGCTCCTTTGCGATTCGAAGGGCAATTACCGTAAAAGGCCGGCGCCGGCGCCGTCAGAAACGGATTGCCTTTTCCCTCGCCCTCGCCGCTCTTTTCACGGTCGGAGGCGTCTTTGTGTACAAATCCGCAAAAGCGCCACCGGCCATTACGGCCGGCGTGGATCGCGCAACAAGAGCGAACGAATCTGAATCCCAAGGGCCAAAGGTGAAGGCCCTTGTACCGGGCACCCAATTCACCTCTGAAGAGGCACCCTCCCACCATACGTATCACCTTGAGACAGGCAGCCTCCGTTTCGAGACCCAAGAGAACGGTGCGAAGCCCCTCATCGTGCGGGTGGGGGAGTTGACCATCGAGGACATCGGCACCATTTTCCAAGTAGAGCGCCTTCCGGATGATCGCGCCCGCGTCAGTGTAACGGCGGGCATGGTCCGCGTAACGTGGCCTAACGGCGCCGACACCCTGGAGGCTGAAGAGACCGGTACGTATCCCCCGCTCGCGGATGAGACCATCGCGCTATCGAAACCCGCGAAAAACGGGAAGCAGAGGGGGCGGATCCTTACCGATGATTGGCGGCGCCTTGCAAGAAGAGGAAAGTATCAACAGGCATTCGAAATTCTCTTCCACCATCCCCAGAAGGTAGAGAACCGGGTCGAGGATCTGCTCCTGGCGGCGGATGTGATGCGCTTCAGCGGCCGTCCGGACCGTGCGGTCAAGTATCTCGAATCCATTGTTCGCGGGCACGGCCGCGATCCCCGCAGCAGCTTGGCCGCTTTCACCTTGGGGAGGGTATTCCTCGATGAGCTGGGGCGCCCCCTCAAAGCTGCCAGGGCTTTTGGGGTGGCGAGAAAGGCGCGGGGACCGCTGGCCGAAAAGGCCCTCGCGCGGGAAGTGGAGGCGTGGTTCCGGGCCGGAGAGACGGATCGGGCAAAGAAGGCTGCCAGACAGTATTTGCGACAGTACCCGACCGGGGACAGGGTGGACATGGTGCGGGCGTTCGGGGGAGTGGATGAGCCATAAGACCTCTCTTCTTTGCCCCCTACTTCTCGCACTGCTCGTTCTTCCCTTGGCGGCGCGGAGCCAGGCGCCGTCAGTAACCATCTCGGTATCGCGTTGCCCCACCCTCTCGCAAACTGAGATTCAACGGATTCTTACCATTGAGCTTCGCACCATCGCCCGGGGTCGAAAGGAGGTTGAGAGCGCCCCCACCCATGTCTCTGTTCAATGTGCGAGACAGACGATTACTCTGAAAGCGCATGTGCGCGGAAAGGCCGCTGTCCATACCGAACACCTCCACCGCAACGTATCTGAAAACGGGGACGGCACCGAGCGCCTCATCGCCATCGCCGCGGCAGAGATCATTTTCTCCGCCTGGATCGATCTGCTTCCCCCCGAGAAGGCGACACCTCTTTCAGAAGAAGATTCAGATGAAAAAGAGGTTAAATTGCCCCCAAAAAAGCAACAGAAGAAAAATCAAGGAGCGAGCCGGTCCAGTCAACCCGGTGTTCGAGATAAGAATAATCGTACAAAGCTCGGACTGGCGCTCGGTGTCGGCCCGCACTGGCGCATGTACCTCGATGAAAAGGCACACCTCTTCGGCGGAGAGCTCGCCCTCGCACTATCCTTTACCCGAATGCTTTACCTCCGCATCGGCGGCACTGTCGAATCGGGCAAGGCCAGACGCAGCACCGGCGAGGTCGCCCTGTTTTCCGGCAGCGGTCTCTTTTCCCTGGGACTGGAAAAGAGCTTCACCCACGTTGCGGCCGGTCTTGAAACAGGGGGTCGATTCGGCGGCAGCACCCTCAAGGGCACCCCGAACCAAGAGGGCATCCGCGCCGAAACCGTCAAGGGTGGCGTGGGCGGTCCGCTCATCCGCATCAGATTCAGGACTGTCAATAAGGTATCGGCCAGGCTCTCCATGGAGACGGGGTATGCCGTCTACGGCAATACCGGACGGGTGGCCCGTGACAATCCCATCCGCATAAAAGGAATTTATCTCTCGGTAGCTCTCATGGTCGGCTTGGACCTCATCTCGTAAGTTACTATAGGCCGCAATAGGTCCAAAAATTCGCTTTGCTCGGAAATCGATACGGGGTGATTACAATGGGCATCATTTCGGCTACGCGTATCGGTCCCAGGCCGGGTATCGTTTTCAAGACGTGAAAGAGATGATGCTTTCTGGCCTTTTTTTAAGCAAATCCTTCAACGCCTACCGTCTGATCGGGAGGAGGACGTCGACCTTGGCGCTCAAGACGCCGGCGAAATGGAGGCGATAAGATAGCGCAAAGCGCTCAACCCTCTCAACCCTCTGATAACTCCATTTCGGGATAATATACCAATATGCCACAGTGTTTTTGAAACGAGTACATTTCGGGAACGAAAGGAGAGATGGGTGACTACGAGGCCAGCTTGTCCGACACCGGCTCGTTTTCTGCGGTGTCTTCGGGGAGGTTGTCGGCGTATTCGACAGTGGATCTGTGGACTCGTCGAGATCCAGGATGCGGTCGAGGTCCACTACGGCTGATGCTGATGTTTTATTTGACGAAGGACGGGATAGAAAATCAGATCTGACGGCCGAGGCACCGAGATCCAATCATTTTTCTATTGATGGCGAGCCGAACATGGGACTATAAACACACTCAATAAATCAGCACCCACGTATTCAGAATTCTGTTGAGAGAAAGTCCTGGATTGATGTTGCTCGGATGTGCCAACCCAATATTGCGATGCAGGTTGTTCTGCATGAGGAGGAGCAGAATTGCGTTTGAATGTCTTGTCTCGTCCCATCAATGGGGGTCGTTCCAAGTCCACGTTTTTAGACCGCCTCAGAATCCTCCTCGGTTTGGTTAGACGTTTGATGCCCTCGATATTGATATGGCTGATCGGTCTTCTCTTCCTGGGAACCGGCTTATGGATTCTCGCTGTGCGCGTTGAAGGGCTCATCGATCTCAGGAATCCCCGAACCATTTCCATCGGAAACATCACCGTCGACGGAACTGTCAGCAGCGGCTCCGCCGAACTGCTGCGCGCGCGTTTCAATCACCATTTCTGTCGACCCAAAAGCATCCCCAAGGAAACCGGCTTTTTAGAAGTGGTCACCCTCGAAACGCCCGAGCTCTTCCAGTCGCGCAGCCTGGTGGGCGATCTCAAGGAGGAAGTCTCGATCGAAGTATCCGGCGTCAACATCTCCAGCCTATTGCGCCTTGTAAACCGGATCGTAAAACCCGACCAATGGACACTCGAGGGGGATATCCAGAATCATTCCGATCGCTCCCTGTTCGTGATGCGGCTCAGGCGGGGACAGCGGCTGATTCGCACCTGGTATCTCGACCGTATCCAGGCCGCCGATTCGAACGACACTGACGGGTCATCGGATTCCCAGGTCCTCGAGCAACTCATTGATGATGCCGTCTTTCAGCTCGTGACCGATTTTACGAACGCGACCCCTGAACAAGGGGACCTCTACAAATGGCACGATGTCATCCGGACGCCCGACGATTTCTCGAGCAGGCAGGCCGTCGCAGCATACTTCGAGGGCAAGGGCGCCCTGGGGCGTTACTACTCACAGGGCAACTGGGAGGACCTCGACCGCGCCCTGGAGTGCCTCCGAGAGCTTCGCGGCCTGAAACCGGACTTTATCGAGGGTTTGCTGCTGCTCGGCATGACCCTAGCGGAAAAGCGCTTTGATAACGAGGCGATTAATGTGTACGATCAACTCCTGATACACTTTGACAGCTCTGCCTGGCGGAATTTAGATTTCTCCAAGAAGCGGCGGTACCTGTCGGTGCTGCTGCTGAGGTCGACGGCGCAGATAAAACTGGACACGTGGCAGACCACCCATATCGCCGTGTCTCAGCTTCATGAGCTAATCGGGATGCTCCTCGATGCGGCGATATCCGCCCCGGAACCGAAGCGGCGGGCGGCGTTCCTTGAGCTACTGTCTCACTCCGCTGTTCAGCTGTCATACGGATACGCGCACTATTTCTCGTATATGCGCAGGTACATGATGAAGGACGTGTTCGGCAGCACGCTAGCGTCGGCTGAACTCAGGGTCAACGCCCATGAGATAGAGATGCTAAAGACTCCTGGAAATTATACGTCCGCCGAGGTAAAGGCCATCGTACACCGTAAAATGGATATCGTAAAACGGCGCCACGAGCAGTGGCTTGATTTCGGGAAAGCGATCGCTTGCTGCGTCGAGGGGAAGGATCTCAAGGCGGAGTTGAGGATGACCGACACACAGTGTCACGCAATGGAGAAGGCGAGGGGGGGAGGCTCCGACGGTGGGTACATCGGGGCCCTGAGGCAGATCGCGGAGCAGTTGCGGGGTACCCTGCGGGGGACATCTGGCGAGCTTTCGACGCGTCCCCTCCTCTCTGCGGGCTGGTGGTCGCTCCTGGATGAGGAGGAGAACAGACGGAAAGCGGAGTTGCGTTCTCGGCTCCAGTTGACCACTGGGTACGCAGCTTACCGCATGGCCGAATGGGAGTGCATCGCAGAGACCGTGCCGCCCGCCGGAGACACTGGCGACGACGAGCGCAAGCCGGAGGACGAATCCGCCACGGATTTTCGAGACGGTGAACCGACGGAAGACCCCGCCGCCAACACCGGGAGTACCTGCGACGAGACACCAATTTACGGGGTCCCGTTCGCGGATCGAATGAAACAGGCGCTCAACGCGTTGAACAAGGCCGACGCCGCTCACCCAAACCACTATTACGTGCTACAGTTTCTGGCGCTGGTTTTCGCGGAGCCGAGACGGGGTGGGAAGGAGCTGGGGATCGCGGAGCAGTATGCTCAACGCGCCATCCGCGCCAATCCGTCGGATGCGTTCGGACACGAGCTGCTGGCGGACATCCTCTACCATCGCATCGCCAATCAAGGGGTCGACATTACAAACAAAGAACTGATCAAGCAGGGCCTCAGGGAAGCGCAGCAGGCCATCGTGATAAAGGAGACCAGCGGCAGCGCACATCTGCTGAAAGCCCGGTTCCAGTCGATGCTCATCGAGATCGAAAGGAATCCGGATGAGCGGCGGCGTGTCCTGGTCGACTTCAACCAAAACTTGAATCACGCGAAGCGCTTTCTTCCGATGGTGTACCAAAAACCGGATCCGGATCTGCTCTGGCTGAAGATCGTCGCGAAGATATTCCGCCTGAAAGGGCTCTCGGAGACAGCCGATTCCGCCCCGGAAGCTATGGCAGAGTTCAACCACCTCAAAACAGGGCTGCGGCGGGACCTCGATAACTTTGTGGACCACTGCGAACTGTTGCGACAACGATGGGTGGCCCGGCAGCGTGTATTTCAGACCAACAGAATGAAGATCCACGCAGAAGCGGTGATGAGAGAGGTAACAGCGGCAAATGTCAACTCCTTCAATGACATTAAGATTCCCTTTCTGTAAACCGACTGATAACTGTCAACGCGAAGCCGACACTGTGTTCGAGGGTGGTGACAATCGTGTCCTTTCGGCAGTCATGTCCAATTCGCAAAAAAAATATTCAGCTTGAAGCTTGAAGAGACTTGAGGGTCTCGCGGAAATTCCACGGCATCCATCGACTGGGATCCTTGGCCACGTATCGGTAGTTTTCCAGTAGGGCGACGAGGTAGTCGAAGGGGTTTTCGCCGTTCAGCTCGGTGGTGTGAATCAAGGACATGAAGAGGTCAACCTGAGACGGCCTATTGCTCAAACGCGCCGACGTCGACCCCCTCGCCGACCGGACGTCGTGCGCCCCTGAAATCGACAAAGACGGGAACCGGGGCACCGGAGTCCACGGCCGCCGAATCCGGGGCGACCGAGAAATCCTTGGAAACCGCGTCGGGATTGTCCGGATCAGCGAACCCGGCGTTATCGGTAAGCAGATTGTGGTCCTCGACGAGGTCCGTTCCCTGGCCGCTGATGAGGTCGAGCTCGGTGAATTCCGGTGAGTACTGGACGAGGTTGTTCCTCACGATGGTTGTTTCCGAGGCGTCGTCGATGGCGATGCCCGTTGCGGAGCTCCAGTCGTCCACCGGATCATTTTTGTAGATGGAGTTGTTGAGGATACGAATGCCCATGGGCGGGGGCTCGATCCCGCGCGGGCCGATCGAGATGGCCGTGTAGCCGGAGCCGGACCCTTCTCCTGAAAAGAGGTTGTTTCGAACCGTGACGTATCTCGCCCAGACGCTGAGCGCCACGGACACGGGCTGGGAGCAGCAGCTCGGGTTGCCGAAGCTCGGATAGATCCGGTTCCTTTCAAAAACCATATCGAATAGACGCTCGTCCGAAGCCGAATCCTGGGGACCGAGCGCCACGGGCCACGGCCCGGAGCTGCCGAACAGGTTGTCCGCAATGACGACGTACTGTGTCGGCTGGTCGAGACCGGCCTCGCTCTTGTCCGCCAGCTCGTCCGGGGAGGGGCCGTGGAGCTTGAGGGCGTGCCGGCCTGTGTCGCTGCCGATGCTCGAGCCGGAGAGCTCGTTGTGGCTGATCACGCTCTTGTAGGCCTGCCACACGCGCAGAATATGCGTGTCGCTGGAGTCGAACGCGCGGTTGCCCTGAATGGCCAACCGCTGAGAGCCGAGGTAGATCTGCATTCCGGCGGATTCCCCGGTTTCGCAGCGCTCCACCGTGAGGCCGGAGGAGTCCTCGAGATGCCAGTGGGTGTTCCAGAGCGCGCTCCCGAATCCGCGGGTGCGAAGACGAAGCGCCAGAAAATCCCTGATGGTATTGTATCCCGAGAAGGCGCCTTCGTGGTCCGCCGGACCGCTCATCGAGAGATCCATGAGGCGGAGGTCCGTGACTCCGTCCAGGGTGAACAGGGACGAGGTCCCTCCGCCGGCTTCGATGTGGGGTGCATTGGAGCAGATCCCCCTGGCATCCGGGTCCTCGCAATCTCCGAACGCGCCTATGGTAAGGGGGCCGGAAGTACTGATCGAGAGGGAACCGTCAGTGGACCAGCTGTCGCCGCGGCGAAGCAGGATGCGCCTGCCGTCCCCGAGATGGTTAGCGAGCTCGGTGAAATCGTCGGTAGTGACCCGGGTCGCTCCGCTCGGACATCCGTCGAACGCGTCAGAGGTGGCGATGCACACCGTGGCGTCGCCTGAGTAGACCTCGTCGGGATCGCTCACCTCGATGGTGACCTCGTATGTATTCTCTGCGCCTTGGTTGTCGCTCACAGTGAGGCTCACGGTGTAGGTCCCGGGCTGGTCGTAGACGTGAGAGGCCACGAAGCCCAAGGCTCGGTTTCTCGACTTGCCGCTCACGGCCCACTCACCGGCCCCGGCATCATCGAACCGCCACTCGTAGTGGAGGTCCGCGTACTCCCGCCGCCCGTCCACCTCGTCGGGTTGTCGAACGCCCGGGGTTCCCACGGCGTCGAAGAAGACCGCGAGCGGCGCCACCCCGCTGGTGCGACTGGCCAGATCGGTGACAGAGACGGCGGTATCGGTGTCGGCGTCCGTATCCCCGTCCGAATCCGCGTCGGTGTCCGCGTCTGTGTCCGCGTCGCTGTCCACGTCTGTGTCCGCGTCGCTGTCCACGTCTGTGTCCACGTCTGTGTCCGAGTCTGTGTCCCCGTCGGTGTCCGCGTCGGTATCCGCGTATGTGTCCGCGTCCGTGTCCGCGTCAGTATCGGCGTCCGATGCGCTGTCCGAGTCGCCCGAAGTGTCCCGAGCAAAGCTCGTGCCGGCGGGTTCGTCCGAGTCACTCTTACTGGTCGAGCCGCATCCGAGACCCGTCAATGCTGCCAGCATATAAACAATACAAATTTTCATGGTATCTTATCCTTTTCCATAGTTTGAGTATAAGTCCGCCCTGTGTATCGGTGAAGAAAAAACGGCTCGGTGAAACCATCTTCGAAGAAGCGCGGGGCTCCCAAACACGGCTTGCCGTAACTTCTCGTTTTGATTATGGTGGCAGTCGCTCTCATGTTAAGGAGCGTATAAAGGCTTTGATCGAATTGAAAAATGAATGACAGCAATGGCCCGGGCTCATCGCCTATCTGCCAGGTCAAAAACTTACCTCAAAACGACCGGGACGTGTACATAACTGTGAAATGAAACGAACCGAAATGAAACGAACCGGAGAAGCGAATGAAACAACCATCCATTACCGTTTGGGCGCTGTTGGTCCTCCTGTTGACAGTCGCTTGCGACGAAGACGATACCATCATCATTTGGGGCGGGACGGTTCAGGAGAGTTCGGTGGTATCGGCTGGAGTGTCGGCGTCGTCGGATTCGGCGATACGGCCGGGCCGGCTGCTGACCGGGAGGACTCTCTCGGCCAGGGCCTCTTCGCCGGCGATCCGCAGCAGCGCGCTGATGAGGGAGGCAGTCTTGGAGAAGACACGGTCGTACGCATCCATGGCCTGCCGCTTGGCCAACAGGGTCTGCTCGGCCTCCCGCTGCTCCACGGCGATCGCCTCCAGGGCCGCTCGAAAAAAAAGTTGCCTGTTCGCCCTCTCCTCCACGGATCTGGAGCTGCTGCACGACCTCGGCCCAATCGAGTGAGCCGAGGTGGCAACGCGGGGAAGACAACCCTTTTTTTAAGGGTCATCTATTATCTTTTCAGCCGTGCTCTGATAGGTGCGGCAAGAGATCGCGGGGGAGATCGCCTGCCTCTCCCATCAGTGTTCGGTTTTTAGGGCACTGGGCCGCGGCGCGCGATTGCGTCTTGACCGTTCGTTCCTCCACTCGAACAGAAGGACTACTCGATGATGAGATACTCGGGGCAGACGTCGAAGTTGGCGAGGCAGGGGAACTGGAGCCCTTCGAGGGCGGCGGCCACACATTCCGCGTTCTCGATCGACTCCCGATCGGTTGACGTGGCCTCCACGGAGGTCACGTACCCGTCCCCGTCCAGGTGGATCACGAAATCCCGGCCGCTGTACGCCTGAATGTCGCAGGTACCAAAGGTCTCGTCCATGGGGCCGAACGCCGCATCCATGTCCCCTTCCACAGAGGTCGACGAATCGGCGGGAACGCAGTCGAGGGGCATCGCGGAGAACACCTCGTCCACCGCCTTCTCGATCTCCTCTGTTGCCGTACCCGGGTTGCAGATCCGAAACGGAAAGTGTCCCAGGGAGAGATTGGCCCAGTGGTCGCCGTTCGCCAGCATGACGAGGTTCCCGCTGAAGCAGGGATAGGCCTCGTGTACCGCCGCTCCCGCCGCCGCCCATTGTGCTATCCCTTCCTCCTGTGTACAGGCATGATCGGTCTCGGAGTCGGATGTGCTATCGGTATCCCCTTCCGGGGATGAATCCGTATCGGTATCGCTGTCGGTGTCCGTATCGCCGTCAGTATCCGCATCCGTGTCCGCGTCGGTATCACCGTCGGTATCCGTGTCCGCGTCCGTATCGCCGTCGGCGTCCGTGTCCGCATCGGTATCTCCGTCGGCATCCGCATCCGTATCCGCGTCACTGTCGGTATCGGCATCCGCATCCGTATCCGCGTCACTGTCGGTATCGGCATCCGCGTCCGTATCCGCGTCACTGTCGGTATCGGCATCCGCGTCCGTATCCGCGTCACTGTCGGTATCGGCATCCGTGTCGCCGTCGGCATCCGTGTCCGTGTCGGCGCTCGATGCCGTATCGGTGATCTGCGCATTGTCGGTCCCCCCGTCCGTCGACGTCGACACGGTTTTGGCGCAGGAGGCGATGGGGCCGCCCGCCATGCTGAACGCGAACACCGCCGCGGCGGCTTGGGCAAGGGGAGAGTAGCGCCTCACCTGCGTGGACAGGATGCCGCCGAGCTCGGTGTCCATTTCGGCGAGCCGCCCCAGCAAGACCGCCACCTGTTCGGACGTCCGGTCCATGAGAATCCGCTCCTCGTCGCGCCCTCCTTGACGGACGGCCAGGTCGAGGGCTGCGTCGTAGGCGGCCGCGTAGGCGTGATTGATCTCTTTTCTAATCTCATCGATGCGCGCCGCGAGATGCGCGAGGGGACGCCTGGGGTACAAGCGTCGCGCCAGGGCCATGGAGACGAACACGTCGTGGGCGTAGTAGGCCAGCGAATAATCCCTGAAGGATTTGGCCCGAAGCATTGTAAAGGTCTGCACGAAGCGGTGGAGCGCGGGACCGTCGAAGGTGTAGCCGTAGCGCAGCGGATTGCCGTCGAGCCGTCCCTCTTTTCGCAGGCGCTCGGCGAGCCGCGTTCCGTGATAGGGCATCATCCGGGTGGCCTCGAATATGCCGGTCCCGATCCGCTTGATATAGTCGAGCCCCCCGCGGATGGTCTCCACCGTCGAGTAGGGGTGGACCAGCATCAGGTTGGAGACGGTCTCGATACGGCGCCTGCCCATTGCCCGGATCACGGCGAGGTTGTGCTCGGGATCAATGCCCCGGCCGAACATCTTCCCCTCTCTTGCGGTGGCGAGCTCCAGACCGATGAACGCCCGGATCAGGCCCACCTCCTTGAACCGGTCGATGATCCGCTCGGTGATCCGTTCGGCTCTCAGCATCAGGCCGATGCCGAGCCGCCCCACCCCTCGCTTCTCGAGCCCTTTCCGCCAGGTGTCGAGGTAGTCGAGGGCCGCCCCCTCGCCGTAGGGGAGCATGTGCTCGTCCACGATGTAGAAGTAACGAACCCCGTCGTCGTGCCAGAGACCGGCCATCTCGTCGCAGAGGTTGTCCAGGTTTCTGCGGCGGACGGACCCCACGCCACAAGCCCCAATCTGTGCGGCTGTCGCCCCCTGAAGGCGCGCCTCTCTCTTCTCCTTTGATTGAATGGCGGAGGGTCCGCAATAGGTACAGCGGCCCTTGCACCCCCGGGTGGCGCTCAGCTGGGCCACGCCGTATCCCAGGATCTCCGGTTGAACATCCCGCTCCGGAAAGATGGTCGTCTGGGTCCGGTCCAGGACCGGCGCCGGGAGCCCCGGACCGCCGCGGGTGGACACCCCGGGGAGCCCGTCGAAGATTTGGCCACGGACCACCCGCTCGGCCAAGGCCACCGCCGGCACCTCCCCGGCGAACCGCACCACGCTGTGCAGCCAGTCGTATCGCTCGAGAAGCCAGGTGTCCGCCAGGGTCGCGAACGGCCCCCCGGCGACGATGTGCCCCGAGAAGCCGCGCCGCTTCAGCATCTCACCGAGTGCCAGGGGGAGGAAGGCCGAGCCGCCGTCGGGAATCGATATCCCCACCATAAAACAGGTGCCGTCGTGGATGCTGCGCGCGACGCGCCGGATATCCTCCCCCGCGTTGATGTACGCGACGCGGGGACGAAACCCCGCCCGCCGGAGCGCGGCGCTCAAGTACCCGAGCCCAAGATTTTCGTTTCCCTTGAGCCTGCGTCCCACCAGGACAATTTCCCTCACGCTTTTTTCAGACATGTTTCCACCTTCCAAGTGTGTTCTCCTAACAATGTCACATCGAGCGGGATTGAGAACCATCATCCATCTGCTATTGAACGGCAACAGGAGTGCAGGGAAGTAAGGGGAGTGCACTCCCCCGAGGGAACCTTTCTGGACGTAGCCGTCGGGCTCGAGCACAGCTGCGGCGTGCGGACGGACACGACTGTCGCCGGCTGGGGCGATAGCGACGACGGCCAGTCCACACCGCCGGACGGTAGTTTTCTTCAGGTGTCGTCCGGCTACTCCTATTCATGCGGAGTGCGGACAAACGACACCTTGGTCTGTTGGGGCAAGAACGGCGATGGCAAGTCCACGCCCCCTGACGGCACCTTCCTTCAGGTCGCCGCGCGTCAACACGAATGAGGAGCAGGGGCGCGGCGATGGGCGACGACGTGCTCACCCGCTACTTCACCTCGGAAAGCCCCTCGATGTCGGCCGTACAGGCTGAACTTTTCTACGAATGCAGTGGTATCCGGAGTTAACAAAGTAGCAAAAGTGACAAACTCGCGTTCTTTGTAGACATGCGGATGACGGCGTGATTTATTGTGCGCGCAGGAACACTGTGAACAACCACCTCAAAGCAAAGGAGTGACAGGATGAAGAAAGCACATCGGTTATTACTGCGCCTCATCGGCGGGTTGCTGAGCGTCTGGATGGGAGGCCATCTCGTCGGGTGCGACGGCGGGTCGCTCGGGGAGGAAGGCATGGATGAGGTAGACGTCGGACAGGAGACGAAGCCCCTCGAGCTGACCGACGGCCAAAACGATCTGTCGCTGAACCTGGCGACGCCGGGGGACGTCTACATCACCTCCTTTACGGAAAAGTATCTCAGCGTCGGGCAGTTCGATCACGCGGTCTATTTCTATCAGCCGGACTTCACCAGCGAGCCCATCCGCATCGCCCTCCGCGCCGAGGATGGGATGGGGAACACCGATTACGGCAGCTCCTTCCACCAGGTGCGGCTCATCTCGCGTCCGGGGGCGTCGGACGAGACGACGACCCCCCTCTTCGACATCTGGGGCGAGAACGTCTACGAGATCCCGGTCTCCCGGGGCGGCTGGTACGTGCTCGAGTTCCAGTTCATGAACGGCGGCCCGGACCGGACCCTCCGCTTCGAGGCCTATGACCTCGCCGACAACCCGCTCAAGACGATGTGGATCGCGCCGGCCGGGGCCTACGCCGACGTCTCCGCCACCGTCGCGGTCGAGACGCCGGCGGGCGCCTACTTCAAGGGCGGCACATACGGCGACACCTCTCCGAGTCACCACGCCTACTGCGACAACGTCACTGTAGACGGCAACCTGCTCTACCGGAGGGGCTTCGACCAGGGGCTCTTCGACTACCCCCTCGGCCAGCTGGCCCCCGGGACCCACACCCTCGACTTCGAGCTGCGGATCGACGGCGCCTCCAACACCTGGTTCGGTGTGAGCGAGGACAGCTTCGACCCCGAAGGCATCAAGACGAGCTGGGACGCGGTGCAGTTCCTCTACCAGGGCCCCATGCACACGGCCGACTACGACGCCTGGAGCGAGGGCGTCGCCTTTGCCCAGGACGCGGATATCGCGGTGGGGGTCCGCCCCCCGCCGGTGCGCCACGCCACCGACATGGTCGTCGCCTGCGAGGACGCCGGCCTCGACTTACAGGACGCGACGTTGAAGATCTATCCCCTGGGGAGCAGCGTCCCGGTGTACAGCAGCGACGATACGGCGGACGCGGCGCTGTTCGCGAAGCTCTACGACTATACGGGAGGATATTACGCCCCGTCCGGGTACACCGCGCTGAGCCGCGAGCACTGGCGCGTCACCGTCCCGGCGGATCTCCCGGTGGGGCGGTATCTGCTGGAGGCGACCGCGGGGGGAGCGCTCATCGGTGAAGAGGTGGTGTTCTACGTGGTTCACAACCCCTACGCCTCCGTGGCGGCCGGGGTGCTCACGAAGCAGGAGCTCGAGACCTACGCATATGACGAGGACGAGGACGGGCTCGTCTGGAACCGCTCGTCCCAAGGGACCGACGCGGACGCCGACCATCTTCGGGACAACTTCACCCTCATCGTGGGGAATGCGAACCTGGATGAAGACGGACAACCTATCTTGGAGGACCAGAGTGTATGGCTGACGAGAACGAACGCGATCCACCGGAACCCCGGCGAGCCGGACGACTACTCGCTGCTCGACTACGCGATGGCAAGCGCCGACGGCACGACGACCGAGTTCGAGAGCATGGTCCGGCTGCTCCGCTTCCTGAACCAACGACAGAGGTACAACAACAAGGGGCAGGATCTCGAGGACGCCTCGGATGTCGTCGGCGCCTTCGCCGGCGGGGATCCGGACGCGATACTCTCCCTGGCCCCTTTCTGCAGCCAACCGGGCAACGACACCCCCGCCGGCTTCGAGGGAACCGGCGCGGTCTGTTACAACTACGCGAGGGCCCTGGCCTCCCTGGGGCGGAGCGTCGGCATCCCGGCCCGGGCCATCAACGGCGGGTCCCACGCGATAACCGAGGCGCACATGCCGAACCTGCCGCTCCACGGCGGCCGGCTCGAGAACGACCCGGCGTCCCCGCCGGCGGACACGGACCACTGGTATGTGTTCGACGCCACGGATCATCCCTCCCAGCCGACTATCGACGACCCCAGGACCGAGGAACAGATCCTGAGAGAGCACGCCATCTACAACTTCGGGACCACCTGGGAGAACGTCGCGCCCAGAGGTCAGTACTGTATGGCCCAAAAGATTCTCGGTGGCTGGAATCCACCCTTTGTACAGTGCGTGTGGTCCACGACTGCGGTGGATTGGGAGCTCACCTTCGATGAGATGAACGGCTATTACCTCGACAGCACCAAGATCGACATCCTCGCGCCGGAGTTCAACGCCCACACCGACTTCTGGATCACCGGTGAGGATGTCCTTGGGTGGCTCGCCTTCGGCGGCAAGGATGTGTACAAAATAGACAAGGCCATGGTGAACGAGGAGTACATCCGGGTGACGGTGGAGCCGTCGAGCACCAGCGCCCTGATGCCCAAGATGTGCATCGTCCCGGCGCCGCTGCAGATCAACGGCATCTCCAACTTGCGGCATCGGTGCAATGATGCGGCTTCCGTCCGGCGCATCCCGGATGGGCAGTCGTATGTCGTCGTGTTCAATGACTCGAACGTCCTGCGCCAGTATCACGGGGACGTGGTCCAATACCGGATCGAGGAGGGGGACGGCGCGGGGTGGGAGACCTGTGACGATGGCATCCAGAACGGCCAGGAGACGGGCGTCGATTGCGGCGGAAACTGCGCCGGGTGCGACGCGGGCGCCCCCTGCGAGATCACCTTCGATTGTTCCAGCCTCACGTGCGACCCGGGCAGCGATGTCTGCCTCCCGGGATCGTGCGACGACGACGTGCAGAACGGAGACGAGGCCGAGATTGACTGCGGCGGCAGCTGCGACGCGTGCGAGGTGGGGACGTCCTGCACCTACGACTTCGACTGCGCCTCCGACTACTGCGCCGCCGGCACCTGCCAGGTGCTGAACGGCGTTCCGCTCCCCGCGCGCATCGAGGCGGAGGACTACGACCGGTACTACGACACCACCCCCGGGAACGCCGGCGGAGACTGCGACACCGGCGACAGCGTCGACAAGGAGATCACCGGCGACGCCGCGGGGGGCGGCTGCAATGTCGGCTGGACAACGGCCGGCGAGTGGCTGGAGTACGACGTCACGGTCCCCATGAGGCACAAGTACGACATCAGCGTCCGGGTCGCGTCCGAGTTCGCCGGCCGGAGCCTCCGCGTCGAGATCGACGGCGTGGACGTCACCGGGGCGTTGCAGGTGCCGCAGGGGGGCTGGCAGACCTACCAGGACGTGGGGGTGGAGAACGTCCTCATGGAGGCCGGCGACCACGTGGTGCGGCTGTTTATTATCACCGACTACATCAACATCAACTACCTCGACTTCGAAATCTCCGGGCTGGATCCGGTCTGCGGGGACGGGGTGTGCGACCTCTCGGAGACCTGCGACAGCTGCGCCGCCGACTGCGGCCCCTGTGAGGGCTGCACCTGCCCGAGCGGCTGCAACGCGCTGGTGAGCGCGTCCGTGCCCTTCCTCGTGGAGGGGGCGGCCGATACCTGCTACTTCTTCAGCGGGGGCCTGGGGAGCCACATCAACAGCTGGGAGATGGACCAGGTGACCCTCAACGGGACGGACATCACCAACATCTGGGTCGCCGAGGAGAGCTACCCCGCCCCCATGGAAGGCGGGTACTACCTGTACTACAGCGGCGAC
>JBNLED010000089.1:0-30187 GCA_050304755.1 Polyangia bacterium | reverse complement strand
GGACGCCGACACGGATGCGGACGCCGACACGGATACTGATGGCGACACGGATGCCGATGGCGACACGGATGCTGATACTGATGCCGACACGGATACAGATACGGACACCGATACAAACACGGATACCGACACGGATTCGGAAACCGGGACGGCGTCGGAGAGTGCGGAGATCGGGGACAGCGCGACCCTGGATGAAGACCTGTCCGCCAACGCCATTGAGGCGCTCCGGGCCTGGCTGGCCGTGGACAGGGGATCCCGGCGCCCGTTGGAGGAGGAGTCGTTCGCGACGGTGCCCCTCGTCCGGGAAGATGCGGAGACGGCCGGGACCCTTCTGTGGGACGACCTTGCGGCGTTCATCACGGCGGACCGGGCGGCGGAAGTGGACACCAAGGTCATCACCCACAACGAGTTCACCCTGCGCTACGAGACCGTGACCCTGGGGGACGAGCCCGAGGGAGGGCGCAGCCTGTTCATCTCGATGCATGGCGGGGGGAGCGCGCCGGCCGAGACCAACGACCAGCAGTGGGAGAACCAGATCGCCCTGGCCGCGAGCTACGCCCCCGAGGACGCGTTGTGGATCGCCCCCCGGGCCCCCACCGATGACTGGAACATGTGGTTCAAGGACCACATCGATCCGATGTTCGATCGGCTCATCACCGATATGATTGTGTTCGAGGGCATCAACCCCGACAAGGTCTATCTCAACGGATACTCCGCCGGCGGGGACGGGGTCTACCAGATGGGGCCCAGAATGGCCGATCGATGGGCCGCCGCCGCGATGAGCGCGGGCCACCCCAACGACGCGTCACCGCTGAACCTCAGGAACATCGGGTTCGCCATCCACGTGGGGGGGGACGACACCGCCTACGACAGAAACCTGGTGGCCCTCGAGTGGGGCGCCCAGCTGGACACGCTGCAGGCGGACGACCCGGAGGGCTACTCCCACCAGGTGGAGGTGCACGACGGGCTCCCCCATTGGATGGAGCTCGCGGATCAGGTCTCCATCCCGTTCGTCCAAGGGTTCGAGCGGAGCGCCTACCCCCGACGGGTGGTGTGGCGCCAGGCGAACGTCATCCATGAAAGGTTCTACTGGCTCCTCGTCTCCGCGGAGGATGCGGCGCAGAACGACGAGGTGGTGGCGACCGTGGAGGCGCAGACTCTCCGCGTGGAGACCGAGATCGCCTATCCCCTGACGATTCGGGTGTCGGACGAGATGCTCGACATGGACTCGCCGGTGACGGTGGTCGTCAACGGCGCTGAGCGCTCGATCGGCATCGTCCCCCGCACCATCAAGACCCTCTACCGCACCCTCCTGGAGCGGGAGGATCCCGCCGCGGTCTACTGCGGCGAGATCCGGATCGATTGAAACGGCTGATCTTCCTCAACGCCGCAAAAAAATAATAGGGAGTATGATCAATTCCGAAGAAGGCGATGCGACTACACGATGGTGCTTCTCAAGCAGTCGATGGAGGTGGTGATCTTGAAGGTGGACTGGGTGATGTGGCGCTCGGCGTGGAAGATATCCATGGGATACTCCTGGCCCTGCACGAGGCCCAGGTCGTCCAGGTCGACGCTGCCCTCGATGGCCTCGTGCACGCCGCCGAGGTCGATGACGAGTTGGTTGTTGATGAAGACCCAGAGATCGTCGTCGCCGACGAACTCGAAGGTCTGCCCGGCCGTGTAGGTGAACCTCATGTGCAGCTCGGTGGAGAAGTAGAAGTTCTGATCGTTCCCCTCCAGGCCCCATCCCTCATTCAAGGGGAGGGGGAAGAACTCCTGGTTGTCGTATTGCCATACCCCGGGGGTGACCTCCTGCAGCTGGATGGGGTAGGTGAACTCGAAGTTGATACCGTCCCGGGTGTTGTACCAGTCGGAGAAGTTCGCGGCGTTGGTGGCCATGGGCTCCTGGCGGCGCCCCAGGGAGTCGAGGTAGTTCTCGTTGAAGACCGGCTTCTGGTCGGGGCCCAGGGTGGGCATGACGATGCCCTCGGTCAGGTTGCAACAGAACGACTCGTAGTCGGGGTGGTTCAGCGAGAAGTCGCGAATCACCGCGGTCAGCAGCGAGTTGCACTGATTCCCGCTCGTGTCGATGTACATGTCGCCGCTGCCGCCGTCCAGGTCGCTGGAGGTATCGCCGTCGCCCCCCTTCTCCCCGGTACCGTTCCTGTCCTCGTTGTCATCTCCGCAGGCAGGAAGGGCGAGTGGCAGAATTGTTATCAGAAAAACGGTCCATCTCATGACTGAATCCTTTCCTTTACACTGATTGTTTTCACTCATGTCCCTCTACTCGATGAAGAAGTATACTATATCATCGAGCTATCCCTTTTCTAAATAGTGATTTTGCAAACAAAAAAAGCGCTAAATTTTCCGGATAGAAATGATGTTTTTTCATAATATCCTTGTGGGTAATAAAATTGCGTTGTGATGGTATGGTGCAGGCGCTGAAAGTTGTTTCGGCAGTGGTTTAAATCATGGCGCAAAAGTACTGCCCAGATGAATCCGATAGCGGCTCAGCGTTTGTGATCGTTGATTTCACTTCCTAGATTCTTCCTATTCAAAGACTTTTATGACAGAGTTTCACGATATGAGCACCGGATCGGTACAAGGCTGTTCTGGGGTCAGGGGCGTTATCGCCGTGGTCTGCGGCATCCTCGTTACGGGATCCCTCGCGCTCTGTGCCCAGGCCGGCAAGTGGCCCTGGCAGCGACGCATCGGGAAGGTGGAGGCCCGGCACAACCTGGCCTACCAGATCGTGACCCCGGATATCTGGCCCGAGGAGCCCCCGTCACCGAGCCCCCTCGACACGGCAAAGTTTCAAGCGGCTCTGGGCGCGCTCTGCGGACAGATGCCGCCGGATCGGCTGAGCCGCTATGCGGAGACCCTGCTGCGGGAGTCGGATCGGTTCGGCGTGGATCCCTTCCTCCTCGGCGCGCTGGTGTACCACCAGTCGGGATGCCGTCCGAAGACGCCGGACCGGGAGACCCGCTACGGCCTGACGCGGATCGATCTCGCCATGCACGCCCCCCACATCCGGGGGGGGGGATACCGGTACTTCCTCAAGGAGGGGGACGCGTGGAAGCGGCACGTCCTCATGCTGGATCAGTTCCCGTTTAACCAGTGGAAGGCGGACCGGCCGGTCTCCAACCTCTACTTCGCGGCGGCCTTCATCAAGGTGTTCACCGCCCAGTGTCCTCATTTGGACGCGGCCTTCAAGGGGGCCGCCCACCGGCACCCCGTCTCCCATTTCTTCTACGGGGATCGGGTCCGCTCCGCCGAGCCCGAGGACGCGACCTTGACGGTGCGCCGGCGGTTCATCCAGCACTATCGGGGCGGCGCCGCGGTCCGGGGGGAGTCCTTCCGGGGCGTCCCCCTCTCCTCTCCCCTGGACGGCACCCCCCGGTTGCTCCTCGACTACTTCGGCAACAAGCGGGGGAACAAGCGCTCCGCGGGGCACCAGGGGATTGACATCGCCGGCCTCTCGGGGGAGCCGGTCCGCGCGGTGGCCCGGGGCCGCGTCTCTTTCGCCGGCGTCGATCTCCCCGGCACCGCGAAGAGCCGCCCGACCACCCCGGCGGAGGCGGAGCAGTTCGCGCGGAGCGCCCTCGGCAAGGGGGGGATATGGGTCACCCTCAACCACGGCGACGGCTTCAGGACCTGCTATATGCACCTGAGCTCCCTCGCAGTCACCTCGGGGAGCACCGTCGAGGCCGGAGAGATCATCGGCACCCTCGGGAACAGCGGCACCACCGCGTCGGGCCCCCACCTGCACCTGGAGTTCCGCACCGACAAAGGGGGGCGGGAGGATCCCGCGCCGTACCTGAAGTCCGTCCTCGTCAGTCCTTTTTGAGCACCGCATCAGTTCCCACCGGACGACCGCGAGCCGTTACGCCTGGATCTCTTTCAAATGCTGCAGCACTTCGTTCACCTTGCGCAGCAGCAGCTCCTGCCGGACGGGCTTGTGAAGGAGATCGGAGGCGCGGGCGGCGGCGTCGATGTCAAGGTCGGGGTCGGAGTAACCCGTCATGAAGATGATGGGGATGTTGATGCCCCGCCCGCGGATCTCGTCCACCAGCTCGACGCCGCCCATCCCGGGCATCACCACATCCGTCAGGATGAGATCGATGGCCTCCTGCTGGGTGATGATCTCGATCCCCTCCTCTCCGCTGGCGCCTTCCGTGACCCGATGTCCCGCGTTCTCCAGCATGGCCCGGGTGGCCTCCCGCACGAGCGCGTTGTCGTCGAGGAGCACGATGTCCGCGGCGTAAAGAGACTCGGGGAGCGCCCCGCTCAGGTGCTTCCGTTCGATGGCCTGTCGTTCCGCCAGGGGCAGCCGGATGGAGAACCGGGTGCCCTCCCCCGAGGCGCTCTCCACCTCGATGGTCCCGCCGGCGTCGTTCAGGATGCGGCGAACCGTGGCCAGACCGAGCCCCGTGCCGCGCCCCTCCGCCTTGGTGGTGAAGAACGCATCGAAGATGTGCGCCTGGGTCTCGGCGGACATCCCGTTGCCGTCGTCCGAGACACAGAGGACCGCGTGGGCGGCCTCCGTCTTCAAGGTGATCCGCACCATACCGTTCCCGGTGATCGCGTCCCGCGCGTTGGCCACCAGGTTGAAGAGGACCTGCTCGACATTCCCCCGATCGGCCTCGATCTCCACCGGCGGATCGCAAATCTCGGTAATCAACTGAATCCGCTCGCCGGTCAGGCGGTCGAGGAGGCGGCTCAGGTTCGACACCACCTCGCAGAGGTCGTGGATATCGACGGTCTCCGGTCGGCGCTTGGAGAAGGCGAGCAACTGGCGGGTGAGCATCGACGCGTGCTCCCCCGCCCGGATGATGTTGTCGGTCATGAGCCGCGTCTTGTCGTCGGCGTCGAGCCCGAGGAGCTCCGCCGAGCCGACGATGGCGGAGAGGAGGTTGTTGAAATCGTGGGCCACGCTCCCCGAGATCTGTCCCACCACCTCCATCTTCTGGGCCTGCCTCAGCTCGGCCTCCACCGACTGGCGCTCGAGCATCTCGCCGAGGAGATGGGCGACCGTCAGGATGAACCGCCCCTCGGACTCGGTGAGCCGCCGCGCGCTGCCGATGATGAGCAGCTCCGGGCGATGGCTCGCCGGCACCGGGGCGATGACGAGCTGCTCGAAATGGACCTCGTCGAAGAGCCCGTCCAACATTTGGTGGATATCCTCCGCGTCCTCGATGACACAATGGGCGCCCTGTTTCACCAGCTCCGCGAGGTCTTTGACGCTGGTCGCCGGGCCCGGGGCCGGTGACAATCCCGCGGTGAAGGTCGACTTCACCTCCTCACCGGACAGGATGAGGGCGGCCGCTTTGACATCGAGGGTACGGCTGACCGCCTCCACGACCTCCTGGCGGAGGGCGTCCGACTTCCGGGGCTTCACCAGCTGCGCGGCCAACAGCGAGAGGGCCTCCCCCTGCAGAGCCCGCCGCTCGCTCTCCTCGCGGGTCGCGGTGAGCTCGGCCAGGGCCTGCCGGGCTTCGCCCTCCCGGACGGCCGCTCTTCCCACCGCCACCTCGAGCCGCCGCAGGCCGTACCAGATGAGCGCCCCGGCCTGGATGACCGAGAACGCGACGAAGGCCGCCATGCTGGCCGGGGTGGATTCGAACACCGACGGGGGCAGGAGCTCGCCGGCCCGGAGCATCGTCATCGTGGCGAGGGTGACGGTGGTGAGGACCGCGGCGATAGCGCCGGACTGGGCGCCCATGGAGAACCCCGATACCAGCACGAACACGATGAAACCGGTGGCGACCCCGGGCTCGATGGTGCCCCACAGGACCCCGACGGTGGTGAGGGCGAGATAGAGGGTCCCGCACACGATCCAACCGGCCGTCTTCTGCCACCCCCGATCGAGGAGCCGGAGCGCCGCGAGCATCAGCCCGGCGAACCCCACGTATCCGATTGGGTCCCACACCCGGCGCATCCCCCCGGTGGCCCACCAGACGACGAAGTGCAGCCCGGCGATGACCAGCATGGTGCCGATGACCCGGCTGAGGAAGCGACCACGCTCCGCGCCGAGACGGGACCCGGGATCTCCCCTCGGTGTCCCCTCTGACAGGTTGTCGATATCCATCATGGGCTTCCCCTCCCCTTGTTTAAGAATACCTTAGTTTGCCGGGGTTGCCAGGTCCCCCCGCGGGAAATACTGCGCGCCGGAAGATTGTACGGAGGGGCGTTTTTGTAAAAAGAACAAACCGCTCTATAATGACTGCCTATGACTGACCCACCACGAGAAACCGTCGAGGACCCGCGAAAACACCGGATGGAGCTCTTCGAATCGCTGATGTTCCGGCGGGTGCGCAACATCCTCCTCGTCGCGAGCCCCTACGACGCCTTTGTCTTTCAGGAGGACGGACACCTCACCGAGGCGCTCTATACGGACTTCCTCCAGCTCAACCTCAGCTTCACCCCGATCATCACCATCGCCTCCACGGCCGAGGAGGCCTTCCAGAAGCTGGCCACCATGCCCTTCGATCTCATCGTCAACATCCTCCGCTTCGGCGACATGGACGTGCGCGTCTTCGGCGAGGCGGCGGAGCGGATCGCGCCCGGCGTTCCGGTGCTGCTGCTCGCCTACAACACCCGGGAGCTCGGCATGCTCCAGGATCTGGGACGGCTCCCCGGCATCGACCGGGTCTTCGTCTGGCTCGGGGACGTTCGGCTCTTCCTGGCGATGATCAAATACGTCGAGGATCGGCTCAACGCGCCCTTCGATATCGGCCTGGCCGGGGTGCAGTGCATCATCCTGGTGGAGGACAACGTCCGCTTCTACTCCACCTACCTGCCCGTGCTCTACGGGGAGCTGGTGATCCAGACCCAGGCGCTCATGTCGGACGCGGTGGACCGGATGGACCGGTTGCTCCGGATGCGGGCGCGGCCCAAGGTGCTCCTCGCCACCTCGTACGAAGAGGCGGAGACGCTCTACAAACAATACCGGCGCAACGTCGCGGGGGTGGTGCTGGACGGGGCGTTTCCGAAAGACGGCAGGGTCAATGCTTCCGCGGGGATCTCCTTCGCCCGGATGGCCCGGGAGGGCACGCCGGACCGGCCGGTGCTGATCCAGTCCTCGGATCACCGCAACCGCTCCGCCGCCTACGCGGCCGGCGCGGACTTCATTGACAAGGGATCCATCTCGCTGCTCCACGACGTCAAGCAGTTCCTCGACCGGCACCTCGGGTTCGGCGACTTCGTCTTCAAGAGCCCGGCGGGGGAGGAGCTCGCCCGGGCCGGAGACCTCCGGAGCTTGGTGGAGGTGCTCGAGACCGTCCCGGCGGAGTCCCTGAGCTACCACGGCGGCCGGAACGATTTCTCCACCTGGCTCATGGCCCGCACCGAGTTCGAGCTGGCGCGGCGGATGCGGCCCATCGATCCCAGGAGCTTCGGCTCCGGGGAGGCGTACCGACAGCACCTCATCGCGCTGTTCAACGAGCACCGGGAGGAGACCCTGGCCGGCGTGATCGCGGACTTCACCCCGCAGACCTACACCGCGGAGGTGTCGAGCTTCGTCCGCATCGGCGACGGCTCTTTGGGGGGCAAGGGGCGGGGGCTCGCGTTCATGCACGCCCTGCTGAAGCGGCGGCGGCTCAGGAACGCGATCCCGGGCCTCGAGATCGGCATCCCCCCCACCGCCGTCCTGGCCACGGACGCGTTCGATCAATTCATGGAGACGTCCGGTCTGGCGGAGCGCGTCCTCGACGATCTCCCGGACGAAGCGGTCTCCCGCATGTTCCTCGAGGCGCGCCTCACGGCGGCGACCCGCGAGAGCCTGCGGACCTACCTGGAGCGGGTGGACTACCCCCTGGCGGTGCGCTCCTCCAGCCTGTTGGAGGACGCCTCCTACCAGCCCTTCGCCGGCATCTACAGGACCTACATGATCCCCAACAACCACCCGCGGCTGGAGGTCCGGCTGGCGCAGCTGGAGACCGCCGTCAAGCTGGTCTACGCCTCCATCTTCTATCGGGACGCCAAGGCCTACATCGACGCCACCCCGAACCGGCTCGAGGAGGAGAAGATGGCGGTCATCCTCCAGCGGATCGTTGGACGGCGGCGGGGGGACCTCCTCTATCCGGATATCGCCGGGGTGGCCCGCTCTTACAACTTCTACCCGCTCAAGGGGATGCGGTCCGAGGAGGGGGTCGCGTCGGTAGTGCTGGGCCTCGGCAAGACCGTGGTGGAGGGGGGGCGCAGCGTCCGGTTCTCCCCCCACCATCCGCGGAGCCTCTACCAGTTCGCCAGCCCCGAGGACGCCTTGGAGAGCGCCCAGCGGGAGTTCCTGGCCCTCGATCTGTCCGACACCGCCCCCGCCATTACCTCGGAGAACGAGGCCCCCAATCTCGTGGAGAAGCGGCTCGACGTGGCGCGGGAGGACGGCGTGCTCCATCAGGTGGGCTCGGTCTATTCCCCCGAGAACGACGCGATCTATGACGGGCTCTCCCGGCCGGGGGTTCCCCTCGTCACCATGGCCGGCGTGCTCAAGGCGGACGTGTTTCCCCTGGCCGAGGCCCTCAAGCGCCTCCTCGCACTCGGCGCGGAGGGGTTCGCCTCGCCGGTGGAGATAGAGTTCGCGGCCACCATCCGAGCGTCGGAGGAGGCGCTCCACGAGTTCTCTTTTCTTCAGATCCGCCCGGTGGTCTCGGGGTTCTCTCCCCAGGAGGTGTCCGTCGACGGGGTGTCGGAGGCGGACGCCATCTGCATCTCCGAGGACGCCCTCGGGAACGGCACCGTCACGGATGTCCGCGACATCATCTACGTGAGGAGCGACGCCTTCGATCGCCGCCGGACCGTCGAGATCGCCGACCAGGTGGGCGTCATGGCGTCCCGTCTGAGGCGCGAGAACCGTCCGACCCTGCTCATCGGCCCCGGCCGCTGGGGGACCCGGGATCGATGGCTCGGCATCCCGGTCACCTGGAACCAGATCGCCGGGGTCAAGTGCGTGGTGGAGACCGATATGGACGATATTCACGTGGAGCCCTCCCAGGGCACCCACTTCTTCCAGAACATGACCTCGTTCGGTATCAGCTACTTCTCGGTGAGCTTCCGGAAGGGCACCGGCACTCTGGATACGGAGTGGCTGACCGGCAGCCCGGCGGCGCAGGAAACCCAATTCCTCCGCCACCTCTCCTGGGACGACCCCCTGGAGATCGTCGTCAACGGCAAGAGCCGGGTCGGGGTCATCATGAAACCGGGATGCCCCCTCATCCGCCCTGCACCGGACCACAGGAGCTGATATGTTTTCCGATTCCCTCGCCAGCCTGCTCACCCAGACCCGCGAAGCCGTTCAGTACGACGCGCTCATGCCCCACCGGGTCAAGAACATCCTCCTGGTGGCGAGCCTCTACGACTCGTACACCTTCGTGGAGGACGGGGGCGTCAACGACCTGCTTTTCTCCGAGTACCACCAGCTCAACCTGCGGTTCACCCCCCGCATCGATCGGGTCTCCACAGCCAACCGCGCCCTGGAGAACCTCAAGACCACGCAGTACGATCTGGTCATCTCCATGCTCCGCATCGGCGCCATGGATGTCCGGGAGTTCGGGGCCCGGGTCAAGGAGCTCCAGCCGGATCTCCCGGTGATCCTGTTGGCCTTCAACTCCAAAGAGCTCAGCATGCTCGAGGACATGGAGAAGCTCTCGGAGATCGATCGCATCTTCGTCTGGAACGGCGACGCCCGGATCTTCGTGGCTATGGTGATGTACGTGGAGGACAAGCTGAACGTCTGGCACGATACCCATGACGGCGGGGTGCAGGTCATCATCCTCATCGAGGACTCCATCCACTTCTACTCGAGCTACCTGACCATCCTCTATATGGAGATTATGCTCCAGAACCAGGCGCTCCTCTCCGACGGTCTGAACCAGATGCAGAAGGTCCGGCGGCAGCGGGCCCGGCCCAAAGTGCTGCTCGCCACGAGCTACGAGGAGGGCCTCGACCTCTACCACAAGTATCACGACCAGCTCATCGGCGTCATCCTCGATGCCTCCTTCCCCCGGAAGAGACAGGAGGATCCGGAGGCGGGCATCGACTTCGCGACGATGCTGAAGCGGGAGGCGGAGGATCGGGCGATCCTCCTCCAGTCCTCGGATCAGGAGAACGAGCTCATCGCCCGGGAGCTGGATATCGCGTTCATCAACAAGCGCTCCCCGAGCCTGCTCCAGGACGTGCGGAACTTCATGCAGAGCGAGCTCGGGTTCGGGGACTTCGTGTTCCGGCGGATGGACGACAGCATCGTTACCACCGCGAGCGATCTCCGGGGGTTCTGCGAGGCCCTGGCCATGGTGCCGGACGAGTCCCTGATCCGGCACAGCCTCCGGAAGGACTTCTCCACCTGGCTTCGGGCGCGTACGGAGTTCGAGGTGGCCACCGCGATTCGGAAGCGGAAGATGAACAGCTTCGACAGCCTGCAGGAGTACCGGAAGCACCTGGTGAATTCCATCCGGCGGCACCAGTCCCGGAGCCGGGCGGGGATCGTCTCGGACTTCTCCGACGGCACCTTCGACGGCACCAGCGGCTTCGTCCGTATCGGCACCAAGTCGCTGGGGGGGAAGGGCCGCGGGCTCGCCTTCCTGAACGCCCTCATCGAGAACTACCAGGTGGGGGAGCAGGTCCCGGGGGTCCGCATCGTCGTCCCCCCGACGGCGGTGCTCGCCACGGACGTGTTCGAGCACTTCGTCAGCTCCAATGCGTTGCATGGGCTCGTCCGGGGGGAGATGAACGATGACGAGATCCGCCAGGCCCTCCTGAACGCCCGGTTCTCGGACGAGGTGGCCAAGATGCTCCGGACGTTCCTCAGCCGGGTGCGCTACCCTCTGGCCGTCCGGTCGTCGTCCCTGCTCGAGGACTCGTCCCACCAACCCTTCGCCGGGGTCTACAACACCGTGATGATCCCCAACAACAACCAGCGCAACTCCGTGCGCCTCGGGGAGCTCTTCAACGCCATCAAGTTGGTCTATGCCTCCACGTTCCAGGCGGACGCGCGGAACTACCTGGAGCAGACCCCGAACCGGCTGGAGGAGGAGCGGATGGCGGTGCTCATCCAGCAGGTGGTGGGCCAGCGGCACGGGAAGTACCTCTACCCGGACATCGCCGGGGTGGCCCGCTCCCACAACTTCTACCCCATCGGCGACATGAAGGCGTCGGACGGGGTGATCTCGGCGGTGCTCGGCCTCGGCAAGACCGCGGTGGAGGGCGGGCGATGTCTCCGCTTCTCGCCGATCTCGCCGAAGGCCATCTACGCCGTGCTGACGCCGCGGGATTACCTGAACAACGCCCAGCGGGACTTCTTCACCCTCAACCTCCAGACCCCGGGCCCGGCCACGGAGGAGGCGGCCCTGACCTACATCGACATGGAGCGGAGCGGACTGGAGCTGGCCGAGGAGCACGGCACCCTGCAGCAGGTGGGCTCGGTCTATTCGCCGCGGCATCACGAGGTGTTCGACGGCGTGTCGGAGCCGGGCATCCGGCTGGTCACCATGGCGCCCCTGTTCAAGGACCCCGAGATCAACCTGGCCAAGGCCCTGACCTTCATGATGCGGGTGGGGGAGGCGGGCCTCTCCTGTCCCGTCGAGGTGGAGTTCGCCGCCAATATCGATCCGGAGCACGATCGCCCGGTGGAGCTCAACATCCTCCAGATACGCCCCATGGTTATCGATCAGGGACGGGACCGGGTGGACGTGGAGCGCCTCGACCGGGCGAACGCCCTCTGCGTGTCGAGCAACGCCCTGGGCCACGGGATCTTCGAGGACATCCGGGATATCATCTACGTGCGGCAGGACACCTTCGCCCGCCGGGCCACCCGGACCATCGCGGACGAGATAGGGGCGCTCAACGTGGAGCTGAAGGCGGAGAACCGCTCCTTCATCCTCATCGGGCCCGGGCGCTGGGGGAGCGCGGACCCGCGGCTCGGTATCCCGGTCTCCTGGGGGCAGATCTCCAAGGTCAGCTGTATCGTCGAGACCCCGCTGACGGATCTGCGGGTGAGCCCCTCCCAGGGCTCCCACTTCTTCCAGAACATCACCTCCTTCGGCATCGGCTACTTTACCGTCGACTCGGACAGCGAGACCAGCTTCCTGAACACCAAGTGGTTGGACGCGGTGGAGGCCAGGACGACCACCCGCCACATCCGCCACGTGGTGTTCGACGAGCCCCTCGATGTCTTCGTCGACAGCTCCACCGGGGTGGGCGCCGTCATGAAACCGGGACACAATGCGCCGAGACAGGGGTAGGCGCCGATCCGCGCTCCTCTGCCTCGCGCTGCTGCTCTCCTGCGGCACCGAGGAGAAGCCGGGGGAGAAGGCGCGGGCGCCGGAGACCTATCGGAGCGTCGCGCCGCTCAGCCCGCCGGCCGAGGGGACCCGGGTGGTGATGCTCGGCACCGGGACCCCGGTGCTGGAGGCCGATCGGTTCGGGCCCGCCACCGCCGTGGTCACCGGGGGGCGGGCCTACCTCGTCGACTTCGGTCGCGGCGTGGTGGACCGGGCCCACGCCGCCTACCTCATGGGCGTCGTGCCCCTCGACGCGCGGCGGATCAACCACGCGTTCGCCACCCACCTCCACTCAGATCACACCGCGGGGCTGGCGGACCTGATGCTTACGCCGATGGCGGTGGGGCGCCAGGCGCCGCTGCGGATATTCGGCCCGCCGGGCCTCCGGGCCATGGTGCAGCACCTCAAGGGCGCCTACGCCCTGGACCTCGATATCCGCACCAAGGGCCGCGACATCGCCACCCTGCCGGGCTACAATGTCATCGCCGAGGAGATCGCCGAGGGGCTCGTCTACCACGACGCGAACGTGCGGGTCACGGCGTTTCCCGTGACCCACGGCGAGTGGCGGCACGCCTTCGGCTACCGCTTCGACACGCCGGATCGCCGCGTCGTCATCTCCGGGGACACGGCCCCAACGGATCGGGTCGTAGAAGCCTGTGACGGCTGCGACGTGCTGGTGCACGAGGTCTACTGCGAGGCCGGCTTCCAAGGGGGACCGCCGAGCTTCAGGCACTACCACTCCACCGCCCACACCTCGACCCGGGAGCTCGCCGAGCTCGCCGCCCGGGCCAGGCCGAAGCAGCTCGTGCTCTATCACCAGCTCCTGTTCGGATGCTCCCCCGCGGCGCTCCTGAAGGAGATCACCGACCGCTACCCCGGGGAGGTGGCCTTCGCGAACGACCTCGATGTGTTCTGAGAATGTCGCGCTCATCGTCTCGAAGTCGCCGCTTCTTCCGAAACCGGGGCATCCGGCAGAGCTCGTCTCCTGGCGATTCTGAAATGGACCATCTCCGCGAGGCGCTGAATACCGTCGCGCGGACCGCTGCTGCCGTGTGGAGGTGGAGGAGGCGTGAGGGATGCCCGACGACTGGGAGGCCGAACGGGGGCTCGACCCGGGCAGCCCGGACGACGACGGCGACGACGACGGCGACGGCTACACCAACATCGAGGAGTACCTGAGCTGCATCGCAGGGGAGGGCTGTTGACGGGTCACAGGGCTTTCATCTCGACCCGGTTCGCGAGGGGCCAGAGGTCCGATACTCGGTCCCCGATATAGAGGTGCTCGAGCCGGTACAGCTTTCGGATCCTGCGCTGTCCGACCCGCACGCGGTGATCATCACCGCAGCGAATACTCCAGCCCCCAGATGTTGGGGGACGAGGCCTCTGGATAGTAGACGGTGAGGTGATCCTCGTCCGCCACCCGCGGGGTGTCGACGAGGGGGTCCGAGAAGTAAGTCCGGGAGCTGTCGGTATCGAGGAGGGTCCAGTCGCTGTAGTCGGCGGACACGGAGGCGCCCGCGATTCTGGCGCCGGGGAGCACGGCGTAGACGTTGCCCGAGGCGGCGACCGCCAGGCTGCCCCGGAAGTTGGCGATGACCGGCAGGCCCAGGGACTCCCTCGACCAGCTCCCGTCCGGGGCCCGCCAGTAGTGGAAGTACTGCGCCTTGGTCCGGGCGCTCGTGAAGTCGCTGTCCGACGCCTGGCCGTCCGGCATGTGGGTGACCAGCACGTGCACCCGCCCGGCCGCGTCCGCCACCATGTGCTCCTGGTTGATGAGCCCCCGGTTCTGATCGATGGTCCAGACCCGCGCGCTCGAGGTGTGGACGGAGGCGAACCGCTCCCCGGACACGGCGACGGTGTCGCCCGCGTCGTCCTGCCAGGTGCGGCCATGGTCGTCGCTGTACATGTAGAAGAGGTCGTGGTTGGTGGACGCCTCCGGCGTCTCCCGCCAGCACCAGGCCACGTGGAGCCGATCGCCCTCCCGGGTGTACGCGAGCCCATGGAGGTAGGCGTTGACGCTGTCCGTGATGCCGTCGATGAACTTGCCGAGGCGCGTCCAGCCGTGGGCGGCGGCGTCGTACTCCCAGAGCGACTCGTCCCCGGCGCCGCTCTCGCCGATGCGCAGGGCGAGCAGCATCCGGTCGCCGCCGGGCCCGGTGACGAACCGGGGGTAGGTCACCGGCGAGATGCCCCCCTCGCCGGTGAGATCGTTGGTCACCCCGGTGAACGAGGCGGCCCCCCAGCTCGCCCCCGTCGGATCGGTGACGAGCCCCTCGACGGATCGCCGGTAGTGGAGGGGGTTGCCGTGGTGGTCGAAGGCGAGGTGAAGGGTGCCGTCCCCGGGACAGATGCCGAGGGAGATGGTGTTGTGGGCGTCATCGGCGGTGTTGGTGTAGTCGGTGAAGTCGAACTTCTCCCACTCCCCGTCCGGGAGCGCCCGCCGCGCCATCACGACGTTGCGGTTGGTGTTCCAGAAGGCGGTGTACTGGTACCCGTTGTGGCTGAGGATGCCCGCCTGCTGGAAGGACTCCCCGTTGAGGTAGCCGCCGTAGGAGACCACGGTGAGCCCGGAGTCGGTGATTTGGCCCTCGGGCTCCCGGGTGACGCCGGCCGGGGGGGGAGGCTCCGTGTCATCCGCCGTCCCTGACTGGCTCGCCGTATCGAATCCGGTATCAACAGCCGTCGCCGTGGCCGTATCGGTGTCGGTGTCCACATCGCTGTCCGCATCCGCGTCGGTGTCGCTGTCCGCATCCGCGTCGGTGTCGCCGTCCGCATCCGTGTCGGTATCCCCGTCCGCGTCCGCGTCGGTATCCCCGTCTACATCGGAATCTGTGTCTGTGTCTGTGTCAGTGTCGCCGTCGGAATCGGTGTCTGTGTCGGTATCCGCGTCGGCATCCGTGTCCGCGTCGGCATCCGTGTCTGTGTCGGTATCGGCATCCGTGTCTGTGTCGGTGTCGGTATCCGCGTCCGCGTCCGCATCAGCGTCGGCATCGGTATCGGTGTCCGTATCCATATCCACATCTGTATCGGTATCCGCGTCTCCATCCGCGGCGCTCGGGTCGGAGGCGTCCGCCCCGAGCGCCCCCTCCGGTTCACATCCCAAGGCCATCACAACCACCGATAACAGATAGTAAGTCTTCATGTCTCTCCTTGTTGTCCCGGAACGGGTCGCATCGCAGGTCAGAGCGTACACCGTTTGGTGTTATGTGACCAACGGCGGGAAAAAAGGGCTGATCGGCGATCTTCCCTTCGTGATAAAAGGCGAACAGGGGGCCCGGGCTACGGTGCGTCGGACTCGGCGGCGGAGGCGTCGTTCGACGCGGTCTCCTCGGGTTTCTCGGGCTCCACCACGGGGGCGGTGTCCTCGAGCACGAACTCCACCTCGCCGCTGATCAGGCGATACTCCACCCGGCGGTTCTTGGCGTGGGCCACAGCGTCATGCCCCTGCACCATGGGGGCCTCCTCGCCGAAGGAGATCTTGGTCAGCCGGTTCGTCACCCCCGAGTGCTTCAGGTAGTCGATCACCGCGACCGCCCGCCGGTCCCCGAGGGACATGTTGTACTCGGTGGTGCCCTGCTCGTCGGTGTGCCCGTCGACAAAGAGCTCCACCTCCGGGTGGGCCTGTAGCTTCACCGAAGCCTCGTCGAGGGCGTTCCGTGCCTCGTCGTTCAGGGCGGATTCGTCGAACCCGAAGTGTACCCGCTTGAGGGCCAGCAGGATATCCCGCATGTCGCCGGTGGCGATCTGTTTATTACCGGAATCGGTGGACTGGGGCTCGTTGTTCGTTACGACGGGCGTATCGTTCGGGGTGCTCGCGGGTTTCTGATCCTTTTTACAGCCGAACGCCCAGACGGACGCCAACAGAACAAACACAATTGCTTTCCTCATTTTTTCCTCCCTGCGGCGCCTCTGAAATCAGCGCCATGTCAGTTTTGGGTCAATTCCTTCCACTCTCAACGCATCCTGCTGTTGTTTCCTTCCCGGTGATCTCTTTTTAGCGGATCGTCCAGTATGTTCAACTCGAATCTCATCGAAATGTGGGGGACGATCCACGGGGTCCAATGGCTTGTGCCTATTAGAAGGTCACCGTAAAGGTCGAATTTGTATGGGGATGGCCCGGGGTCGGATTCCTCCGGGCTTCGTTTCAGACCAGGTGAACGGTCTCCTGACAGCACCCGCTCACACACCAGAACCCCGGATCGCAGGGGGCCTGATCCTCGAGGCCGCAGGGGGTGACCCCCTCGGGGCACTGGCCCTCCGGATCCCCCTCGTCGTTGAAGCAGTCGTCGGGAATCGTGGGCTTCCCGATGCAGATCTCGCAGCGGCCGCATTCGTTGAGGCAGTTCCCCTGGGGCGTGCACCGCGGACACTTCTCCTCATCGAGGATGGCGTCGAACGTGCAGATCCCCACGTTGCTGTCGTCCTTGGCGCCGATCCACACATAGGCATCTCCGCCGTCCTCTCCGAGTCCGCCGAGCTCCGGGAAGGTGCAGCACCCGAAGCAGTCGCACCCGTTTGGGGTGAAGGGCAGGCAGATATCCTCGCACAGCTCCGACTGCTCGTCCGGACAGAACTGCTCGTTCCGGACCACCCGCTCGTCGTAGGGACAGATCGACGCCTCCGGCTCCAGGGGATCGCACTGGTGATCCCACCAGCAGTCGTCGCTCCCCGTCCCCATGCCGTTGCCGTAGTCGAAGTAGCAATCCACGTGGCAGGTGGAGCCGGTCACCCCCCCCACGTCCGAGATGAGGGCCGGCCCTTCGGTGTTGTCACAGGGGCCCAGACACTCCCGGTCCCGCCAGTCGGCCTTTCCGTCCTCGTCGTTGTCCCGGCAGTCACCGCACTCCAGCAGCCGGCCGTCGCAGATGGTCTCGTAACACACGACGATGGTACCGTCCTCTTCGACGATCTCCACCCCGCCGTCCAGGACCTCCACGGTCCCGTCGGTGCTCGGATTCCAGGCCGGGTCCGTGTCCACCGGGCTTGGCGCCGACTCGCTGTCGTCATCGTCGCTCCCTTCTCCGCCGGTTGCCGAGTCCGAGTCCGCGTCCGAGTCCGTATCCGCGACCGTGGGATCGTCGGTCCCTTCACTGCTCTCGGTCGAATCTCCGCACCCGACAACCCAGAAAGCTGCCACCAGGAAAGGCCACTGTCTCATATTGATCTCCTTAGGTTGGCGGCGTTCAAACGCCGTATTCAAACGGTCTTCCTGAGATGCAAGAAGGGTACCAGCCAAAGAATCCAATCCCTCGAGTTTCATGACGGTCCGAGGGCTCGATTCCCACAAACGCGGCCTTTGAACCTCGACCAGTTCGTCGAAAGTTCGACCGGATTGTCGAGGTTACGTCCTGATCTAGAGGAACAATCCAGACCACTTGAAAGAGGGACCGCGAAATAGTAATGGTTTATCCCCGTGTTGTTCAATTCGTACATTTTCATCTTTGCCTTTCTTCCCCTGGTCTGGACGGTCTACCGCGTGTTGTCGTTCGCCCGGCGGGGGCGGCTGGCCATGGGCGCTTTGGCCCTTGGCTCCCTCGTCTTCTACGCCTACTGGAACCCCCCCTTCGTGGCGGTCATCATCGCCTCCATCGGGTTCAACTACCTCTTCGGGCGACTCCTGGATCGGGCCGAGCGGAAGCGGACCCTGCTCCTCGCCGTCGGGGTGGGAGTCAACCTGCTCAGCATCGCGTTCTTCAAGTACACGAATTTTGTGCTCGATAACGTCAACCTGATCTTCGGCCTCCAGATACCCATGCGCGAAATCGTGCTGCCTCTCGGCATCTCGTTCTTCACCTTCCAACAGATCGCCTACCTGGTGGACTGCCACCGGGGGCTGGTCCGGGAGAAGCGATTCGTGAGCTACGCGGTGTTCGTGAGCTTCTTTCCCCAGCTCATCGCGGGGCCCATCGTGCATCACAAGGAGATGATGCCCCAGTTCCTCCGGCGGGAGACCCTCCTCTTCTCCCTCGAGAACCTCTGCCTCGGCTTCACCCTGTTCTCCCTCGGCCTGTTCAAGAAGGCGGTCATCGCGGACACCCTCTCCCCGTTCGCCGTCGACCTCTTCGACGGCGAGGGCGCCATCCCCGCCGGGGACGCCTGGCTCGGCACCCTGGCCTACACCTTCCAAATCTACTTCGACTTCAGTGGCTACTCGGACATGGCCATGGGGCTCGGCAAGATGTTCAACATCGACATCCCCGTCAACTTCGACTCTCCGTACAAGGCCACCTCCATCGTCGACTTCTGGCGCCGGTGGCACATCACCCTCTCCCGTTTCCTCAAGGACTACCTCTATATTCCCCTCGGAGGCAACCGGAATGGGCCGGTGAGACGGTATGTCAACCTGATGCTCACGATGCTCCTCGGCGGGCTGTGGCACGGCGCCGCGTGGACGTTCGTCATCTGGGGCGGGCTCCACGGCCTCTTCCTCGTCATCAACCACCTCTTCCGGGGGGCGGTCCGGCGGCTCCCCTTCCTGGCCCTGCCGCGGGGGCTCTCTTGGCTCGTCACCTTCCTCTGTGTCACCGTGGCATGGGTCTTCTTCCGGGCCGCCACCTTGACGAGGGCCCTGGAGATCCTCCGGAGCATGGTCGGCTTGGGGGAAGCGTCCGCGGAACAACGCTATGTCGATGCCGTGTTCAAGGATCCCCTCTGGACCTTCACCCTGGACCGGCGCATCGTCCTCATCGTCATCGCCGCCCTCCTCGCCCTCTTCGCCACCAACGCCTGGCGGTTCGCGACGCCCGAGCGGCTGCTCAAGACCCGGTGGTCCGCGGTGTTCATCGCCGCCGTATTCCTCGCCGGGGTGCTTTCGCTGACGCGGGTTTCCGAGTTCCTCTACTTCCAGTTTTAAAATACAGCGCGTTTTCTTTTTCAAAACGTCACCGAAAATCCCTTGCGTTGTCCGAAAAGTCGGATATATCGCCCGCAGAAGGTGAAAATGTTGAAGGAAAGATACAGATTCTGTTTGAGCCGTCGGCGGTACGGTCAGCATTTTATTGATGATTTCTTATAAATTTGAAGGAGAGAGACGATGAACCCCCTATCCCCAAACCCCCATCACTACGAGAATTCACTCCCTGACGAGCTGCGCTACACCGACAGCGACCTCGCCCTGTTGTACATCAGCACCGTGAGCGGCGCACAGGAGAGTGACTCGGGTCGCCATGACGTGCCGTTCCCGCTCACCTTCGACCCCGGTGAGATCGCGATTCGGGAGACCGCGCCGTGGGTCGGCTCCGAGAACGCATGGCGGAATCGGACCCCGCTCCCGGGGAGAATTTCCGGTATTTCGGATCCCGAGGAGAACCGCGTCGACTCCGAGGACGGGATGACGCTCAGCGAGGTGGAGATCGCGTCCGCCGTCCGTTCACTGCCGCCGCCGCCGCCGGCGCCCTCGCCTCGCCGGAGAGTGGACATCGGCCGGGCGGTCCTCTGGGGCGTATCCTCGCTGAACCTGGTGCTCGTCGTCTTCCTCGTGGCGCTCTTCTGGGGCTACCAGCGGCAGAGCGTCGAGAAGACCCGCGCGGTGAGCGCGCTGAACACGCTTCGGATCGAGAGTGACCGGGAGATCCGGGCGCTTCGGGAGAAGGTTCGGGCGATGACCGCCGGGATGCCGGAGAGTGGAGAGGGATCTGTTTCGGTTGAGACCGCTCCCTCGTCCGGGGACGAGATCGTGGCAGAGGAGCAGCTGGCCGGTGTCTTTCCGGTGTCGGGAGATCCGGTGAGTGGGGCGGCTGTCAATGGACGCAAAGGACCCAAAGGACTGAAAGGACGAAGAGGACCCGCACCTTTGGCGCCTCTGGTGCCGGAGACTGAAGGCGCGTCCATTGAGTCGATGGGGTCTATTCGCGTCCGCTCCTTGAGCGGCCCGAGCCCTGCTTCGACTGCGGGCGGCGAGACCGCATCCGCAGAGGCCGAGGCGCCCCCATCGGATGCTGGACCTTCAGGAACCTCCCAGACTCCCCTGCTCGACGAGGTCCTGAAGACTCCCGCCTTTGTCGAGCCGCCGGCCCCGCTTCCGGCCGAGCCGTCTTTCACGAAGGCGGAGATCGCGGCGGTAGTGGAAGATCTGGCGCCGGCGCTGAACCAGTGCGGACGCGGCGCGGGGCGTATCGAGCTGACGCTCGCCGTGTCCGGACGGACGGGGCGGGTCATCAGCGCTGTCCCCGTTGCGGGATCTCCGCTGGCGGGCACCCCGGCGGCCAAGTGCGCCGCCCGGGCGGTGACCCTGGCTCGGTTTCGGAAGCTCGACACCGAGCGGGTCATCCTCCGCGTGCCGCTGGATCTCTGAATCGGATCCTGCGACCCCTCTTTCAAAGAGGGCCCACGTCGAGCGTCTCACCAGAGAGCTAGCGGTATTTTTAACTCTTTGTCTTGAACCGTGATTCGTAGGATTAAATTAAAAGTACAATAGGTTAGTGTCCTATATATGCGCCCGTGTCAGCGGACTACCGAATCGAGGAGGGGCAAGCGTTCCACGTAAATGGGGACGCGTGGTACCGCGGTACGGTGCTGATGACAGACGGCCCCGACCAGACTCTGATTCACTACGATGGTTGGGACGACAGCCAAAACGAAATTGTACCCCGGTACCGACTTCGGTTGATACCTTAGGATTGGGCTCCCTCGATTTCCCTTAAGATGGATTGGGTCTCGAGGGCACGGATGCAATACGGATTTTCGCCGATTGATCCGGTGGCGCTCACCGCTATGCTGGTGCAGCCGGCCATACAATCCGATGCGGCGACGCATGTTCGGCACGCCCCGGTAAAGTGCTCGTGCTTGTGCCTGAATTGATGAAAGATCTGATTGGACTTCCAGATTTCCTCGAGGGGTTGCCGGCGTATGTTCGCCACCTCGAATCCGTCTCCGAGGGAGAGGCAGCCGAGCACATCTCCGTTGCTCCGAACGCCGATGAGCTCACGCCCGGCAATGCACCCCCGCCAGGTTTGATGCAGAAATTTCAAGGTCGGATCGATGGGGCAGTAGCCGAAGTCGTCCATGTGACGCAACTTCAAATCCGGACGATGCCGATAGGCGTGGGTCATTCGCTCGACGAAGTAGGCGTAGTCCGCCACGTTAATAAACAAGGTGTCGTCGAATCGTTGACCGCCTTTGTTGGCAAGCTGGACCTGCCACGTGATCCCGGTGCCGTCGAAGAGATTGGCGAACGCGTCGAACTGCCGAAGGTTGGGACGCATGAACGTGGTAATGGCGTTGACGTTGGGATGACCGTCATCTCTCAAACGAGATAGAAGCGCCATGATGTGATCGAATCGATCGACGCCGCGCATCTCGCGATAGGCCTGCCGGCTGGCGCCGTCCAGGCTGATGCCGATGAGATGGGGGCGCAGGAGCTTTAGCTGAGCCGGGGTTTCATCGAGATTGAATCGAATGCCATTGGAGATAAGAATGAGGCGCATCTCAAGGCGTGTAACAGCTCCGCAGATATCGAACCAGTCGTCCCGCATCAACGCCTCGCCGCCGATGATCGTGATCTCTTCGCCGCCCAGTTTTTTTATTTCTTCGAGCAGGCAAACGATCTCTGCGAACGTCAGCTCGTTGTCGCGGGGATTTCCCGATGTGCTCGCGCAGTGGGGGCACCGCAGGTTGCAGCGATTGGTAATCTCAATGACCGCATACCGAAGCGGATTCATTTAGAAGAGGTCCTTCAAGATGCGAGCTTGCTCGATGCGGTGATAGCAGTAGCGATTTTCAAACGGCGTGTCGCACATGGAGAGCAGAATTTCAGGGCAGCCGCCGTTGCAGCTTTCCAGGAAGGGACAGGTTCGACACGCGCCTTGGCGGGTCTCTTTCGAGAAGGGTTTCAGCACCGCTTCACACCGCTGTTCCCCGCAGATGTCTTCGAGTCGACTGGTTCGAATGTTGCCGACAATACAGGTGGGGAAGCAGAGCGCGGAGCAGGGGGTAACATCGCCGTTTGCGCGCACAAAGAGGTTGAGCAATCCGCCGGTGCACATCCCTTGCCAAGTTGTGGAGAGCCGATCTAGAGGCGCGAAGTGACTGAACGTCGCGAGGTCGTCCATAGGGATGATATTGATGCCCTTGCTGCTCTCGACATACGCGGCCGCCACTTTCTCTCCGAGTTGGTAGTACGCCTCCGGATTCAACGTAATGCCGACGCCGCACCGCCCCTTGGCCGACGTGATTTGGACCTGCCAGTCGATACGATGCGCCTTGCAGAAATCGAACAAGGGATCGAAGTCCGGAAAATTGATGCGCGAAAAGGCGGTAATGACGCTGACGCGAAAGCCGGCCTCCTTGAGACGAAGAATAGCGGATATGGCAGGGCCGTGAGTTCGGGAGCCCCGAATCGCCTCGTGGACCTCGGGTGAGATCGCATCCAGGCTGACGGTAATGAGCTTGACAGGGCGCTTTGTGAGCGCCGACATCATGGCGTCGTCGAGCAGGGTTCCGTTGGTTACGAAACGAACAGAAAATCCGTGCTCGAGGCCCGCATCGATGATGTCCAGGAAATCGGGCCGCATCATGACCTCTCCGCCGGTCAGGCTGAGCTCCGGTATGCCGACGGCGCGGGCTGATTGAAGACACCGACGAATCTCATCGAGATTGAGCTCATCGTCGAATTGTCGGTTTTCCGCCTCGGCGTAGCAGTGAACACAGTGAAGATTGCATTGCCGGGTAATCTCCAGCTCCAAGATGAACGGCCGTCGATAGCTGTACTCTTCGTGCGTTTCGGAGTCGGTGCGAAAATAGCGGCGGCGACCGTTTGCCTCACGCTGAACGGTCATGAGATCGCTCGGGCCTGTACAAGCGATCGCCCGCGGGGGAGCAGGCCGGTTCATGTCTCGTTGTCCGTCCCGAATGCCACCCCGCCGCTGTATCGATGGGCAGAGGCGGCGGTATCGGCAGTATCGGCGCCTGCGTCGCCGGCAACGCTGTCGGTCTCCGTGTCGACAGGCCTCCCGGCGTCCACCCCGCCCGAGTACTTGTGGGAAGTGGTGCATCCCGTCGCGACGGCCGATACGGTTCCGAGCACCAGCGCGGTGGCGGTTACCCGTTTGACCAATCCTTCGTATTGAGCGAACACGCGGGAAACCTCCTCGGGAATGACGCGAAGGCGCGCATTGAGGGCTTTGGCCTCTTCGTAAATCTGAAGAAAGAGCTTTTCGGATCGGTTGAGCAGATGGCAGATACCGAGATGGAGGAGCGCCTTTAGGTCATCCGGTCGGCGAGCGACGCACGTTTCGAATTTACGAATCGCTTCGTCGATGCGACCCGCCTTCATGGCGCGGGAAGCGTCAATAAATCGCTGTTGATCATCCATCAGCATCTTTTCCTCCGTTTTTTCAACAATAGTCAAATTATATCGGAGATAAAAGCGGGTCGCAATGGGTTTTACCGACTGTCGTTCCACAGTCGTCGCCCTTGAGTCTTGTTAGGCTAGCTTGCTAGCTGGTGCGGGAAGAATCAAAGCGATTTACTGGTTGGGTGGATCGGATGGCATATTGACAGAAATTGGATCCTCAGAGAACCATGATTCTTCAGGGAGTATTGAATACGAATGTCTGGAAGATGACGCATCACCAAACCGGTGCCCTGTTTGGGATACAACGGCGATATTTGGGGGAGCGCCATATGTCGGCCAACCCGGAATACTACAGAAGAAAGGGGGAATTCGGCCGTTCGAGGACCGCAGACTTGAGATAGGGGTCTGTAAAACGAGCTCGAACGGCGGGGAGAACGGCGTCGGCTGGGAGGGTCAGATAGGTGGTCGCACGCGGCTCAGTACATCAACTCGTCGCTGATTACGATCGGCACGGTGGCATCGGACCCGAGCCGTTCGGCGCAGAAGCCCGTCGTGATGTACGTTGATCCTGGTTCGATAGTCGCGTTCCACCCTACCGTCCCGATGGTGTGTTGACCCGTACCGTCGATATACGTGGTGTTCCAGAATTCGTAGATGTCACTATCCTGGGAGTCGATGACCACGCTCCAATCAGTGGTGGGTGACGTCCCGTTGTTGGTGATCTCGAGGTTCGCGCAGTAGCCGGCGCCCCAATCATCGAACACATTGATGCTGGTCACCAGAAGGTCGATCTTTCCATCGTCGCAGGGCATCGTCACCTTGTCGATGAGCAGGTTGCGATCCACCGGGGGCTCGTAGTAGTCGTTGGTGAAGTAGATGCGCACCTCGGCGCTCCCCGTGGGCGCGTTGAATGTGTAGAGGTAGTCGTCCCAAACCTCGCTCGTCACCGTAGTGACCGGCAGGGGGACGCCGCCTACCGTGATGAACATGTCGGGCCATCCTGCGCCCTCCTCGGCCGCAGCGGTCACCACCATCTGCCGCACGCCGCCGTCGAAGGTGTGCTCGAAGGAGATGTAGCCGTTTTCGTCCCAGATGTTCCATCCGTCGGGGTAGATGTCGCCGGTGGTGTGGGTCATCGTCTCGGCCTCGTATTCCGCGTCCACCGCGTTGTATTCACAGATACTGTCGACGCACGTGTCATTGGTGCACGGGACGCCGTCATCGCAATCGCTGTTGGTTACACAGGCGACGTCGCCGTTCATATCGATGCGATCGTCCCAGGGCTCGAAGTCGCACACCGCGTACTGGTTGAGCACCGCGTCGAAGAGGGCGACGCGCCGGTTGTTGGTGTGGAACACGGCATCCCATTTGTTGTTCGTCGAATCCCAGACACAGGTGGGCACGACCGCCTCGAGCTCGGCTGGGGTCGAGAAAATGGGGAGGTCTGCCATCGTCTTACATCCCAAGTGTTTTTCTTGTACCAGGACGTGGGATTCGGCCTCCACAGCGTCGAGATCCGACGCCGTTACCTCGCAGATGACCTGGTACCGCCCATTCTGGACGAAGTTGACCTCCGAGAGCGTACAGGTTTGAGATGCGCCGACGCCAAGCCCTGCATCGCCGATGTTGCATGCGTGCGGCTCGACGACCTCTGTGCCATCCTTCAAGATATGCATCTCAATTGAAAACTGACCGCTCGTTTCATCGCCGTAATTGGTCGCGGTGCACGCCACGTCGCGCCGGCCGAAATAGCCTTTTCGCGGCGTGAAGATGCTGCTCGGTGTCCGCTCGTAGGTAGCGGTGTAGTCCATGTCGCATCCGTCCCTGGTCATCTTGAGCGCGCTGATGGCCACGTCGTTCTCCCGCTCCAAAGGATCATTGTGTGCGATCGTCTCCGGAATGGGGTTAGCCGCGTCGAGCACCAGCCGGTTCATGGGGTAGAATGAATCCCGGATGAGCATCTGGATGATCTCCTCGTCCCTGTGAATTCCCCAGATAAAGCTGCCGCTCGTCGAGTTTTTTGCTTCATCCAGGAAATGTGCGTATGGGGTATTTACCGACACAAAGGGATTCGATGTGAACGCATCGGTGTCGTTGTCGAATCGCGGTATCTCGTAGAGGAAGCTCAAAGTCCCCACCGACGCGGCCATGTGGCCGAAGACTTGTCCCGGCGCCCCATCTATGTACCCCAACTTTTTCCAGAGCTCATCGCGATCGCCCGTATAGTGGGCATAAGTATCGTACGGAGTGCCGGTCCCGTCTTCGCCGTATTCATAAGGGCCATAGAACCGTTCTCCCAGGTGTCGTTCGACCACCTCCTTATTATTAACATTTGGAACCCAGGCCATCATATTGGTCTCCTGCTCCGCCTCGGCCAAGGCAGGGAGGCTGACACCGAACGTTGTATTACAGTGTTTTGTATCTCGACAGGTGTACTGGACAGCGTCCAACCTCGGAAACCCCTTCTTATTCGCTGCGTCATCCGGGTCCCACCCGGGCCGAGCGACCCTCAGATGCTCCATTTTCTCTCTTGCATTGGGGATCCAGTCATTGGGCGCCACTTGGTAAAGAGAATCTGTGTTCTGCATCTGCTGGTAGATATGTTCCGTTCCATCACTCTCGACCTCATGATATCCTTCCAAAAAATCGTGTCCGTTATAACTGATTTTGCTGACACCGGGGAGCGCCAAGGTCCACCCGTGCATGTGCAGGTGGACGCTCGGCAGAATCATTTCCGCGAATCGGGCAAGCGCGATGGATTCGGCTTCGGACAACGGATGCGGACCGGCGTCCGACTTGTTTTTCCAGCCCCACATGAAATTTTTCGCCAGATCAACGTTGTTCCCGTTGTCCCCCCTACGGTTGAGGCCGTCCGGGTTCACCGACGGCACAATCCAGATGATGCGCTCATCCCGCATCTTCGTGAACGTAAAATCATCCGGGGCACCCGGATACCCACGCCGCTGCGCGACAGGGACGCCGTTGCCATCCTCGATATACTCATTATCCGGGTTGAGAAGGTAGTCCATCCAATCCAGGAGGATGCGCGTGGTTTCGCGCTCATTGCCGTGAACGGCGGCGTCGTACAGCACCACGGGCTTGGGCTTCCCTGCTCGCTCATGACCAGGCGGAAAATAGTCATCGGTACCGATACGAATCGCGGTGATCCGTTTTGGCGATTTGATCCAATCGGGATCACTCGGATCGTTGGCGTCTCCGGGGGTGACACCGATATCAATGACCTTGACCCGAGTGGGATACTCGGCCTCGAACGCCTGGGCAATCTGCTGAACGCACGCGTAGGAAGGGATATCCCAGCTGGCAACCTTCCAATTCGTGGCCCCATCCCTCTCGAATTTGTTCGTGCCTTTTACTCTCGTATCGACCAAACAGTCCGGGGTTGTGCTCAAAAATGTTTCGTAGAACGCGCTGTGATGGTTCCAAGCGTCACAGCCACTGCAAGGTTCGTAGTCGACCGCATGGGCGCTTGGGGAGAGGACGAGCAGTGCAAAGAGCGCACTGGTCCCGCCGGCGAATAGTAGACGTTTCATGTATCACCTTTCCTATCAGTAGTTAGAATTTTACCTTTTCCCAAAACACAAGCTGCGTTTACGGCCGTAAACGAATGACTCGCAGACACTTGTACGCGATACGCAATGTTGCGCTTCTATGAACCTATTGGGAGGTCTCCCGAAGAATGGTTGTAAAAAAGTCGATCTTTTGAACCTCCTGCATCGGTAGTGGGTAGGGTTCGCTGTTAATCGTGTAAAGCTGCGGCGACAGCAACAAGCAGGACAGCGACGGCGGCCGGAACCCTGTCGGACGGAGAGGACCAAAGGTTTCCAAGAAAGTTGGATCTCCCTGAAATCAAAAGATAAAGGATAACCCGGGTGGGGATCTCCGGTGGGGGATCTCCATTCCGCCCGTTTTGGGAACCGCGCCGGCACATAAGTCTATATAAGGAGGATAATACAATGAGATTCCTGGCAGGGTCGTTGAAAATCATAGCACTATGCCTACTGTTGCCCCTTAGTTGCGCGGAAAATGGAGGCACGATCGGCACCGATGCCGGGAACTCCGACGGCGACACCGACGGTGATGCCGTCGGGGACAGCGATGCTGACAGCGACACGGATTCTGATGCGGATACGGATGCCGACGCAGATGCTGACGGGGATGCCGACACGGACGGAGACGGGGATGTCGACGCGGATGCAGACAGCGATGCCGACACGGATGCAGACGGCGATGCCGATACGGACGCAGATGGGGATGCCGATACAGATGCAGACGGCGATGCGGACACGGATGCAGACGGCGATGCCGACACGGATGCAGACGGCGATGCCGACACGGATGCAGACGGCGATGCTGACCTGGATACGGATACCGACACGGACACCGACACCGATACGGACACCGACACCGACACCGATACGGACACAGATATAGACACAGACACGGATGCGGACGCTGACACGGACGCGGACACAGACTCAGATACGGACAACTTTGAGCTTCCCGACTTGCTGCCCATTCCCGACGTTCCTGCGCCCGAAGCGCTTGGTTCTGTCACTATGGGTGACCCGGCGAACTTCGACGAAGTGAAAATGGATTTCCCGATCGCCGACGGGCCTTTCGAGCCGACCTGGGACTCGATCAAGGCCAATTACCCAACCACCGATTCGGCATGGTTGCGCGAGGCCAAGTTCGGCATCTGGGTCCACTTCGGCCCGCAAGCCGCTGGACAAAGTGGCGACTGGTACGCCCGCAGGATGTACATCGAAGGTGAAGGAGCCTACAATAATCACATCCGGGATTTCGGGCATCCATCGGTCGTCGGGTACAAGGATCTGCTGCACACCTGGAATCCGACCGCGCTCGATCCCGCCGCATTGACCAAGGCGTACAGCGACGCCGGCGCAAAGTTCCTTGTCGTCCAAGGGGTGCACCACGACCAGTTCGACAACTGGAATTCGCACTACCAGCCGTGGAATTCCGTGAATCTCGGCCCCAAGCGCGACATCCTTGGCGAGTGGAAGAACGCAGCCCGAGCGCAAGGCATGCACTTCGGTGTGACCTTCCACCACGAATACACCTGGTGGTGGTGGCAAAGCGCCTATCGGAGCGACACCACGGACGCGCAAGGCAAGGCGGGCGTTCCTTACGATGCCGAGGGACTGACCCTGGCTGACGGTGTGGGCACGTGGTGGGAGGGCATGGATCCTCGGATGCTCTACACCGTCAACCTCCGCGAATATGCCGGTATCTACGACGCCATGGACAAGCAAGGCTGGAATCTCAATTCCGGGATCTTCGTGAACCACTTGGAATTCGCCCACTGGTACGCCAACTGGTGGGCTTTGCGAATCATCGACGTCATCGAAAATTATGACCCGGACTTCATCTACACGGATGGCAATTCGACGCAGCCCTTCTCCGGATATATGAGCGGCACCGGCTACAAAGCCGATGCCATGCAACGCGTACTTGCACACTATTTCAATCGCACGCTTGAGCGACGCGGAAGCCTGGACACGTTCGGCATCGTCAAATTCAATCCCGGGAATCGCGGTATCGTGAACACGTTTGAAGACAATTACCCGGACGGCGTGAAGAGCGACCAAGCGTGGATAGGCGAGACACCCATTGGCGATTGGTTCTACGGGACCGGCTTCAACTACGATCCCGGCATGGTCATTGTGCGGCTCATCGAGTGTGTCTCACGCGATGGCGCGTTCGCCGTTAATGTGGCGCTCAAGCCCGACGGCTCGCTGGATCCGGGCAGCGTTACACAGCTTGCCGCCATAGGGGAGTGGTTGAAGACCAACGGTGCCGGTATCTACGGCAGCCGGGCCTGGATCAAGTATGGAGAAGGGTCGAACAGGCAGCCCATGGGGAAACTGGGATGGGCACAGGCGAACGCCACGTTCACCACGGCCGACTGGCGTTTCACCGTAGGCGAGGATGGGTACCTGTACGCCTATTGCCTTAAGGTTCCACAGTCAGGCGACAAGATCACCATTGCCTCGCTCGGCACGAATCAAACGGATCTTGCTGAGCCCATTGGTTCTGTCGCTCTGCTGGGCGGTCCCACCGTCACGTGGTCACAGACAGACGCAGGTCTGGAAATTACGTATCCCGGCGACACCTCGCTGCAGATCGCGGCCGGCTTCAAGATCGGGCCCCCGTCCATCATCAAATAGGTAATACGGTCGCGCAGTTACAAAATCCCCACCCGGGTTGAATTGTTGACGTCGCCATTCTGCGTCCCAGCCGATTCATTTGCGAGCTCTCGATCAGCCGATTCCCGATGGTCGCAGGTCGGATTTCGGATGATTTGTCGCCCAAACGACACACTCTCATGGCGTAGGTGCCCGCAGGGAATACGATGTCGTGTTCGCCGTCCCGCCTCTTCTGCTGAGGCTTGGCGACCAATCCGGCCGCCACGGGATTGCAGACGGCATAGACAACCCGCTTCATGACGTCATCCGCATTCTCCAGCTTGACGGTGCTCGGCTTCTCCGAAGACCAGAGGTTCTCCCATCGTCCCAGGCTCGCGTTGACGCACTTGGCGACGAGCTTGTGCAGGTAGGCCGTGAACTCCGGGAGCCTCGCG
>JBNLED010000088.1:0-3357 GCA_050304755.1 Polyangia bacterium | reverse complement strand
GCTCGGTCCCGCCTGCGACCCGCCCCGACACAGCTGGTACAACGGTCCCGTGTACCCCAGCCGCAGCGACCGCACCGAGCTGTGCGCTGACACGCACGGATACCCCGCCGCCTCGAACACGTCGCACGGCAGTACCGGCTGTGGATCCCCCACCGACACACAGGCCTCACCGCCCCCAGTCCCACCTGTGTCCCCCGCGGGCGGCTCGTACGATACACAGGCGATGGCGATAGCGCCCATTGACACCAGCAGGATGTTTACCATGGCGCGTTTTCTCTTCATTGCGATACCTCCGATTGCGTACTTCGCTCAAGATGGACCGCCATTGTGAACGCTAACATGACGGATGTCAAGCCCGTCAGAATGGCTGTTCCCCCGCCACACCTCATGATGATCATCTCAACAATGGACTCGGTGATGCGGCGTGAGGAATGTCAAAGGCACAGTTCCGGTCGGCGATGACGCCACCTCGGGTGGCGCCCATATGAACCGTTTCCGTTCACTTTTATCCTCGAAAGGGCTTAACCGTCCTCCCTTTTTCATGTAAGAATTCGCGACCGCGCTCGAAAAGGGAGCGCATGAAAAGGATCGAGGCGTCAGATGAAGCTCACGGTTCAGAAATCAGCGTTGAAGGGCACCGTGCCCATGCCGGGATCCAAATCCCATACGATCCGCGGGGTGGCCATCGCCTCGCTGGCCTCGGGGGAGAGCGTGCTCCGGGAGCCGCTGCTCTCCGGGGACACGTCGAGCGCGGTGACCTGCTACCGGGCGCTGGGCGCCGATATCGATACCTCGGACGCGGCGGCGTGGCGGGTGAAGGGGACGGGGGGGAAGATCGTCCCACCCGCGGAGGCCATCGACATCGGCAACTCGGGCACCACCCTCCGGGTGGCGGCGGGCTCGGCGGCGCTCTCGGACGGCTCCGCCGCGATCGTGCTCACCGGCGATCGTCAGATCCAGAGCCGGCCCATCGATCCCCTGCTCGGGTCCCTCTCCGATCTGGGGGCGACGGCGATCTCGGTGAAGGGCAACGGCATGGCCCCCATCTCGGTGAAGGGCACGCTCGCGGGCGGCCGGACGAGCATCGAGTGCGTCACCAGCCAGTACCTCTCGAGCCTGCTCCTGGCGGCCCCCCTCGCGGCGAACGACACCGAAATCGAAATCACCCTGCTCAACGAGCCCGACTACGTGCAGATGACCCTGGACTGGATGGACAAGCAGCGCATGGAGTACACCAACGACAATCTCCGTTACTTCAAGGTCAAGGGGGGCCAGTCCTACAAGCCCTTCGACCTCCCCATTCCGGCGGACTTCTCCAGCGCCACCTTCTTCCTCTGCGCCGGCGCCATGCTCGACGCGGACCTCACCCTCACCGGCCTGGACTTCACAGACAGCCAGCCCGACAAGGCGGTGGCGGATTTCCTGAAGGAGATGGGGGCGGACATCATCGTGGACGGGCACACCGCCCGGGTGAGGCGCTCCGCGTTGAAAGGGATTGATATCGACATGAACCGCACCCCGGACGCCCTGCCCGCCATGGCGGTGGTAGGGGCATTCGCCGAGGGCACCACGCGGCTCCTCAACGTGCCCCAGGCGCGGAAGAAGGAGACCGATCGCATCGCCTGCATGGCCGAGGAGCTCGGCAAGCTGGGCGTAAAGACCGAGGAGCTCCCGGACGGGCTCGTCGTCCATCACGCGCCGAAGATCTCTCCGGCGGTGGTGAACGGCCACCACGACCACCGCATCGTCATGGCCATGAGCCTGGCGCTGATGGCGGGGGAGGCCCCGGGGACCATCGAGACCGCCGAGGCGATGAGCGTCACCTTCCCGACGTTCGTGGAGCTGATGACCGCCCTCGGCGCACGCATGAACCTCAGCGAGTAGCTGAATCGAATAGGAGGAATACAATGTTAGGTTGTCATATCGGACGCAATTTTCAGGTCACTATCGCCGGCGGATCCTATCAGGAGGGCCTCACGGCGGTCATCCACGGAAACCCGCCCGGCATGCTCATCACCGAGCAGGAGATCTACGGGGATCTGCTGCTCCGTAAGCCCGGCGCCGACGAGCTCTCGAGCCCGCGGGTGGAGCCGGATCTGCCCATCATCTACAGCGGCGTGAACGCGGCGGACACCATCGAGAACGCGGGTAACGCGTTCCAGACCAACGGCACGCCGCTGACCATCCTGATCCCGAACCTGGACCGGCACTTCATCCACATCAAGCAGTACCAGGACACCAACCGGACCCCCCGGCCGGGGCACTGCTCCTACGCATCCTTCGTGAAGTATGGCCCGGCGGATGACGCCATCGGCGCCGGCTTCTTCAGCGGCCGCTATACCGCCACCATCGTGGCCGCGGGCTACGTGGCCAAACGGGTGCTCGAAAAGTTCGGCATCAAGGTGTTCGCGTACGTGAAGGAGGCCGCGAAGGTCGTCTGCCCCGAGGTCGACTATGCGACGGTGCTGAAATCCAACGAGAGCTACAAACAGATGCGGTGCGATCTCGATCCCTTCTACCAGGAGATCTATGTCAAGGGCCGTATCAAAAATGACATGCGCTTCCTCAAGAAGGCCGCCATCTTCGCGGAGATCGAAAACGAGATTCAGGAGATCCGCGAGAAGGCCCCCAAGATGTCCAAGGCGGCGGTGCTCGAGAAGTACGGCGTCCATGACGTCATCAACTGCCCGGACATCGACGCAGCCAACGCCATGGTGGCGGAGTGCAACAAGATCTACAAGACCGGCGACTCCTCCGGCGGGGTGGTCGAGGTGGTGGTCACCGGCGCCCCCGTGGGCCTCGGGGAGCCCATGTTCTACAAGCTCGACGCCGAGCTCGGCCGGTTGCTGGGCATCGGCGCGGTCAAGTGTGTCGAGGTGGGCTCCGGTTACGCCACCAAGGACATGGTGGGCAGCGAGTCCAATGACACCATCAGCGCCAAGGACGGCGAGGTGCAGTTCGACTCCAACAACGCGGGGGGCATCACCGGCGGCCTCTCCACCGGACAGCCCATCGTGGCGAGGCTGGTGGTCAAGCCCACGCCCACCATCGACAAGCCCCAGAACACCATCGACAAGTACACCAAGGAGAACACCCAGCTCGCGGCCATCACGCGGCGGGATCCCACCATCGTGGCCCGCATCTGGCCCGTGGCCGAGGCCATGACCGCCATCACCATCCTCGACCACCTCACCCAGCACTTGGGCTACCAGGCCTTGATGAAGTAAGGTTTGGGTCTGACGCTCCCTAATACGTCTTTCCGATCATTCCTTACTTAATTGAACTGGTGTTGTCTATTCCGCTGCAAGCCACAAGTGACGTTCTTTGGTTTTACCTTGAAATCCCAATAGGTCGGCG
>JBNLED010000087.1:0-12193 GCA_050304755.1 Polyangia bacterium | reverse complement strand
AACGTCCCTTCGGCGGCCCGATGCAGGTCTTCAAATACCTCCCGAGACGGAGGATACATCATGAGCCCACCTTGCCTCGTCATCTATGGTCTCTTCATATCGTCCCATCAAGGGCCTATGGACCGGTGCGCGCTCAGGCTGAAATTGCATGCCATAGTGGTCTACAGCGCCGACAATATCGCCAGTCACTCCGCTCAAACCATCACAGAATCACGCAGTCATGCCGAGATCTTCCTGAACACCACCAAGGATTGCCCCGAGCGAAAAACACATACCACCTTCCCGGTTTCGGCTTAGCTCAACCCGAGGTTTGAACGAGCGCTCTTCGAGATGAGATCGACCGGGGCCCTCAGCTTGGCCCAGGGGAAGTCCGAGGTCCTCGACACGTTGAGAGTGTTGATGACGGCGTCGCACCCCCGGAGGGCTTCCGCGACGGTCTCCGTTTCGTAGGGGCTGCCGGCCACCACGGTCGCCCCGCTGCCCGCCAGCTTCGCCGGCTCCCGCGCGATGGCCACGGCCTCGTGCCCCGCCTTGACCGCCTCCTCGATGATGATCCGGCCGGTGCGACCGGTCGCCCCCAGTATCAGCAATTTCATCTTACCCGCTCCTTTTCCGATGCCGCACGCGGCTTGCCTACCGTTGGAGGAGCAGTTCCTCGTGGTCCAGCTGCCCCAGGATGATGATCTTCTGCCAGATCTTCCGGCTGAGCCCGGTCGTCATGGCCTCCAGGTCGTTCACCGCGTTGAGCACGACCGAGTCGCGGAAGCTCTGGACGTAGAGGGCCGCCACCTTTCCGGTGAGGGAGAGGAGCTCGCTACAATAATCGAGGTATCGCATCAGCTCGAAGGAGGAGAGTTGCCGCTTGGGCGAGGAGGGGGTGAGGATGACGTGCGGGTTGAGGCGCGCCGGATCCTTGGTCAGCTGGTGCATGTCGATGACATGAGAGATGGCGCGCAGCTCGTGGAGCGCCCCCAGGGCCCGCGAGCGCTTGATGCGGGTCTCCATGGTGACCAGAAAGAAGATGGCGGCGCCGATGAGGATGAGGTCGTTGAGCCCGGCCTCCACCACCTGGATCAGCTCCGGGATCGTCACCGACGAGAGCGGCACCTTCATGTAGACCACGCTCGCCACGACGCCGGCGAGGCCGAAGAGGATGACCAGGCCGACCAGGAGCCTCAACCACAGATTGGGCTTCTCGATCAACCGCGAACGCTCCGCGCTCTCCTTGGCCACCTCGAGGAGCTCCTCGCACACCTTGCCGAGGCCCGCGTCCGGAAAGCGCTCTTCGATCCGGCGATACAATCGCTCGATGGTGTCGATGGTCTCCTGTGGGCTCAGCCTCTGGTACATGCGCTCCCTCGAATCCCACGATTGTCGGCAATCCGGGGCGACGGGTCAACCGCAATTATATCGAGGCGGCTTTTGTGGTCGGGAGCGCCGAATCAGTCGATCATCGGGGCCAGGTAGGGGGCCAGGGCGTCGAGCTTCCACTGGTGCGGTGTCAGCCAGTCGTATTCCAGGATGCCCTCGGTGTCGCCGGAGTTGGGGTTCAGGCTCCAGAAGGTCCACGAGTAGGTGCCCCCCATATAGGCGAGGAACGCTTCGAACCAGACGCCGGACCGGCCGCTCGCGGAGGCCGTGTCCCGGATGCCGAACTCCCCGATGAAGACGTGGCTGATATCGTCGTTCATGATGAAACCGAAGTGCCGGTCCCAGATGGGGGGCATGTTGTCAGGGAAAGCGGCGGCGTCGAACCAGTCCTGGGTGAACACCTCGGGCCCGTACTCGTGGGCGGAGTAGACCAGCTTGTCCTGAACCGGAAGGGTGATGGGGCGCCGGGGCACCCCCGTGAGGTTGCCCCCCCACCAGTAGCCGTCGTCGCCCACCTCCTCGACCCCCTCGATGACGATGAGCACGTCGGGGTTGACCTGTTGTATCGCCGTCCCGCACCGCTCCGCCGCCGCGGCCCAGTCCGTGGCCGCGTCGCCGGTACCCCAGGTGGCGCCGTCGTGGGGCTCGTTGTTCAGGTCCAGCGCCACCACCGTCGAGTCGCCCTGGTACCGCTGTGCGAGGGTCACCCAGTCGGCGATCCACTGCGCCTCGGGGCAGCCGTCAGTGTACCAGTAATCCTCCTCCATATAGCCGTCCGGCTCCCGGGAGTGGTTGTCCAGCATGACCTTGAGGCCGAGCTCGCCGGCCGCTTCGATAACGAGATCCATGACCTCGAGGGGGGAGATGCCCTCCAGATTGGCGTTCATGGGATCGGTGCCGTCATAGTCGTCCTCGCCGTAGGTGTTGATGGACACCGTTTCGGCGCCGTCCCGAAGCATGGTGTTGCACCACGGGATGCGAACGGTGTTGAACCCCAGGTCCCGGATCTGCTTGAGCATGCTGCGATAGTCCCGGGCCCAGAGGCCGTGGGGGGAGAGGTTGGAGGTTTCGAAGCCGAACCAGTTCACGCCGGTGAGCCGCGCTTCATTGTCGTCGTCATCCACCAGCCGGTGGCCCGAGACGTGAAGATACCCCGACGCCGGGGGCGGGATATCGGTGTCCCCGTCGGCATCCGCATCGCCGTCGGCATCGGAGTCACTGTCGGCATCCGCATCCCCATCGGTGTCAGCATCACCGTCGGCGTCAGCATCGCCGTCGGCATCGGTGTCCCCGTCTCCTCCCGAGTCCGTGTTTGCGCCGGTATCGGTGTCTGCGTCGGTATCCGCGCGGGCGTGCCGTGGCGGTGGCGGGCTGTCGATCTCGTCCGTGTCGGATTCGCAAGCGCAAAGGGTCGAAAGGGCGAGCGTGAAAAGAAGCAATACGGGTTTCTGTCGGATCATGGCAACCTCCTTACGGGCAGCGGGTGGTAGCGCGAAGCTGTGGAGCTGATCTCGAAACCGAACCTACCGCGGGTCGCTGGTCGCCGTCCGCGCGCAAAGCGTAGGCGCTGAGTCGGATCGGTTCGGGAGATCAGATGAAGGGGAGAAGAAAGCGTGCATAAGATAACCTTTCAAACGCAATGACCAAATATAATACGACCCCCAAAAAGTAAGGGGCGGCTCCCGATAATACACCAACCGCGTCTCGTTTTGGAAGTGGTCATTCACAGGCTCACTGGCCCACAGGCCGCTTACTTGATGCGGATGTGCTCCGTGACGATGTGACAGATGTCGTGGAGAGTCCTCAACTCCCTGACCAGGTTCTCATTGAGGGTGATGTCGAAGCGATCCTCCAGGGCGGTCAGGATCTCGAGCATGGTGATGGAGTCGATGCCGAGGTCGGTGAGATGGGTTTCGGGGGAGGGGATGAGCTGGTTGGTGACCTCGGAGACCAGCTCGGAGACCTCGAGCAAAGTACTCTTGAAGACTCCGGAATGGGCCTCGGTCTGGGGGTGGGGGCGGGCGCTCACGAGGTGCGTTCCTTTGCCCGCTGCCACAGCTCCTCGAGCGCCTCGAGGTCCAGCTGATCCATCTTCACTCCCCGGGCCTGGGTCTGCGCCTCCATGGCCTCGAAGCGGCGACGGAACCTGAGGCAGCCGGTCCTAAGGGCCTCCTCCGGCTCAATGCCGAGGTGACGGGACCACTGGGCCACGGCGAAGAGGAGGTCCCCCACCTCGTGGGTCATGGCGTCCCGGTCCCCCTCCCGGATCGCCTCGTCCAGCTCCCCGAGCTCCTCGTCCACCTTCTCCCGGACCCCCTCGACGCTGGACCAGTCGAATCCCACCCGGCCGGCCTTCTCCCCCATCCTCCCCGCGGTCTGCAGGGCCGGCAGGTGTCGGGGCAGCCCGTCGAAGAGCCCCCGGCCCGCCTTCTCCTTGACCTTGATCTTCTCCCAGTTGGAGATGACCTCGTCCGCGCCGCTCACCGCCGTGTCGCCGAAGACGTGGGGGTGTCGGTGGACGAGCTTCCGGGAGAGGGCGGTCATCACCTCCCGGAGGGTGAAGTCGCTCGTCTCGGAGGCGATCTCCGCCTGCAGCAGCACCTGCAGGAGCAGATCCCCGAGCTCTTCGCAGATGGCGCGCCGTTCCCCCGAGTCGATGGCGTCGAGCACCTCGTACGCCTCCTCGACGATATACTGCTTCAGGCTCTCGGGGGTCTGCTTGCGATCCCACGGGCACCCCCCCGGCGCCCGCAGCCGGTGCACGATCTCCACCAGCTCCAGGAAGGCCTCGACCATTTTCTTCTCGGATGTGCGCTCGTCCGTCATGGCGGCTCAGGTAACATGTCTCTTTCGAGAGGACAAGCAAAAGCGCAGGACGGCAGGGCTCACAGGAACCATGGAGTACCCGTCACGCTCATACCGATTTCTATACCCGCCGCAGCGACGTCGCTTTCCCCTGTCTTTTCATTTACCTCGAAACGGGCTATACCCGAGATATGAAGATGGCAGCCTTCAAGGTGGCGGCGCTGGATCGGTTCCCGGAGTGGCGGGAGTGCTATCCCGGCGGAAACGCGATGAACCAGTCGGTCCACTTCAGACAGCTGGGATGGGAGACCTCGTTTGTCGGCGCCCTCGGCACGGACCGGGTAGGAGATTTGCTGCTCCGGACATTGGCGTCCAACGGCGTGGATTGCTCTCGGGCGAGCCGGGTGGAGGGCGCGACCGCGGGGAACACCCTACTCGTGGACGATGCCGGAGAGCGATTCGAAGCCGAGGGGGCGTGGCAGGGGGGGGTGTACGAGACCTATCGGCTGTCCGAGGCCGACTGGGGCCATCTCGCGGAGATGGATCTCTGGGTCAGCCACGGAAACCACACCGACTTCAGGGCGGCGGTCGAGAGGAAAGCGCCGCACCAGCTCTTCGCGGTGGATTTCCTCCACCTCCTCGATCCGGCGCTCCTGGTGTACAGCCTGAAGGCCGTCGACATCGCCTATTTCGGCGGCACTCCCGACATGGCGGATCGCTTGTCCAAGATCGCGCGGGAGAACGACGCCCTCATCGTGCTCACCCTCGGCGCGGCCGGGAGCATCGCCTTTCACAAGGGGGACATTTTCCGTCACCCCGCGCTGCCCCTCGACGAGGTCGTGGATACCACCGGGTGCGGGGACGCGTTCCAGGCGGGGTTCACCGATTCCTTTCTTCGTTACCGCGATATCCCTCGCGCCCTCGGTGACGGTGCCCGCCTCGGCCAGTCTACCGCCGCGCGCCTCGGGGCGCTCCCATGGCCTCCCGATATGAGCGATGCGGCCGAGAATGCGTTCGGGGACGCCCCCCTAAAGGGGTAGAGGCCCGTCAGCGAATCGTTTATAATTCTACTGAATACGAGAGGGAAAATCACCTCGCTAGGAAGCAAGGGGTAGGGTTGAAAGAGATAATGCTTTTACTGTTTCTGGCGGCTCTGACAATTGCGGGATGTGAATCCGGTCTTTCAACGGAGGGAGACACCGGGGGCGGAGATGCGGACGCGGGCACGGAAAGTGATACCGATGTCGACGCTGACTCGGATACGGATACGGATACGGACGCCGATACGGACGCCGATACCGACTCCGACACCGATACGGACGGGGATACAGACACGGATACCGACTCCGACACCGATACGGACGGGGATACTGAATCCGACTCTGATGCAGACTCGGATTCGGATACTGATACCGATGGGGATGTCGACGGTGACAGCGACTCCGATTCCGATACCGATACCGATACTGATACGGACGCGGAAACCGATTCGGACGCGGAAACCGATTCGGACACTTTGGTGATAGAGGAGTTATCCCCCGGTTACTGTGGCGTGGACGGCGCAATAGAAACCGAGCATCCCGGCTATCTCGGCTCCGGATACGCCAATATCGATAGCGCGAGCGGCGCCGGGATGAGCTGGAGCGTGATCTCAGACGGCGGCGAGGCGGTCCTCACCTGGCGATATGCCGCGGTCTCCGACCGGAACGCGAACCTGCTCATCAACGGCGCCGTCGTGAACGGGGCGGGCTTCCCCGGCACCGGCGACTGGGAGATCTGGAGCACGACGAGCGCCGCCGCGACCCTCGAGGCGGGGCAGAGCATCATTCGCCTCGAGGCGTTGAGCACCGACGGACTGGGGAACATCGACAACCTCACCATATCCGGCCCGAGCCTCTCCCCCGGGGATTGCGATGTGGACAGATAACAGGCCGCGCGTTTTGGAACCAGTCCAACAGTACTAAAAGGGCAGGTTGATGACAATGGGGACAACGGGACAACACGCGCTTGGGTTGACGAGCGCCTTTTCGACGGAACCTCGCCCTGATCGGTGCGGAACTCCGAGCTGTTCGCTCCCGGAACGATTCCCTCCTTGACTTCGCGGCCATTTTAAAAAATAGAAGACAGTATGAATAGTGATGCCAACAATCATTTGAAGACGCTCCCCTTCGCCCCCCGCACCGAATGCCCGGATTTCGCGGAGATCGTGAAGCAGACGACCCCGGACCGGTCGTTGTTCGAGCAGATCACCGCCTGCTTCTCGGACCGGCTGGAGAGCTACGCCAAGTACTATTGCCGCGACGACACCCTGGGCAAGGACGCGTTCCAGGACGCGATGGTCTCGGCCATGACCTACCTGGACAAGTACCGGGGGGATTCCCCCATCGAGCCCTGGCTCCGCCGGATCGTGATGTCGGCGTGCTCGCGGCTCCGCCGGGGCAAGAAGAACTCGCCGGCGGTGAACATCCCCCTCGACAGCCCCGGCGCCGGTCCCGAGCCGTCCGACAGGGCGCCGGATCAGGAGCTCCGGCTGATGCTGCGGGAGCGCCTCGAGATGGTGAAGAGCGAGATGGACAAGCTCAAGGAGCCCAACCGGACCCTCCTCATGCTCCATGATGTGGAGGAGATCCCCATCTCCGATTTGACCGACCGGTTCGAGATGACCGAGGAGTCGGTCAAGTCCCGCCTCAAACGCGCCCGCGCGCAGGTCCGCGAGAAGCTGATCGCCCGGAACGCGGCGTAGTCTTTTTCTGCACAACGCGGTGGCGATCTGATCTACACCAACCAGATGAGTCGTGATATAACCCGCCGGTGTTTTTGAACAAGACCATCGCCGTAGTGATGCCGGCTCACAACGAGGCCGGCCTCATCGCGCGCGCCGTCAGCCGGGTTCCCGACTTTGTAGATCATATTGTCGTCGTAGACGACGCGAGCACCGACAACACCTCCGAGGCCCTGGCGTCGCTGTCGAGGCCCGGGCTCATCTGCCTCCGGCACGAGATCAACCAGGGTGTGGGGGGGGCCATCGTCAGCGGGTATCGCAAGGTCCTGGAGATGAACGCCGATATCGCGGCGGTCATGGCCGGGGATGCCCAGATGGATCCGGCCGATCTGCCGATGCTCCTCGCCCCCGTGATCAGGGGAGAGACCGACTATGCCAAGGGGGACCGGCTCTCCTGGCCCGGCGTGGTCAAGGCGATGCCCCTCTTCCGCTTCGTGGGCAACCACATCCTCAGCCAGCTGACGCGATTGACCTCGGGGTACCTCGACGTCCGCGATTCCCAGTGCGGCTATACGGCCATCACCACCGATATCCTCAAACGCCTGAACCTGAGCGAGCTCTACGCGCGCTACGGATTCCCGAACGACATGCTGGCGAAGCTCCACGCCGTGGGCGCCCGGCTCGCCAACGTCGCGGTTCGCCCCATCTATGCCGGAGAGGTCTCGGGGATCTCCCTGGCCACGGCGCTCTTCAGGGTCCCATTTGTGTTGCTGCGGTCCTTCTTCTGGCGTCTGAAGAGGGAGCGGCTGATGGCCCGGCAGATGGAAGTGGCCGCGCTGGACGGCACCGACGGCTGATGCAACGTCGGCCCCATATCGGCTTCGTGACAACCTCTTTCCCAACCCGCCGCGGAGACCCGGCGGGGAGCTTCGTCTTCGGCATGGCCAGGGCCTTCGCGAGGAACGGCTCCCGGGTGGAGGTCGTGGCGCCGGAGCCCCCTGCGGCCGCCGATTGGCACAGGAACGCGGGCTGGTTGGAAGGGGTGCGGGTCATCGCCGCTCCCTACGCGCGCCCCCGCGCCCTCCAGAAGCTCTTCTACGGCGCCGGGGTCCCGGATAACCTGGCCAGCAACCCGCTTCGGGGGGCGTGGATTCCGCCGGCCATTGCTGGAATGCTCCTCGCGGCGGCCGTCCGCGCCCGCCGCTGGGATGCTGTGGTGAGCCACTGGCTCCTCCCCTCGGCGGTCATCGCGGGGGTGGCGGGGGGACGGCGGATTCGCCACCTGGCCATCGCCCACTCCGCGGATGTGCACGCCCTCGAGTCGGTGCCGTTCAGCGCGCCCTTCGGGGGCCTGCTCCTGCGTATGGCGGATCATCTGGGGTTTGTCTCCCGCGATCTGAGGGAGCGCTTCTTCCGCTGCCTGCCGGCCCGCGACAGGGCGACCGCGAGGGGACGTTCCAGCGTCACGCCGATGGGCGTGGACCGTCGAGAGCTGGAGGTGCGTTGTTCCCGCGCGACCCTCAGGAAGCGGCTGGGGATAGAGGGGGTCACGGTGTTGTTTCTCGGCCGCCTCGTGGACATCAAGGGGCTGGATATCCTCATCGATGCCGTCACGGACCTCCCGGTGTCCCTCGTCATCGCCGGCGACGGACCGTTGCGACAGTCGCTCGAAGCCCGGGCGCGAGGTCGGGTGAACGCCCGGTTCCTCGGACCGGTGGGGCCCGAGAAGCGGGCGGAGCTGCTCAACGGATGCGACATCCTCGCGCTGCCGTCGCGGCGGCTGGGAAGCGGCCGGAGCGAGGGGCTGCCCCTCGTGGTGGTGGAGGCGCAGGCCTCCGGGCTGCCGGTGGTGGTGTCGGATACCGGCGGCATGTCGGAGATTGTGGCCCACCGGGACACCGGACTGTTGGTTCCCCCAGGGGATACCAAGGCCCTGAGAGCGGCGATTGGGGAGATCTCCTCTGATTCTAATCTGTTGAAAAAAATGGGGATTAATGGCAAACGACAAGCATCGGAGCGGGACTGGAGGGGACTGCTTCCCCAATATGAGAAGCTGCTCCTTGCTTGACATAGACCGTAGTGAACTTATAGTGGTGCACCAAGACGGAGGTTAGCTCTATGGATGTAAAATTGTTCGACAAAAGAGTGGTAATGCGCAACATCGACAAGGGAACGGTCTCGAGGGAGGACTATAAGAAGCACCTCGAATCGCTCGAGGATTTGACTGAAAAGTGTGAAGAGATAGAAGCTTCCATTTATGATGAAAAAGAAGAGGAGACGTCCGAGGATAGCGATTCCAAACCCGCAGAAGAGGCGAATTGATATCCTCCGCGTAACTCTTTTTCGGCGTTGAGGAGCAGATCATGGATGACACAAAACCGAAAGAGGCCCGAAACGGCGGTGCGGGGGGCGCGACCGAGGAGCCGAGCATCCCCATCGACTTCTCTACATTCATCTTGTCGCTGAGCTCCTCTGCGGCCTTTCACCTGGGAATGGCGCCGCACCCGGAGAACGAGGAGACGAGCCGCAACCTTCCGATGGCCAAGCAGACCATCGATATCCTGAGCATTCTTCAGGAGAAGACCAACGGCAATCTCACGGGGGAAGAGGAGCGACTCCTCGCCGAGGTCCTCTACAACCTCAGGATGGCCTTTGTCCGTGAGTGCAACAAGACGTCTTAGCAGCACGCTGCTCGCGGTTTTTTCCGGGGCGCTACTGCTGATCGCCTGTCGGGCGGTGAGCGAGGCCCCGCCGTCCACCGGAGAGGGCGATCCGTCAGTTTCGATCACGGAACCCTCCCCGCCGGTACGGGTGGTGTATCCCAACATGCCGGGATCCTTCGTTGCCACCGCCAAGAAGGTCAAGCCATCCGTCGTCAACATCTTCACCGCGCAGATTATCCAGCAGAGCCCCTTTGCGGACTGGTTCGGGTTCGATAACATGCTGGGACGTCACCGGGAACGAATCCAGCGTTCCCTCGGTACAGGGTTCATCATCGACGCCAAAGGATACGTGCTCACCAACTACCACGTGGTCGGCGGAGCGCACGAGATCCTGGTGCAGCTCGAGGATGGCCGGGAAGTCCCCGCCATGCCGGTGGGGGCGGAGCCGGGCATCGACGTGGCCCTCCTCCACGTGGAGGACACGGGGCTCTCCCCGGCCGTGCTCGGCGACTCGGATGTGCTGGAGGTGGGGGAGTGGGTGCTCGCCATCGGCAACCCCTTCGGGCTCTCCCACACCGTGACCGCCGGCATCGTCAGCGCCAAGGGGCGCGACTACCGGGATCTGGGCATGAGCCAGCGGGGTTACCAGAACTTCATCCAGACCGACGCCTCCATCAACCCGGGAAACTCCGGCGGCCCTCTGGTGGACGTGGCCGGGCAGGTGGTGGGGATGAACACCGCGGTGTCGGCCAGCGGCCAGGGCCTGGGGTTCGCGGTCCCCATCAATATGATCAAGGCGATCCTCAATCAGCTGATGCGGACCGGCCGCGTGGTGCCCGCCTGGCTCGGGGTTGGTATTCACAGCGTGACCCTGGCGCACAAGCAGCAGCTCGGTGTGCCCGACGGCGTGCTCATCACCAAGGTCTATCGCGGCGGCCCCGCGGAGGACGCCTTGCTCCCGGGGGATGTCATCCTGGAGTTCAACGGTCACCGCATCAAGGACGTCTCGGAGCTCTCCTGGTTGACGGGCACCGCCGGCGTGGGCAACGAGGTGAAGCTCAAGGTCTACCGAAACGGCGGCACGCGGGAGATCGCCGTAAGGGTCAGCGAGAAGCCGCCGATGCTACAGTAGACCCTTGTGACGACGAAACCAAAGGTCAATACCACCAGTTGAACTGGTAGCATGATTTCCGCCACAAGTGGCGGTCTTTTACGGGCCAGGTATCTGAAGTGAAAAACAAGGTCAGCAAGAGATCCCCCTTTTCAAGGGGGAATTTTCTATTCTTCGCCTCTCTAATCTAATCACTGGCTCAGCCATTCCTGATACCACTGGCTGAGCCAGTGGCATATCCTTTTAGGTTAGTCTGGATTGATCTCGGTAGGGATATTGACGACTATCGGGTTGAGATTGGGCCGGTCTAGATAGTCTCGACGGGCATTCCGATGTCAATCATTCCGCCCCGGCCGTTGCCGATGATCTGGTTGAGATCGATGGAGTCGAGGCAGATATCGCCGGCTTCCGTGCAGATATCCCAGCCGTCCTCCCCGGAGACGCTGAAGTTGAGTATCTCGGATCCCGCCTCGCAGCTGCAGCTCCATTCGTTCCCGTCTGTCAGCTCGCAGTTGGTCGACAGCCATCCCTGCAGATCGATGGTGGTGCCGTCCACGGTGGCGGTCTGTTCACACTGGAACTGGGTGTTGCAGTAGGTATCGTTCGCGGATTGAGAGGATCGGGTACACTCGGCCGGGCCGTCCGGGACGATCTCCTCGCCGTTGTCGCAGACGGACATGGCCGTGCCGCAGACCCCGGTGTTGTCCGGATCGTAGGGGATGTTGAAGGTGTAGTATGTCTGATTGGTGTTGCACTCGCACATCCAGGACTCCTCGGTCCGATACGCGTCACACCACACATACTTGTCGGATCGCATCTCTGCGGTGATGTCATCGGTGAGGGCGATGGATTGGGTGCACTCCATGTTCGCCTCGCACTGCCGCTCCTCCTGCCATTCATAGCTGGGGGAGCACTCCGGGGGATCCATATTGTCCGTGTTGATCCCGTCGTAGCAGAGATTCGCGACGAAGAGACAGGTGTCCGACGCGCCGGGATCCGGCATCTCGAACTGGAAGTACCCCTCATTCGTACTGCAACTGCAGTACAACTCATCTCGAGAGTTCATCTCGCACCATGAGCTGAGATATCCGTCATCGCATTCGAGGCCGATCTCACACCAGTCCGGGCTGTACGAACGGTATTCCGGCACACACGTTTCCGGGATATCCGAGTCCGCATCGGAGTCCGAGTCGGCGTCCGCGTCCGAATCGGCGTCCGAATCACTGTCCGCGTCGCCGTCGACATCGGCATCCGAATCACTGTCCGCGTCGCCGTCGACATCGGCATCCGAATCACTGTCCGCGTCGCCGTCGACATCGGCATCCGAATCGCTGTCGGCGTCACCATCGGCGTCACCGTCGCCGTCGCCGTCGGCGTCACCATCGGCGTCACCATCGGCGTCACCATCGGCGTCACCATCGGCGTCACCATCGGCGTCGCCGTCGGCGTCACCATCGGCGTCACCATCGGCGTCGCCGTCCGCATCACCGTCGGCGTCGCCGTCGGCGTCACCGTCCGTAT
>JBNLED010000086.1:0-7328 GCA_050304755.1 Polyangia bacterium | reverse complement strand
ATGTCGATGTCGTGGACGCTGATGCTGCTGCTGCCGCGGGTCCGGGGCATCCGGGGGTTCACCTCGGCGATGACCAGGCTGGCGTTCTCCGCCGCGCTCTTTACGATATCCACCGAGATGCCCAGGCTGCACATCCCCTGCTCGTCCGGCGGCGTCACCTGGATGAGCGCCACGTCCAGCGGGAGCCGTCCCGAGGTGAAGAGCCTGGGGATGTCCGAGAGGAAGATCGGCGTGTAGTCCCCGAGGCCCCCTTGTATTACCTCCCGCACGTTCTTGGAGATGAAGAAGCTGTTGACCCGGAAGTTTCGGGAGAGCCTGGGGTGGGCGTAGGGGGCCTCACCGAGGGTGAGGAGGTGGACGATTTCGGTGTCGACCAGGGTCTCGCCGCGATCCGCCAGGGCCTTGACCAGCGCCTCGGGCTGGGCGCATCCGGTGCCCACGAACACCCGATGGCCGGGCTTGATGCGGTGGACGGCCTCCTCGGGGGTCGCCAGGGTGTCTTCGTACTCTGTCTGCCAGTCTGCGCGGGGGCTCATGATCCTGCTCCTTCCTGATCTCGAATGGTGATTCTCGCGTCCGCGGCGATGGACTCCTCGCCCACCTCCCCGACCATGAACGGGTTGATGTCCAGCTCGGCGATCTCCGGGAAGTCCGTCACCAGCTGACTGATCCGCTGGAGGGCCTCGGCGATGGCGGACAGATCCACCTCCCGGAGCCCCCGGACCCCCTTGAGCAGCGTGTAGGATTTGGTGCTCTCCAGCATCTCCGCGGCCTCCTCCTTCGTGATCGGGGCGATGTTGAAGGTCACATCCTTCATCACCTCGACGAAAATGCCGCCGAGGCCGAACATCAGCATGGGGCCGAACTGGGGATCCCGGGTCATGCCCAGGATGACCTCCCGGCCCCGCTTGCACATCTGCTCGATGTACACCCCGTCGATGCGGGCGCCGGGCACCCGCTGTCCGATGCGGAGCATCATCAGGTCGTACGCGTCGAGCACCGCCTCGTCGCTCGCGAGGTTCAGCTTGACCCCGCCGGCGTCGGACTTGTGGATGACGTCCTGGGAGGCGATCTTCATGGCCACCGGGTAGCCGATCTGCCGGGCCAGGTTGATGGCGTCTTCGCCGTTGGTGGCGAGCCCCCCCTTGGGGACATTGAAATCGTAGGCCTTGAGGATGCCCTTGGCGGACGCCTCCCCGAGCTGGAGCTGCCCGGTCTTCCGGTGCCGGGCGAGGATCCGCCGGGCCCGCCGCTTGTTGGCCGGGAACCGGGTGAGGATCCGCGGCGGACGGTTCAGCCACGAGGCATACTCCCACATGGCCTTGAGGGCGTTCACGGCGCGCTCCGGTGACGGGTAATCGGGGAGGCTCCGGAGCAGCAGCTCGTCCCTCGCCGCCTTCACGTCCAGCCCCCCCATGAACGACACCAGCACCGGCTTGGATCCGTCGACGCACTCCGAGATGGCCCGGGCGGTCTCCATGGGCTCGGTCATGGCCTGGGGGGTCAGGATCACCACGATGGCGTGGATGGAGTCGTCCGCCTCCGCCTCCTTGACCGCCTCGACGTACCGCTTGGGATCCGCGTCGCCGAGCACGTCGATGGGGTTGGCCACGCTGGCCGCCTTGGGGAGCTTCTGCATGAGCGCGCTCGCGTGGTTGCTCTCGAGGGGGGAGACCCTCATGCCGGCGAGCTCCACCGCGTCCGCGGCCATGATCCCGGGGCCCCCCGCGTTGGTGATGATGGCCACGTGATCCCCCTCGGGGAGGGGCTGCATGGCAAAGGCCATAGCGTAGTCGAACATGGCCTCGAAGGTGTCCGCCCGCACCACGCCCGAACGCCGGAAGGCCGCACCGTAGGCGATATCCGCGCCCGCCAGGCTGCCCGTGTGGGAGGAGGCCGCCTTGCCCCCCACCGCGGTGACCCCGGACTTGAAGATGACGATGGGCTTCTTGAGGCAGGCGGTCTCCGCGGCCTGCATGAAGCGGTTGCCGTCGCTGATGCTCTCGAGGTAACCGACGATGACCTTTGTCTCGTCGTCCGCCGCGAAGGCCTTCAGGAAGTCGATCTCCGAGAGGTCGGCCTTGTTGCCCATGCTCACCAGCTTGGAGAGGCCGAGCTGCCGGGAGGCGGCCCAGTCGAGGATGGCCGTGCAGAGGGCACCGGACTGGGAAAGCACCGAGATGCCCCCCTTGGGCGGCGTGTGGCTGGCAAAGGAGGCGTTCAGCCGGGCGTGGGTGTTGATGATGCCGAGGCAGTTGGGACCGAGGAGCCGGACCCGCGCCTGCTCGCAGCGCCGGGCGATCTCCCGTTCCAGGGCCGCCCCCTCCGCGTCCACCTCCTTGAACCCCGCGGTGATGACCACGATGGCCTTGGCCCCCTGCTCGATGGACGCCTTGACCGCCTCGAGCACCGCCGGTTGGGGCACCACGATGACGGAGAGATCGATCTTCTCCTTGAAGTCTGAAAGCTTGGGATAGCAGGTGAGTCCGCAGATCTCCCCCGCCGACGGATTCACGGGGACGATTCGTCCCTCGAACCCGCAGGAGATGAGATTGCAGAGGATTTCGTATCCCACCTTTCCCTTGTGCTTGGATGCGCCGACCACGGCGACGGATTTCGGGTTGAGCAAACTGTCGAGCATCACGCCTCCTCTTTGGGCAAGCCGGAGTTCCGACTCGCGGTTCGACTGGAGGGAAAGCAAGGAACGTGCCGATGTCGGGGGATTCGAAAAAATGTTTAAGAAACTGAAGTGTTGATACGCCTTGCGCCTGTCGACATCGAAAGAGAACCCCTGTGACAGATGTCACGGGCGGTGCGTTGCGAGGCTGTAATATCAAATAAAAACGTAAAGATACGCCAAAAGTGACCGGCGTCGCCAAGTGACAGGGGTCACAGGGATTGCTCCGCGTCACAGGACGCACGACATCCCAATCTATCTCCCCATCGGAAAGAAACACCGCCGGCTGGTGGCGTACAGCTCGGATGGCCGATGGGAGGAGATCCGCAGGTGATCGGATAAAAATGGATCACTTTACGTTAGGCCACAGGGCGCGGAGCTCTCGATACTCTATCACGCGGCCGCCGATTCCTGAACGCCCGCTTCGATAAAACCCGAGAGTCGTATAGTATCGAGGAAGCCGACGGCGCGGGTCGAATTCGGCGGCGAATGGAGGAGATTTGTGGTCTACTCTTCCTTGAACAACTCCAGATCGACGTTCAGTGACCAGCGCGCCTTGAAGACCGGCGGGAGGGAGATGCCCCACAGGGCCTCCACGACGCACTCCCGCGTGGCGGCCTCCTCCAGCGACACCTCGACATCCACGATCTCGTGAAGGGTGGTTTCGATCCGCACCGGGATACCATCGGCCGGCCCGTTGTCGCCGCGGCAGGGGGCGGCGGCGGCCTCGGCCTGGCGTCGCAGCATCGCCTCGAAGTCCGGGGCGCGGACGTTGTCACCCCGGAGGAAGCCTGCCCCCCGGCGCCCGCCGAGCCCACCGGAACCGCGTCCGAAGCCCCCCTCTTCGAAGCCATCCCGGGAGGGGCGAGTCCCCGGCTCGATGGCGAGGTAGGAGGTGACCGGGGACACGACGCGTCCCGCCACCGCCGCGCGCATCATCTGCCGCTCGTCGAGATCCTCGTACAGAGCGGTCGCGAAGAGCAGGGCGGGGACCGTGGACCGGCCAAAATCCGTATCCGGACCCACCACGCGGACGAACGGTTCGGCCCAGATGGCGCCTCTGAGCTTGACGAGGCGGGGGGAACCGTCCGCGAGCTCCATGAACCGCAACGACTCCCCCTCTTTCAGAGACGCCGGCGGGGCGATCTCATCGGAAAACACCGCGTCGGGATCGACAATCTCGAAGCGGTCGATTCGGAGGGGCCGGACCAGCTCCAGCACTGCGTCTTTGTAGTCGCCCATGACCGTCCCCCCCTGGAGCTCGTAGAAGACGCCGCCGTGGCCGAGGGGGACCGGGGCGAGGAGGTGGTCGTCCTCCCGGAAGAGCCCGACCTCTTCCGGATCGGCGTCCGCGGCGGCCGGAAAAAGGGAGACGAAGTGAACCACGCCGTCCTTCAGGGGACGCAGGGCCTGATCGGCGAGGCGGTTCTCGTAGGCTTCTCGATAATGGGCGTCCGTGATGACCACGATCCGCTTGGGACCCCGCCGGCCCCGAAGCATCTCGGCCGCCAGCGCGAGCGCCCGCTCCACGTGGCTCCCGTTCCCCGGCGCCAGCTTCTCCTCGCTTTTCGCGAGGAAGGTCTCGAGCTTCGCGAAGGGGACGAAACGGGAGAAGAGCCGCTCCGCCTTCCGGCGGAAGACGACATACTCATACTGGGCGTCCTGGAGATGGCTCGCGTAGGCCCTTGATACCTCCACCGCCGCGGCGATGCGGTGCTCGTCGAAGGAGCGGGACCCGTCGACGACGAATACCACGCTCGCCCGGCGGGGCTTTCGGCTGAGGGTCTTCGGCATATCTATTTCGAGCCGGGCGGCGGTGAGATCGCCCAGGTCGAAGGCGCCGAGCTGAGCCCGCAGGACGCCGGAGGTCTTCGCGGGGATTTCGACGAGGGTCTCCCCCGGACCCGCGCAGAACGGAATGTCGTCATAGTACTCGACATGATGGTGAGGATGGCGAGGACGGATTTGTTCATTGTCATGGGGAACAGGGACATATGTCTCTCGTAAAAGTTCCCGGTGGATATTTGTTTTCGGGGAGATTCCGTCGTATCTCTCAAATGGCGAGGGGCGGCCGCGGTCCGCTCCCGGGATGACGTTTTAGGAACCCGGTGGCCATCGAGTCTCCGACTGAACCACAAGGAGCCGTCTGAAAATGAAGCAGGGGTTGATTGTCGCACTGGTTACACTTTTTGCGTTTCTGTCCCGCGCTGAGGCGGATGACGCCCCGGAGGTCTCCGCCCGGTTCTCCCCGGCGGACGTTCGGGCCGGGGAGGTCACGGTGCTGGCCGTCACGGTGCAGGTCCCCTCGGGATATCACCTCTACAGCATGACCCGAATCGAAGGGGGGCCGCTGCCGCTGAAACTGTCGGTGGCGTCCGAGGAGGGGCTCGAGCCCGTCTCCGAGTGGGTCGCGCCGCCCCCCAAGACCGAAATGGACGAGAACTTCAAGAAGGAGGTCGAGTACTTCGAGGGCCGGGTGGTTCATCAACGGGCCTTTCGGGTGACCGGGGAGCCCGGCGACGCCGAGCCGGTTCCCGTTCTCGTGAAAGGGCAGATCTGCGATGAACATCGGTGCATCCCGTTCAAAGACACGCCGGAAGCGAGCCTCTCGATTGGTGCCGGAGACCCGCGGCCGGAGCACACGGAGGTGCCTGAATTGAAGGGAGAGGTCGTCGATGACGGTCCCCCGCTCGGCGAGGGGCTCATCGGGTTCATCATCATCGCCTTCGTGTTCGGCCTCATCGCGCTGACCACCCCCTGCGTCTTCCCGATGATCCCGATCACGGTGAGCTTCTTCTCCAAGTACGCCAAGGTCTCCATGCGCCGCGCCGTCATCATGGCGGCGATCTACGCGGGGGCGATTATCCTGACCTTCACGTTCATCGGCGTGGCCGTGTCCGTGATCTTCGGGGCGGCCAGCATGCAGTCCCTGTCGGCGTCGGCCCTGTTCAACCTCTTCCTGACGGCGCTCCTCGTGGTCTTCGCCTTCAGCCTGTTCGGCCTCTTCGAGATCCGGATGCCGAGCTGGCTTATCACGAAGACCGCCGAGAAGGAGCGCGCCCTCGCCTCGAAGGACGGCTCCCTCTTCGGCCAGGCGCTGGGCGTCTTCTTCATGGCGCTCACCTTCACGCTGGTGTCATTCACCTGTACCGTGTACTTCGTGGGCTTCGTCCTGGCGGAGGCCGCCAAGGGGAACTGGTTCTATCCGGCCGTCGGCATGTTCGCCTTCTCCGTGGCCTTCGCGCTGCCGTTCTTCTTCCTCGCGATCTTCCCCTCCTGGGCGGAGAAGCTGCAGGGGAAGGGGGGAGACTGGATGGTGGCGGTCAAGGTGGTGCTCGGCTTCCTCGAGCTCGCCAGCGCGCTCAAGTTCCTCTCCAATGTTGATCTCGTGTGGCAGTGGGGGGTGATCACGCGGCCCCTGGCGCTGGCGGTGTGGGCGGCCATCTTCTCGGCCGCCGGTCTGTATCTGCTGCGGATCTTCAACCTCCCCCACGGCGACGCCGACGCGCGTCACGTGGGCCCGTTTCGGATGGTCTTCGCCCTGTTGATGTTCGCCCTCGCCATCTACGCCGCCGCGGGCATCCGGGATCAGAAGAGCATGGGCGGCTGGCTCGACGGATGGCTCCCGCCGGCCGTCTATCCCGGCACGGAGGCGCACTCGGAGACGGGCGACGAGATGAGCTGGATCGTCAACGACATCGACGCCGGGATGCGGCGGGCCAAGGCGGAGGGGAAGCCGCTGTTCATAGACTTCACCGGGTACACCTGCACCAACTGCCGTTACATGGAGGGCGCCGTGTTCCCCAAGGGGTCGGTCCGCCGCCGGTTGGAGCGGATGGTGCGCGTCTCCGCCTACACGGATTGCGAGGAGGCGGTGTGCGAGACCCAGCGTTCGTATCAGGTCGACCGGTTCGACACCGCCGCGCTCCCCTTCTACGCCATCATCGATCCGTTCGACGACACGGTGCTCGCCAAGCACCCGGACATGACCAACGATATTACCAAGTACCTGGCGTTTCTCGACAGCGGCCTCCAGGCGTTCGAGAGGCGGCACCCAGCGGCGCCGGCCGAGACGAAGGCGGCGGAGGCCCAGCCCTCCGCGCCGAAGACCGAGGCCTCGCCTCCGCCGGTTCTCGCCGCGGAGGGGGAGCCCGTGGACTTCGAGCTTCCCGCGCTGACGGACGGAAAGAAGACCCGGTTGTCCGCGTTCCGGGGCCGGTGGGTGTTTCTGAATTTCTGGGCCTCCTGGTGCAAGCCCTGCCTGAAGGAGCTCAAGGAGGAGTTCCCCCCCGCCCTGGCGACGGCGAAGCACATCCGGCTGGTCACCGTGGCCTTCGACGGCGAGGAGACCAAACCCGCGGCCCTGGCCTTCGCCGCGGAGGCCGGCATCACGAACACGCCGATCCTCCTCGGCGGTGAGGACATCACCGAGGCCGGGCTCCCGGCGGCCTTCGCCGTCGACGAGAACCTGCCCATCAGCTACCTCATCCACCCGAAGGGACACATCGCCTGGACGCGGAAGGGGGCGGTCACCAAGGCGGAGCTCATACCCCTGTTCGCGAGGGCCATCCCCCCGGCGACAGAGCCGCTGAGCCCCGACGCGCCGTGACCTCTATCCGTCGTCCCGTCGCAGCCCGGGGGCGTCCACAGT
>JBNLED010000085.1:0-55487 GCA_050304755.1 Polyangia bacterium | reverse complement strand
GATACCGACGCCGATACCGATGCAGACACCGACGCCGATACCGATGCAGACACCGACGCCGATACCGATGCAGACACCGACGCCGATACCGACGCCGACACCGACGCGGATACGGACATCAACGGTACCAGAGGTCGTGTGCGAATAGAGAACAACACGGTTGTCACCGACATCGGCACCTTGATAAGAGGCGGCCGCGTGTCTCTGGACATTTGGGATGAAACCCCCTCCCAATCTGATGTCGATATCATGAAGAACGAACGCGGATTGAACGCCTTTCATATATACGCCGAATACGCCGCGAGTAATCAACCCGGGGGATATAATGTTTCCAAGGTCGACCATGTCGTCGACCTGGCAGAGGAAAACGGTTTGTATGTGGTATTGACGATAGGTTGCGGCGGAGAAAACGGTAGTTTTCGCCAGGAATTTGTGACCCAATTCTGGGATGTCTACGCGCCCCGTTACAAAGACAGAACCCACGTCGTTTACGAGCTCATGAATGAGCCTCAGGCATGGTCCGCCCCTTACAATGGCGCGACCCTTGCCATGGAACAGAACGGGTATGACCAGATTCGCAGCCTGGCTCCGGACACCCACATCATGATGATGTCATATTCCCAACCGAACAACTGGGAACAAGCCGCCAGTGAGTGTGAGAGTTTGGATATCGACTGGAGCAACGCTTCAGTCGCCTTCCATACTTACGGAATTGATAATAGGGAACGGAGCGTATTAGACAGCTTTTTTAGCGCCATGCAAGGCAAAGGTATCGCATATACCTGTACCGAACCCAATCTGACGCTGCAGGAGATAACCACAGAAATTTTCGAAGAAATTGGGGTCTCCCAAACATATTTTATAAATGTTCACGAGATTTCAACCAACAATTCCAGTTACTTTGACTGGATAAATAGCCGCGGCATTTGTTGGACGCCCGATTTCGGCACCTGGCCGTCATGTAAATAGCTCTATTCATCAGGAGTTTCGGCGTCGGCAGTCTCCGACTCGGGCGAGTCGGAGGCGCGGGCGAGGGTGTCGTCGAATTTTTCGGCCATGGGGACGAGGTGCTCTCGGACCGCCCTCTCCGGGCTCTTGGTGGTGCCTTCCTTGAGGTCGCTCCAGATGTTGCCGAAGGCGTGAACCAGCTCCGCCTCCAGGACCCCCCAGTAGGCGACCTGCGGCAGGGGGCGCCCGGTTTTCAGGGCCTGCCGAAACATGTCGTAGTGGGGGTCGACCGAGTACGGCGGGCTGTCGAAGGACTCGCGGATCACCGGCAGAAGCCCGGTGCTCCGGGTGACCGCCTCCTGGCCCTCCGGGCTCGTCAGCCGCGTGGCCCATTCCAGGGCCTCCCTTTCCCGCTCCGGCGCCTGCCCTCTCCAGACCACCAACGCCGAGCCCCCCACAAACGGCGGGCCGGGGGGCAGCGCGACCCCGAGGGTCTCTTTGAGCTCATCGGCCGAATACCGGCGCAGCAGCCGCCGATAGAACCACGGCCCGCTGATGACGACGGAGGCCTTTTTGCGCTCGAATGTCTCGAGTACGCTATCCAGGGAGTCGTGTTTGAATTTCATATACCGTTTCAAACGAAAGTAGGAGACGATTCCCGCCATGGCCTCGTCGGAACAGAAGGCGGTCCGCGCCCCGTCGGCGGAGAGGAAATCCCCGCCGCCGCCCCAAATCCAGGAGGCGATTTCGTGGACGGTGTTCGTCACCCCGAAGGTCGGCGCGGCCCACCCGGGCATGCCGATGTCTCTCAGTTCGGCGAGGGTCGTATCCATCCTGGACGGGGTACCGAAGGCGGAAGGATCGTCCGCGTCCACCGTTTCGAGTATTTTCTTCCAGTAGTAGACGATCCTCGTGTCCGCCAGGTAGGGCACCGCGAACCGTCGCCCGTCGTTCATCAGCGCGACGCTCCGCCACGCCGACGGCACAAACCGTTTCGGGTCGCAGAGCAGCGGATAGGATCCCGGGTCGACTTCGGAGAGATCGCCCTTGGCCGCGAAGCTCGGGACCCACGTGGAGCCGACCTCGGAGATATCGAAATGCTCCCCCTCCATGCCCGCCCGCTGCAGATAGGACCACATGAGCGGCCAGGAGATGGGGTGAAGTTCGGGCACCGTCGTCTTGTCCGCCCCGCTCTCGGCGACGGACTGGAAGAGCGCGCTCTGGTCGATATATTGATCCGATATGGAAAAGCGCAACGTCGTCATGAAATCACCAGTTCCTTATTGCCGATGCAGAACTCTGTGTTTATCGTCACCGCCCTCGAAAAGCAGCGGATTCCCGGATCCACTATAAGCGTAGTGTAAATCGTTTCCGCGTCGAACCGGCGCCTCAAAATTACCGTTCAGCGTCTCCGGCGTCCCCGCATCCCGCCGCCATCCAGGCCGTCAGTGTCATCCATTGGCATTTCAATGTCCTGCGGCGTCTGATTTGACGAGGCGCCGGATACGGTAGCTGAGCTCAGTCATCTGAATGGGCTTTCGCAGCATGGCCGCGCCCAGGTGTTCGTCCGCCCATCCCGGCGCGGGCGCATAGCCAATCCAAAAGGGCCGCATTCAATGTTTCAGCATCCTGTTCATTGAGCCTCCCGAGCCTGCTGCTGCGCTGCCCGGACTGGACGTTGTGAGCTGCGGCTTCCCTCGCCTTGAACGGCCGCGGTGACGCGGATCACCCCTCCCCCGGATCCGATGTTGTTCGAGCTCGAGCAGAACTCTAGACAGAATAATTCCTGAAGAAACGAAGCGAAAATGCCGAAGGCCGCGCCAATACTGGGTGAACGGAGATTTTAGCCCCGGAGTCAGAGTGGACACTCTGTCGAGGCGCCAAAATCGAGTACGCCCGGTATTGGCGTGGGATTCGCGTTTGCAGCCGTTTGTTCAGGGATTATTCAGGCTAAACATTTCCGTGAGGCGGACACCGGCCTGACATAGGCACAGCGCTCCGTTCTTCCCGCTTTTCATTATCGAGAGATATCAAGACATAAGGCCGCGCCCCGGCCAATTTGATAGCGAACCATCTGTTCAGACGTTGTGCGCGCGTACGCCATCAAGACTATACTTAGTCGAAGAGGGGGATCACCTGGCTCTAAAATCAATGAAAGGGAGGTCACATGGACACAGTCAATGGTCAGTTATTGGGTCAACGACATGCCCGGATTGCCGTCTGGATATTCCTCGCACTGATACTCTCCAACGGGGACGTGTCGGCGGATGGAGTGATCCTCGTTCCGGGAGTGATCGAAGGCACGGTGGTGATAGGCTCTACGAGTGAAACCAATATTTCCCGGTGTTTTATTTCGGCCCATGATGTGGGCGACCCCAATCTGCAATCCTACGCCAATTTCTATCCGGATCCGCAGGCACCGACGATGGACTACTCTCTGACGGTCGATGTCCCGGAGGGAGCGGGCGCCGACTACCAGATTTCCGCGCGATGCTACACGGATAATGGTAGCAATCAGCTGCAATTCCCCCCGCAAATCGTGAACGTCTCCGAAACCGTTCCCGGATACGCTGACTTTATACTGACGACCCCGGGGTTTATAGAGGGCACCGTCACGGCCAACGGCGGAAGCGGCATCCGACGCCTGTCGATGTACGCCTATCAGCCCGCCGGAAGCCCCGCCTACAGCAGCCACCTCAACCTTTATCCCCAGCAGGCGGATCCCTCGCAAGCCTTCTTCCGCTTCCCTGTCTATCCCAATACGGGCGTCCGGCTCAGCGAAATTCGCGTCTATCTGGTAGGCGGAGAGAGCATCGAGGTGGAAGATCAGGAGGTCGATGTTCCTCCCGGTGACACCGTCGTCGTGGATTTTGAAGTGAACACCCAGGCGACAGGGAGCATCGAGGGCGATATCGCGTTCATGGGCAACGACATGGTCGACCACTACAGCATCAAGGTGAGCGGGAGTATAAATCAATCCTTCTATTTCGATCCGCCCTTCGAAGAGGGGAACCTGCTCTCGTATGCGCTCACCGGAATTCCGGGGGGGACCATCGACAATCCGGCAACGGACATTCTGATGGAGGCCTACGCCGATCTCCACGACTACGACGATCGTTACTACTTCCCCGACTCGGCCTTTATCGATAACAACCAACCCCCGATGATTTCCGGCGAGACGACGTATGTCGACATATTGGCGGATCAGGCCTATCTGACCGGTACGCTGTCCATCTTCGGAACCGTCTCCAACGACGATCTCGATACCGCGACGATTTATATCGACGGCATACATGATACTTCGACATACGGCGGCGCCGCCCGAGACAAGGTGGACGTCATTACCGGCGAGTATGACGCCGTCGTGAGCCCCGGGGACTGGATGTACAGCTATTTCAACCTCGAATTCTACCGGGAGGGTGACCCCGACGAATACTTGCATCAATCGACGGATTTCCACGACTATCAAAAGGGTCAACAAGACAACGCGGTCACCCTTGCCGCCGCGGGGAACACACGAGAACGCGACTTCAGTTATAAAACAGGCTCCGTCGTCGTAACCTTCCACGCGGAGGGGGGCGCGACATTCAGCAATCCTCAACTCCAGGGATACTGCTACCAATATGAAAACTCCGACGGTACGGGACAGCAACTCGGCTTCTACACCATAGCCTCGGATTCCCCGGGACAGGTGGACGTGACGGAAGGTCGGGTGACCATGGTGGGGATGGAGGGGCTGTGTACATTGAACGCCATTGCGAGCGTTGACGGCGTGTCCACGACCTTCGGCGTCATCCCGGTTATGGTCATTCCGGGTGTGACACAGGACCGCGACATCGACGGCCCTTCCCTGACCGTGGCGTTACCCGAACCCGATGTATGCACCGATGTGACGAGCGTGGACGTGATCGGGTTGGTGAGCGATGATGCGGGCGTAGAGAGCGTCACGGTCAACGGTGCTGCGGCGACGCTGACATCCACCGGCAACCTCGATGATCCGAACGAGATGAGCTTCGGCATCGCGGTGCCGCTCGAGAACGGGGAAAACACAATCGTCACTACCGCGGTCGACCTGCACGGCAACACCAGCTCCGACCTACGCATCGTGGTCATCGACAGTACCGACGACGATTCGGACGGCGTAACCGACTGCATCGACAACTGCCTCGGCGAATACAACCCGGAGCAGACAGACGGCGACGGCGACGGAGTCGGCCAGGCGTGCGAGTCCTGCGATGCCGACCCGGACAAGACCGCGCCGGGAGAGTGCGGCTGTGGCGTCGCGGATTTCGACACGGACGGCGACGGCGTTCTTGACTGCTTCGACGAGTGTCCGACGGACCCCGAGAAGACCGCACCGGGCGGCTGCGGCTGCGGATTTTTGGATATTGATTCCGACGGCGACCAGGTGGCCGACTGCGTCGACGGTTGTCCGTACGATTCCGCCAAAGGCTCACCGGGGGTATGCGGCTGCGGGGTCATTGATGACGAAGACGGCGACGGCTACGCCTCGTGCGAGGACGACTGCGATGATACGAGGTCGGATATCAATCCCGGCGAGCCCGAAGCGTGTGACGAAACCGACCATAACTGCGACGGCGACATCGATGATGGACTGATCCATCCGTATCCCCTCTGCCTGGACCTGTGTCCGGACGATGATGACAAAACGGAACCGGGTATCTGCGGTTGTGGCATCGCGGATACGGACAGCGACGCGGATGGCACCGCGGATTGCGACGATCTCTGCCCGGACGATCCCTACAAAACAGATCCCGGAGAATGTGATTGTGGCGTCGCCGACGTGGACGGCGACGGCGATACGGTTTTCGACTGCAATGACAACTGCGTCGATATCATCAACCCCGGACAGCACGACGCGGATACCGATGGAGAAGGTGATGCGTGTGACGATTGCCCGTTGGATCAGGAAAACGATCTCGATAACGATGGGATTTGCGGGAACGAGGACAATTGTCCGGGAACGGCAAACGCGGATCAGGAGGACCTCGACGGCGACGATATCGGTGACGCCTGCGATGGTGATTTGGACGGCGACGGAGTCGACAACGAAGACGACAACTGCGCGTGGGTGTCCAACGCCGGCCAGGACGACGCGGACCTCGATGAGGTCGGAGATGCGTGCGATGATGACGTCGACGGCGACGGAGTCCCGAACGACGGGGATGCCTGCGAGCTAACCGCCCTGAATGACATCGTGGATCCCGACAGCGGTTGCTCCATTGATCAGACCTGCCCCTGCGACGGTCCCTGGAAGAATCACGGTAAATACGTCAGCTGCGTGGCCCATGTGACCAACGAGTTCGTCAGCCTGGGATTGATTACAGAGACCGAGAAAGGGATAATCCAGTCGGAAGCCGCTCAGTCGGATTGCGGTGATAAGTAAGTTGAGCTGACTGCCAGGCCCTTTGCGCCTCGGTGTTATCTCCACACAAAGAGCGCGGACCCAGCGGCAATCATCGGGGCACACCTGGCACAATTAGAGTCAATCCCAACCGACTAAAACGTTTCCAACCGACAGGAATACAAGAGTGTGAGTCAAATTCGGGCTTGGCGTAGTTTGTGCATAATTCTCAGCGCAACAGAAGGAGTCTACTATGCGCAGTTTTATCATGAGGGTCACCGTGGTCATTATTCTTGGGGGATCCATATCTTGCCAGGACAGCGGTGAGGAGCTCACCCCATTTTCGGCGGATTCTGCCTCGGATAACCGGGGTGCGACGGATACGGAGATCGATGTGGACACGGATGATGATACGGACGGGGATACGGACCACGACACGGCGGATGGAAGCGATACCGAAACCGAGGGGGACGCCCCGTCTACTACGGATCGTGACAGTGAAAGCCAAGCTTGCGAAAGGGATGTGATCTACGTCGATGCCGCTAAGGACGGGAATGGTTGCTCCTGGGAGAATGCCCTCGGTGATCTACAGACGGCGCTGGCCATGGCCCAGGACAACACTCCCGCCGAGGTGTGGGTCTCCACGGGAGTCTACTCACCGGGAGAGGCGACCACGGATTCCTTTCATCTGATTGAGAATGTAGACCTGTACGGCGGGTTCTGCGGCGGCGAGCTGTCCGTTGACGAGCGGGATATCGAGGGCTGTCCAACCGTATTGAGCGGGATCCTGCGCCAGCACCAGGCGGATCTGAGCGACGCCGCATGGATCGACTGCGGCGATGAAGCGCTCTACAATGACGGATTTTACGCGCGCCACGTCGTCACCGGCGCCCCTCGTGCGAGGCTCGACGGCTTCACGATCCGAGAGGGGTTCATCCCGCTCTCGAGCGACGCGCGGGGGGGGGCGGGGATGATCAATATCGATTGCGACGATTCCCTGATCGTATCGCGCTGTACGTTTACGAACAACGTCTTTTGCCAAGGAATGGGCGGCGGGATGCTCAACCTGTCGAGCTCGCCCCGGATCGAGGGGTGTGTCTTCCACGGAAATTGGGGGCGGTCATGGGGAGACGACGACTTCACGTGGGGATACGGATACGGTGCGGCGATGGCGCTGGTAGAGGGCTCCGGTCCTGTCATTCGGGAGACGCGCTTTGCGGAAAACGATGGCGAAACGGGCGGCGCGGTGTACATCGATTCCGGCGCGAGCCCCGTATTCGAGGATTGTGTGTTTTCCCAAAACGGGGCCACCCTCGCCGGAGCAGTCTACGAAAGGGACAGCACATCCGAGTATCGCGGCTGTGAGTTCTCGGGAAACCTCTCCGCCGGCCCCGATGAGGACGGCGACGGAGAGGGCGGCGCCATCGTTGTCACGGGCGGGAATACGCGAATCGAGGACAGCCGTTTCGTCGGCAACTCCGCCGAATATGGAGGAGCCATCTTGGTCGATGGAAATGGAAGCCTTACGATTACAAACGTCTTCTTTGAGCAGAACCAAGCCCGCAACAGTCTCGGCTTTAATTGGGAGGGCCTCGGAGGGGCCGTTTACGCCGACGGCTCGGGCCTCTCCCCGGAGTTGAAGGTCGTCATCGTCAACAGCGTCTTCTGGGCCAACGAAACCGCTGATGACCCGCGTTCCTCGGGCGGGGCCATCGCCCTCGAAGGAGAGAATGTCACCCTCAAGCTTTCAAACAGTACCTTCTACGATAACAGATCCGACCAGGGAAGCGCGCTCGCAATCATCGATACGAGCGTTAAAGAAGCCACGATAGTGAACTCCATCTTCGACGGCCACACCGAGCCCGTGTTTGTGGGGGACGGTATCGCGATAGAATACTCGCGCATCCAATCGGAGACCGAAGGAGAGGGAAACCTCATCGACGTACCTCGCTTCGCGGCGGCTGACGAGGGGGATTTTCATTTGACGGAAGGATCGGCTTGCATCGACGCGGCCGACGCCGACGAAGCCCCGGAGCTCGACATCGAAGGGAACGAGCGAGTCGATGCTCCGGACATGGGGGCCTTCGAGTACGCAGGGTAGACCAGGGGCTTCATCTCATCGGTTGACGCAGAAACAGCTCCCACGCGACCGTGGCGATGTCGAAATCATAGGGCGTGTTGTAACCGTGCCCCACGTCGGGAAGCGAGCACAGAACGGTCTCGACGGCATCTTCGCATTCGGCGTGGCTCTCGCAGTACTGCGCGATGGTCGTCGACGCCTCGGTGCACCGGTTGATCTCCATCCAGAGCGCGAGCGAGCCCAGCGCGCTCGGCGAGTCGTAGGCCCCGTCCCCGTTGCCGACCCTCCCGCCCTCGTAGGGCTCCAGGGTATCCGCCATCCCCCGGAACTCAATCATCGAAATCACCCGCGCGGGGGTGCAGGGCTGCGTGCGGAGGTCGGTGGCCACCGGAGCGATCGCCGCGAACACCTCCGCGGCGTCGCAGCCGAGGCGGTGGGCGAGCCCGCCGCCGTTCGAAAATCCGGACGCGTAGACGCGCTTCGGATCGATGCAGATCTCCTGCTCCAGCTTCGAGACAACCGCCTTCGCGAAGCCGACGTCGTCTATCTGCTCCGAACCGGCGGTGCCGCAGCATCTATCGTCGACGTTCCAGAACCCGTCGATACCGCTCGGGTAGACCGTGAGGAACCCCTCCCGACCCGCCACGGCGTCCCAGCCGCTGAGGTTCTGCTGGGAGGCGTCGGTGCCGTACGCACCGTGAAAATCAAGAACGACAGCGAGGGGCGTGCCCGCGTCCACCCCCGGCGGGACGTGCAGGATATAGCTGCGCGTTCGCCCCCCATGCTCCAAGGACACGGTCTGGTTGCCCGGGCTCGGGAGCGTGTGGGTCGGCAGGCAGGTGACCGGGAGGGCGCCTGTGTCGCTGTCGGTGGCCTCCGAAGCGGTATCGGTGTCCCCATCCGGGGAATCCGTTTCGCCGTCACCGTCACTGCCGGTAACGATTTCGAAATCTGTGTCGGCGTCGGCGTCCGCATCCGTGTCGCCGTCGCCATCCGTGTCGGTATCCGCATCGGTATCTGCATCGGTGTCCGTATCAGAGTCCGTATCGGAGTCGACATCGGAGTCAGAATCGACATCGCTATCCGTATCGGTATCGGTATCGGAATCGGAATCGACATCACTGTCGCTATCCGTATCGGTATCGGTATCGGAATCGACATCGCTGTCGTTATCCGTGTCGGAATCGACATCCAGATCGGTATCGGCTTCTGTAGTATCGCCATCCGTCGAGCGGTCCTGTTCCGCTGTCCCGCACGATGCTGCCAATAACAGAAAGAGAACCGGTAGGTCGCCCCTGCTCATGTCTGCAACGCTCCTTCGCTAAAAAATTACAGGGTCACTCTCCGTAGCGACCCGATGGGATAAAAACCCGCCATAAGTTATAGAGCCCTCCCGTATTGGGAGCGGGTGCATATTTCAATCATGCGGGGATGACGGGAAGCGCCACGCGTGCCGGCACGTTGAAGGCGCGCCGACCCGAAGGTCGACTGGCTGTTAGGCTTCGTTGTAAATCACCGGCATCTTTCCTCTCCAGGCAGCCCAGAGGGCGTCGTCGAAGATCAGCTCGGCCATGAAGTGGGCGACATTGATGCGGCTGGTCTTTCCGGCGTCGAAGAGGGGGCTTCTCGTCGGCGAGGGATGCACCGTGAATTTCGTAACCCGGTCTTCGTTGGTGAGCCCGTCCGGGCGCACCCCGTTGATCCGCTATCTCACCAAAATAGAAATTTTGGCATCGATGATACCGTCGGAAGCTGATAGTATTTCGAAAGGCCAAACAGTGAAAGGAGAATGACGCATGCGCATTGCACTCATCGGTCCGAATCTGGAGGAGAACCTATCGCTGCGATATCTCGCATCATCACTGGATCGCGGCGGATACGATGCGGAAGTATTGACCTTCAATGACGAGAGGGAGATGGGCGATGTCCTGTCCGCGGCGAGAGGATATGACATCGTCGGGCTCTCCCTGTGCTTTCAGGTCCGGGCCGGGGAGTTCTTCGAGCTCGCCCGCGGGTTGAAGAGATCGCCTGGGCCGTTAGTGGTGGCGGGCGGGCACTTCGCGACCTCGGCGCCGGTTGAAATCCTCACGAATCATCCGGAGATCGACCTCCTCGTTCTGCACGAGGGAGAGAACACGATGGTGGAGATCGCGGACGCCTTGTCGAGCAACCGCCCTCTGTCGGAGATCCCGGGGATCGTCTTTCGCGAGGAGGGCAGAATCGTCGCCTCGGCGAAACGCGATATTCTGCGGGATCTGGACGCGCTCCCGCTTCCGGACCGGAGCGGCCCGACGCTGTTGCAGGCCGGCGTGCCCACCGCCTATCTCCTGGGGAGCCGCGGGTGCCTGTCGAACTGCGACTACTGCTGCATCTCCACGCTCCACCGCTCCGCCTGCGGTCCGAAATTCCGGCAGCGCAAACCGGACCGTATCGCGGCGGAGATGGCGGATCTGTATCACCGGCGGGGGATCCGGCAGTTCATCTTCCATGACGACAACTTTCTCGTCCCCTCGGTTTCAAAGAACCATACCCGTCTCGATCAGCTGGAATCCGGGCTGGAGGCGCGGGGCGTCACAGACCCCATCGGCCTCGTCATCAAGTGTCGCCCGTCGGAGGTGGACCGTGGCGTGTTGCGCCGGTTGAAGGCGATGGGATTGCTCCGCGTCTTTCTGGGGGTCGAATCCGCCTCTCAATCGGGGCTGCGCGCCATCGGCAGAAAGCAGACCGTGCAGGAGTCGGAGGCGGCGCTGGCGACGCTGAGATCGCTCGGTATATCGACCCAGTTCACGGTCATGACCTTTCACCCGGACGCGACCGCCGATACGCTCGAAACGGATCTCGACTTCCTGGAGCGTCACCTCGACGATCCGTTCAACATCTGCCGGACGGAGATCTACGCCGGCACGCCGCTGCTTTCACGGATGCAGGCGGAGGGCCGGGTCAGGGGGAGCTATATGGCGTACCATTACGTCATCGAGGATCCCGCGGTGCAGCGGGCCTCTGAGCTGTCGGTTCGGCTGCTGCGGGAGCGGTGCTGGAGGACCGGCGGATTGATGAACTCGGCCATCGGGTTCGATCATCTGGCCGCGGTGGTCGCCCGCTTCTATGGCGACGAGGGATCGGCTCGCCGACTGATCGAGGCGGTGGCCGATTGGAAGCGCGCGGTCAATCGGTCGACCATCGACCTGCTGCGAGAGCTCGTGGACATCGCGGCGCTCCAGGAGCGCGGTTCTGACGTCGATGACCGGCTACATCGGTTTATCGAAACCGAACGCCGGAGCCGGCTGGCGCTCGGAGAGGAATGCAAGGCGCTCCGCCGGCAGCTGGACGACGTCGTACTTCGCCCCTCGGGGCTCAAGCGCGACGAGCGCTCGCAGCTCATCCCCTTCGTCTGGCCCTCCCCGAAGAACCTGGCGAGACACGCCGCCGCCGTGCTGCTCGCCTTCTCGACGACCGCCTGTGACGGTCCTTGGGTGTCGGAGACTGCGCCGGATCCCCTCTATGACGGTGACGGTGATCAGTTGACCGACAACTGCGAAGAATACCTGTTCGGGACCAATCCGTCCGTTGTGGATTCAGACGGAGACGGCATTCCGGATGGTGAGGAAGACCACGACAATGACGGGCTGACCAACCTGGAAGAGCAGAAGGACAACCTCGACTGCGTTGACGTCGTCAATGACGGCGGTGTCGAAAAAGACGGGGGCGAATAGAGACTCCGGGAAACGAGCGGGGAGAAAGAGCTACTCGGCTTCCGCCGAAGCGGCCTTGGCGCGGGTCTTGTATTCTTCGAGGGCATCCTCCGGGTCGGGATCGACGCCGCGGGCGGGATCCTGGGAGGCGATCATGGAGATCTTGTCGAGGAGGTTCTTCTGGAGCTCCGTCATGCCGCTCATGAGATCGGCGATCTCCTTCAGGCGCTTCTGATACGCCACGAAGTGCGACTGAGTCGCCTTACCGAGGAGCCCGGCCTTGGACTGGTCCCCCACGGGGATGACGTATTTGTCGGGCTCCTTGCTGAACGAGCTGTCCTCCCCCTCGGGATTGTAGATCGTCCGCTCCGCGCCGAAGGTCCCGGTATCCTGCTGAACCGTCGCGGTATCCCCCTCGATCTTGCCCAGCACCACCACGTTCCCCACGAGCTTCTTGTTCGGATCGCGCATGAACACGACGCCGTAGTTGGTCTGGAGGAGCCGATCCACGTCCTTGCCGGCGGCCTTGATGGCCTCGATATCCGCCTCGGTCTTCCGCCGGTGGACCTGAATCAGGCCGTCCAGGGCGTCCCACTTCTTGTAGTAGTCCATCAACCAGTTGACCGCCGCCATATCGAAGTTCTTGTAGTTGCGGTCGGTGAGGAGGTTCGCCTTCAGCGGGCTCCCGTGAATGTTGTTCTTCATGTAGGCGAGGTGCTGCTCATCGAACTCCCGCCGGATCGCCTTGTTGTTGGCCGTGCCGACCAGGGTCTGCAGGTTGTTGAAGACCTCCCCTGCCTGCTTCAGCTCGTACTCGATGATGAGGGCATCGCGGATGGCGATGTTGAGCTCCCGGCGCGCCTGAACACCCGTTCCGAGGAGATAACCGACCGCGAGCCCCGCGATGATGGCCACCCCTGCGGCGATCAGCATGGTCTTCTTGTTCTTCGAGTCCATCATCGGCGCGTCTTCGATAGAGACCTCATTGGACATCATTATCGGTGTCATCGAGGGGGTGCCGACCCCCGACGCCTGACCGAGGGGATCCCGGACATCCTGAACCGGCCCGGTGGGCTGAGGTTGCGGTTGCGGCTCGGGGGTCGCCGGCTGCATGAAAGCGGGCGCGACCCCGACGGGCTTCTTCATTCCGGGCAGCGGCCCTGCCCCCGGCGCCGGAGCGCCGCCTCCGGGCTTCAACCCGGGCAGCGGTCCCCCCGGCGGTGTGGACGGCATTCCAGGAAGGGGTGCGTTGCTGGGCTTCATTCCGGGCAACGGACCGCCCATTCCGGGCAGCCCCCCCGGCCTTCCGAGTCCGGGCAATCCCCCGGCTCCGGGCTTCGGCCCGCCGAGCCCCGGCAACCCCCCCGGGGGTTTCGAACCGAGACCGGGAAGTCCACCAGGTAGATTCAAACCTTGTTTCTTTTGATCATCAGACAACTTCCACCTCCATATGATGATTTCTCAATTATGAAATAACAAATAGCGCCACAGATTATTTTCAAAACCCTTGTAATGTCAAGCGGAACGAAGCCTAACCCGGAAAAAGTTCCCGCTTGTTCCGCATTTTCACTAGAATATTGGAAAAATGACTCTTCCGAGATAGAAGAGAATGCACTACAAAGGAACGAGGCCGTCCCCGCTGTAATGGAAGCGAGTATTGATGTCGAACGCCAACCGCTTAGTGACGATGTCCCACATGGTGAAATCCGCCGCGCTCGGCGGATGGATCGCGGTGCTCCTCAACCTCTCGCCGTCCATCGGATACGGGTTCGAAAAGCAGCTGCTCGTCGGGGTCGATGCCGGATACAGCGGCACCTTCCTGTCCAAGAAGGTATGGCCCTACGTCTTTGACGGCGTCGCCCTCGGAGCGCACATAACCTATGGAATAAACTCCATTATCGGAGTCTGCCTCGAGGGTTCCTTCGACCTGCACAAGGACCACTACACCGCCGGCGAGGAGGTCAAGGAGGAGGACGGGGAGATGGTGCTGACCTGGGTCAGGGGCCCCAAGGTCACCAACTATTTCCTCTCCACCACCGCCCTGTCCCTTGTCTACGCGGTAGATGTGCTCCGAGTGGTCCCCTACCTCTCGGCGGGGATCGTCGGCGCCCGCATCGATCGCCGGGTCGCCGGGAAGCACGAGAAGGATTTCGAGGCAGGGCTCCGGTTCAGCGTCGGGTTCGATTACAATCTGCTCAAACACTTCGGCCTCGGGGCGCTGGTGATGACCGATCGGTTCTACTTCGGCACCTCGCCGCACGAACGCCGGGTCACCTTCCTCGTACGGGTCTCTGTCGGGCTCACCTTTGACAAGTCCAAAAAGTTTGGATTGCGTCGTTAGACGAGATATTCTCCTTTTATGAGCCCGAGCTCGACCGCCCCCCCGAAGTGTCTCGTCCTCCTCGGTGGTTTCCTTTTCAGCTGTGCCACCCTCAGCACCGATCACGAGCCCGTCCTCCACACCCCCTTCGCCGAGACCCGGTGGGAGCACCGCAGGGACGAGCCCGCTCCTCCGACGGTGAAGGACGTCAGAGCGCAGGTGGTCGCCGCCGCGCTCGATATCCTTGAGAAAGGAGGCGCTCGGAACGCCTACGGAGAGACCGACCTGGACGATATTTTCAGAAAAATCGAACCGCGCCCCCAATGGACCGCCGGTGACGGCCTCGACGCCCTGGTCTCCCTCGCCAAGCGACGGGGCGCCTATCACACCGACGGCGAGACCACGCCCGGGGATATCGTGTTGTTTCACAACCAGCGGGATGTCAACGGTAACGGAGAAAACGACGACTGGCTCACCGGCGCCGGCGTTGTCGTCGAGTCGCGGGGATTACGGTTCGAGGCGATGGTAAGGACTGGGAACGCCCCCCGCCGCATCTCGGCGTTGACCGACCGCCCATCCCTCAGAACCGACAGGGGGACCGTCACCAACTCCTATGTCCGGGTGCCCCAGCGATCGGATCCCCCGGATACCGCCTACCTGGCCGGACAGCTCTACGCGGGGCATATCGATATCGATGCGCTGCTCGCCCGATAGCCGTCCGGCAGGCGCTTTTGTGACAAATTCGACACACAACTCCAATCGACGTCGCAGATCCCGCGACGTTGGAATTAAAACAATCCCACGCCCTTGTGCTCCCCATCCACACCTCCTATAATGCCTTGTCCATCATAGAGAGCACCGGCATTCAATTTCGGACTGCCTGTACAAAAGAAGAGGAGGAGGCAATGATTTATGGTTTTTTCAGCAATCTGTTCGGTAAAAAGAAGGACGAGACCGCCGAGGCCCTCGCCGAGATGGAGGCCGAGGGGATTCTCACGGGCGCGGAGCACATCGAAGGTATAGGAAAAGTCGAGGTCATCGACGAGAACACGCCGGACCACTTCGGCAGCTGGGATCCCAACAATTTCGAGGAGTACCATCGTCGGTCGCAGGAAATCACCGACGCCGAGGACAAGGGAGACGCACAGCTCAAGGCCGTGCTCGCCAAGTACGGCTGCGCCGACTACGATGAGTTCGAGCGCATCCAGACCACATTTTTGAAGCACTACGCCCAGGATCCCCGATTCTTCCAGGCCCAGCTCAACCTCCAGACCAACCAGATGCAGCAGCAGCTCCAGGACGCAATCAGCCCCGAGCTGCTGGAGCCCATCAACGGCGTCTCCCTCGAGAAGTACGCCACCCTGATGGCCAAGATGACCCAGCTGGGCGGGGACGCGGCGGCGGGCCACAAGCTGCTGGCGGAGAACGGGCTGGACCAGGCCACCTTCAACGCCGCGGATCAGGGGTGGCAGGCCCGGATGCGCCAGGCCGAGTCCATGGGGAGCTTCGGTCTCATGACCGAGTACGGCAAGTACTTCGCGTCCGCGGGCCAGGGGCAGTTCTCCGGAGCCGCCGGGGCGTCCGTGGGGCTCAAGGCCGGCGAGGTCGCCGCCACCGGCGAGCCGTGCACCTTCGAGAAATACTGCGAAATCGGGGCCGCCCAGAATGTATGGGCCGAGCGGGGCCAGGACGTCAACGCCATGCTCAAGTCCACCTTCGACATCGACGCCACGGGCTGGTCCAACCTCAGCGCCTACTGGTCCCAGAAGTTCATGTCGGACTACACCATGGCCGAGAAGTTCACCAAGCTGACGGAGCAGTACGAGGCCCAGTACCGGGGAGCCGGCGGCGGCCAGGACGACGACCTGAGCTTCTAGTCAACGCCATGTCCGACATATCCGAAATCGCACATCAGTATCGGTTGCGCCTCGGGCGGCAGGTCTCCCAGGTCATGGACACCGCCCTCGCGTGTACGCCGGAGGGGTGGACCTCCCCGAAGTGGCAGGCGTTGATGGGGGAGCTGGGGGCCACCCCCATGGGCGCGGCGGAGCGGACCGAGGCGGCGGAGCGCGCGGGGCAGACCAAGGGCGCGCCGTCGGCCGAGGTGGCCCAGTGCCTCGGCCTCCTGGTCGACGCGATCCGCCGGGAGGTCCCCCGGGTGGCCGAGGTCCTGGCGCCCCTGCTCGACGGAATCGTAACGCGACACCTCGAGCAGTACACCACCCTCATCACCGTCCCGGAGGAGACCGCGGCGGCGGAGAAGCCCGCGGGGATGTTCGCCTTCGCCATGGCCACCGCCAAGGAGAAGAGCAAGACCGAGCAATACCAGGGGGGCACCTACCTCCTGCACTGCCCCGAATGCGGCGCCCCGAGGATGCGATCCGCCGATGTGGTCTGCGAGTACTGTGGCGGCCGCACCACCCACTAGTAAGGAGACAGAAGATGAGTGCTCAAGATGTCATCACGCGCTGGAACGGCTTCCTCAAAAAGGTGGAGGAGCGGATGCAGGCCATCCTGGCGGAGGCGGACGCGGGCTTCGATCAGGTGATCGCCTACGGGGTCACCGACCTCACCGGCCTCACCGGGGCGGTGACGGCGTTCGAGGCCCGCATGAACAGCCTCGGCCAGAAGGTCAATGACGCGTCCACCAAGCTCACGGACGAGGACTTCGAGCTCCCCTTCGACGAGATGATCGAGCGGGGGGAGCTCCTCCAGTTGGAGATCGAGATCGCGACCCATGAGATGAGCGTCACCAAGCGGGCCAAGGCCGCGCGCCTCCTCAAGGAGCTCGTCGATCAGGAGCGCGACCAGCCCCACAAGTGCTCCAACTGCAGCAGCCTCCTGGAGATCACCGTGACCCACGCCCCGAGCAGCCCCGCGTGCAAGTTCTGCGGTGCGGTGAACCAGGTGCAGCCCTCCATGACGGTGAGCAACTACTACTATGGCGGCTCCATCGACGCCCTGGCCGCCGAGGCGGCCCTTGCCGAGTGGCGCGCCATGATGGAGGAGGAACACCGCTACCTGAACCTCCGCACGCCCTCCCCCGCGGAGGAGAAAAAGCGGCGGGACGCCGCGGAGACCTACCACCGGGCCTACCACACCGCCTTCGCGAGGCTCCACCCCGATCGGTCCGCGGACCAGATAGAGGCCGAGGTCAAGGGAGCGATGAGCCACTTCGACCTCTCCTTCTGACGTTCGAGTCCGAAGCGTCACTCCCCCTCCTTCCACTTTCGAATCCGGGCGCCCTCCTTGTACAGCTGCCCCCACACCTTCTCGGATTGTTTACGCGCGTGGTCGTTCATCCGGACAGCGTTGGCCCGGGCCTCCTTGGCGAGCTTGTGAAAGTGGGCGAGGCGCTCCTCGTCGAGGGTGCCGTCCGCCACCGCGGCTTTGACCGCGCAGCCGGGCTCTGTGTCGTGCCTGCAATCGCGAAACCGGCACGCCGCCGCCAGCGCCTCGATCTCCGAAAACACTTCGTCGAGGCCGTCGTCGTCGACCAGCTGCAGCTCCCGCATGCCGGGGGTGTCGATGATGAAACCGCCGTCGGGCAGCCGGATGAGCTGTCGACAGGTGGTGGTGTGAACGCCTCGGCCGTCTCGCCGACGCACGGGCGCAGTGGCCATGGCGTCATCGCCGATGAGCGCGTTGATGAGGGAGGACTTCCCGACCCCGGAGGACCCCACGAAAGCGCCGGTGGCCCCCGCGTCGATGTGCGACATGATCAAGGAGACCCCCTCTCGGGTCGCCGCGCTGACGGCATACACGGGGACACCGATGCAGCACCCCTGCACCTCCAGCACCCGCTCGGCGGTGTCGTCGCAGAGATCCGCCTTGTTCAAGAGCACCACCGGCATCGCGCCGCTCGCGTATATCCTGGCGAGATAGCGTTCAATGCGCCGCAGGTTGTAGTCGTCGTCCAGACCGCACACCACGAAGGTGACGTCCACGTTGGCGGCCACCACCTGGGCCCGGCTCTGCTTCCCGGCGGCGCCCCGTACGAACGCCGTCCGGCGGGACAGCACGGTCTCGATGACCGCGTCGCTTCCGCCCGCGGCGGGCAGGGCGATGGTCACCCAGTCCCCCACGGCCACATGGGCCCCTTCATCGGTCGCGCCGCGCAACTTCGCCGACAGCAGGGCGCCCCCCTCGAAGTCCCTTCCCCAGACTTCGTACCGGTCCCGGTGGGCCGACGCGACCCGCGCGGGCACCCGGGACGGCGAGTCCGGGTGACCGACCTGCGCACTGAAGAATTCATCAAATCCCAACTCTGTCAGAGTGACCATTCGACTTTCCAATCCCTGTCCGAGCGTCGCTATCTTCGGGCCCTCGGGCGAGACGCCCGGTTCAGGGTACTTCAGTTTTACCGCTCTCGCCAAGAGCGCAAATCGGGATCGGAACAAATCGCGCCCGATCGTTCTCCCGGGCGCGACGTACCAATACGCCGTCCGTCAGCGTGGCATCGCGCTGGATGGGGAAGATCGCGTTCGGCAATGGCGTTTCGGCTCTTATCGTCATACCCGACATGATTCTACACCCATGGGAGACAGCCACCCTCCCAAAGTGGCTCATGAAAAAAGGCGGATCCGTGAGCCCGTTTCAGGGCAAGGGTGTATACTTACTGAAGTGGGCCGAACGCTTTTTCTTTCTGTCAAAGGAGGGTGACGTGCAATTAAGCGGTAAGTGTAAGCATCACTGGGTGTGGGGACTGCTCTTGACAGCTGCCTGTACCACCAACGGAAATGTGCTCGATGAGAAGGGTACAGGGACGGTGAACGACAATGGGACGGGGAGCGACGGCGATTCGGACAACGACGCCGATTCCGACACCGACGGCGATACCGATTCGGATGGCGACGGCGACTCGGACACGGACGGCGATGGCGACAGCGATACCGATTCGGACGGCGACGCCGATGGCGATGCGGATGGGGACGTCGATGCCGACAGCGGTGGCGACAGCGACACGGATGCGGCCAGTGATGCGGATGGTGATACGGATGGGGACGGGGATACCGACACGGATAAGGACACGAACGGCGATGGCGACCCGGACGCAGATAGCGATACCGATTTCGATAGTGACACCGATTCCGATACAGATACGGATACGGATACGGACGGGGATACTGACAGCGAAACGGACTCGGGCGGGGACAGCGATACGGATTCGCGCGCCGGGGTCGTCTGCGGCGGCGAGATATGCGGCGCCGGGGAATTCTGTTGCGGCCCGCCGGAGTGCGGATTCTGCGCGGGCCTGCTGACCGGTCCGCTGTGTCCCGAGACCTGCCCGACGGACACCGATACCGCCGCCGAGAAGAATTGTGTTCCGGTGCCGACGGCCGATCTCGGAGATTGCTCGACCCCTCTCGGGTATGCCTTCGACGGGGAGAGCTGCGTCGCCGTCACGGGGTGTGATTGCGCCTCCTATTGCGATCAGATCTTCGACGAGTACGAGGGTTGCGTGGGCGCGTGCGTCGAGCTCGAGACGTCGTGCGAGGAGTATTGCGCGAGCCAGGGCTTCGAATGCTGTGACGGCCGCTGCATCAACCCAGCCAACGACATCATGAACTGCGGCGGGTGCGGCAACCGGTGTGAGGGGGACCAGCCGTACTGCGACAACGGCGACTGCGGCGCGCCCTATTGTTATGATACCGTCGATTGCGGCGATCAGGCGTGCTGCGGTTCGGCTTGCTGCGCCGAAGAGGAGCTCTGCTGCACCGTCAATTACGGGGCGACCGGCATGATGTGTATGGCGCCCAACGACCGGGGCACCTGCGAGATGGGGTGCCCCTACTGTGTCTGCGGCGCCTGGGATACCCTCGTGGATACCCCCGACGGCCAGACCTATATCTCGCTGCTCGCGGAAGGGGATGTGGTGTACAGCCTACACCAGGGCGAGAGGACTGCGGTGCCGATCCTCCAGACCACCAGCATGTCCGTCGCGCGTCATGAGATGGTCCAGGTGACCTACGACGACGGCACGGTCGTGGAGATGAGCCCGACCCATCCCACGGCTGACGGCCGCTTTTTCAAGGATATCGACCCAAACAGCAAGGGCATAAGAGAGGTCCGCCGGGTTCCGTACGACCACGATCGCACCTTCGACATCCTGCCGGCGTCGGATTCGGGGATCTATTTCTCGAACGGCGTCCCCATCGGCAGCACGCTCTTCGCCGGCATCGTGGGCGAGGCCCCCAAACAACACTGCTGCGAGGCGCTCTATCAATGGGACGGCGATTCAATGCGGCACGTGACGATATCGCGATAGGCCGCCTGACTCCCTATTTCATGGGAAAAACTTTCAAATATACAAGGTCGATGTTGACGGTACCGAAGTATATTCCGCTATGGTGAGTACGTCGTGGGATGACTACGATTAGTTCTCTTTTGCCGCGCCTGTCGGGGATAAGGAAGTACGCTGAGGACGCAATGGTGGTCAGCTGACCGAGCGAAAGGTCTCAATGTGATTTCGTGAAGTGACCGCCCACTTCGGCCATTGCGTCGTTGATTCTCTCGGCCGCCTTCCGACCGGCTCCGGCTTTTCGAGACGCCCAAAGCCCTTCCAGCGAGAAGCGCCCGGCGCCGAAGCCGAGCACGATGAGCGACGCCGCGAGGAAGGGAAAGGGCGTCTGTTCAGTAAACGCCGAAACGCTCGAGAAGGCCTCATCGGCGTGCGCTACGAGCAAGGCCGTTGCCATGACACCGACCAGGGTCGCCGCCGCGAAACGCGCGCCGGCCCCCAGGGCGAGCAAGACCCCGCCGAGCAGCTCGACGCCGCCGACCAACGCGGCCGTGAATGCCGGCGCCGGGAGGTGAAGGCTCTCGAAGAAGCCGATGGTGCGCTCGAGGTTCGCGAGCTTTCCGAAGCCGGTCTGAATAAAGAGCCCCCCGTAGAGCAAGCGCGCGGCCAACAGAATAAGCGATTGCCCCGAGGGCTGGAGCCCACGCGCGAACGCGAGGCCCGAAGCGATGAAGGATGTCGTTGACGATGGTGCATCCCGCCGCAGATCGCGAACGGCTTCTCCGGTTGACACGATGGATTTCATTGCATTTTCCTTTCTTTGCGAGGCCGACGCCCCGCCGCTTTACGGAAAGCATCCGATTTCAACTACTTCCCCTGCTTGCCGCCGCATCCGTCCTTTCCGGAGCAGGCGCTCTTTCCGGAGCAGGCGTTCTTATCCTTGTTTTTCTGGTTCGACTTCCCCTTGTTCTTGTCCTTGCCCTGGTCGCCCTTGCTTTGACATCCAGTCTTTCCATTGCATCCCTGCTTATCAGCGGTCGCCCTATAAGACGCATGTGAGTCCGCATGGGAAACGACCGGGAAGGCGGCGAACGCGCCGGCGACCGCGGCGGCGACAAAAAGATTCTTCGTGGTGTTCATGATAGTTCTCCTCTTTCTGGGGGCTGCGATTGGGCCGACCATCGACCGTTTTGTTTCGTCGCAGCGCCTTTTCAAGGGGTGAGTCGCCAACGTGCGACAGGTATGAACACAGAAAACACCTCGCTTTGTGATTGTGGCAACGCTTGAGAGTCATTGTCTTGTTTTATTATCCCGGTAGACAATCGAAGCTGACTGTTTTCACGGTTTGTGCGTGAAGCACTAAACCCACAAAATCGAGGTATACTGTCCGGGGGGGTGAAATACCCATGAAAGTCATCGGCGCATGGTGCGGTAAAGAGCTCGACGAGAGACCGTCAAAACACGACTCCCCCGTCTCACACGGCATCTGCGAGAGCTGCGCCTTTCATCTTCAGGCCGCGAGGGGGATATCGTTCCAGCGTTTTCTGGATGCGCTTGGGGTGTCCATCATCATCGTCGTCGAAGATGCGGTGGTATTGGGCGCCAACAAACAGGCTCAGGAGATGCTCGAAAAAGTGCCATCAGAAATCGAGGGATTCAAAGGAGGAGAGGTCTTCGAATGCGGTTACGCCCTTCTCCCCGACGGATGCGGCCGCACGAAGCACTGCTCCGGCTGCACCATTCGAAACACGGTAATGGACACCATGAGCAGCGGTGAGAGTCATATCCGAACGCCGGTAACATTGAACCACCGCGAGGCGGGAGAACTCCCGTTTCATATCACCACCGAAAAGGTGAGAAAGGTGGTAATGCTCAACATAGACGACCCTCCGAACCAAGGATGAGCATCGCCTTTCAGTATACAGTACAGATGTAATTCCAAGAATTTATTCACGTTCTCTGATACCCATCTTGCACTTCTCTATTTTTTTGAGAAGATTTTTAACGAAAATCGTTATAGAATATTTTTTAAGGAAGGTTATAATTGTCAGAATCTATATATAGACAAACGCCCAGCTGGCGTACCAAGTACTTAACAAGCAGAGGTATTTAACGATGAATCATTTGGTAATAATAAACAATTTTTTTGACAAGATTATCACCGTTTTCTCGATAGCACTTGTGATTACAGTCGCAGGCTGCTCCCAAACAAACGATGGGAAAAAACCACGAGAGGCAATTATCTTGGACTCGAACGATACCTCGAGCCCGAATTCCTCTGATACCGGTTTTACTGACGGCGATACCGATATGGACGTGGACGGCGACTCCGACAGCGACATGGACGGCGACACTGATAGTGACTCCGACAGCGACACCGACAGCGACTCCGACTCCGACTCCGACTCCGATTCCGATAGCGACTCCGACTCCGATTCCGATTCCGATTCCGATTCTGATGCTGATGCTGATGCTGATGTGGACGGCGACACTGATAGTGACGTGGACGGGGACACCGACAGCGACGTGGACGGCGACTCCGACAGCGATGTCGATGGCGATGCCGATGGGGACGCTGATGACGAAACCTATGATTTCGAGTGGCCCTTCGACGATTATGCCGATGGAGATGATTTTGATGACGGATACTGGACTGATGACGGAACATGGGTCCAGAATCCCGAGACCTGCATCCCCCCCCCCTTCCCGGATGACGCCACCTGCACCGGCGGGCAGAACGTATGGGCCCGGGCCCTTCAGATGGCTCTATGGTTCTTCAATATCAACAAATCCGGCGAAGAGGCCTATTGCAAGGACGTCCAGTGGCGCGGCCCCGCCCACACCAGCGACGGTCACTTCAAGCTCGATCCCGATGACCCCAACGGGGTCAATATGTCGGCCGCGACCATCGAAAGGTACCGGGATATTTTCGACCCGGACGGCGACGGAGAGATCGACCACTCCGGCGGCTACTACGACGCCGGCGATTATATTAAGTTCACGCTGACTACCGGTTTCATGGCCTCGACCGTAGCCTGGTCCATGTACGAATTCCCAGAGGCCTTCTACAACACCGGCCTGGCGGAAGAGACGTTGGACCAAATCACCTGGGCCGCGGACTGGTTCCTCAAGGGGACCTTCATCGAAGACAAAACGCTGCCGGTCGAACAGTGGAACGTGGTGGGCTTTGCCAACCAAGATGGCGCGGTCGCCGACCACGGCTGCGGATGGATACCGCCGGAGCTGCGCATCGCCGAACGATGCCCGCGGAAGCTCTGGTTCACCACTCACGACAACCCTGCGGCGGACGTAACCGCTGCAGCCTCGGCGGCGTTGGCTCTCACCTCCCTGGTGACCAAGAGTTCGCGGCCGGACTACGCCCAGAACGCGCTCAACCACGCGATCGCGCTTTACAACTTCGCGAAACAGTATCCCGATACGACCTCGAGCGACAACGGCGGCCTCTATACCTCCGAGTACGCCTGGGACGACCTGGGATGGGCCGCGGTCTGGCTCTACGAGGCCACCGGCAACACGGACTATTTCGACGAGGCGGCCGAATGGACCTTCAACTATCCGGGCTTCGACAGGAGCTGTGTCGACACGCTCATCGAATGGGACAACGTCAGTGAGGAGAACTCCTGCTGGTACGAGAGCTGGACCCATGTATGGAACTCCGTGCGCTCCGGTCTGTTCGTACGGCTGGCCGCCTCGATGACCCAGGCGGGACATGAATACGCCCAGCTGTTCCAGTACATCGCCAAGTCGGACACTATGGGGTGGGTGGACGGCCCTCATTCGCCGCAGGGATTCGGCGCGAAATTCTTCGTGGACTGGGGCTCCGCACGATACAACGCGGCCGGACAGCTGGTGGCCATGGCCTACGCCAAAAACTTCCCGAACGACCCGGATTCCCAGCGCATCAAGGAGTGGGCCACACGACAGTCCCTGTACCTCCTCGGCGACAACCAGGTCAACGGCAACCCCGAGGGTAAGTGCTTCATGATGGGCTTCACGGACATCTCCCCCAATTATCCGCTGCAGCCCCACCACGCCGCGGGTCACGCATCGATTTACGCCGATCTGGACAATCCCACAGAGAACCGCCACATCCTCTGGGGCGCCCTGGTGAACGGCCCCTCCGGGCTCGACGACACCCACGTGGACGACCGGCAGAACTACGCCGCCAACGAGGTGACCATCGACTACAACGCCGCGTGGGTTGGTGCGCTGGCCGGAAACTACGTGAACAACGGGGCCGCCGGGTGTCCGAATCCTGATTTCCAGCCGGTGGAAGATCGAATCGATGAGTACTACACCATGGCTCGAGTAAACCAGCTGGGAGAATGCCGATCGCAAATCGAGATCCACATGATAAACGAGACTATCCACCCGCCGAGATACAACCCGCATCTCGAGACAAGGTATTACATGGATGTCACCGAGCTGGTGGCGGCCGGCAGGGATCCGTCTGAGATAACGATCAATATCGCGAACGACAACACTGCGGGCTGGCAACCCGGTCCCACTGTCCCCCAGGGGCCGTTCCCCTGTGAGACCAACGGCGATATGTGGTACTTCAAGCTCAGCTACGAGGGCCAGAAATTCTGGGGCTCCAATTCGTGGACGGACGGTCCGCGGTACTCCCTGGTGGATGTCGGTCTGAGCTATGGCGCGGAGTCCTGTCCCTGGGATTCCACCAACGACTGGAGCTACCAGGGTCTCACGGCGGATACACTGAAAACCCAGTACATCACCGCCTACGAGATCAATCCGGACTTCCCGGATGACCCGGCAAAGGCCAAGCTACTGTGGGGTGTGGAGCCCGACTGTCACGAGATTCACAGAGTTATTCACATTGAATAGCCCCTCCTTGGCTACGACCACAGTCAACACGTAACCTTTTTTTGGGAGCCCCATCGACTCATCCTCAGAATGAATCGAAGAAACTTGGATTTCTGAAACAACGCTGTTGTGAAAAGACAAAAAAAAATTTAAAAAGCTATACTAAAAATGATCGCCGGAACCGGCGAAGCAAACAAGGAGAGACAGAATGAAATTCTTAAATCGTATTGGCGCCTTATGGGTTATCGGTATTCTTCTGGTCATCGGCGTTGTGGGCTGTACTGAAGACAGCGCGGACAATCCGCCGCCTCCGGGGGACAACTCCGACACCGGTACCAGTCTCGGTATCGACACCGGCACGGGGGTCGAGGAATGGGATACCAGCCCCCTGCCCGGCGTCAATCTGATGCCCAATGAAGAGGGCTTCATGAAGACCGAGAACAACGAGCTGGGCATTCAGGGCGCCTGGTACACCTTCGGTTGTGACGGCGCCGTTTACGATCCGCCCGAGGGGGCCACCTTCAACAACCCCGGTAGGATGTGCTTCAGCGGCACCGCGCCGCAGGTAATAGATGCGGATACCGACGGCAGCCCGGATTACTCGGACATCTGGGGCGCCGGTATGGGCTTCGACGTCTGCGGGCAGAGCGCGGAAGAGGCCGGCGGCAGCGAGCCCGTCCAGAACACCCTTAGTGCGTGCCCCTATAACGAAAACCTCGTCAATGAGATCATCGGTGTCAGAGTCCGGTTCAGCGGTTATGTCAACGCCTCTGAGTTCCGTATCCTCTTCAACGAGGGGATCTCGGTCGCTAATTCCTACTACATCATCGACCCGGCAGATGTCACGGCCAGCACCGTCATCGAAGTGGAGTTCGAGGATGATGAGAATGTAAGGACCTGGTACGACGAGGACCTCAAGCCGAGCAACACCGTCGCCGCGAACATCATCGCCATTCAATTCCAGATTCCCACCAACGACGCCACTCCCGTGGATTGGGACTTCTGCGTAGACGCCATCTCCGCGATAACCGCTCAGTAGTCCCTCCAGAAACCACACCGCCAAGTACATCGCCAAACGTAATCTGGGGGAGCATTGCTACGCCCCTTTAAAAATGGCGGTCGGGGGATCTTTAAGGAGGGAATAGGAAACTGCCCCGTCATCCCTCAAATAAAGTTTTGAGACCGACCATGCGGATTTATTCTCCGGCCTCGGGGAATTCCTTCCGCGGCTGCAAAACATATAATGGACATACAGTTTCGCCCCGGAAGGCCCCCCCGAATCCTCCGTTCGAATTGTAAAGCGGTTACCGGGTTTTTTGATCGGTGCCAAAGTTTTCAATCCGACAATTGCCGTGTTTGTCCGGCAAGGAGTTTCATCACTCTAGCCCGACTAATACTAAGGGAGACCGCCCGGCGGAGGAGAAGCGATCTTAGAGGAACGGAGAGAGAGAACACCTTCAAAGGGTCTCATGAGAGAAAAGTTTTCGCTTGGCGTGTAAAGGGCTGGCTGTAAAGCCTTAGATCCTAGTGCCATGTCAATTGAGAACTGACGGGTATCCCTCTCCCCCTTTCGCAAAGGGGGCCGGGGGAATTTTGTCAGAGCGAGGCGCCCGTTCATTGACGAAATCCCCTTAACCCCCTTTTCAAGGGGGAATAAGAAATTGCACCCGTCATTCTGGGGTTGACGGCGCACTAGTGGGGGACGTTACCCGACATCTCCAGCAGTGACAAGATCCCCAAAGAGGAGGAGTAGTATACCCGGTTGAACTGGGGCGACTCCAGGATGTCCAGAGTGGACCTGAAGGCGTTGTCCAACACGGCGGTGTGTCCCGTAGACTTGGCGGCGATGCCGAGGGGGCCGATAAAGGCGGCCTGGTTGTCCACCGACGCGGTATGGGGATCGCCCTGCATGAGCCAACCCGCCTTCATCTTGCCGATGGAGTCGCCATCGTCGTAGATACCGGCGAAGAACGAGACCAGGGGGTTGAGGATGGAGTTCGCCCGGGACTCCCCGCCCCAGCACGCATCGATGCCCATGCGGAGCCCGGTACGAGCCGCCTCGTAGGCGTAGACCACGTCACCGCACATACCCTCTCCACAGACATCAGCACCGACCGACGAGGCAGAGACGCCAGTGCCATCAAACGTGCACCAGTCCGCGATCAGACCGTTGCCCGACTGGCAGGAGGAGACGATGTTATATCCGCTGTCGATGACGCCGCCCCAGTCATTGCCGCTGAACTGGCGGTAGAAATAAGGGGCGAAGTAAGAGGGGTTGAAGCCCACGTCGAAGGCGCTGCCCAACTTGATTCTGGGGACGCTCGCCTCGACATCAGCGCCCCAAATCGACGAGATGAGGCTGGACGCCGCGCTGTCGGTCCCCCACCCCCTGGCGGCCCCCAGGAGAAGTCCGTACGCGATATCCTCGTCACCGTCCGTGGCCGAGGTCCCGTCGTTCCGGTTCCAGCTCCAGTTCACCACGCCGCTGCCGGTGAGATGGGAGCTGGTCTCCGACCAGATAGCATCAAAGGTGCTCTGGTCATTCATGGCGGCAGAGAGAATCAGACCATACCCTTGCGACTCGGAAGTGGTTCCGTCAGTGGTCTGCTCCGGCATCATGACCCGGCCACCGGAGAGGTACTCCGCTTTCCAGTGGTTGTAGAGCGCCTCGATAAGCCCGGCGAACTTGGCCGCATCGGGGGCCATCTCGCAGGAGCCGCCCGGCTCGTTCATGGGTGTCCAGTCGCCGCTGAGGGGGAAATTGGTGCACAGGGACTCGTCAGAGATTAGCCGTACGTCATCCAGCCAGAGATCGAAGGGGTCCCCGATATTGTGAAGCGTGGCCTCTGTCGCATCGATGGCCGTCGCCCCGACATCGAGGCTCTTGTTGAAATCGAACTGAAGCTTGAGGAAGTTGCGCGCCAGATTGCGCCGCTCCTCGGCGGAGATGTTGCTGGGCAACCATTTCGGGAACAGATCCTTGTCGAAACAAAAGGTATAGGTCGCCCAATCAGAGGACATCGGCTGGGAAAGTCCGGGGTTGTCGGAATCCTCCCAGAAGAAACGCCCCAGATGGTTGTTGCAACCGTCACTGCCTTCGACGGAGGGATCACAGGTACCTCCGCAGTTGGGCGCATTGTTCAGGTCCTCGGTCGCGGGGATGGAGATTTGGAAGCGCACCGGATTCGCGTGATTGGCACCGAGCTTGGCCTTGAACTGAATCCCCACGAAGTCGCCGAGATCCACCGGCTCCACGACGTGGTTTCCAGGACTGAAGGTCCCCTTGAGCCAGAACTCGGCGCCCGCGCCCCAGTCGCTGAAGCCGGAACCGGAGACATGCAACGCCTGAGGATTGCAGGTACCGGCTCCGCCATCCTCGACCTCCATGTTGATCGTACCGGTTCCGTCGCTGTAGGTATCCCAGAGCATGCCGGTGATGCCGGTGCCCGCTGCGTCGTGTACGGTGGTGGTGCCGTCATCGAAGTTGGAGATAAGCCCTTCCCCTGCACAGGGATCACTGTCGGTATCGGTATCGGTGTCGGTATCACCATCTACATCGCTGTCGGTATCGGTGTCCGTATCACCATCCACATCGCTGTCGGTGTCGCTATCGGTATCCGCATCGCTGTCAGTGTCTGTATCCGCGTCGGAATCCGTGTCCGTATCCGCGTCGGAATCCGAGTCGGAATCCGTGTCCGTATCCGCGTCGGAATCCGAGTCGGAGTCCGTGTCTGTATCTGCATCGGAATCCGTGTCCGTATCCGCGTCGGAATCGGTGTCAGCGTCACTGTCCGTATCCGCATCCGAGTCGGTATCGGCATCTGAATCCGAATCCGTATCCGTGTCTGTGTCCGTATCAGTGTCACTGTCACCTGTTCCGTAGCAGACGTTCTCACTGCAGATCAGCCCGGGATCACAGGACATATCCGCATAACATCCGCACCCCTCCTGCCCCCAACAGTCCGGACCGGATGAATCTTCCGAGCAGCTAAATGCGATAAGCGTTAAGCTCGCCACTCCAGCCATCAATAGGTATATTCTTAACATTTGGAAACCTCCTCAATTTAACTTTAATTTCTGAGTGTGTGTCACCCGTACCCAATATAGCGGATGTGAACTTAACACGACAATCATTTTTTAAAAAACAAAAATAGACAAAACCTGCATAGGTAAAGACTTTTGGGCAACTTTACACCCATGCTGCATCACCTTAAGACCAGCATGACTTTATCTCAATTCCTTGCTCGCGAAACTGTTATACGATGGTTATAATAAGAAGTAAGGAAAGCACGGGCCCGGGTCGCATTCCATAAGAGACGGGGGGAGGATTTAGAAGGAATGTGATGGGCAAAAGACTCAAAAGCTCAAATTACCTCAAAAAGAGCCTATCAAAACGTCATTTTCTTGGATTTTTGGTTGGTATTCTAGGTGCAGGTTTTGTCACTGGAACGCTTACGGGATGTGGTACCTGGCGGCGAATGAACAGGCCCGTCGATGCCAGGTATGAAACCATCGCTCATGAAATGCTGGATATCGAACGCGAACATGTGCGATCGGAGGAGAGCTATCTCCTGCTGGATGACATCATCTCTGTGGCTCGAGAGACGCTCGGCACTCGCACACCACTGGATCAATCCGAGCGGGACATCGCGCTCATGACACTTGCGACAATCGCCAAGGTCATTGAAGCATATGGTTTCGAGTACCAGAAAAACGGACTTCTGGCCACAGCTCTGGCCTCGCGGAAAATAGACTGTGACGGCTACTCTTTTCTCTACCTCTCCATCGGTGAAGTCCTCGGATTACCAATAAAAATGGTAAGAGCACCAGCCCATACTTTTGTCCGCTGGGAGCTGAAGGACGGCACCCACATCAACTGGGAAACCACGATCAACGCCGAAAAGACCGATGAGTACTATCTTCATAAACACAAGATTGCAAGAGCGGCCTATGGCATCAGCGCGATGAGAAGCCTGGATGTCAAAAAAGATCGAGAGAAAATCCTGGCGAATGCGTATGTCAACTGCGGAGTAGAATGGTTGAAACGCATGCGTCTCAAGGAGGCCATTGAGCGATTTGAAGAAGCCATTTATCGAGACCCGTTTTACGAAGCCCCGTATTATAATAAGGGCCTGGTCTACTATCATCTGGATGACATGCCCCAAGCCATCACATGGTGCAAGAAGGCCATATCCCTAAACCCGAACCATATGAAATCTCACGCTGTTTTGGGAACGGCATACATGCTCATCAACGATGACGAAAATTCCAAAAGGCATTTCCGCAAAGTGAAAGAGCTGGATCCGGACTACTATGCAGCCAAAATTGTCGAAATTCTATTGACCAGTAACGACTGAATATTCCTCCTAACAGAGCGTTTCAATGTAACCTCGCGTTCGTGATGAAGCCTCGTGAGAGCCCAGGCTGAACTCACCGGAAGAGCGACCGAAGTGATTTCGAGAGGCGCCTCAATATCTACCGTTGCCATTTTATACATATACGGTTCATGAAAATATTATGAACTATTCAGTGAAAGACATTTATTTGTAATTTATTCACAAAATGAGGTAAGTTGGCTAAAGTTTTTAGCTTGCATAACAGATGTGCATTCTTATAATGGTGAAAAATATTGGTTAACATGTAACCAAGGTGATGATATACTGTAGACAGTGGAAACAACGATGTTGATTAACAAAGCTCTCCGAGAAAAGACTATTTGGGTTGTATTTCAACCAGTTGTAAATCTCACCACAAGAGAAATATTCAGCTATGAAGCGCTCGTTCGCAGCTCCGACCCGGATCTGAGGGATGCCCAGACACTCATCGACCGCTCTGTAACGGAAAAGGTCTGCGGAAAGTTGGGGAGAGCCATTCGCCTGATGGCCTCGGAGGGTTGTCCCGAAAAGACCCTGTTTCTCAATATTCACCCGAAGGAGTTTGATGAAGGCTGGCTCGTAAGGCCCGACGATGCCATCTTTACCCACAACAATCCCATCTATCTGGAGATAACAGAATCAATACCGCTTTCTCGTTTTCAGTTTTATAAAAGTGTTTTAAGGGAGCTCCGGTTCAAAGGGATCTGCCTCGCGGTGGATGATCTGGGCTCCGGCTACTCCAATCTCAAATACATCGCCGACCTTTCTCCGGAAATCGTCAAGCTCGATCGTCGTATGATTATCGGAATCGCCACCAATCCCCGCCTGCAGATTCTCCTCAAGTCGACGATTCGACTGTGTGCCGATCTCGGAGCAAAGACGGTTGTCGAGGGAATTGAGACATATGAGGAGCTCTCGATGTGTATCGATGCCGGAGCAGATTTCGGTCAGGGATACTATCTGGCCCGGCCTTCTGTCCCGCCTCCCAGCATCGATCAATCTGCCCTCATCGTCCTCTAACTACAAGATTCACCAACAATTCAGGATTATTACGACATTGACACTATCGAAAACTACGCTTGGTCCAAAATTTCCGGTTTCTGATAGAAATGGTCGATGCGAGTGCTGCTCCGCGCGCTGCCCAAATGAGATTCTAATTCTGTTGTGGATTTTACCGTATGGATTTCAAGTGACGACACCATTCCCATGACGGTCGCCCCCATTTTTATAAACTTAGAGTCTGTGACCAGCCAAATGGCGTCAATTTGAGGCCTCAGCTCTCTCAATGCGTTGGTCCATTGAGTCCGCGCCTCGGTATCATATCCCTTCATTTTGAGGCAGTGCCACACCAGGACCATCCTCTGATCCTTCCGACTCGAGAAAGCAGCTCTCCACCGGATGATCGCCTCCCGTGCGCCAACCGCTGAGAGGTGTGAGTCGAACCGGAACTCCAAACACCGTATATCGTTTCTTGAAACCCATTCCACTCGAGGCCATCCATTTTTCATAGATCACTCACTTTCGGCAATCTTGGGGGCCACCCTACTAAATGGATATACGGTCAGAGTTCCGAAAATCTATATACTATCTTCTATTTCCCGTTTTTATATTGCAGTGACACCGCCCACGAGGCGTAAACCGGTTCATTCCGTTGTAGTGTTCGAGGGCCTGACCGCTGGAAACCGTATAGAAAAGCGGGTTTCGATTCCCGGTGTGCTGGTGACGCTGACACTCCCGCCGTGTCCCTCGATGATATGTCGGACAAGACTGAGGCCTATACCGGATCCCCGCTGCTTTCGCGTCTCTGTGGTGGAGACGCGATAGAAACGTTCGAACACACGCTTTGTCTGTCCGGCGGGAATCCCCACCCCCTGGTCGAAGACATCAATTCTGATTTCGTCATTCGTCCCCGCCAGCTCGATGCCGACAAAGTGGGTTCCTGTCGCATACTTGATGGCGTTATCGATGAGGTTGACCACCGCGAGGGTAATGGCCCGTTCGTCAATGAAAACAGGGGTCAAATTGCCGTGGGCATGATACTCCAGCTTGAGCCCCTGTTTCTCCAGGTTGTGGCGGGTAATCTCCACACCGCGTTCCACCGCCTCGGTGACGCTCGCCTCCATGAACTCGTAGGCGGTTTTCCCCCGCTCGATGCGGGCGAGGTTGAGAACGTTGTCGATGAGAGACGTCAGTCGCTCGGCCTCCCGAAGGATGATCTCATAGTAACGCTTGGCCTTTTCCGAGTCCTCCACCTTGCCGAGCAGGAGCAGCTCTCCAAACATCCGGATCAGGGAGAGGGGGGTCTTGAGCTCATGGGTGACGTTGGCCACGAACTCACTCTTCAGGCGGTTCAATCGTCGCTCACGGACAACCGAGAGGTAGAGCACCACCAGGCTGAGCGCGATCACGAAGAGGGCGAGGGGAATCAGTAGAGCCTTTGAAAACAGCTTGGTGTGCTTCTGGGCCCTGGATTGGAAGAGCGCGGCCCGAGTGGGAGCGAGCTGCAGGCGCCATTTGTAAAGGGTGGACGGGAAACGACGGGCGACGATAAACTCCTCGGCGCCGTCGATGGGGCGTCCGAACATGGGTTGGTTGTGATCATCCACCACGTTCGCCACCCGGTCCTCCCCCACGTTCTCCAATATGAAGGCGAGGACGTCCTCCTGGATAGCGTTGGAATCGTAGATGAGACAGGTCGTGTAATCCTGATCGCCATAGAAACGGGTGAAATGGGTAAAGAAGACAAACTCGCCGTTGATCTCCTTATGAACGTGCTTGTACTGGTTGTACGAATCGTACTTGTCCACCAACGGCAGGATCTCCTGCTCGATGAACTCGAGGTCGTGGCGTCGCTGAGTGTCGAAAGGCCGCTGATAAAAGTAGGCGACGATATCATAGTCGTCCACCACTACGGCCGCCTTCACCAAACGGGTATCGGACAGCGCCTTACGCCACTGCTCGCAGGCGGCGTCTATCTGGTTCGGATCGAGGGCGTTGAAGAACATATCATCGGTGTTGCGGAGGGTGTGCTCCACGCGCTCGATCTTGTCCTTCGTGACAATCATCGTACTCTCGGCGATGGAACGCTCCCCCCACTCTCCGAGCTGGGTTGCGGTTCCGATATTCAGAATACCGAGGAAGATGATGGCTACCACCACCGCGGGGAAGAGGATGAAAACCGCGTTTCGCCAGAGGAATCGCATGTCGAGAGGATAGGCCTACCCGATGACAAATAGCAAGGTCAGGGGGTGAGCTTCATGTCCAGCTTGAGGTTTTCGTCTTTGGGGCCGGCGCCAAGGCTGCCGCCCCCGAGCCCGCCGCCGCCCCCGAGCCCGCCGCCGAGCTTCAACCCCTGGCTCGGCCCGCCGCCGAGTCCCGAACCGCCGAGCTTGAGCTTGAAATCGGGTTGATCCCCCAGATCCCCTGCCGTCAACGCTTCGTCATCGGCCTCTTCTTCATTGGCGTCGTCCGACGGATCGTAGTTGAAGAGCTCCTTGAGCTGTGTGGCCATCGCCGGGGTATCCACTTCCTCGAACACCCGATCGAGGGTCTTGCGCATTTCGTCGAACTCCGCGACCTCCCGATAAATACCGGCCAGGGCGATGAGACTGCTGACGCTGTCCTCCGAGAGCCGCACCGCCTCCTTGGCCTTCTTGACCGCCGCCTCGTGCTCCATCTTCGCGGCCAAATACTGGGCCCAGAACATGGCCACCTCAGGAGACTCGGGATCCAGCCGCTCCGCGAGCCCGAGCTCGGTCTCCGCCTCATCGGTCTCCTGCCGGATGAGGTGAATCATCCCCTTCAATGCATGTGCCCGTGCGAAATCGGGCATCTCGTCGATGGCCGCCTGAACCTCCACCTCCGCCCGCTTGACCATCGGCGGTCTCGAGAGCAGCAGGATCTCGGCGAGGTTGGTCTTCTGCACCGCATCCGCCCGCTTCTTGACCGCCTTCTCGAACTCCATCAGGGCCTCCTCCGGGACGCCCGTTCCCGCGAAGACGAAGCCCCGCCCGGACCGATAATACGGGTTCTCCGGATCCAGCTTGATCGCGGCGTCATTGAGTTTGAGCGCCTCCGACATCTCCCGGCGCACCAGGAGGGAGAGGGCACTGATGCCGAAATAGGGGGCCATGCTCCCCCCCAGATCGAGGACGCTGACGTCCGCGTTCGCGGCGCCCTTCGAACGCCCGCCATACACATCAAAAAGCAGCGCCGGCTTCCCCTCCTCGACCTTGCCCAACGCGACCCCGAACCGTCCGAGCTTCCCCGAGGGATCCGCCGGTTTCTTCTCCCCCTTGAAGGAGTGGATCTCCACCATGGAAGCCGCCATCTCCTGGCTTCGCGCCGCCGCGAGCATCAGGCACGAGAGCTCATAGCTGAACGCCGTGTAGGGCTTGTCCTTCTTTTCGGTAATCTCCTTCAGGAGCTTGTCCGCGGTCAACGGCCGCTCTTTCCTGAACTCCCGTTGGTGGTAGGGGCGCCACTTGCCCTCCTCCTTGAGCTTGAGGAGCGCCTTGTAGAGTGCCTCCATCCCTTCCTCTCCGTCCTCGCCGCCGGTGGCTTTGTCGGCGAACGCCTTGATCGCAGGGGTCACCCCGCAGGGATTCACGGCGTCGCTCTTCGAGACATCCAGCTCGGCCAACAGCTCATCCGCGCGTTCCGGTGCCGCTGTCTCGGTCCCTTCCGCCGTCTGGTCCTTCTGAGTAAACCAATAGACCCCCCCGCCGGCCCCCGCGATGAGCAGGATGAGGAGGATTGGCGCCACGGGAGACCGCTTCGGCCGAGCCTCACCCTCGCTTTCTGAAACCAGCTCTACATCGTGTATCTTGAGGCACCGGGGACAGCGCGGCTTGACCCCCTTCTTCGCCTCGAATTCGTGATCACATGGTATGCACCGATACTTCATTCAATAACCTCATCCTGCAAAATATGTTGTTTTCGATGTAGTTTGTCGGTCCGCGGATGTCAACCGCCTTGGTCTACGGGCTCTCCAGGTCCGGTATCGGCAACTCTCGTCTCCAGGGAAGATCTCCCTGGCCGGCGAGGTGGTTGGCGAACCTCGCCGCGGTGAAGAGGAGATCGGAGAGGCGGTTGACGAACCGGAGGAGCTCCGGTGACCGGTGGGCGTCATCGAGGGCGACAATCCGGCGCTCCGCGCGGCGGACCACGGTCCTCGCGGTGTGGAGGATCCCGGCCAGGGGGACTCCGGTGGGGAGAACGAAGTGGGAGAGGGGCGCCAATTGCCGCGTCATCCAATTGATGGCGGATTCCAGGAAGGCCACGTCCTCATCCAAGACAGGCGGGTCCTCCCCGTCCGCTCCGCCCCGGGCGAGGTGAGATGAGCAGTTGTAGATGCGATGGGCGACGAACTCCAGGATACTTCGAAGCATCGGATCTCCGGTCCGGCCGAGCGCAGCCCCGACGAAGGCGTTGGCTTCATCCAAGGTCCCGTAGGCCTCACAGCAGGCCGAAGCCTTGGAAACCCTGGATCCGTCACCGAGACACGTATTCCCCTCATCCCCTCCCCTGGTGTAGATCTGATCGTTCATCGCGATTACCGGTTCGCCGGTCTCTCGAACATCTCCGCCGGCCATTTCGGATTCTCTACTACATTGAAGAAAGTGATCGAGGTCGTGTCTCCGCGCTGGGATATCAGCTCCACCCTCGAAACCATCCCCTTGCCTCCTGTCGTCACCCGCAGCAGGGAAAACAGCTTCTTTATTTCACCGCCCTTCGGGACGAGCTCCCTGGTTTCGGCATCGACGCTACGAATATCGTACATCGACGATACCGACTCGAAATCCCCCCCGGTGAGCGCCAGGAGATGCTCGGAGAGCACCTTCATCACCGGATCCGTGGAGACATCAAACCCCTTGGTCACCTCGAGTTCCGGATAGTGGAGCCACCCCTTTCCCCGGTTGACAATCAGCACCGACCGGGCCGGAGATGTGGTCTCCCAGCGGAGCAATCCGCCGCCCCCCATATAGAGCCGCCCCTCGGAACGAACCGCGTCCTTGAGCTGTTTGAGCGTCCGCGTCATGTGAAAATCCGCCTGAAACCGAGCGGGCGGCTTGACCTCCCCGGCGGTCCCGCCCCCCGCCATCGAGAGCAGCATCAGAATCGGCATCCAATTGTATTTTGTAGAAAGCATAATCCCTTTGACGCGTTCGATGTTGGACAATTCTCTGTTCTTTTTCAACCCATAATTGAATGCTTTATTCCCACGCATCAGACGCCGCTCACAATTCCCCTCACTTTTTCCCGGCATTTTTGCTATGGTCCGCCCATGCCGAAAGGGCCCTTGAATGACCGCTGACCTGACCGTGAGACCGGAAGCGATCTGGATGCTCCTCGGCGTCGCCATCGGGGCCTACCTCATCGGCTCCGTGAACCTCACCCTCGTCGCCTGCAGACTCTTGAAGATCGCGGACCCGAGGGCCGGGGGGAGCGGGAACCCCGGGGTCACCAACCTCTACCGGACCGCCGGGCTCAAAGCGGCGGCTCCGATACTCCTCATCGATCTGGGCAAGGCCGCCGGCGTCATCTGGGGCGCACACCTCGCGGGCCTCGGCCATCTCGCCCCCGCCTTCGCCCTCCCCTACCTCCTGGGCAATCTGTATCCGGTGTTCCACGGCTTCAAGGGGGGCAAGGGGGTGGCGGCCGTCGTGGGCGTCTTCATCGCCATCGATTACCGGGTGATGCTGGCGGCAGGGGGGATCTTCATCCCGGTGTTCATCGCGACGCGGCGGGTCTCCGTGGGCTCCCTCTCGATGGCCCTCTCCTACCCCCTGTGGGCGCTGGTCTTCGGGGCCTCCCCGCTCGAGATCATTGTCGCCGGGACGATTGGGGCCGTCCTGTTCTTTACGCACCGTGAGAACCTGTACCGCCTGTCGAAAGGGGCCGAGCCGCGGCTGGGGAGGAGACCATGACCGGCGAGCACCACCTGATAAAAGCCCTTATGGCCGGGGCGGCGGATCTGCGACGGAACGCGGCGCTGCTCGACGAGATCAACGTCTTCCCCGTCATGGACGCCGATACGGGCAAGAACATGAGCGCCGCCATCCACGCGCTGGAGGCGGTGCAAGAGGAGCTGGCGAGCGCCCCCCTCGAAGCCCTGCCGCGGCTGCTGGAGACGCCCCTCATTGCGGGCGCCCGGGGCAACTCCGGGATCATCCTCTCCCAGTTTCTCTCCGGGTTCTTCCGCTCTGTCGCCCGCGCTGGGGCGATGACCCTCGACACCTTCCGACAAGGGGTCTCGGCCGGGCGGGATCGGGCCTATCAGGTGGTGTCCGAGCCTCGGGAGGGCACGATGCTTACCCTGATGACCGCGATGAGAGACCTCCTCCAAGACATCGACCCACCGGGCCCGGGATTCCAGGACGCGGTGGAGTCGCAGCTCGCGGCGGCGGTGCTCGAAACCCGGCATCAGATGGCGGACCTGGAACGGGCCGGCGTGGTGGACTCCGGAGCCCTCGGATTTCACCTGATCGTCAGCGGCCTGACCCTGGCGCTCACCGCTACGGCGGATCCGGAGGCCGGGGAGGCGGCGATCCGCGCGAGACTGAACGGGGCCACCACCGCGCTGCTCGCCCCCATCCTCGATGGCATCGACAGAACATTCCTCCGGGCGGCGAGCCGGAGCGCCTCCAGCGACTACCGCTACTGCGTCAACCTGCTGATCGAGACATCGGTCCCCGTTTCGGAATGGCCCGAGACTCCCGACGATTGGGGGTCGTCCGTCAACGTGGCGACTTCGGACCGATGGGTCAAGCTGCATATCCACAGCAACGCCCCGGACGCGATTTGCGCGTTCGCCGACCGCCTCGGCAAGGTGACGGACACCGCGATTCAGGACATGTGGGAGGGGCTCGTCCGCAGCCGGCGGCTTTCCGCGACGCCCCCCTCCAGAAAGATCCGCATCGCCGCGGACTCCGCCATCTCCCTGGACCACGCCCGCCAGCAGGAGCTCGGTATCCTCCGCCTCGAGCACAGCGTCAACCTCAACGGGCGGATGGTACCGGACAGTCAGGTGGATCTCGACGAGCTCCTGCGGCAGATGTCTCTCGGACACCGGTTCACCACCGCCCAGATCTCGCCGGCGGACACCCGGAGATTCTTCGATAGCGCGCTTCGAGCCAGCGACTACCTGATCTTCATCGCCGTGGGGAACGCGTACACGGGCACCCAGAGCACCGTGCGACAGACCCTGGCGGACTATCCCGACAAGGATCGAATCCGCCTGCTGGACAGCCGCGCCGCGTCGGGTCAACAGACCGTCGCCTGCATCGCCGCGGCCCGGTTCGCGGAAGGGACTGAAGACCTGGACGAGGTAGCAGCGTACGCGAAGCGCCAGATCGCCGGGAGCCGGGAGTACCTCGTCATCGACGACCTCACCTACCTCACCCGCTCCGGACGGATCGGGAAGATCAAGGCCGCCTTCGCCTCGTTCCTCTCCATCAAGCCCATCGTCGGGCACGGCGGGGACGGGGCCGTCACCTACGCGAAGGTCAAGAGTCACGAGGCCGGGATGGAGGCGATCACCGAGCGGGTCTTCTCCCATCCGGGAACGGGGGATCTGCTGATCCTCATCGAGTACACGGACAACCTGGATTTCGCACAGGGGGTGGCGCGCCACCTGAAGGGGCGGGCGCCGGAGGGGACGGAGATCCTCCTCTCCCCCCTGTCGTCGTCATCCGCAGTGCATATGGGGCCGGGGACCTGGGGGGTAGCGGTTACACGACGGTGATGAGCCGGCAGGAGGAGGGACACTCGTCGCCGTTCCGGAAGTTGCCGTCGTCGCAGTGCTCGCCGTACGCCTCCTGGAGGATCCCGTCGCCGCAGTACTCGCCCAGCACGCACCCCGGCGCGCACTCGCCGTAGCCGCCGTCGTTGACCCCGTCGTCGCACTCCTCGCCGGCCACCAGGATGCCGTCGCCGCAGGTGGGCAGGCACTCGCTGCGGGAGGTGTTGAAGCCGGAGAGGGTGAGCTTGTAGGTGGAGGCGTAGGTCTGCCGCTCCGCGTGGAACACCATGATCTCGTACACGTTGCCGTCCGCCAGGTTGAGCCCGGGGAAGGTGTTGAGGACGACCTCGTCCTCGATGGCCACGTGGATGCCGCCCAGATCCATGACCAGCTGCCCGTTGACGAACACCCAGAGATCGTCGTCGCCGACGAAGCTCAAGGTATAGGTGTTGCTCGCGTTGTACTGGAACCAGTAGACCACCTGGGTGGTGAAGTGGAAGTTGTGCCGCGGGCTGCTCGAGTAGCAGCGGTAGTCCTCGACCGTCTGCCCCGCGTTCGAATCCACGCAGTCGCCGTCGTTCCAGGAGTCCCCCGTGATGCACTCGATGGGCCAACAGGGGTTGCAGCCGTTGTCCAGGCTGCAGAGGGAATCCGCGTCGGAGACCGGCGTCCCCTCCGGCATACCGAAGTAGTTGGGGGGAATCCGGGCGACCTCGTAGTCGGACTCCGGCGTGATGCCGAGATCGTCCATGGGGAAGAAGACCGGGTTGCCCTCGTACTCCACGCCCAACCGTTCCCACATCCCGCCGGAGAGGGTGTAGCGGTTCACGAAGCTCCCGTCCCCGTCGTCATCGAAGAGGATGAGCTCGGACACTACCGTGGCGTCCGGATCCTCGGGATCCTGATACCAGGTATCGAAGCTCTCCGGGGAATGGATGAGACCGTTCTCAATCAGCCGTGGGTCGGTGGTCGCGGCCGTCCCGGTGAATAGGGGCTTCTTCTCCGACGAGAGGGTGGGCTGCACCAGCCCCGAGGTCTCGCTCTCGAGCCCCCAGGCGATATCCCCCTCCTGGTCCCCGGGGAACTCGAAGTCCTCGTGGCTCTCCGTGAAGTCCCGGAGGATGATGGGGACGGTCATCGACTCTCCCAGCTCCACCGCCTGGTTACAGGTGAACCCGAACTCCACGGTGCACTGACTGGTGCAGCCGTCCCCGTCGATGCCGTTTCCGTCATCGCACTGCTCGGCGCCGAGGACCATGCCGTCCCCGCAGCTCGACGAGCAGGGCTGCCCCAGCGGGCAGCTGGGCTCCGACTGGCACTCGGCGTTGCAGCCGTCGAAGGGCTTCGCGTTCTGGTCGTCGCAGGTCTCCGCCCCCTCCTTGAGCCCGTCGCCGCACACCGTCGGGACACAGACGCTGGGGGAGCCGCTGCACTTGTAGCCGATCTCCACCTTGCAGGTGGCGGAGCAGCCGTCCCCCCCGGTGGTGTCGCCGTCATCGCACATCTCGGGGAGGGCCCACTGACCGTCACCGCACTTCACCATCCGGTGGCAGGGCATCCCGGGCGGGACGCAGGACCACCCCTCCTCCACATAGAGGCAGTCGCCGGTGCAGCCGTCGTTGCTGTTGGTGTTCGCGTCGTCACAGGCCTCCTGACTGCCCAGCAGCCCGTCGCCGCAAATATTCACATCACCGTCCGCGTCGGCGTCCGAGTCCGAGTCGGTATCGGTGTCTGCATCGGCGTCACCCCCCCCCTGTCCGAGCGGTCGGACGGAATCCTCACAGCTGAAAATCACCACGCCGAGGCACAGGACCGCGAGGACGATAATCGATTGCCATAGGTTAGTCATTGGCTCTACTCCTTAATTTTATTGGAGACACTTTTGGTCTGTTGAGGCCCATCAGGTAAGGCAAACAATGAAATCCGCGTTAGACGACCCGGATGAGACGGCAGGAGGAGGGGCACGCGTCGCCGTTACGGAAGTTCCCGTCGTCGCAGTTCTCGCCGAAGTCCTCCTGGATGATGCCGTCGCCGCAGTGGGGTCCCAGCGTGCAGTCTGGGTTGCACCCGGCGTAGCCGCCGACGTTGTTCTCGGCGCCAAGGTCGCACTCCTCTCCGACCACAAGGATGCCGTCGCCGCAGGTGGGCAGGCACTCGCTGCGGGCGGTGCCGAAGCCGCTCAGAGTGAGCTTGTACGTAGAGGCGTAGGTCTGCCGCTCCGCATGGAACACCATGATCTCGTACACGTTGCCGTCCACCAGGTTGAGCTCGGTGTTGAGCGTGACCTCGTCCTCGATGGCCACGTGGATGCCGCCGAGGTCCATGACCAACTGGCCGTTGACGAACACCCACAGATCGTCGTCGCCGACGAAGCTGAGGGTGTAGGTGTTGCCCGCGTCATACTGGAACCAGTACCCCACCTGGGTGGTGAAGTGGAAGTTGTGCCGGGGGCTGCTCGAGTAGCAGTCGTAATCCTCGATGGTCTCGCCGTTGTCAGCGTCGGCGCAATCGTGGTCGTTCCAGGAGTCGCCAGTGATGCACTCGATGGGCCAGCAGGGGTTGCAGCCATTGTCGAGGATACACTCTTCATCGGCTTCGGAGACCGGCGTCCCCTCGGGCATACCGAAGTAATTGGGAGGAATCCGCGCGACATCGTAGTCGGACTCCGGCGTGATGCCGAGATCGTCCATCGGGAAGAAGACCGGGTTGCCCTCGTACTCCACGCCCAACCGTTCCCACATCCCGCCGGAGAGGGTGTAGCGGTTCACGAAGCTCCCGTCCCCGTCATCATCGAAGAGAATGAGCTCGGACACCACCGTGGCGTCCGGATCCTCGGGATCCTGATACCAGGTGGCGAAGCTCTCCGGCGAGTGGACGAGGCCGTTCTGTACCAGCTGCGGATCGGTGGTCGCCGGGCTGCCGGTGAAGACCGGCTTCTTCTCCGGGGAGAGGGAGGGCTGAACCATCCCGGTGGTCTCGGACTCGAGCCCCCAGGCGATATCCCCCTCCTCGCTGCCGGGAAACTCGAAGTCTTCATGGGTGTCCAGGAAATCCCGGAGGATGATAGGAACGATCATCGTCTCGCCGATGACGACATCTTGAGTACAGGTGAAGCCCGCCTCGGCGACGCACTCGGCGGAGCAGCCGTCACCGGTGATGCCGTTACCGTCATCGCACTGTTCCGCGCCGAGCACCATACCGTCACCACAGCTCGACGAGCAGGGCTGCCCCACTGGACACTGGGGCTCCGCCTGGCAGTCCATGGCGCACCCGTCGAACGGGCGGATATTGCCGTCGTCGCAGGTCTCCGCACCCTCCATGACGCCGTCGCCGCACGTGGTACGGGAACAGGTGCTGGGGGACCCCTCGCACTTATAGCCGATCTCTATCTTGCAGGTGGCGGAGCAGCCGTCGTTGTCGAAGTTGTTGCCGTCGTCGCACATCTCCGGAAGGGCCCACTGACCGTCCCCGCACTTGGCCATCCGGTGGCAGGGCATGCCCGGAGGAACGCAGGACCACCCCTCTTCCACGTAAAGACAGTCGCCGGTGCAGCCGTCGTTGCTGTTGGTGTTGGCGTCATCGCAGGCCTCGTAGTCGGAGAGGAGGCCGTCGCCGCAGATCCCCACGTCACCGTCCGCGTCCGAGTCGGAGTCAGCGTCGGCATCCGTATCGGAGTCGGAATCCGAATCCGAATCAGAATCCGTATCCGCGTCGGAGTCCGTGTCCGTATCCGAATCAGTATCCGTGTCAGTGTCAGTATCCGTGTCGGTGTCAGTATCCGTGTCGGTGTCTGTATCTGTATCCGTGTCTGTATCCGCGTCCGAATCCGCGTCTCCGCTCGGTGGCGGCGCCTTGGGGCGAATATCATTGGAGTCGCTACAGCTCAGGATGAGTATTCCGGAGAAAAGGGCTAAAAGCATTAAAGGCCATAGTTTCAAAACTTTTCTCATTGTTTTTCTCCTTATGCTAGTTAATGGGCATAATGTGTGGAAAATTATACCAATCTTCTTTTAATTTTATCAAGGTCTTAGCTTAAATTACCAACCCTCTTTACGTATAATGGCCCGCCAGAGCGTAATCCTTCCGCTCCATCCTAACCTACAACCGTCTATAATTCATCATCTAAATATTGCCCAACGCGTTCAGATTACAGCCCGTTCACCTTTTTAGACAGTCATCAAAAATATACCCTCCGAATTCTGAGAAAACCCGGCGTTAATCCAAAAAAATAACAATACATGGCAACTTTTGAACTCAAGTGTCCGAGAAATAACCATGACCGGAAGATGGCGCTTTTCCATTTTCCATAGTTTGTTATTGTTTTCGCCAATTTCGTGTAGGAGGAAAAGATGAGTTGTAAAGTAACAGCACTGATTATGGCCCTTACCACTGTCAATATGATGGGGTGTCTCGTCCCCAATCCGTCAAAGGAAGATGCGGGGGATGTGGAAACCAGTCCTCCGGGTGAACACAAAGGTCCTTCTGACATAGAATCTGATACAGACGGAGACTCAGATTCTGATACAGACGGAGACTCGGATGCCGACTCGGACGCGGACGGAGACTCGGATGTCGACTCGGACACGGATACCGACTCGGATGCGGACGGAGACTCGGATGCCGACTCAGATACTGACGGGGACTCGGATGCCGACTCGGATGCCGACTCGGATGCCGACTCGGATGCCGACTCGGATGCCGACGGAGACTCGGATGCCGACGGAGACTCGGATGACTCGGATGCCGACTCGGACGCAGACACGGATACCGACACGAATGCGGACGGAGACTGGGATACCGGCACAGAGGCTGACAGGAATCTGGATTCCGAAACACAGGCCGAGGAGGATACAACTCAAGCCCCGCATACGGATGGAGACAGCGATACGTGGGAAACAGATACATCAATGGATACAGGCTGCCCTACCCCCGGCGACGAACCGATTGAGTGTTCGGACAGTTGTCCATGCGGGGCCGGCGAAGGGTTGTGCAGCGCCAACAACCAATGCCAATCACATCTTATTTGCGCTCAGGATGCCGGAACGAAATTCGGTTTCCCAGGTGACACCTGTATCCCGGCACACTGTGACAACAATATAAAAGATGAAGACGAAACGAGCATCGATTGCGGCGGGACCTGTGGGTGTCTGGCGAGATTCGAATGGGGCGATATAAAAAATGCTGTAAATAACGACACTTATCTCATTAAAGGCATCAGTGATGATGGAAGTACCATAATTGGCTATAAAGAGTTTGGGCCAGGTATCTATCCTGTATATTGGGATTATGATTTGATTCTTCACGAAATTGAGGGAAGCACGGCCAAGGGCATCAACGGCAACGGAAGCGTTATTGTAGGAAGCGATAACGGCCCGGCCCGTTGGGTCAATTTGAACGCAACGCCTAGTCTACTGAGTGAGGACGCGTTTGTTAGCGGAGGGGCTTACGCGGTTTCAGCCGACGGAAGTACCATTGTAGGACAAGCTGATGATGGAGTGTTACAGGCCGGCTTTATATGGCGGAGCGGCGGGACCATTACCTGGGATTATCGGTTCTATAGATTCAACGCTATATCGGCAGATGGGACAGCAGTACTCGGTTCTCTGTTAGCATCTGATAACACGAGTGGGTCTGCAGCGCTCTGGACTACTTCGGGAATAACCAATATCGATTTGGGCTCGGACTGGAGCACTATTCTTTCAAGTAGAATGAGTCGAGACGGATCCTATGTCGTGGGTGAGACCTTCTCGGCATCAAGAGAAGAATCGCGAGGTTTCATTTGGCATGAGGGACAAATTTCATTCTTCAATTGCGCTGAATCTCTAATACCATATCCCGCTGCTGTATCAAACACAGGACGTATTGTTGGACAATGCGGAAGAACCTATATAGCGACCTATTGGGGCCCGGATACGGATTATCAGCCTAGATTGGTTACAGATCTTCTCAAAGACTATGGATATGAAATGAGCCCAGACAGTCGCCTGCAGAACCCAAATGCGATGACACCTGATGGTCGTATTGTGGTTGGTGTAACCAACTTGGAGGGGGAACAGCGGTTGTACAAGCTCTATTTACCTGAATAACTCAAAGGCAAGCAGCTACATCGGGTTCACCACACAGGTGAAGTTGTCGACACTCAGTCCACCGCCGGCCCCGCCGCTCCAGATCTCGAAGCCGAAGAAGACATCGGTCAGGTACATGTTGTCGGAGATGCCATGGGGGGCCGCCGCGGTGATGAACTCCTTCAGGTCGAAGGAGGGCAGCGAAGAGACACTCCCGCTGGCCACGAAGGAAACGACCGGAGCACTGCTGTTGCTTCCATCACCGCCTCGGGGGCCGACCCAGATATCCCAGTTGTGGCCGGCGAGTGAGGCCGACCCCTGAACGCTGCCGATGGGTTGCGCACCCTCTGGGTCGTGGAGCCAGAGCATCACGAAGCCGTTGAGCGCGTCCTTGTACTCCGCGGTCGGCGGCGAGTTGGCGAACCAAACGTCATAGGTCGCATTGAAGGTGTTGGTCGTGCCGCTCCACGAGGCACTGGTGTCGATACTGCCGATCTGGGAGATTTGGATCGGCAGGTTGTCGGTGGACGAGGTGGAGAAGGCGCCGTTCGCCGTGTTCCCGTTGGCGCCGATATAGATGGACGGGAACGATGCGGGAACCCCACCGCCGTTCGTGTTGCCGGTGCCTTCGATGACCTCGAAGCTGTTGTTGAAATATTCAAGGATCAGGTCTGTATTAGGATCTCCCCAGTTGTTGTTCTGGATGATGTACTGCTCGCCGTCGACGGTGATCTTGACCCGATCGAAATCGCCGTCCAGGGAATCGGCGAAGCCCACGGTGCCGGTCTGGTCCTGGATCTCCTCGGGGCCGTCGGGGGCGTCCTCGGCGGTGGTGCCCACGTTGAAGCCGTTGATGCAGAACTCGAAGGGGGTCGCGGTGGGCGATCCCGGCACGAGGAAGACAACCGCCGAGATGTCCTGGCCGGAGTAGGCGCTGCCGTTCCCGCCCTCCCAGCACTCGGTGTTGAAGTCGCTGTAGGGCACGAAGAACTTACCCTCGGTGGCGGAGATGGTGGCACACCAGCGATCGTTGGGATCGGTCCCGCCGTCGGGTCCCTGAATCTGTACGCGGAAGGTGAAGGCCGTGTCGGAGCCCCGCTTGACGATGTTCGCGGCGATTCCGGACTCCCCGAGGCTCACGGCCGGCGGCCCGGGTCGCTGCGCGGCCTCCGGATCGTAGGTGCAGTCCGCTGTCGCGGGATCCTCGTTGAGGTTGAATCCCACCAGAGCCACCGCCTCGTAGTTGTCCCCCACCGCCCCCGACGCGCAGTAGGCCTCATTCGGACTGTGGCTGGTGAAATCGTCCGGGCTGATGGTGGTGAGCTGGGACAGGACGTTTCCGGCGTCGTCTTCGTAACCGATCGTCAGGTCATCGACACCGGTCCAGGCGCACCCGCCCCAGTTCCCGAACCGCCAATATCCCGCGGGATCGCCGTCGGCGTCCGTGTCGGTGTCCGTATCGGAATCGGTGTCACCGTCCACATCCGTGTCGGTGTCGGTGTCCGTATCGCCGTCCACGTCCGAGTCCGTGTCGGCGTCGGAATCAGTGTCCGTATCGGCATCCGAGTCCGTATCCGTGTCGGCGTCGGAATCGGTGTCCGTGTCGGCGTCGGAATCGGTGTCGGTATCGGCATCCGAGTCCGTATCGGTATCAGCATCCGAGTCCGTATCGGTATCGGCGTCGGAATCGGTATCCGTATCGGCATCCGAGTCCGTATCTGTATCGGCATCGGTATCCGTATCCGTATCGGCATCGGTATCCGTATCCGTATCGGTATCGGTATCGCCGTCCGCTGCGGCTATGCAGGTGGTCCCGTTGCATTCATATCCGGGATCGCAGGTGCTGTCTGAGTAACATCCGCAGCCTTCCGAGCCCCAGCATTCGCGACCGCCGGAGTCGTCCGAGCAGCCGAGCGCTACGAGCATCACCGTCGCGAATCCGGCCATAAAAAAAGCTAATCTAGTCATGAAATACCTCCTCAAATGATATGTTTATTAAATTCCATGAGTTGAATAGAAACATCTTCAGAATATATCGAACGAGGGTTTATCACGGCAATCATTTTTTGGGCAACCTTTATTAGAGAGTCATTCATATCTCGGTCTTGTACCATCTCGGAAGGTCCCACCGTCTTGAAAATGAGTTTTTTACTTCCCAAACGCGGCATCCGTGGTTTGGCCTGAGTTTTTGCTCCCAAACGTGGCATCCGTGGTTTGGCCCGTTTTTCTAGTCTTTTTCTCGCCCGAAGCCGTCGAGCGATCAGAAAAACTCATCTCGAAGGCCGATCGGGCGGGTTCGCGATGAGATAAACTCATCTGTGGGGCAGACCAGGAGGAGGACAGAGCGCGGCTTCCGGACTACAAAAATCCCCCTCCGTTCAAATCCCTCTACTTCTCGGTTGTTTTTTCCGCCCCAACTTAAGTATATTGAGGCCCATAATATTGTTAGAAGCAAAGGAGACGAAAACATGAAAAAAACAGATTACTTCCTACCGATGATGCTTATGTCCGCCCTGACGGTCTTTTTGATGATGTGCGGTGAGGACAACACGGACGAAGCGCACGGAAGCTGCACCGATTGTGTCGAGGACTCCGCGACCGCCGACACCGGAACCGGGGATAGCGAGCTCCCGCCGATCCGTTACGAGGACGACCAATACGCCGACCCCGATGCCGGGTGTGATCCCCAACCCGAGATCGCCCTGACCGCCGAGCTCACCGACGAGGGCGACGCCTGGGTGGACCAGTGCGCGAACCGCTTCGGTCTGCAGGGCGTGTGGTTCCCGTATGATGACAACGAAGACGGCGGCCTCTCGGAGATTATAATGGACTACAGCGGCGCCGCGGAAGGCCGGATCTGCGCCTCCGGAACAGCCGGCATGGTCTACTACGAGGACTACGCCAAGTACTGGGGCGCCGGGTTCGGTGTCAACCTCTGCTCCACGGAGAGTGACGATGGGACGGTCGTCGACGCCCCCCTCGGGGAGTGTACCCTCTACGATCCCAGGACGAAGATCATCGGCTTCAGGATCACCATCGAAGGCGACCAGATCCCCTCCGGACCGGACGGCGCTGATCCCCAGCTCCGGGTTCAGTTCGCGGAGCTGGAACGCGCCTCGTCCGAAACGGTGTCCTCGTCCGAGAGCACCTACATCATCGTCGACCCGGCAGGCGGCACCGTGGACTACATGTTCGAGGACGCGGCCGTCTACTACGCGGTCAACCGCGGCGACGAAGGCGTACCGCCCATCGACACGAACAAGGTTATATCCCTCCAGTTCCAGGTCTCCACCACCCCCGCGGAGGACACCCCCTTCTCGTTCTGCGTCTCCGACATCATGCCGATCCTCGAGTAGCAGACCGGCCGTCTGCCCTATCCATCCCGATACACCAAGCGATACAGAGGAGACCGCCCTCATCACCTTGATCGAGGGGAACGGTGGCCTATCGCCGCACGCGGAAAGAGATGCCCGCCATGGAAGAGGAGATCGCCGCCGCAGAGGCGGAAGGGGCGCATCCTGGAGCTGGTGAGCCCGGCGGAGATCACTGTCGACGGCGGACGGCCCAAGAGCGGCTCTTCGCTGGAGGGGGGACGCGACCGACAGCCCCGCCATCGTGATCCACGCCATCAAGGACGGCCGAGACACCGCCCGGACCATCGATGCTGCGATCCGGGCGGGGCGAGCCACCCTGGGAGCCATCTCCGCTCGCATCAGCTCATTCTCCTTGTCCGGGTAAGCCCCTGTAGACTTCCCTCAAACGGAGGCTCCGGTCTGTCCCGTACATTCGCGTATTCCAACCGACCTTGGACTGTTTTTTTTGGGCCCCCAAAAAAAATTTACTTTTTTTGGAAACTATCCGCCGGAAGTGTCCGAAGAGGTAGGTGTAAGCGAAAACAGGACTGTGCCATATTAGAAGTTTTGGTATGGTGCTCCAACAATCAGAAGGAGAGAAAGATGAGACGTGTATTCATGGTATTGTTGCCGCTGGTGGCGATGGGTTCCGTTGGTTGCCTGGTCCCCAACCCATCCAAGGAGGACGCAGGAAGCACAGACTCGGACGATATCGGAGGAGACAGCGACTCGGACGGAGATGCGGATACGGACGCGGATACGGACGCGGACACCGACGCGGATACGGACGCGGACGCGGACACGGACGCGGACACGGATGCAGACGGCGACGCCGACAGCGACAGCGACAGCGACTCGGATTCCGACATGGATAGCGACACCGATACGGATAGCGACTCGGATTCCGATATGGATGCGGATATGGACGCGGATATGGACACGGACGGCGATTCGGATACCGACGCAGACACCGACGCGGACGGGGATGGCGACACCGACGCGGACACCGACGCGGACGGGGATAGCGATACCGACGCGGACACCGACGCGGACGGGGATGGCGACACCGACGCGGACACTGACGCGGACGGCGACTCGGAGATCGATACAGCCTCAGATTCCGACGGCGACAGCTCAGGAGACTCCGCGTTCTGTGACAACGGGTGCCTCATCAATGATGAGTGTTACGATAATGACGACCCCAATCCGGACAACTCCTGTGAGAAGTGCGATGTCGCCTCGGACGCGACCGACTGGTCCTACGACAACGGCGCGGACTGCGATGACGGCAACTTCTGTAACGGCGAGGACACCTGCCACCAGGGGGAGTGCTCGGTTCACGACGACGCCCCGTGCGCCGGGGAGCAGCGCTGTCTGGAGGAAACGGAGACCTGCTGTACCCCCGGAGTGTGCGCCACGGCGGCTGCCTGCGACCTGGACGGCAATGTGAGCTGCAGTGATGACTGCGGAGACGAGATTCAATTGGAGGAGTGCGCCGCTTCCTTTGGGCTTTGCCAAGACGGCCGCTGCGGTTGTGTCGAAGGCCGGACCGGTGAGGACTGCGGCCGCTGCCTCGTCTATGTCAACGCCAACGGCGGCAGCAACACCAACTCGGGGGACAGCTGGGGCGAAGCCTACGCAGATCTCCAGGTGGGCATCGACGCCGCGGCGCTCGACGACTGTGAGGTCTGGGTCGCCGAGGGGACCTACCGCCCCGGAACCGAGAGAGGGGATTCCTTCGTCCTGCAACCCGGCGTCGATGTATACGGAGGCTTCGAAGGAGACGAGATCTCCGTTTCACAAAGGAATATCGAAGGCAACGTCACCACCCTGAGCGGCGACCTGAGCCGCGACGACCAGGGCTTCGACAATATGGAGGAGAACGCCTACCACGTGGTCATCGGCGCGAACAACGCCGTGCTCGACGGCTTCGTGATCTCCGGAGGAAACGCGGACGGCCCTTCGACAGACTTCCAGAACAGCGCCGGCGGCATGTTGAACGCGGGGGTGTCCCCCACCCTCCGAAACTGCACCTTCGAACGCAACCGGGGCATCAAGGGCGGCGCCATGCGAAACGACCAGTCCTCCGCGACCCTGGAAACCTGCCGTTTCATCGGAAACACGGGAACGGACAACGGCGGCGCCATGCTCAATACCGACGCATCGATCGAAATATCGGACTGTGAGTTCGAGGAGAACCAGGCCCTGGGCCAATCCGCCAGCTCGGGTACGGGCGGAGCGATCGCCTGCTATGATTCCACGGTGGAGATCTCCTCCTGCAGTTTCGTTGGAAATGCTTCGGTGTCGGGACAGTTCGATGACGGCGGGGCGGTAGGCTATGTACGGTCGTCTGGAATCGTCACAGGATGTCTGTTTGAAGGGAACGCCTCTGTATTGGGGCAGGGAGGCGCCTTGATGTTCTACGATCAATCCAATCCCCTGATTACCAACTCAGTTTTTATTGACAACACATCGAGAGGAGGGGGGGCATTCTCCATAACAAGTAGCTCATCTCCAGACATTGTCAACTGCACCTTTACCGGCAACAGCGTATCGGACGAGTATGGCTCTAAGGGAGGTGTTGGTTTCATAGGAGGTGCTTCGACGACTTTCATAAATTGTACTTTTATCGAGAACAGTGCTGACAGTGGAGGAGTACTTCACTTGGCATCAGATGCTAACTGTACAATAATTAATTGTATTCTCTGGAATAATGAAGCAGAAGACGACCCCAATGTTACTATCGACAATGATACCAGTTACGTCATTGTATCGCATAGCGATCTACAAGGAAATTGTTCCGCCATAGAGTATGCTACGTGTATTGACACAATCGATCAGAATCCTCTATTCGAGGGAAATAGCTACAGGATCGGAGAGGGCTCGCCGTGCATCGATCGAGGAGAAACCACCGCCCTGCCCCAAGACCCGGCGGATCTGGACAATGATCAGAATACGACTGAAGCGCTCCCGCTGGACCTGGAGGGCAATCCCCGCGTCATCGGTGAGGAGGTCGATATGGGGGCCTACGAGTATCAGGGCTGAATGAACCTTCGTCACTCGTCAGCGACAATTCAGGACTTCCACCGAGAATAACCGTACGGTTCGAACGAAGGTCAGGGGGTGTCCCTTCCGGGGCGAAACTGTAGGTCCATTCCATGTTTTGCAGCCGCGGAAGGGATACCCCCTGACCGAAGTGTAAATCCGAAGGGTCCCGAGGGTATCGACCTGTGCGGTTGGCCTCGGGAGAGCGTCGGGAATAGACCCAATAGACGAAAAAGACTCAATGGACGCGCTCCTGTATTGCCTTTTGTACCAGGCACCAAAAGAGCGTCGGTTTCGTCCTTTGGGTCTATTCGGTCCATGTCGTCCACGTCCATTCAGCGCCCCCTGACCGTAGAAACGCCTTAACGGGGTCCGCCTCCGCAGGGCCTACGACGGGATCTTTCGATTTCGCAATGGTTGTCAGGGGTTGGTCTGGGACTAGAAGGAGTTCTTCACCACCTCACCGGCGGCGTTGGTGACGCCGTCATAGTCATCGATGAGCGTGGGGAACGAGCAACGGATTTGATCGACGTGCCAGGCCCACCCGGTGTAGGACATCCCCCTGGAATCGAACTCGGCGATGGGGGTGGAGTAGTCGCCGGCGTTGCAGTCGTTGGGACCGGCCCCGCCCACGTCCGCGTTGCCGAACTCCGTGGCGATGACGTGGTGGTTATCCGGAACAGATCCCCACTTGTTACCGATATCTTGCCATTTCCAGATGTAGGGGTGGGTCACGTAAATCGTCTTGTCGTCGTCGATGGGGTTCGACTCGTACGGTGTGAGATCGAAAGCCCACTCCGGACCGCCGACCAGGAGCAGGTTGTTGCCCCCGGCCCCCCGGACCGCGTCGACGATGTTCTGCATCTCGTTCCGAATGCCGGTCCCGTCCCCGGTGGGCTCGTTGTAGAGCTCGAAGAGCACGCGGCCGTCGTCGCCGTACTGCTGCGCCATCTGTACCCAGAAATCGCGATCGCGGCCGCTTCCCTGGGGCGTTCCCTCGATGTAGTGGTTGTCGACGATGATATCCATGCCGCTCTGCTTGACCCACCGGATATAGCGATCCAGGAGGAGCTGGGAGAGGGGCGCCTTGGTGTCCGGGGCGAGGAAGTCGCTCGCGTCCACGGCCAGGCGGACAGTGTTGATGCCCCACTCCGCCATGCGCATCACGTCCTCGCGGGTGAGGCCGTTACCGGCGCGGTCCCACTCCATGGAGGGCCGGGCCAGCCCCTTGATCCGGTACCCCGATTGCCCACCGCGGGAGAGGTTGTTTCCGCTGAGGCTCCAGGTGGTGTTCTCGCCCTCGCTCGGCTGGTTTTCGCTGAGGAAGTGGACGTTGTCCACCCAGCACTCGAACTGGTTGGCGCCGGTGGCACCGTCATCGTCGAGCAGGTTCACCTGCAGCTGGAAGGCAGTGAGGTTGTTGACGTCCAGCGGGACGTCCAGGTCCGTCCGATCGCCGTCGTTGTCGTGCAGCGCGTCCTCGAAGAAGATCTTGTAGTAGGACCAGGTCTTGGTGATGACGGCGTTCTTGATGCCGTGCTGGTTACAGGTCTTGGGGTTGCCGCCGTAGTCGCAATTCCTCGAGTCTATCGTGAGCACGTCGGCGTCCTCGTTGATATCCGGAATCTTGAAGAACATGAACTCCGCGTCGCCGCTGTAGTTGGTCGAGCTGGTGCACTTCGCCATGAAGCCGATGCCGGTGTACCCGCTGGCGTCGTAGGTCTGCTTTCTCCCGTCGACCCGCGGCAGGAAGGTGACGCCCCAGCCCGCGCCCCAGGCGGTATTGCCCGGCGACATCACGTGGAGCACGTTGCTCTCGGTGCCGCAGGGCCCGGTCTCCGAGACGACCTCAAAGGCCGTGTTGCCCTCGCTGGACTCCGGGTTGGTCGGCCCGGGACTAATCATCACGTTGTTCTCATCGTTGTTGTCGCCGTCCGCGTACCCGTACCAGGGCTCGTTGTCCGGACCGCCGCGCCCCTCCTGGGGATAGATCGCCATGAGCGACGGGCCCTTCGACGTCTCCAGCTCGGTCTCGAAGTCGGAGATGATGTTGGAGGCGGGCACATCGACCTGTCCGTAGGGCTTGACGTTGCACGAAAGCGGCTCGGGTCCGTCCCCGTCCGCGTCACTGTCGGTGTCGGTGTCGCCGTCCGTGTCGGAATCCGTGTCCGTATCCGTGTCACCGTCCGTATCGGTATCCGTATCGCTATCGGTGTCCGTATCGGTATCGGAGTCCGTATCGGAATCGGTGTCCGTATCCGTATCCGCGTCTGAATCCGTGTCCGTATCCGCGTCGCTATCGGAGTCGGAATCAGAGTCTGTATCGGTATCCGCATCCGAATCCGTATCGGTGTCCGCATCCGAGTCCGTATCCGTATCCGCGTCCGAATCAGTGTCCGTATCCGCGTCCGAATCGGTATCCGCATCCGAATCGGTATCCGCGTCCGAATCGGTATCCGCATCCGAATCTGTGTCCGCATCCGAGTCCGTATCAGTATCCGTGTCCGTATCACCGTCTGTCGTTCCGATAATACAAGTATCCTCGCTGCAGGTCAGGCCGGGATCGCAGGTCATATCGGCGTAGCACCCACACCCCTCCTGGCCCCAGCAATCCGGGCCGGTCGACTTCTCTGTACAGCCGAGAGCCATCAGTGACGCGATCGTCACTCCAAACATCAACGTCATTAACCTAGTCATCAATACCTCCTCCAATTTTTTAATCTGCGGCATTCCTTTCAAACAATGCCGTTCGAATTGATGGTCATTTACCCGTATTCGGAGATCTCGCCTCCAACGGATCGAGCGACGCTCCGGGTTGCGAGGCCGGCTCGTCCCGAAAGGCGTCTCCCTCGACCAACGCGTTGGCGAGCTCTGTTTTCTTCCTCTCCATCTCCTCTGCGAGGGCGATGAGCTCGAACGCCCTGAGGTCATGGGACAAATAATCGAGCACCTCATGAAAGAAATCGTAGATTCCGAGAGTAACGGCCTGCTGCGGAGAGGAGACCGCCAGGGCCCCCATTCGCCCGAGCTTGTCCAGACAGATCTCTTCCCAGTGGTAATCATCGCGGGTCCTGAGCCCCGAGAGCTTTCGCGCCCCCAGTCCCCTGGCCTGCGCCGGGAGCGTCTCGGGCTGTGAAAAGATCGTCATGGTTGCGGGCCCGAGGAGCACATCCCGCTGGTCCGGAAACGGCTCGACCGCGCACTCGTAGAGTTGACGCGCGCGCTCCCTCATCTCCAGCGCCTGGGACACCAACACCTGCAACCCCTGCAAAGCCACCACGCGCTGCGAGGCGCCGACGGCGAGGGCCTCGGCGATAAAGCGATCGATTTCGGGATCAATGGCGGAAAGCCGGCGGGCACGGTGAGCGAATATCGACACCCCTTTCAAGATGTAAATATAGAAATCCCTGAATAT
>JBNLED010000084.1:0-13783 GCA_050304755.1 Polyangia bacterium | reverse complement strand
GGCGCGCCGGGCGGAGAAGTCGAGGGTGTTGAGGAGCTTGAAGTCAGAGAGACGGTGCTCCAGTATCAGGACGAAGAGCTCGTAGGCCATGTCGTGGAGCTGCAGGCGGTGGCAGGTCCAGGCCAGGTCGGTCAGGGTCCGGCGGTTCAGCTTGGGGTGCTCGTCCGTTATGAACCGCCGCGCCTCCTCGCTTCGTCCGGAGGCCACCAGGGCGCTCACGTACCGGGAGATGAGCTCTTCGGGGATGGCCTCGCCGAGCTCGTCGAGCACCTGTACCTGCTCGATCACCTCGGCCTCGTCCAGCTCCCCCGCGGCGAGCCGGGTCTGCTGGGAGAGCGCCAGCCGGTCTGTCGGAAACCGCTCCAGGTGGCGGGCGTTCTGCCGGATGGCCCGCTCCCGCTCCCCCTTCCGCTCGTAGAGCCAGGCCAGGTCGAGCCGACAGTTGGGATCCTTCTCCACCAGGTCGACGAGCAGGGCCTCGGCGTCGTCGAACCGCCCCATGTTGGTCAAGGTCTTGGCCCGCCAGCGCCGGGTCTTGGGGGCGGGGTAGATCTTATGGCTCTCCTCGAACCGCCGGAGGGCCGCGGGATATCGCTTCAGCCGGAAGGCGGCCATCCCGGTCTGGAAGAGCACCCCCGCGGAGTCCGGAAAGCGCTCCTCCAGGCGATCCGCGACGCGTCCCGCCTCGTCGAGCTCTCCCCGCTTGATGAGCAGCTCCAGGGCGAGGCCGTGGGAGGCGGCGGCTCCGGAGTAGTCGTCGAGAAGCCGGGTCACCAGCCGGTCCGCCTCGGGCAGATCCCCACTCGAGAGCGCCCGCCTGGCGGACGCCACCAGTGATCGCATGAGGCGATCGGTCACGGCGGTCCGTCGAATGCGGTGGTGTTGCCAAGGGCTCGTCTCATCACACGGCGGATGCTACCGTACCCTGCCGATCCTTCGCAAGATATCCGGGGACGCCATGTCCCAAAGTGAGCACGGGGGCCGCCGCCACGCGCTGAGCACAATTGCCCGTTTTTCTAATCGTTACCGCGTAGTTACCCGAATCCAGAAATTTTCGGAAAGAACCGAGACTTTCACCGACGATTGGTGTATAGACGTCGCTTCTTGAGGAGGGCAAATGAAGCTGACGAAAAATATTCTTCTGGCGGTAGATTTTTCAACGGGGTCTTCAGAGGCCGCGAAGACGGCGATCTATCTGTCGGAAACACTGGGGGCCCGCATCACGCCGATACACATCGTCCTGAAAAACGCGGAGAGCACCGTGGACGTCAAAGAGCTGGGCAAGACCATCGACGCGCGGCTTCAACAGATCGTCAAAGGGCACGGGGACGGGAGAACCATCTTCTCCAAAACCGTGGTGCGCGTCGGCACGCCGTTCGATCAGATACTCCGGTACGCGGACGGGATCGGGGCCAACGGGATCCTTCTGGCCAGCAGGGGAATCAAGAACGGCGACTGTCACTCGCTCGGTGTCACCGCGACGCGCATCGTAAGGCACTCGACCCGGCCGGTGCTGGTGGTCGGGAAGGGCAATCCGACGAATGTCAAAAACATTTTATGTCCGGTGGATATGTCCGAGTCCTCCGATCGCGCGCTGAAGAACGCCGTCCATCTGGCCCGCCATTTCAAGGCGACGCTCACAGTGATACACGTTCTCAAAACGTCGGCGCGGACCTCCGAAGCGGCGATTGCCGCGCAGGAAGGGATTGCGCGGGAACGCAGAAGCGCAGAGCTCGACAACTACCTCGCTTCCATCGATTTTCACGGGATCACCTGGACCCGGAGGCTGCTCGAGGGAAACCCGTACGATCAGATCGCGGCCACCCTGGCGGACGGAGACTTCGACATCGTCGCGATGGGCACCAAGGGCCGAAGCGGCATCGCCCGATTGCTGATCGGCGGCACCGTCGAAAAGCTGACCCGAAACCTGCCGTGCTCGTTGCTGGTGGTCAAATCGAAGGACATCATCAAGCCGCCCATCGAAGACGACCTGAAGACCATTACAGAGACCTTCGACAGAGCCGTCGCCTTGTTGGAGGAGGGATTCTCGGAGGAGGCGATCGTCGAGCTGCAGAAGGTCACCGCCAGCGACCGCTTCCATTCCCCGGCGTGGGAGGCGCTGGCCGTCGCCTACGACAGGATCGGGGACGGCGACAAGTCGAGGGAGGCGGGGGACACCGCCCGTAAAATCCAGGAGCATCTCTGGTGCATGAAGGTGCGGCAGGACGCGCGGGTTCAGTGGAAGAAGAAGCTGTAGCCAGTGCTGGCGCCGTTTATTGGTCAGTATTCATTCCGGTGGCATCTCGACGCATAGCCGAGAGCTTTCATTGAGTTTAGAAGGCGCGGCGCTGGCGGAGCGCTACAATCTCCCGGTGGTGGAAGGCGGCCTCTCTCTGCCGGAGGGCGCCTGGATCTCGGTTTTAAAAGACCGCCCCACGGTGTGGGATCGGACGGTCGCCCGCCTTTGGGGCGGGGACGTGGAGGCCTCTCTGGTGTCCGGACCCGGCGGAAAACTCATCACGCCCCTCATGGCAGCGCTCGAGCAGGAGCGGGAGCACCGGGCGATGATCGCGAAGCATACGGACACCGAATTCGACAAGCGGCTGGTGATCTACATGGACGCCGGCGCCAGGTCGCGGCGCGGCCTGTTCGTTCACGAATCGGGGGGATTCTATCTACGGTTCACCGGCGCTATATCACAGCCTCGACGGGGCATTCTTCCTCATGCACAGGCAGACGCAGCGTGAACCGCGTGCCCTCCCCGCGTTCACTCCATACGTCGATGGTGCCGCCGTGGTCCTCGATGATCTGGTAGGAGATGGCCAGGCCGAGCCCGGTGCCCGATTCGCTCCCCTTGGTGGTGAAGAACGGCTCGAAGATCTTCTGTCGTATCTCCTTTGGGATGCCGCCGCCGTTGTCCTCCACCACGATCTCCACCATCCCCGCCGGCTCGTCGGATCGCCGGGCGACGAGCCGCACCCACGACTCCTCCTTGTCGGCAGCCTGCCCGGCGTTGATGACCAGGTTGATGAGCACCTGCTCGATCTTCCCGACATGCATCCTCACCCGCGGCAGCCTTTCGGCGCACTCCACGTCGAAGCGCTTCACGCGCTTGCGCACCTGCTTGCCCACGAGGGTCATCACCTGCTTGATCACCCCGTCGAGGGACTCGGGCTTCTTGGCCTCCGCGTCGCTCGATCGCACGTAGTTCCTCAGATCGGAGACGATATCGGTGATGCGCTCGGAGCCGTGGGTCATGGTGTCGAGGAGCTTCTGGATATCCTCCATGAAGAACTCGTAGGGCATGTTCAGGATCTTGAGGTCCGGGTCCCGCTCGAAGTGGGTATCCAGCATCGGCTTCATGTGCTCCACGTACTTCTTGAGGATGGGCAGGTTGAAGTAGATGAAGTTGTTGGGGTTGTTAATCTCGTGGGCCACCCCGGCGATGATCTGGCCGAGGGCCGCCATCTTCTCGGCCCTGAACATCTGCTCATCCGACTGCTTCCGGTCGCTGATGTCAAGGGAGGTGGAGATGATGGCGGGCTTGCCGTCGAGGTCGACGAGGCCGGCGCTCACCTCGTACCACCGGCCGCTTCGCGGCTCATTGACCTCGTACCGGTAGTGGCTCTTGCCCCGGCGGGTGGCCTCCGCGATGCCCCGCCGGGCCTTCTCCAGCCCCTCCTCGGGGAGCACCTCGCCGATGGGCTTCTGCTTGAGCTCCTCCAGATCCATGCCGGCGAACTCCAGGAACCCCTTGTTGGCGTACACGAACCGCCCCTCCTGGACGATGACGATGTTGGCGTGGGTGGCGTTGGCGAGGGTCCGGAATTTTTGCTCGGAGTCCGCCAGCGCCGCCGCCGCCGCCTCCTGCTCCCGTTGCAGAATGCGAAGGCGCTCCGCCAAGGCCAGGGTGAGGAGCATCGCGTTGATCGCGCCGCCGATCTGGAACGCGTACGACTCCATCCAGTCCCACGCGAACGGTCCGGCGAAAAGGAAGGTGAAGAGCCCGAAGCTGCCCCAGGCCGCGAGGTAGAGCCGCGCCGGCCGGAACCCCCGCCGCATCCCCTGGATGCCCGGAACGATGGTGGTCATGGGGGCGAGGAGCCCGAGCACGACCGTATACCACATCAAGGTTACCCAGGAGGCGAACGGGATGAGCCCCAGCAGGATCACACAGCTGGTCAGGTAGAGACGGAAGAACCGATCCATGCGCGGCGTGTGGCGCTTCGTCTTCAGGAAGCTGCGGGTGAACCCCACCGAGAAGAAGGCGATGGCCGCGATGAGGATGGCGTGGAAGTAGATCCAGGAGACGAGAGGCGGCGACGGGAACGCGTCATCGAACAGGCCGTTCTGCCCGAAGGCATAGATCGTCATTGATAGTTGAAAGCCGACGCACCAGAGGTAGCTTTGGTCCTTCAGCACGAAATAGAGCGCCAGGTTGAGCAGGATGATGAGGATCATCAGGCCGTTGAAGCTGCCGTAGAGGAACATGCGCCACTCGGCCGTCTTTTCGGCGAGGCGGTGGGACTCGAGGTAGAGCTTCAGGAAGACCCTCGTCTCGCAGGCCACCCGCAGGTAGAAGGTCCGGGCGCCGGCGTTCACGGGCGGTAACCGCAAGCGGATGGGCACCGGGGATTCTCCGATCTCGTCGTATCCCCCCGTCACGTGATGCCACCCTCCGGAGTCCCGCCAGTACAGCGCCACGGACTGGAGGACCATGGTCTTTATGATCAGCTCCCACTCCCGGGGGATATCCGCGACGCCCCCCTCGACGCGGAACCGAATCCAGAAGGCGGACCGCGTGCTACCCAGGTCGCGGGGTTGCTCCGGCAGGGGCCGCCATCGGTCCGAGAACCGGTCCGACGCCACTTCTTCAACACTGGCGCGTCCCTCCGGATCCTCCAGGATCGCCATCTTCCCCGACAGATTATAGGATTCCTCGTCCGGCGAGATCCGGATCACCTCGTCGGCGTGCACGGGAGATGACGCGAGGACGAGCGCAGTTGTGACAAGACCGAGGCCGGAAGATATAATCGATTGGTTCAACATTACTATGACCCACCGGGGTGTTGGCATCCGACTGTACTGCACTCCGCCGGAGAAATCATCCTCGGTCCGCAAAATAGTGAGCGCGCAATCGGTGAAGCCGGGTTTGCGTCTGAAGGGGGGCGATGAACAACGACGCGATGCTTTTTGGCCTTGTTAATCTTTTACTGTGGTTGTACATTTATATTGTGATTATAATTCCAAATATAGGGGAACAGTGGCATGGAAAGGATAATCAAGTGAACCAATATTGTTACCTCACCCATGAACGGATCCTGGCGTTCGCAGTTGTTCTTACGCTATCCGCATGCATGGATGTCTCGCCGGTGACTACTGGCCGAGACACCACTTGGATTCCCGGCGGGGGCGACACGGGGACAGGGGAGGCGGCGGAGGACACGGGATCGGCCCCGGAGGGGGATACCGATGCCGATACCGATACGGACGCGGATACCGACAGCGATGCCGATACGGACAGCGATGCCGATACGGACAGTGATGCCGATACGGACACGGACGCAGACACCGATACCGACGCTGACACCGATACCGACACTGATGCCGATACCGATGCGGATACCGACACCGACACGGATTCGGACGCAGACACGGATGCGGATACCGATGCGGACACCGATATGGATGTCGATGTAGACACGGATGCGGATACCGACGCTGACACGGACGGGGACACCGACGCCGATACCGACGGGGACACCGACGCCGATACCGACGGGGACACCGACGCCGATACCGACGGGGACACCGACGCCGATACGGATGCCGATACGGATGCGGACACCGACGCCGATACCGACGCCGACGCCGATGTCATCACGGAGTGTGACCGGGAGACCTGTACCTGCGCCGGGGGGCAACACTGTGACTTCACCGCCGGCACCGGCACCCAGTCCATGACCTGCTCCGATCCGGGAACGGTCTGTGATGGCCGGTGTATGCAGCGGGACTGCCTCTGTGAGGACGGCGCCGAGTGTACCATGGAGTGCACGGAGCTGTGCACGATGGCGTGCTCGGGCGCCGGGACGGTGTGCGCGATCAACTGCGGTCCGGATCGAAGCTGCAGTTGCGGCGCGGAGAGTATCTGTACGATGACGTTCGAGGGGAATCAGAACAGCAATATCAGCTGCGCCGTCGGCGCCGAGTGTCTCCTCAAGTGCCCCGCGGGCACCGCCGGCCAGAGCGGGTGTGATTTCGACGTCTGCGCCGCCGGTGCAGAGGTGTGCGAGGATGGGGATACGGTGGCCTGCGGCGTGCCCTGCCCCTGATCGAAGACCTCCTCCCTCACAGCGGATTATTCTTCAGGAATCGATAGAGCGTTGCCCGCCCCACGCCGAGGATCTGGGCGGCCTTCACCTTGTTTCCGAGGCTCTTGTCCAGCGCGATACGGACCTGGTCTACGCTGAGCCTGGGGCCGGAGTCCGTCAGGTGTCCCCGAACCCTCTGATACTCCACGACCTGAGCGCTCAGCTCCTCTCCACCGTTCGATATAGGTGAAGACTCCCTAACCTCTGCGGGGAGGTGTCGGTCGGCGACGGCCGCGCCGCGGGATTTGATGAGGGCGAAGTGTACGGCGCTCTGAAGCTCACGGACATTTCCCGGCCAGCGGTAGTCCACGAGCCTGACCATCGCCTCTTCCCGGATACCCGAAAACCGGTACCCTTCCCGCGTCGCCTGTTGGGTGAAATGATCGAGCAGCAAGGGGATGTCGGAGCGGCGCCGCCGAAGGGGCGGCAGGGTGATAGGGTACGGCTCACAGGCGTCGGTCGTTGACGACGACATCCCCTCACCTCTCCCCGGCGGCGGTGGAATGCGAAGTGTCGGCGTCGGTCGGCGTCTCGGCGGTCTCCGCGTCCGGGGGGGCGGTCTCTGACGCATCGGTATCGGCATCATCCGCAGCGCCGTCGAAGCCGGGGCAGGCCGGATCCAGATGCGACAGGGGCGCGCTGGTGAACTTCAACGCGGCGATCTCTCCCTGGCGGGCGAAGTCCACGGCCTCGCCGAGGATGCGGGCGGCCTCCTGGGGCGCGTGGAACCCCATGGAGTTCTCCGCCGCGATATAGTCGATGCGCCACTGGGCCTTGCGCTGAAGCTCCAGCGAGGGGCGCAGCTGGGCGTCGGTCGCCCCTTCTTTCTTGGCCTGAGCGATGGCGTCCAGCTGGCCCATCAGCGCCCGGCCCGCCCGCTGCAGCAGGTCGAAATTGCGCTCCTGAATCCGATCGACGCGATCCTCGAGCTCCTTCTCAGGGAAATGGTGGCAGATCTGACACGAGCGGTTGATGTTCAGCAGCGGGCTGCGCACCCAGTGGTCCGAGATCTTCGTCGCGCCCTCCCGCATGTAGGGCATGTGGCAATCGGCGCAGGTCACGCCGCTGCGGGAGTGGATCCCCTGGCTCCACAGCTCGAACTCGGGGTGCTGCGCCTTCAAAATTTCGGCACCGGATTCCTTGTGCTTGTAATCGTAAAAACGACCGCCGTCCCCGAACTTCGTATCGTTCCAGAATTTCTCCAGATCCTCCACCTTCAGCCCGTCGGCCCAGGGAAAGGTCAGCGGCATCTTGTTCGCGCAGTAGTACTCCACGTGACACTGGCCGCACACGAAGGACCGCATCTCGTTGCGGCTCGCGTCCCTGTTCGGATCGTAGGGGGTCTTGCGATCGCCCTCCCGCCACCGCCGGATCGAGGGGAGATGCGGCGCCGGCGCCGACCCGTTGGCCAACGCCCGGATGCCCCGAATAAAACCGGGTCGCGTCACCCTGAGGCGCATGTTCTCGGGCGCGTGACAGTCCACACACGAGACCGGATGCGCATGCCCCATGTCGTGCAGCATTTTATTGGTCTCCTGGTAGCTCATGGCAAAGGTCTTTTCGAAGCCCTTGTCCGCGTCGCCCCCGCCGAGCTTCCGGTAGAGGGGCATCACCGAGGCGTGGCAGTGGATGCACGATCCGGATTGGGGTTTCGTCTGCCGCTGGGTCTCTTCCTGATCCTGCAGCATGTACGCGTGGCCCCGCCGGTCTCTGTAGTCGATGGAAAACGCATAGCCGGCGAACATGCGCTTCAGCCACGGATCCCGCTCGATCTTCTCTTCGGGGAGCGCCTCGGAGCCGCCGTGGCCGCCGAAACGGGTGCGGGTGGCGATGGCGGTGCGGCGGTAGGCATCATACTGCTTGGGCCAGTTCTTGCCCCAGACCGCCGGATCGGTCGTGTCCTCGTTCACCTCCACCAGACGTACGTGGGGGCGTAGCGCCTCGGCCTTGCGCTCGAAGATGTTCATCAGGAGGGCGGTCACCAGCACCGACGCGGCCGCCGCCGCGACGGCGACAAAGATAAGGATGAGTCGAAATCTCCCCCGATCGTCTTTTCGTGCGTTCATTTATGGCTCCTTCCCGGCGGCCCATCGGCCCGGCTCCCCTTCGATCATCGGACCGCCCAGCCCCGCGGGCTCTCCGTGCCCCACGTCCGCGTGGCACTTCACGCAGCGCACCGCGTCCGCGTCGCTCGTCGCCCCCTCCAGCATCTCGGCGACGATATCATGGTGACATCGCAGACAGTTCTCCTGAAGGAGGCGGCCGTTGGACTCCTTGATCAGTATGGGCTCATGGAAATCCTGAAGGGTGAATCCCCTGGAGTGGTGATATCCGTTGGACGCCTTGGCGATATACTTCTGAACGAAATCAATCGGCAGATGACAGTCCGCGCAGGTCGCCGCCGTATGATGGCTGCCCTTTTGCCATGAATCGTACTGGGGCTTCATGATATGGCAATTGACGCAGGCGGCGGGATCGGCGCTGAAGTAGGAGAGGCCCTCCGCGTACAGGAACGTATACCCGCCGAGGCCGGAGAGGATCCCCACCGCCGCCGCGGCGATGAGCATCCAGCGTTGCGTTCTGTTCAGTGCGATCGCCATATCTCCTTCGTCTCCGATGTGCGTGGCGCTGTATGCTGTATATCGATACAGTTTATTTCATCGAACGCCGCCCGCACCCCTCGGCGCGTTCGAGGCCGAGCTCAAGGCGCGGTGAGCCGGTATCGCCACTCTTCCACGGCGCCTGAATCGATACGATGCCGAAAGAGCCGCCGCCAGCCGGGGGAGAGCTCCGGGATCCCCGCGAGCTCTTCCAATAGGTCATACGCCAGGGGCTCCGCGAAGAGATAGCGGAGCAGCCTCGACAGGGGCCAGGCGGGCCGGGGACGGTCGATGAGCTCGAAGACATTTCCTCTGGCGAGCTGTCCGGGCTCCAGCACCCGGTAGTACCACCCGGTTCGCCCGCTCTCCTGGACGCGCAGCGCCATGCCGTCGATCCCGAACCGGACGTTCAGCTTCCAGCAGGGCTGCCTGGCCTGGGAGACCTGGAGGCGGGCGGTTCCGACCCGATAAACATCGCCGATGTGCACGTTCTCTTCGGTCATGCCCCTGGCGCTGATGTTCTCGCCGAACGCGCCGCCAGTCGCGAATAGATTCGCCTTTGAAGGGTACTCCCGCCGCCACGCGTCGTAGTGCTCCAGGGGGTAGTGATGCACCGCCATTTCCGGTCCGCCGTGGTGCTTTCGATCCGCCTGCTCGTCGCCTTCGATCCCGGTCGTCGAGACTCCGACCGATCCTGATACCGTGTGTTTGTCAATCCCGCTGAGATGGTCGCCGGTCCCGAGGGGCTGCACCCTGCCCGCCTGGAGCGATTCGATTCTGGCCGGCGTTGTGCGGGGCGCTGTCATCACCATTTCCTTCGCGATCGGTGCGGTGTTTTCGGGAGTCGAGATTAATATCTAGCAACACGGTTGACAATACAATTCTGCAATGCAGACCTCCCCGCTCCCCGGGTCATCCTTCGATCGTTCGTTGTGAATGCTGATATTTCAGCATTCCGCCCGGCGCCGGCCGCCGCGCTGTTGCGCGCCGCGACAGCCTCAACCGCAAAAAACAGCTGACCGGAAGCGCCCGAGAACAAATCGGTTATATACGGTGCATCGGATTCTGCAGAACCGCCGTCGGCCGGGAGGATGTTTATGAAGCGCGCAACGGGGACACCGGACAGGAGAACGGAGCAGCACCTACAAAGGTTGGCCTTTGGCGATGACGACAGGTAGTCACATGGGCCTCTCGGAGTTTTCGAACGCCGCCAATCCTTTCGAGCTGTTCGAGGCCTGGTATCGTGAGGCCGCGATCGCCGAGCCGCGGTATCCCGATGCCGCGCAGATCGCCACCGTTGACGGGGATGGCCTGCCGAACCTCCGAACCGTCCTGGTCAAGGCGCACGGCCCGGACGGGTTTGTGTTCTATACCAACCGTCGCAGCCCCAAGGGGAGAGAGCTGCTCGCCACGGGCAAGGGGGCGCTGCTCTACTACTGGAAGAGCCTGTCGCGACAAGTCCGTATCCGGGGCGCCGTGGTTCCGGTGGACGACGCCACGGCGGACGCCTACTTCGCCTCCCGCCCGAGAGCGAGCCGGATATCGGCCCACGCGTCACGCCAGTCCGAGGCGATGACGGAACGCGCGTCGCTCGAAAATCGCGTGAACACTTTTACGGCCCGGTTTCGAGGACGCCCGGTCCCGCGTCCGTCCCACTGGTCCGGTTTCCGGTTGATCCCTTCCGTCGTCGAGTTCTGGCAAGAGGGCCCGAGCCGCCTGCACGATCGGTTGGCGTTTCGATTGGACGGCGGGGCGTGGCGGTCCCAACTGCTCTATCCGTGACGACATCCCCCGCGCCGTTGACACGGGCCTTCAGAGAATCAGGTACCGGACCACCGCATCGAGAAGCGGGAGGGGCCACCGGGCGCGATGTCCGGCCAATGATCGTTGCGTCACCTCCGTCGAATCCAGGAGATCCCCGCGGATCCGATCTCTGACCGCCGCGCCGTTCTCCGGGCATTGGATGAAGATCTCGTCTTCGAGGTCCGATCGCGCGGATCGCAGGGTCAGGTTGTAGGACCCGGTGGCCACGTACCAGCCGTCCACCACCGCGATCTTCGAATGCAGGATCGCCCGGTCATATCCGAACAGCCGCGCCCCGGCGTCGATCATCGCGGGATAGGTGCGGTCGCATTCGCGCCCCAGCGTCTTCGTATCGTAGTGGCGGGGGACCACCATGAAGAAGTCATTGAGGCGCCTCGCGGCCCCGGACCAGTGCTCCAGGAGCTCGGCGTCGGTGGGGTAGCAGTGCTCGGCGTAGAAGTCCCGCTCCGCGAGCTCGGGGAGCCGCCGCAACCGGTCGCGGATGGGGTTCTCCCCTTCCCGGTGGAGCCGCATGAACGTCCCCGGTGAGGCGACCGCGAGGCGCCTGACGTTTCGCCTGAACGGCACCTTCATCATGCCGGGGACCGACCGCTCCAGCGTCACCACCGCGTGGCCCGCGCGGGTCGGCTCGGGGGAATACCGGGGGGCCGCCGGATCGAACAGATCGCCCCCCGCCAGCATCCACCGTTCGGCGAAGAGCCTTCCGAGCGCCCGCACGCACGGTCCTTCGAGGAGGGTCGAGTTGTCCATCCATCGCCAGTTTCTAACATTGATCGCGGGATCGGCAGAGAGCGGGTTGGGATACAAGTAGCTGTCCGCCAGGTTCTGACTCCCGACGAAGGCCCGATTCCCGTCGACCACCACCAGCTTCTGATGGTCCACGTTGGAGAAGGCCGGGCCGCAGTGCGCGTCGATGTGCGCCTGCCGCGCGATCCAATCGTCGGGGAGACCGCGGGCCCGCGCCCATCGATAGTAGGCCGCTTCGGCGTCGACGCCCTTCGCGCGCAGATCCCGGCGCCGCCAATGGCGACCGATGGGCACGTTGTTGATGAAGCCGACGCCCGATTCCCGCAGCCTCCGGATGATGCGCCGCCGGCGGTACATGTCGTTGAACGCATAGGAGCGAAGCCCGGAGAACCGGCTCACGAACCCCGTGCCGGAGGGGGTGCCGGAGATGATGAACCCCGTCGCGCAAAACATGATACGGACCTCGAGGCCCTGCCGCTTCTTGCGCGCGAGCAGCTCCGCCAACCGGAGCCCGGTGTCTCCGCCGACCATCAGGGTGGAGATGTGGATGTAACGGGTCGCCCCCTCCAGCAGCGCGAAGAGCTCCCGCTCGCCCTCGGGCCCGCCCCACGCGGGCCGCGCCCGATTGCCGTATCGCTCGAGATCGCCGAGGCGCGTCACGATATCGCGGAGCGCCTTAGGACCGAACCCCGGGACACCGAGCAGATCCGAGGGGGAACGGAATCGCCCGGCCTCGCCCCGCCGTTCGAGGAGGGCGCTCCGAAGCGCGGCGTCCAGCTCCGTGCCGCCCCGCGATCCGGGCGTCGGGGGGCCGTCCCTGTCGGCCAACGCCCCCACCGGCGGCAGGTTGAGATAGGCCAGGACGGCCTCGCCGGTCGCCGTATCGAGGGCCGCCAGATCCCTCGCCTCGAGCGCGCTTCGATCGGCCACCGGGCCGCCGGGGGCATCCCCGCCGGCTTGGACGTCGGCAGAATCGGTCCGCGAGAACAATACGATCACCTCCCCGGAAGGCCGCACGGGCCCTCGGGCCTCCCGGCGCTACGGTCCTCCTCGTTTGCCAATAACCAACGCCCCTCGCCCCCGCAACACGGGGGACGCTTTTTTGGCGCCCGTTTCATTGAAAAATGCAACGGCTGGAAGCGCGTCGCCGCGCGAAGCGATACGCAGCGGGCGGGCGGTCAGATGCCCCCGCCGTCGCTGAAGAGCCCCTTCAGCTCATCCATCGCGTCCCGCTCCTGGTCTCCTTTGACGGTTATCTCCAGCTCACACCCTTCCGGTGCGGTCAGCATCAACAGCTGCAGGATGGAGCACCCGTCCGCCTTTTCACACCCCTTGCAGATGGTGACGTCTACGTTGAACCGTTTCGCGGCATCCACGACCTGACCCGCCACGCGGAGATGCATGCCGCTGCGATTGCGGACAATCGCCTTCTCTTTCTTCATGCGTCATCCGAGGTGCTCGAACAGGGCGGTGCTCAGGTACCGCTCACCCGCGTCCGGCAACACCGTTACGATGAGCTTGCCCTTGTTCTCCTCGAGCTTCGCCGCGCGCACCGCGGCCGCGACCGCCGCGCCGCCGGAGATTCCCGCGGTGATTCCCTCCTCCACGTGAAGCCGCCGCGCGTGCTCGATGGCCTCCTCGTTGGATACGGTGTACACGTCGTCCACGACGCTCAGATCGAGGATCTCCGGCTTGAACCCCGCGCCGATGCCCTGGATCTTGTGGGGCCCTGGCTGCGGGGCCTCCCCCTTCCGGATGGCGGTGAGCACCGGCGAAGCCTCCGGCTCCACGGCGATGGAGGTGATGGCCTTGCCCCGCTTCTGCTTGATGTAGCGGCTCACGCCGGTGATCGTCCCCCCGGTCCCCACGCCGGACACAAAGATGTCGATGGCGCCGTCCGTGTCGTTCCAGATCTCCGGACCGGTGGTGTTGAAATGGATCTCGGGATTGGCCGGGTTGTTGAATTGTTGCGGCACGAAGTAGTGATCAAGGTCACTCGCCGCCAGCTCCTCGGCCTTGGCGATGGCGCCCTTCATCCCCTTGGCCCCCTCGGTCAACACGAGGTTGGCGCCAAACGCGGCCAACATACGGCGGCGCTCCTGGGACATTGAATCGGGCATGGTGAGCGTGAGCGGGTATCCCCGTGACGCGCACACAAAGGCCAGAGCAATGCCCGTATTGCCCGACGTCGGCTCAATAACCGTCACGTCTTTGGAACCGGGTTTCAAAATACCCCGTTTC
>JBNLED010000083.1:0-7068 GCA_050304755.1 Polyangia bacterium | reverse complement strand
GCCCGCAGCATACCACAATCGGCGTCGCGCTTCATTGCTGTGGTGACGTGCTGACGGGCGAAAGGCCGGTCGTCAGTCCGTGAGCTTGAGGATCATGGTATCGGCCAGGCTGGTGGGGTTTGCGTTTACTCTCTTCCCGGGGTAGACAGGGCGTTGGCATGACCCCTTCAGACGAAAACAACAGCGATCGAACCGGCGGGGCCGGGGGGCCGATCCCGACCTGCCGAACCCGGGTCTGGTGCGGCCGGGTCTCGGAGCTCCTCGCGGCGGTCGACGGGGCGGACGGCTGGCTCACCGCGGCCGAGGGGGCGCGGCGGGATCGGTTTCTCTTCGACGCGGATCGCCGTTCGTTCACGGCCGGTCGCGTCCTGCTGAAGCGGGCGCTCTCCTATCGCACCGGCGTCCCTCCCGAGAGCTGGCGGATCGTTCCGGACGCGTTGGGGGCCATCGCCATCGATCCGTCACAGAACCCCGACGGACGGCACATCTCCCTCTCCCGGAGACGGCGGTGGGTGGCCTGCGTGATCTCCACCGCGAGGTGCGGGGTGGACATCGAGGACACCACCCGCGATGTCGATATCGACGGCGTCTCCCGCACCGTGCTCACGCCGGCGGAGCGATCATCCATGGCGGCCCTGGACGCGGACGGGGGGCGGCGGTTCTTTTTCGAGCGGTGGTGCCTCAAGGAGGCGTACGTCAAGGCCCTCGGCGTCGGGTTTCATCTGGCGCCGACAAGGTTTCAGATGCGCGTCGATGATTCCGGGCGCGTCCGGGTGGCGCCCGCTGAGCCGCTCCCCTATGACGGCAGCGACCGGGCGGATCGGTATCGATTCATCCTCCACGATGTGAGCGCCACCCATCTCCTCGCCGCGACCTACGAGACCGGGACCGATGAGGGGTCCGCTTCGGGCGCGTTCGAAATCAGGGATTGTTCAAGGCTCTCCCTTCTGGGATAAACAGGTGTGACAAAGGGGTGTCGCGGAATGATCTCCGTTCTATTGTTTGCGATTCGGATGATCGCGGTGATCCTGTGGACCGGGATGCTGCACGGCCTCATGCGGGCGGGGCAGCTGCTCCGTCTCGGCGGGCTGCACCGGCGGCGCCCGTGCTATCTCATCGGGCTCTGGGGTCGGGGGCTCACCCGCATCATGGGGATAAAGGTCCACCGGGTCAACGAGCGGTCCGGCCCCCTCGGGGACCTCGTCGTCTCCAACCACCTCGGGTTCCTGGACATCCCGGTGCTCCTCTCGGTGTTCCCGGCGGTGTTCATGATCAAGGACGCGCTCCGCCGGGTCCCCTTCGCCGGCCGGGCCCTCCGCCACGAGCGGCACATCTTCGTCAAACGGGACAGCGAGGCGTCGCGGAACCGGGCGCGCCTCGAGCTCACCAGGGCGCTCGAGAACGGGGACCGGGTGATCATCTTTCCCGAGGGGCGCGGCTCCCCCGGGGTGGAGCGGCTGCCGTTCAAGCCCTACGCCTTTGTCGCGGCCAAGCGGCTGAACAAGACCGTGGAGGTGGTGGCCCTCGACTATCTGCCGGATCGCCGTGAGCTGGCCTGGGACATCTCGAAGCCGATGTTTCCCCAGTTCGTCAGGCTCCTCGGCAGGCCCCGGACCCACGTGAGCATAGAGTTCCTGAAGGTGTATGTGCCGGTGGATCCGGTGACGGAGGCCGCCGAATTCAAGGCGATGATCGAAGAGAGGCTTGCGGCGAACGATGCCGCGCGTCTCGCCGGCCGTCGTCCCTATGAATAGTACTGGGTACAGCAGGAGACGACGGCGCTGTCTAACCAGAGTTTCGACGTTTACAGGCGGGATCCTTCGGCCGGGATCCCGATACTGTGCTAATAATGTAGTCGGAACTCAGATCCAGGAAGAAGCGGTGACATCATGACACTCAGGATTGTAGTCCTGTCCGATCTTCACCTGGGCTCGGATGACAGCGTCTTGGGCCTCGCGGCGGCGCGTCGGTTCGGCAAGCCCCATTCGGAGTATCTGGACGAGGTGCTGTTTTCAAAACTGAGCCGGCTGGTGAACCCCGTCCAAGACGGGACCAAGCGGATGCTCGTCCTGGCCGGGGACACCCTCGACTTCTCGCTCCAGAGCTACGCGTCGGCGTTCTCGGACGGCCAGAGCTTCTTCAAGTCCCTCTCGGAGCGGGGCCTGTTCGACGAGATCGTCCTCATCGCCGGCAACCACGACCACAACATCTGGCAGATGGTCCAGCAGGAGGTCCGCGTGATCGGCCAGCTGCGAAAAGGGCGCATCCCGAAGCCGTTCGAGCACACGCGGGGCGCGCTCCTCGATCTCGAGGCCGGGGAACTGGTCATCCCGGGGGTGACGGACGGCCCGGCGGCCCGTTCGGACTCGTTCTTCATCCAGGGGCTGTTCGGCGACACCCAGGACAGGCCCAAGCTGTGGGTGGTATATCCGAACCTGTTCATCCAGCCGGCGGTCGGGGATGCCGAGGAGGCGACCCCGATTCTCGTGACCCACGGCCACTTCTTCTCGCTGCCGTGGATCCTGCTGACGTCGATCTTCCCGAGGAACCTCGGCGTACACCGGCGATGCACCCTCGAACAGCTCGAGCAGCTGAACTCGCCCCTCACGGAGATGGCGTGGACCGCCCTCGGACAGGCGGGAAACCTCTCCGAGGCGGCGAGCCGTATCATCACCGCGATGGCCAAGGGGGACGCCGAACCGGCCCGGAAGGTCATCGACGAGCTCGGCGACTACCTCGACTACGACGTCTGGAAGGCGGGCCCCTGGAACCCTAAGGAGTGGGCGACGGACGCCCTGGTCGGCGCTATCGAGGGGGTCCTGCTCTACCTCATCGAGCGGGGGCTGGCGTCGAGCGGTGAGCACAAGGCGAACGAGACCTTCCTCGATGATGAAGACAACCAGATGCGCATCGAGACGTATCTCGCCCTCTCCCGAGACCAGTACGGCGATATGCTCCGATCCTGCGATCGCGGGTGGCGTGCCGGGGCGCCCCGGACCGTCGTATTCGGTCACACCCACCTCGTCATCGAGCCGCCGCGGGGGCTCCCCGGCCGGCTCCCGGGCACGACGTTCATCAACACGGGGGGGTTCATGAAGGACGTGAGCCGCGTCGAGGCGACCGCGGTCGTCCTCACCGCCGGCGGGGATCCGGAGTGTATCCGAGTGTGGCCATAGATCCCGCCGCCTTGAGAGAAGATAGTCTCCATACTTCGGGCCCCCAGACGGGTATCATCCGCGAGGAGCGGAGGGACCTCGAGAGAGGGGGGTTAGGTGTTTTTCGCGCTTGGCGAACTCTGCATAATGTGTGTAGCCCGCGGTTCGGGCGAGAAGTACGGCTTGGTCGAAATCCGCGCCCACCAGGTCCGGATGGTGGGCGTCTGAACCGAAACAGATGGGAATCCCGCGGGCGCGGGCCAACCGAAGCAATGCCTCGGAGGGGTAGATTTCCCCTACGGGTTTGCGCAGACCGGACGTGTTTATCTCGACGGCCATGCCCGCTTTCGACACGCGATCCAAGGCCGGCGACGCCATCTCCTCGATGGCATTTACGTCGGGCCTGTAACCGAATTTCTTGGGCAAATCGATATGGCCCACCACGTCATAGAGCCCGCTGTCCGCCAACCGGCCGACCAATTGAAAGTATTCACGCCAGGTATCCGCGACGGACACCGACCTCCAAAGAGAGCGCGTCGCGGGATCGTCAAACCCCCAATCGCGGATGTAGTGGATGGCCCCGATCACCAGGTCGAGCTTCTGAGCGGGCAACCATGAAGCGAGGAAGGACTCGCACCCCGGATAGTAGTCCGCTTCGACGCCGAACCGCACCGGTATAGAAACATTTTTCGCGGCGGCCGACACCTTTTGCCGGTAAATATCGAATTCATCCATGGCCATGCGATGTTTGGGATCATATCCGTCCGGAACCGGACAATGGTCCGTAAAACAGATCGCCGGAAGCCCCTTTTCAACCGCGGATCGGACATAGGCGTCCGGTTCGCCTGTCGCGTGCTTGCAAAGCGGTGTGTGTATGTGGGTGTCGGCCGGCACTGGACTCCTCGGGTCATATTGACCGTCGCTTTCAATTCCAACCCCATCTGTTTATCAAACGGGTCGGGACGGGGCGAGCGATTTCGACCGGTACGGTTGGAGTGACGGGTAATGCCGCGCCCTTGGACCTTTCTCGCACTGGCGATTGCCCGTCCTAGCGGTTGATGTCGAACGGGATTGAATCGGTGCCCCTGTCTACATTTCTTTCTCGGCGACCAATCGGCGCCACCGATTGTCGCCTGTCCTCGTGGTCGAAAACTCGAAAGACCTTCCCTTGCAGTCCCCGGCCAGAGCAAGGAGCGGATCCGAAGCACCAAACATACTACGAAAAAGCACACTCTCGCGCATTGGCGCGAGGCGATGATTGCGCTGAAGGTCCATCCTCAATTTGGAGAGAAGATTTATATCGGAAGCAGTTATCGCCCACTTCGGTTTCAAGAAAATACCCTTCCCAAAGTATGTGCGCGACCAGGCCATGTACAACTCCTAAAGCCATCTCACGTTATCTACCAGTATTTTCGCTTGGATCCTTCTGGGAAAGTTATGAGGGACGAGACACCGAGAGGGACGAGGTGACCCGGCAGGATATCCTGAACGCCATGCTGCTGTCGCCAAGCGCTTTGGACTTCCTGTTCAATTGGGCAGGCGGCGGTCCTGGTCATGGAAGAAATCATCGTTGTCGATCGTATTTGGCAACCGCGAAACCCTCATCCGTGCCCATACCGACGACCAAATCGTCACTACTGGTCAAGACCATGGCGCGATCACAAGCGTCGGCCCTCGACTCGGTAAAGCTCCAAACGTGGTTTCCCGCTGTGTCGAACTCTGCAACAAACAACGGACGACTCCCGAATGCTGCCCAGGTGTCAAACGTCTCTCCCCCCAGATTGAGCTCTCCATCGAAATGGCCAGTCAAGAGTATCGAATCATTTCTATCAAGAGCGATTGCCCCCCCCGATTGAAAGTAGTCCGCCCAAAAGGCTTTTGCCCAGAGAGCCTGGCCGTTGCCGTCAGTAGCGGCCAGGAAGATGTTGTGCTTGATTGGCGGCGCTTCGACGACCTTGTCCCCGAATTGAGCGCCAGCCCGAAGGTCCCCGGTAAATACAATACCGCCCGTTGAAGTCACTTCGAAATCCTCCAGATTGATGCTGCTCTCATATTTCGTTGGTACTGCCAATACCTGGCTCGAGAGATAGTCTCCGTTTTCCGTATATCTCAAAAGAACAAGACTGCGGCTTTTCAATACGCCGCTGCCGAAATCCGTATCACCATAGAGGTTAACCAGCATTACGGGGCTGTCGTTCGAATCCACGCGAACAATGAGTTTATCATCCGAAAGTGAGCTTGGGTGAAATCTCGTCAGCGGATCGGTCGTTAGAGAAGTGGCATGTAATAACTGTCCGTCGCTGCTGTATTTTGTAAGAAACAAGAAGCCGTGTTTATCTTCATCCGCCTCCATAGAAAGGAGTCGGCCGTCACCGAAATCAACAGAGTTGGAGAACTTTCCCGAGACAAAGACGTTGTTCGAGGAATCAATCGCCATGGACGTTGGGAAATCCTGTTCATCGACATTTCCATACCCATGGCTCCATACGTGCTGACCTGCAGGGTCGAGCTTGACCAGAAAGATGTTCTCCCCTGTCGTGCTGGGTAGCGGGCCGCCGCCGAAATCAATGGCGCCGGAATAGTGTCCGGTAATGATGACGTTGCCATCGGAATCCACTTCGATCCCTTCGACCTCCTCGTCAACACTTCCGCTATAGAATTTTAACCACAGCTTGTTTCCCAACGCGTCGGTCTTGGCAACAAACATATCCCAGTCATCCGACGACGGTAAGAGGGGACCGTTTTCGAGACAGAACGCCTCACGAAAGCTCCCTGCAACAATCACGCTGTCCTCTGAGTCAACAGCCAATCCATTGATGGCAATGGAACTGGACGTAAAATATCTTGTGCTCCACAATGGATCGCCAAAAAGAGTGCTCGGATTCTCAGCTTCGCATACCTCCTCGTCATCCTCGACGAGTTGCTGAGCGTCCTCGTCAGACTCGCATCCTGAGCCGATTGTTGCCGCCGCGCCATACAGACCGAGCAGAATAGAAAATGATGTGTAGTGCTTTGAGGTTTTCATGTCTTTCTCCTTTTGTTGAAATGCCTCTGTGCACCTTCTCGGGCGTTTTTAGAAAATGTTGCCAATTTTTTTGATGTTTTTTGCTGATTGCGAGGAGTGGGTTGTTTTTGTCTCAACCGCTGCCAGAAGCGGGTCATTGACGCCGCTGCCGTGATCAAGGCCATCGTGGAGATGAGAAAGGAGATGGCGGCCGACGCCAAGCGCGCCGAGCTCCTCGGCCTCACCGAAGACGAGCTCGCCTTGTTCGACGCCGTGCACCGTGCACGACAACTCCGCGGAGTGTTGCGAGGGCCTACGCGCTCATCGACGACGCGGCGCGGGATCGGATCTCCTCGGCGGAGACGCCGCTGATGACCTTCATGATGATCTCCGCGGCCTGGACCCGGGCGGTCTCTTCGTGGATGAAGAGGTGGCCGCCGGAGACCTCGAACAGCTCGAAGGCGTCAGCGAGCTTCCGCCACTTCCCGAGCAGATCGATGTCATAGAGGTGGTCCTCGGTTCCGGCCAAGGCGATGACGGGGCAGGCGGCCTTGTGATCCTTGGCCACCAGGCGCTGTCCGGTGATCTCCAGATCCGCGCGCAGGGCGGGCATGGCCGCCTCGACCAGCTCCCGGTTGTCCGTCGCAACCGTTACCACCCAATGAATAGATAGAGTTATTACAGGATGTTACGGACTTTTTCAAAGAAAAACAACCTGAGATGGAAACTCTTCGGGCGCTTTGTCCGAGAAGGGTGGGTGAACACTGACGAGAGGAGGTCCACGTGTCCAGCGGTCGTATGCATCTTCAAAACGAAATTCATCTGGTGACCAACCGGTGCTTTCAGGAGCGCCTGTTCATGCTGCCGAACGATGAGGTCAATTTCATCATCGGGTATTGGTTCGCCAGG
>JBNLED010000082.1:0-12910 GCA_050304755.1 Polyangia bacterium | reverse complement strand
GCCCGCCGTCGAGGCGGGCGTGGTGGACGCCCTGGGCTGCCAGGCGCACGGCCTCGAAGACCGGTCGGTGAGCGAGCTCCGCAGCAAGCTGGACAGCGTCGCGGCGCTGGGGGTGCCGGTCTATATCTCCGAGTACGATGTCAACATCGGGGATGACAACCGGCAGCGCCAGGTGATGGAGGAACAGTTCACGATGTTCTACGAGCACCCGTCAGTCGCGGGCATCACGATTTGGGGATACGTGGTCGGCGCTACCTGGATCGATAACAGCGGTCTCATTACTGACGGGGGGTCACCGCGCCCGGCGATGACGTGGCTCATGGACTTTCTCAACCGATAACCAATCTCCGAGATGAAAGGTGACTTGTCATGAGAGTTAGAGCGTGGATCGCGCTTTATACCGCCCTTGCGATTGCCGTGATGGGATGTTCGAATAGCGAGGATGCCGCCGTCGACAGCGGCTCGAATGACGGTTCGGGAGATGCCGATACCGATACGGATTCTGACACCGATGCCGATACGGATTCCGACGCGGACACGGACACGGATTCCGACGCGGATACGGACGCCGACGCGGACACGGACGCCGACGCGGACACGGACGCCGACGCGGATACGGACGCCGACGCGGACACGGACGCCGACGCAGATACGGACGCCGACGCGGATACGGACGCTGATACCGACACAGATTCGGATACTGATGCGGACACGGACGGGGATACGGATGCTGATACCGACACAGATTCGGATACTGATGCGGACACGGACGCGGACACGGACGCGGACACGGATGTGGACACGGACGCGGACACGGACGCGGACACGGATGTGGACACGGACGCGGACACGGATGCGGATACAGATGACGCAACCTTTCATGTGTTTCTGCTGATCGGCCAGTCCAACATGGCCGGCGGAGCGACCGCCGAGGCGCAGGACAAGACTGAGGACGAGCGCGTGCAGGTTTTGGGGTACGACGACTGCGCCTCCACCGGCAGGGTCTACAACGAGTGGGACGTGGCCGCGCCGCCGCTGCATTCATGCTGGTCGAACGGCATCGGTCCCGGGGACTATTTCGGCAAGACCGTCATCGAGGCGTATCCCGCGGGACACACTGTAGGCCTTGTTCCCTGCGGCATTCCGGGCGTCGACGTCGATTTCTTCAGGAAAGGGGTGATCTCGGAGAGACGAAGCGAGTTCACCATTCCTCCGGACAACCACTGGGACAGCGCCTATGACTGGGTGATGGAGCGCGCGAGGCTGGCCCAGGACGCGGGGGGGGTCATCGACGGCATCATCTTCCACCAGGGCGAGTCCGACTGGACGGCCGAGCTCAGGGCGGTGTGGGTGGACAAGGTGAAGGAGATAGTGGAGGACCTACGCGCCGATCTCGGTACGGGCGATATCCCGTTCATCGCCGGGGAGCTGTTGTACAGCGGCTGCTGCATCGAGCACAACGATCTCATCCGCCAGCTGCCCGATGTCATCTCCAACGCCTATTGGGTCTCCGCTGAGGGGCTGAACGGTGTCGACGAGTATCATTTCGACGCGCCCGGCGTACGGACCATCGGTGAACGGTACGGCCAGAAGATGATCGAAGCCCTCGGGCTGTGACCTCAGTGCCTCGGAATCGGCCTATTCCCACCCCCGCTGCATTGAGCTCAGTTTGCCCTTTTTGAAAACGGCAATATAAGACACAATGGAAGCCCATGATCGATCTTGCGAACCAGACCGTCCTCGTCACCGGCGCCGCCAAACGCATCGGGAGGGCGATCGCCCTTTGTGCGGCCAGGTCCGGGATGAACGTGGTGGCGCACTACCGGACCTCGAGACCGGAGGCCGAGTCCCTGGCCGACGAGATCGAGCGGTTGGGGCAGCGCGCCTATCTCATCGCCGCTGATCTGGTGGACCCGGGGGCGGCGGAGGCGATGATGGCGGAGGCGATTCGGCAGGCCGGGGCGGTCACGGCGCTCGTCAACAGCGCTTCCATCTTCAGGAAGAGCGGCTTGCTCGATTTCACCCCGACGGAGCTCGACGAGGAGGTCCGGGTGAACGCCCTCTCCCCCCTTTTCCTCTGCCGGGCCTTCGCCGCGTCGAGCCGTAAGGGGAGCATCGTGAACCTCCTGGATTCCAGGTTGAACAGCTATGACGCCGCCCACGTGGCGTATCACCTCAGCAAGCGCATGCTCTATTCGATGACCCGTATGCTCGCCATGGAGCTCTCCCCGGGCATCCGGGTGAACGGGGTGGCTCCCGGGCTGATTCTGCCACCGCCCGGGGAGCCCGAGAGCTATCTCGAGACCCATAAGAACGAAAACTTTCTCGTTCGGCACGGCAGCCCCGAGGGGGTGGCCGACGCGGTCCGGTTCCTGCTCGCGAACCCGTTCGTCACCGGGCAGATTATCTATGTGGACGGCGGCCGGCACCTGAAGAGCGGGGTGTACGGCTGATGGATTGGAGGGAGTAATGGAGAAGCCGCTGGATCGTATCCGCATCGTCGGGTTGATGGCCCGCACCTACGTGGGCTTTAACGACTGGGAGCGGGAGAAGAAGCAGGACATTTCCATCAGCGTGACCCTCCACGCGGACCTCGAGAAGGCGTGCGGGAGCGACGCGGTCGCCGACACCATCGACTACAAGCAGGTCAAACGAAATATCCTCCGGCTCGTCGAAGGGGCGCGATTCTCGTTGATAGAGGCCATGGCCGAGGCCATCGCGAAGACCTGTCTGGAGGCGCCGCTGGTCGCGCGGGTCGATGTTCTGGTCGACAAGCTCTCGGCGCTTCGGTTCGCCCGGAGCGTCCAGGCGGAGATTACCCGTTTTCGTGACCCGACACGGGTCGGGGGATGACCGGTATCCCCCGAACCGGGACCTCTATCTTCGTGGCCGTGGGCTCCAACATCGCGCCGGAGAGTTCCATCTTGAAGGCGCTGGCGGCCCTCCGGCAACGGGTGTCGGTGCTCGCGACGTCGGCCTTCTACCAGAGCGAGCCCAAGGGCCGGCGGTGCCAGGCGCCGTTCTACAACGGCGTCTGGCGGATAGAGACGCCGCTGCCGCCGGAACAGGTCAAGTTCGGTGTGTTGCGGGAGGTGGAGGCGACCCTCGGCCGAAGACGGACGGGTGACAAGGACGCCCCGAGACCGATCGACTTGGATTTGATACTATACGACGACCGCGTGGTTTCGACCCGGGAGTTGAGGCTGCCCGATCCGGATATCTATCGCTACGGGTTCATCGCCGTGCCTCTGGCGGAGCTGGCGCCGGACCTGGTGCTGCCGGATCGCGGCGTCCGCGTGGCGGATTTGGACAGCGCAAACAAAAAAGGGGAGCTTCGCCTGCTGGAGGCGTTCTCCTCTCAACTGAAAGGGCGGTTGACAGAATGAACGAGCAACGGGTCAGTGAACTGATACGGGAGCTCCTCGTCGAGCTCGGCGAGGATCCCGGACGGGAGGGGCTGGTGAAGACCCCGGACCGGGTCGCCAAGTCCCTCGCCTTCCTCACCGAGGGCTACCGGACCAGCCCGGAGGCGGTGATCAACAACGCGGTGTTCGAATCCGCGGCCAACAATATGATCATCGCCCGGGACATCGAGGTGTACAGCATGTGCGAGCATCACATGCTCCCCTTCTACGGCCGCTGCCATATCGGCTACATCGCCAGAGATCGGGTGCTGGGGCTGAGCAAGCTCGCCCGCATCGTCGATGTGTTCGCCCGAAGGTTGCAGATCCAGGAGCGGCTCACCTCGCAGATCGCGGCGGAGATCATGAGGGCGGTGGACGCCGAGGGGGTGGGGGTGGTAGTGGAGTGCCGTCACCTCTGCATGATGATGCGGGGGGTGGCGAAGCAGAACTCCGTGATGACCACCTCGTCGGTGCTCGGCGCCATCCACGACGAGCCCGAGACCCGCACCGAGTTTCTGAACCTCATCGGACGGCAGCTGGGATAGCCCCCTGTCATCACTCTCATAAGGGAGAGAGATGCGACGCCATGGCCCATGGCGGAGACATGCTCCGATACTCAAAGCCGCCCTTCTGTTCTTCTTCGTATGGTTCACCAGAACCCCGTTCTTGGAGAACGGCTACGGGAGTCCTGTTCCGGCGGGGCTGTTCTTCGGGTTTGGCTATAAGCTCGCGGATCACGAGTGGCGGGTCGCGTGCCTCATGGCCGTCGGTATCTACTGCCTCATCTTCCTCCGGCTGCCTTGGAGGCGGGCTATATGATATTTTCGGGGGTTTTGACCAGTCCCTATTTTTTCGACTCGGCGCTCACCGGCGCCAGCGGAAGTGCGCGGTGACGGGGACGAACGGGAGGAGGTCCAATTCATCGGTCACCGCCCCATAGGTCCAGTTGTTGATGATGAGGGGGTGTCCGCTCTCGCCCCGCCGATCCGAGACGATGCCGACGTGATCGGGCCCCCTGGCGGAGAGGGTGTCCATGAAGATCACGTCCCCCGGAAGGAAGGAGGAGAGATCGTCCGCGGGCAGGGATCTCCAGTGGCGCCGGAACCAGGGGAAGAGGTTCTTCACCCGGCGGTGGTCGATGGAGGGGTTGGGGCTCTTGATGCGGGGATAGGCCTTCGGCGCCTTCCGGAGGTCCCGTTGAAGCTCCCGCTGCAGATCCAGCCCCGCGTTGCGGAGGGCCCGGACGACCACATCGGTACAGACGCCCATGGTCCGAGGGACATCCCCCTCCGGAAACGGGATCTCCACATACCTGCTGTCGTACTCGGCGCCGTTGAGCACCGTCTTCTTGGCCCCCAGCAGCCCGTCCACCTGGTTGGGGATACCGTCACCGTCCAGGTCGCCGAAGCGGCCGTGGGCGCCGTCCGCGAAAACATGGACCGGCGTCCCCACTCGGGCCAGCTCGTAGAGGGCGACAACATCCGGATCCCGGAGCGCGATACATCCGGCGGTCCAGTCGCCCTCGATCCCCCCGCCGTGAATCCGAATGGAGGATCCCAATGGCGTATTCTGGGGCGGCATCTGTCCCTTTGCGACGGCCTGCTCGATTCGCCCCTTCACCTTGGGAGTGATGAGGCCCCCGGACAGGCCGGCCGCCGCGTCGTCGGCGTTCGGGTAGGAGAGTCGCAGGGAGCGCGCGCCGTAGCGGGGGGCCAGGGCCTCCGAGAGGCGCTCGCAGATGAAATAGGATCCTTCGGGGGTCCTGCCGTCCCCCTGTCGCAGCTTGTGGCCCGTCGGGGAGAACCCGAGGCTGACAGGGTAGGCCGCCACCGGGGTTCCCCTCACGAGCACAACGAGCAGCCGGTCCGATTTATCGACGATGATCGAAACCCCCTCCTCCACCGGAGAGGGCGGCGCGAGGGTCACCCGAGGGTCCAGCTCCGGCCAGATGCCCTTGTCGGGCAACCGGGCCGGCACCGACCCGCTCGGCGTCGGGGTTGCCGACGGCGGGGACGGCGGTGTCTCTTCGGAGGGCTCAGGGGACGGATTCAGCGTGGTGGCAGCGGCGCTCTCGACACCGGCGCACGGAAAGACCGGGGCGAAGAACAGTAGAATGAGAAGACGTCCGTAGCTCATGCTGCTCCTTTGGAACCACCGATTGAACAAGCAATATCCGGGCCGGTCGAAAACAACGCGAAGGATGGTCAACCGGAGACAATATGGGGCATCCCCCCTGCCCTTCTCGCTTTACCGCTCGTAAACAGATTTTACTAGAGCGGAGACGTTACGACGTGCAGTGGGACTTGTTCTTGTTCATAATCTCGCGGAGCTGCCGTCCCTTCTTGGCGAAGTCGCTGCTCTTGTGGCGGGAGGTGAGGGCGTCGAGCAGGATGCGGGCGTCCGTGCAGTCGCCGAGGGAGTAGAAGGCCCGCGCCATTTCATAGAGCGCCTCGGGGGTGTTCTGACTGTTGGGGTACTTGTCCGTGAAGCTCCTGAGGGCGCCGAGGGCCTTGGCCCACCGTTTCTGCTCCATGTACGACTTGGCGATGTAGAGCTGGGCCGCGTCCGCGGACTGGTGCTTGGGGTGCCTCTCCAAAAACAGCTTGCCGAGGGCCCGGGTCTCTCCGTACCGCTCGCCGGTGAAGGAGTCGCGGATCATATCGAGGTGACGCTCCGGATCGTTGGGAACCTTGCTGCCGTCCACGGGGAGGTCGATGCCCGCGGCGAGGGCGAAGTCGTGCACCTTCTGGTTGGTGAGCTCCACCTGCTTGCTCGACTCGTCCACGGTGTGTCGCATCTCCGCCAGCACCCCGTCCAGCTCCCGCAGCCGCTCCTTCACCATCTCCATGTCCGCGCCGAAATCCGCGGAGTTCCTCGAGAGGATGCGGGTGGCCTTGGTGAGGGTCTGCTCCAGCTTGTCCACCTCGCCCCGGGCGCGGGTGATCATCTCCGTGAGGTGCGCCTGTTTTTCGGCGGTCTCGTTTTCGATGAGCTTGACGCGGTCATTCAGGTAATCCACCTCTTTGCGAAGCTGCTCGCCCTCGTCCTTGGCGGTAAACCAGAAGCATCCGGGGAGAACCGCCGCGATAGCGAAGAGCGCGATGGGGAGTGCTCTAGAGCGCATCGCTACTTGAAAACGACTTTCCGATCCTTGGACCACCCGTCCTCGTCATTTCCGGAGGCCTCCTCCTCGCCCTTGGAGACGACCCGGAGATCCCCCTTCTCGGCGCCGAGGGTGGTCATGATCTTCGACACGATGCGGGCCCGTCGATCGCCGAGCCCCATGTTGTACTCCGTGGTGCCCCGGGGGTCGCAGTGCCCCTCGATGGTGAGGGAGCCGCCCCGCTTCTTGTAGCAGTCATAGTTGCGCTCCACCATGTCCCTCATGGAGGGGGTGAGCTCTGAGGAGTCGAATTCGAAATAGATGGTCTCGATCTCGCAGTCCCCCGTGTTGTTGGCCGATACCTGCTCCACCACCTTGCAGCGGTAGTTGACGCAGCTCAGCCCCGCGGGACAGTCCTCGTCCGACCGGCACTCGCCCTTTCCGCAGACGCCGTCGATGCAGACCAGCCCCTCGCTGCAGTCCGTGTTGGACATACAGGGGCCGCAGCGGTTGTCCCGGCAGACCTGCCCCTCGGCGCAGTCCGCGCTGCTCTTGCAGTACCCGGGAATCTCGCGGCAGGCGCCGTCCATGCACTCCTGCCCCTCGAGGCAGTCCGCGGAATCCCGGCACTGTTGGCAGAGGTTGTTGACACAGTACTCACCCTCTTTGCAGTGCTCGTCCTTTTTACAGGATGGATATTTGGGCTTGCACCCCGACATTAGACAGGCCATCGCCAAACAAAGGGCACCGAGAACTAGGGCTGATCTGTACATATGAACACCTCCCATATTGGTTTCTTGAGTACGCTGACTCGCGTCAGCATGTCAAAAAATTTTTCAGAATACAAACAGATTTCGCGTAATTCTTATTCCAATTCGACAGCGCTCAAATTTTTTTTCGATTGATGCTAGAGTGGCTGGGATGGCAGCCCACACTCCAATTCTCACGGTGTCGAACTTATCCGTTATAATCAAAGACGACACCGCCGATCACACCGCCGTCGCGGATTTGTCATTCGAGATACAGCGGGGGCAGACCCTGGCGTTGGTGGGGGAGTCGGGCTCGGGAAAGACGCTGACCGCCCTGTCGGTTCTCAGGCTCCTGCCGCCGGCGGCGAGCATCGTGAACGGAAGCATCGTCTTCGATGAGACGGATCTCCTCTTGCTGCCGCGACAGCGAATGCAGCGGATACGGGGCAATCGCATCGCGATGATCTTCCAGGAGCCCGCGACCTCCCTGAACCCGCTGATGACGGTGGGGGAGCAGATCGGGGAGGCCCTCCGGATTCACCAGCGGTTGGATCGGAGGAGCACCCGCGAGCAGGTGCTGATGTTGATGGAGACCGTCGGTATCCCGGATCCTCGACGGCGTTACCGCTCCTATCCGCACCAGCTCTCCGGCGGCATCCGGCAGCGGGTGGTGGTGGCCACGGCCCTCTCCTGCCGGCCGGATCTGCTCCTCGCGGACGAGCCCACCTCCGCCCTCGACACCACCGTGCAGGCGCAGATCGTGGATCTGCTCTCGCGCCTGATTCGGGATCTCGGCATGAGCGTCCTGCTCATCACCCACGATCTGGGGGTCGTGGCCGCCCTCGCGGATCGCGTGGTGGTGCTGTTCGACGGGCAGTCCGTGGAGGAGGGGACGGCCCGCGACATCCTGACGGAGCCCCTCCACCCCTACACCCGGTCCCTGCTCTTCGCCCGATCCCTGACCGCCGTATCGAGCGGGAGGTTCTCCTCCATCCCGCCGGGGGACACGGCCGGCCCGGTTCAGTGTCCATTCATCGATCAGTGTCAAAACAGCATCGAGGCCTGCAGGCGGGGCTCCCCCGAGCTCATCCGCGTCAAATCGGACCACAAGGTGAGGTGCTTCGTGGCGGGATCCGCTGATGAATGATCCGGGCCCCATGTCTCCGGCTCCCCTGGTGGAGTCCCGGGAGGTGAGCAAGGTGTTCGCCCAGAAGGCGGGCATCGTTCAGATCAACCGCCGGTTCGTCCGCGCGGTGGATCGGGTCTCCCTCTCGGTGGATCGGGGCCAGATCGTCGGACTGGTGGGGGAGTCCGGGTGCGGCAAGAGCACCCTGGGCAAACTGCTGATCCGATTGGAAAACCCGACCCACGGCAGCGTGCTCTTCAACGGCGCGGATATCACCCGGCTCAAGGGGGCCAAGCTTCGCAGACAACGCCGTCAGATGCAGATCATATTCCAGGATCCGGCGTCCAGTCTCAACCCGCGGTTCAGCGTCCGGGAGACCCTGGTCGAGGCCATCCGCGCCCACCGGCGATGGCTTTCGAGGAAGGAGCTGGAGTCCCGGCTCGCCGTGCTCATCAGCATGGTGGGGCTCACGCCGGCGGTTTTGGAGAAGTACCCCAGGGAGTTCTCGAGCGGCCACCGGCAGTCCATCGCCATCGCCCGCGCCCTGGCCGTGGAGCCCCGCTTCATCGTCGCGGACGAGCCGGTCTCCGCCCTCGACTCCGCCAGCCGCGCGCAGATCGTCAATCTCATCGAGACCCTTCGAAACGAGCTCGATGTATCGTTCCTGCTCATCTCCCACGATTTGGACGTCATTCAGTATCTGTCGAGCCGGGTGGCGGTGATGTACCTCGGGCAGGTGGTGGAGACGGCGGACGCGAAGACGCTGTTCCGGGAGCCGCTCCATCCCTACACCCGGGCCCTGGTGGCGGCCAACCTCTCCCCGAATCCGTCGAGCGCCAAGCGCCCGCTGATCCTACCGGGGGATCCCCCGTCGCCGCTGGATCCCCCCTCCGGCTGCTACTTCCACCCCCGCTGCCCCCACGCCGACGTGCAGTGCAAGCTCCTGCAGCCGGAGACCCGGGAGACCGCGCCCGGCCACCTCCTGAGCTGCCATTTTGATCTGTAGGGACAATCCTTGAATTTCATACGGGTATCCGACTGAGAGGCTTTCAGCCGCGACTCGTTGCAGGGTAGAGGTAAAAAAAGCGACCCTGACACCCGCCGATCTCCGATACCGTTGCTCCCGTCAAGGCCTGGCGGATTCTCGGGCCGGCGTTGTCAGGGTCATAGACCCCCCAACTGACAAGTAGTCTCTATCATGTGCCTGGTGGGTGAGGCAAGCGTGTTATTGTTAATGATAGGAAAGGGGCCTCGGAGGGATCGCGATGACGTCATTTTCAAGGGGCGACGTGAGATTTCGAAGCGTTCTTGGGGTCCTCACGCTCCTGTTGCTCGCGCCCGCCTGTCGGGCGGTTCCTCCCCGGACACCGGCGCCGGTGTCGCCCGAGATCGCCGCCCTCCGGCATCGAATGGAGGCCATCGGGGCCGCCCTGGGGTCACAGGGGTTTCGGGAAGCAGATGAATTCATCGCCGGGCTCTCCTCCGACAGGACGGCGCTCTTCAAGACGCGCTTCCCCTCGAAGACCCGCGTTGTCGCGGTGGCGATCGGACCTTTGGAGCGGCCGGATCTGAACCTGTCCGTCACCTGTCCCTCCGGCGGCGTCATCGCAAAGGACAACGACCCGAGCGTTCGGGGGGTGGTGGAGTGGGTGGCCCTCCCCGCCGTGACCTACGAGATCACCGTGAGCGCCGCTGGAACCGCAACGGGAATGGTCAAGACCTTCGCGTCGGAGCGGCTGGAGGTGTCCGCCCGGCTGGCGGGACTGTTCGATGCCGATCCGATCCCCCGACGCCGATGGGTCGAGATCAAAGAGCACCTCCGCGGGCTTGGCTTCACCCCGAGCGGAGAGACCCTCCGCTGGGAGATCGAATCGGGCGAACGTCACCCCCACTTCCTTGATGTCGAAAAGGGGCGCTGCATTGTCGTCGCCGCCCGCGGCAGTCGGGGGCTGGATCGCCTCAGTCTCAGGCTCTACGGCGCCGCGGGATTGCTCTCGGCGGATCTCAGGGAACGTCCGTTCGGCGCCGCCGCGTACTGTGCGGAGACTTCGGAGCGAATCCGGGCGGTGATCGAGGCGACCGCCGGCTCCGGGAGCGTGACCGGCGGCGTCTTTGGCGCAAGTCACGAAGCGGTGCGCAGCGTGATGGGGCCGCCGCTCGAAGTGCGGGAGACTCCGCGCTCCCTCGAGAGCAGCATCGCCCGACAGATTCGAGCGCTGGAGACACGGGGATACCATTCCATCCGAATCCTGGCCGACACCTCCCTATCCCCGGACCTGCGCATTTCCCTACCCATCAACGGGTTGGCGGGGGAGTGCTTCGCTATAAGACACGTCGCCGCGTCGACCCTTCAGGATGTCGATCTGGAGCTTTTCCGCGACGGGAAGCGGGTCGCTTCGAATCGCGACAACGGTGCCTCCCCCTCTCTCGGAGCCTGCGCCCGGGCCGATTCCGAGTTTCAACTGGAGGTCATCGCCTTGAAGGGGACGGGGAGGGGGGTCGTCGTAGCGGGAACCTCCACCGCCCTGGCGGATTTGGCGCTCCCGCCCTCTCTGGACTTCAGACTTCAAGAGATCTACGCGGCCTTTGGCGGCGTCGGGCTCCACCCGACGGCCCCGGTCGCCCTGACCCGGGCGAAGGACGGCCTCCGCGCGGAGGTTCCCCTGTCCCGGGACCGGTGCCATGGGATAGCGGTGGTATCGCACGCACCCATTTATGGTGTGGTTGTCCGGGACGACGAAGGCATCTCGGTCGCCTCCTGGACAGGTGACGACGACGCCGCGCGCCTCTCCCTCTGCCCGGGGCGAGGTGGAATGTACTCGGTGGAGGTCACCTCCCCGTCTCAGGGAGACGAGGCATACGTCATCCGCTTCGACTGATGCGACCCGGTCACCCCCCGCTCCATCGGCGGGTGATGCGGGTCTCCATCTTCGCCAGGTGGTAGAGGTAGGCCGCGAGCCTGGCCGCCCCGGAGGTCGCGTTGGGGAACGCGGTGAGGGCGTAGGCGCCGAGGGTGTAGTACCGGGGAAAGAGATAGCCGAAGCGGTCCACCGTCTCCCGCGCGTCCGCCTTGTACCCGTGGTAGATGGTCTGCAACAGGCTCTTTTTGAGGATCCACCGCGCGAACTTCTCGTAGGCCGCCTCGCAGCCGGCCGCCCGCGCCAGGGGCAGGTGCTCGGTGACCATCTCCCGGAACACGCCCCCCCGCTTGGCGTCGGTCCGCCGGCGCTGGAGGATCGGGTTTCGGACGTCCAGGTGCACCCTGGCGAGGGGCTCCGGGAGGTAGCCGAACCGCGGATGGCGGAAGGCGATGCGGCACCACATGTCCGAGTCCTCGGCCCGGAGGAAGCGCTCGTTGAAGCGCCCCACCTCGTCGAAGACGCTCCGGCGGATCATCAACGTGATGGTGGCCTCGATGATGTGGCCGTCCCCCACCGCCTCGAGGTAGCTGTCGAAATAGGGATTCCCGTCGAGCCCCGCCGTCGCCCGCTCGGGGGACGAGCGGTAGGACCACCGCTCCCCGCTCATATTGAGGCAGTTGGCGCCGCACCAGTCGAGGTCCGGGTGGGCCCTGAGGAGCGCCGTCTGTCGCTCGAGCTTCTCCGGCATCCACTCGTCGTCGGCGTCGAGGAAGGCGATCCACTCGCCGGCGGCGGCCGCGATGCCCCGGTTCCTCGCCGCGCTCGGCCCCCGGTTTTCCTGGCGAAGGTAGGTGACCGCGTCGCCGAAGGTCTCCACCACGCGGGCGGTGTCGTCGGTGGAGCCGTCATCGACGACGATGATCTCCTTCGCCGGGAGGGTCTGTCCCAGGACGCTGTCGATGGCCCGCGCAATCGAGGCTTCGACGTTGAAGGCGGGAATGACGGCGCTGACGCTGTAGTCGTTGGAGGGCATTCGATTCAACGCGGTGAGGCGCTACGGACGGACGCAGGTGAGGGAGAGGGTCACGCTATCCGGGGGCCAGACCTCCGTCACGGAATCGAGGCCGACGACGATCATGTTCCTCTCGGAGACGAACGTGATCGCGTTGGTGTCGTGGGCGACACACTCCGCCTCGGAGCAGGGGGTCCACTGGAACAGCATGAGCTCGATGTCCGCGTAGATAGCGGGGCTCACGTCGGTCACCGTGAGGGTCCCCTCCACGTTGAGGCCCTCGAGGGAGAGGTCCAGCATCGCCTCCATGCCGATATACTCGTCGCCGGAGTAGCAGGGATCCCCTGATGTTCCGTAGGTGAAGTACGCCCGCGTCCCGAAGTCGTCGGCCGTGAGCACGACGCTCTCCCCACAGGCGACCCGCTGCCGGGCGGGAACGGCTTTGGTCTCGCAGGTGTAGTCCAAGCCGTTGTCCCGGAAATCCTCCGTACAGACATAAGAAGCGCAGCCGCCGGTACCGCAGGTATCCTCGCTCGTAACGCAGACCGTGGCGGCGCCATCCGCGCTGAGCTCGCAGGTCCCGGCCGCGCCGAAGCAGTGATACTCGGGGGCGCATGGATCGCCTGCGGCGATCGGGTCGTTGGCGCAGTCCGGG
>JBNLED010000081.1:0-25201 GCA_050304755.1 Polyangia bacterium | reverse complement strand
CAGCCCCTGGCGAGCTGCCCCGCAAAAATGACGAGACACGCCGCTGCCGCAATAATCGAATCACGGCCGGAAGGGCACGTTGATTTCGATCGCGGGCACCACGGTAAGCTCCCAGTCCCGGTCTTCGGGAAAGAGGGCCATGGCTGCGCCGGTGCGGGGGCCGGCGGCGGTCCAGTGCAGCGGAAGGGGCAGCGTGACCGATTGTTTCGAGTCCAGCGGCCGCAGTCGGATTCGTATCGCGCCGCGGGCGTCAGGCGGAGCCACGGCGGCGACAGAGCCGCCCTTCAGGATGGCGCTCACGGCCTCGGCGTCGAGCTCGGCCCCGGCCGTCGGATAGAGGAGCACCGTCGGGTGTCGAAGGGTGCCGCCGGTGTTGGTCACGGTCACCATGAACGCGGCCCGTTCCCCGGCGAACCCCGGATCTCCGGAAAGCGCCGCCTCCAGAGGGCCCAAGACTTGGTACGCGGCCGGGCGCACATAGGACGCTTCGGTATGGAGCAGGGGAATGACGTCAGTTTTACCTTTAGGCGCCACGCGAATTTCCACCGAATCCTCGGGGGCGAGCGTCTTTATGGGAAGCGGTGTGCACGCTGAAGAGAGGGTGATCTGGCGGGGGGGGCCGTCGTTTGTGGATACGGTGAACGTTGCCGCTGTCTCGGGAGCGAGCATTCCGAACACACCGAAGGCGCGTGCGGCGAGCCACCAGAAGAGCACCTCCCCGCCGACCCGTGTGGCCTGATCGGCCCCGGCGGCGAGGCCCCGCGCCAACTCCGAGGCCAGATGGTCGTCGCCGCTCTGATGGGCCGCGACAGCCAGCGCCGCGGTGGCAATGAGCGCCTCTGCATCGTCTCGTTTCGCCAATTCATCCGACGATACATCGTCGTGGATGGGGAGCTCGACGGTTTTACCCCCGCGATACCCGGATCGAAGATGCGTCGCGGCCAGCGCCGCCATGGTCTTGCCCAGTAGATCTCGACGGTCCGCGAGCAGCAGCGCCGCGGCGCCGCGCGCCAGAAAAGCGGGGTCGTCCCGGTATTGACGAACCGCCGCCCGAAGGTCGGTCCGAATGTCCGCCAGGTCCTCGGAGAGGCGAGATGTATCGTCGTCGGTGACCGCCAGGCTCAGGGCCGCCAGCACAGCCGCATCTTCGGCGAGGCGGTTTCGATCGTCATTGTTTTTCGAGCGCTGAATCCCATTTCGGCTCGCTTCGGCGAGTCGTGAGTTTGGGGTGTCGACCGCGGACCAGGCGGCGGCCGCACAGGCGGTGCTGAGGAGCGGTAGCTCCCCGCGGGCCATACCGTTTCTCCGTGAGACGGACTCGAGCCCCCGAAGCAGTCGCCCCTGAGGCGCGGTGCCGCTGATGGCGAGCGCCCACGCGACGAGCGCCGGATCCTTGTCTATCCAGCGGGACAGGGTCGGATCGTCCAGAAAGGCGGTGGGCAAAGCGAGGTAGGCGGCGGCGGAGATCTCTGTCGCATCGTTTGGAATTTCGAGCCTGAGGGTGGAGGCCTTCGAGATTCCAGCCGAGGCGTGCTGCGTTCGCAGGGATCCCGGTTTCCGCGCATCGATGGTCAGGGAGACGGTGCGGCTTCGAGAACTGCCGGGGCTTCGCGCCACGATGCGAACGACGCCGTTGCCTTCACGGACCGCCACGATGCGAACACGTGCTTCAAATCCGCCCCCCGGACCGACGGCGAGTGCTGTTTCGGTACGGCCGTCCTCGAATGCGGCCTGCACCACGCCGTCGCTCTCAACGGAGAGCAGCGCGTTTGTCGGTCCGCCGGGCAGGACCGCGCCGGTTACCGGCACGACCAGTGGCTCGTGCGGTGAAAGACGGTGGAGTGGCTCGACATCGACAATCAATGGAAAGCCGCCCTCGAAATCCTTACGCGCGACCGCCGCGCGACCGTCCGCGCTCCACGCGACACCGATGAGGGACCACCGCCTCGGCTCACCGTCGACGGAGATGTCATAGGCGTTCGGCGCGCTGCTTCGGCGCGATCCGGCGCGGACGGGAATCCACGACCTCTCGAATCTTCGGGCGATCGTGGGAAGCGGTCGAATCTTCGGGGCGACCGTCTCGCTCTCATCGTCGCCACCTCTGGCAGGCCATTCATCGACATCGTCGCTGTCGGTGTTTACGAAAAGCGGGACCAGCGCGTCCACCACGGCCCGATCGATCTCGATGCGACTCAGCCGAAGCAACAGCGCGTCCTCACCCACGGCCTCGGCGTACATGCTCCCCGTGGGCAGCACGCGGGCAAAGGGATCGAGGAGGTCATCGGCGGTGTTGAAACGACCGTCCGGGCCGGCGGAGACAAGCGCGTAACCGGCCGGCAGCGGAGAGATGAATTTCGTGCGGCTCCGCGGATGCGTGGTTTTTACAACGGCCATTTTTCTGCCCCAGCCGTCGAACAGCATGCGGAAATCGAGCGCGAAATCGGTGCCGTAGTAGAGGTCGTTGTTCTCGTTGAAATTCTCGAGCGGGCCTGCGAGCGCATCGATCCATTGGGTGGGGTCTCGGCCGGTCGCGCCGAGATCCAGGTTTTGGTTGCGAACGAAACTGCGCAGATGAATGAGCAGCGACAGCAGGCGCTTGCGCGTGATTCGCCGCGCCATGTTATCGAAGGTAAACGACCGATCCATCTGTTCGAGGTCTTCCAGGGAAAGGGGCTCGCCGCCGAGGGTCATGGGGTCTCGACCTGCGAGGTATCCCGACGACTTGACCGCGGTCAGGGCCTCCCGATTGAAGCGCCTTTCGCCCAGACCGACAATGCCGACCTCCCGAATCTGTTTCGGCGACGCCTGGTCGAGTCGCTCTTCGAGGGTTCTAATCGAGAGGGCGAGGCGCCCGCTGACGAACCGTGCCCGCGCGCGAATCGGGTCTCTCAAAATTCCCCATCGCGTCGGATCGTCGACGCCGGGCATGCCCACCGGGACCCCCTTTCGAAGCACAGCGGGGGCGGCATCGTCGCGTCGGGTGCGCGCGGCGAGCAGGGCCTCGAGCAGACGCGGGGATGCTTCTGTACCGGTTCCAAGGTTTTGAAACAGCGGCGGCTGCATGGCAATCGAAAGCTGCTGCGTCAGAGCTTCGGCGTCGTCGGTGGGCACCAGCAACAGTGTACTCGCGGTGGGAGAGCCTGTTTCGGAAACGACGAGGTGGGCGCGGGTGTCGTCACTGCCCGACACTCGTAGACTTGCCGTTATCGGCGTCCCGAACCTCGAGACGATGCGCGCCGTTCCGCCACGGACGGGAATGCGCGACGGACCAACGAGCGGCCTCGCCCGAACGAGGATCTCGCCGGTAATGTCGGCGGGGATTTTTACCGAAGTCTTTCGATGCCGGCCGGGGGTTTCCACGACGCTGCGCGAAATGGGGATCAGGGGATTCTCCGCACGGGTGTTGTCGACCCACAAGAGGGCAACCTCTACCGGCAGGCGCTCGGCGCTCTTGCTCATGAACAACTCGATAGCCGCGATGTCTCCCGGGTGCAGTGACACGGAGCCCGTTCGCACGCGCACGGTGCCGTCCGGGTCCACGGGTACGCAGTGCTCGTACGTCGCCTCTTCCAGGGACGCACTTTTTGTGTCGGCGGACAACTGCAGGGTAACGGACGACGCGGTAATACCGCCGCAGCGATCCCGCGATTCGACGCCGGGGCGGAGTGCGGGGCGGCCCTTGAATCGGGCGACGCCGTCGTTGTCCGTGGTGCCGTGCAGCGTCCCGAGCAGGGGATTGTCCAGATTCACCGCCACCTTTCGGGCGGGCGTTCCGTCGGCCCGCGTGACGCTGACATACAGACGCGAGGGAAGGTTTGTCAGCAGGCCGCCCCCTTCGACATAGACGTCGGTCTGATAGGGCGTCCGGGCGGTGCGAACGGAGATCTCGGCGGATCGGGATCCGATCCCGGGGCGGTTTACGGTGATGGACTTCTGCTGATCCTCGATATCCGAGGCGTCCCGCCTCGGCGCGGTCCAGGTAAATTTCAACCGGCCGTTCTCATCGGTGGTCCATTGTTCCGTTTCATCTTCGGAGACAGCGGTTCCGTCCACTTCAATTTCAGCACCCCGCACGGGACGGCCATCCTTGCGCTGCACTGTAACCTCAACCGGGACCTTTGCGCCCGGCCGAACGATGCGGCGTTCGGGCACGGCGGTAATGGTCATTTGCTGCGGTCTCTTTTTCGAGACGGTTACCTCGGTCGACGCTGGAACGACATCTACCCCAATTGCGTTGCAGCGGACCAATTTCGCGTTCATCGGGGCGACCACCGAGACTCGGAACGTGCCGGCGGCGCTCGTCGTGACCGATTTCTCCGGACCGATGCGGCGGCCGTCTTGATCGGTGATCGAGAGAGAAACGCTGCGGTTCGCGAGGGCGCGCCCCCAGGGACCATCCACGGCTCGTCCGATGAAGGTGACGCGCTCGCCGGGCTGCACAGAGGTGCGATCCGCGATGACCGCGGTGTCCCCAAGGGGTGCGGCCGAGATCGACAGGGTAAAGTTGCGGCGAAGCCCGGCCGCTTCGGCGTCGACGGCCACCTCGAGTTCGGCGACGTCTTCGGGGATCGGTATCTCCACCTCCGCGCGGCCGTGGGCATCCACCGATATCTCTTCGGTATCGTCCGGACGAAGGTCGGTGGTAATGCGCAGCCGACCGGAGCGGGCGGTGGTGAGCCGATTGTGACTGTCGATTTCGTACAGTGTAAAAAACCATCGAAGCACGCCGCCGCTGACCGCCGTGGGGCTGCCTTCGACGGCGAGCTCGATGCCGGTGACCGTCGCGGCCGCGGTCGAAAGGGAATTCAACGTAAAGAGCGCCAACATCGCGGATGCAACTATTCGTAGAGCGCGTGCGCGGTTTCGATTCATGGGAGACCTCCTGAAACCGCGGACGCGGCGGGGACGTCGGTGGGTCTTGCGGAGGATACTGTAATCGCCTCCGGCCGATCGGCGGCCCAGCTCATGGTGCCGAGGCCGGTGAATTTTCCGGCAAGGGTCCAAAGCCAGGGGAGGGGAATCTCGCGGGATTCCCGGGGGCGTAGGGGTCGAAGCCGCAACGTCAGCCGGTTCTCCAGAACCCGCGGTTCCTCCGTGGTGAAGCGGGATATCTTTTGAATTGCCGTATCGTCCACCTCGGCCCCGGCCGGCAGAGTGACCTCCACTGTCGGACGGGAGACCGCGCGGGGCGTGCGATTGCGAATGCGCAGGATCAGCTCGGAGCGTCCGTTTGCGATACCGGCTTTGCCGTCGATGCTCGTAAAGAAGGGGCCCACAAGCGGCGGCGGCGAGTGCCAGGGGGCCGTATACTCGGCTGCGGCGAAGACGAGCAATACGCCTGGTCCATCGGTGCGGACTTCTATTCGGTGTCGACCGCCGCGACCGAGATTCGGAAGCGCCAGGGTGCCGTCGCCGTTGTCGAGCGGGACGGTGTGCGCTGCGCCGTCCACGAAAAGGGAGAGCTTGGAGGCGGGCTTGCCGCTCAGCAGCGCGGCGGCGGCGGCGGCCGGAATTCGGTCTCTGGGTTCGACACTCCCGAGCGACGCGCCGAAGGCATCAATGTAAGAGAAACGCACCAGCGAGCGGATCAGTCGGGAGGCTTCGACCCGGCGGTTTTCCAGCAGCTCCGCGAGGGCGAGCAGCGCTCCGGCGCCGAAGCTGTCATCACCGTTTTCATCCTGCGCACCGCCCTCGAGCCGCCGGTCCTCGCCGATATCCACCAGACCCTCGCGGGCCCGCCGGAGAAACTCCCGTGCCCGTGAGAGATCATCCTTCTTCGTCGCCGTCCACAATAGGGCCGCGGCGGCGCGGGCATGGAGCCACGGCGCGTTTATGAACTTGGCCGCTCTGTCTTCGATGCGAATGCGAAGCGCCCGGACCAACGCGAGCAGCGCCTTCTTTTTCCCCTTCCGCGCATCCGCGTGCCCCACGGCCGGTGCGAGCCGCATCAGCACACGGGAGAGGTTGTTCACATTGCGGGCCTCGCTGCCTTCTGATTGCTCCACGCGGTCTGACAAGATTTCCAGCGCGCGATCGAACTGGATGTCCCGCAGCAGACCATTGGTCCATTGGGCGCCGACGAACAGAGCGAGATCCATGGGATCGTCATCGTCCATTTGGCCCATCGCTTCTTTCATCGAGGCGTGCATCGGTGCGGGCACGATGCCGTCGGTGGCACTGTTGAGCCAACGCCTATCGATCGGATTCGCGGCTTCCTGGAAAAACGACGCCCCCGTTGAAAGCGAAACGGAGCCGTTGCTGATGGGCACGGCGCCGTCGGGAACGACGAGCTCCAGGGCGCCGTGGCCGAGCAGCACGTCGCTGACGCTCTCGCGTGCGCGGCGTCGACTCGGACGAACGGCGATGGGGCGGCGCACCGCGTCGAGGGTGTTCCCTGATGTATCCTGCGCCGCTAGGACAATCTTTCCCTCCCCTTTCCGGGTCAGGGCGATGCGAACCGGAATTTCAACCACATCTTCCGCGGGAACGGTAACCGCGTCTATTTCGATGGGCCCGATTCCGAGGCCGGCGCTCCCCTCGATCGCCGCCTTTACGGTGCGCGCTGTTTTCGTGCGATTCGCAAGGCGGACGGGCAGCTCGATTTCGTCCCCCACCGCGACCGTCTCGGGCACGGGGGCGTCGATGAGTATATCTTGATTGACGCGGAAGGTGGTCGCGGCGGACCAGCGCCAGCCGTCCTCGCGCCAGAGAATCACTTCGACGAGATACGTCGTGGCCGCGTGGGCCAGGGGAATCGCAAGCTCGGTTTGACCCGAAGGAGAAAGGAGAACTTCGGACTTGAAATCGAGCGTTGCCGGGAACTCTTCGCGCAGCATGCCGGCCAGGGCTCTGCCTATCAGCGATGCGCCGCTTCGAATCCTGGGCGATCCTCCCCGTCGGCCGCCCAGTCCGCCGGTGCCGCGACCATATCCGGAACCAGAGCCGCCGCCGCCGCCGCGACCAATTCCACTGAGGCCGAGGCCGAACGCGTCGCCGATGAGCTCTTCCACCGCCTCGTCGTTGAGTCGGTCGTAGGCCATGAGCAGCTTGTTGAGAGCGTCCGTCCCTGGGGAGACGGCGGAGAGCCGCGCCATGAGCCGATCCTCGCCAGAAGCGCGGGCGTAGAGGGTTCCTTCGGGGATTGCCCGCGCCCAAGGATCTCGAATGTCGTCGGCACTGCCGGCTCTACCGTCCGGGCCCGGGCTGAGCAGCTCCACTTTCGCCGAGTCTTCGGAGAACACGAAGCGCGGAGTTCGGCCTGTGTTTTTAATCACAAAGCTGTTTCCCCAGGGATCGAGGAGATCCTTGGGCGCCAGCATCCCGCGTCGCACCAGGTCCGAGAGTCGTCGCTCCGGCGGTTCGATCGCGTGCCCCAGGGGACGGGTTTCATCGTTCTCATCGGGGTTCAGGTCTTCGGCGAGCAGCGCCGAGAGTTGCACGAGACGGCGTCTCGCCGCCCGTTTCGCCGCGTTGTCGAAGGTGAAGCCCGGGTCCAGGGCGGTGAGCATCTCCACGGTGACCTCGCCGAGGCCGAGGGTCTTTGCATCCTCGGACTCATCGTCTGAGGCGATCCCCACGAGGTTTTGGATGAACCGACGGCGGCCGTTTTTTTCGACGGTAATGTCCGCCACCGTTCCCTCGTCGAGGGCGCGGAACAGGCGCCGCTCCACCTCGGCCATCCAGCGGCCGGCGGTTGCGGTGCGCAGCTCGATCCCGCGACGGGCCGCGTCGGTCTCCATTCGGGGGCCGGGCGACCCGTCTTCTTTGTATATGTCTTCGTCGCGCCACGCGTATTGGACAAGCGCGGCGCGCACGAGCCGGTCCGCGTCCGGGGTCGAGGGATCGAGAACCGCGTGTTTGAGTTTTGCGCGGAGGAAGTACTCTTCAAAGGGCCTCTCTCCTTGGTGCTGGGCTAGGTCTCGCGCCACCACGACGACCCAGCTTCGGGGGACATCCTCGGGCGCGTGCACGGTGAGCCGGGCTGTTCCCTTGATGGGATAGACGTCGCGATCGAGTGACAGGGTGGGAAACGACGGGCGCCTCGGCCGAACGAGCACGGTCTCCCGTGCGCCGAGCCCCAAGGTGGCGGCGGACCGGACGTCGCGCTCGGGTCTCGCGAGCACGGTGCATCGACCTAGGAATTTCTCGGGCGCGGTAAAGCGAACGACGTTCTTTGAAGGGGCAATGGTCTTCACCGCGACCGGTCCGGCACCGTCCTCGCAGTGCAGCGATACCCGCACGGGGAGGGTTTTGGCCGACGGGCGCCTCGCGACGCGCACCTCGAACGAATCATCGGGCGATACGGCGGGCGGTCTCACGACGGGAACGACCTGTGCGTCGTGGAGCACGGGAATGCAGAGCGTCTTTTTGCTTTTGGAAGTGTTCGGAGCTTTGAGCACCATCGACACGGTGGTCGCCGCCTCCTCCGCACAGGCGCCGGCGGCGTGCACGGCGTAGTCCTCGGGACCTATCCGAATCGGCACCGACGCCAAGCCGTGACGATCCACCGGCGCGGTGACGCTCTTGCGAAAGGCCGAACCGTCGACCTTTACCACGGCGCCGGGCGCCGGGAGCGAGCCGTCGCTCAGCCGCACGGAGAGGAGCAGCGCCTCGTCGACTTCGGGGACCAATCCGCCGTGGGGCAGCAGTACTTCCGCGTCCAGGAACGCTGGTCGTCGCGTCAGAAACGAGCCGCTGAAGTCCGCGGGACGAGCGCCGGTGCTTCGCACGATCCCGGTGAACGGTTCGCTGCTTTCGTTGCCGGAGATGACCTCCTGAGCCTTTACCGAAAACGTGGCGATGCCGTCTTTATCGGTGACGGCCCGAAGGCGTTTCGAGGAGACCTCGATGGAGACCGCGGCGCCCCTGGCCGGCGTGCCCCGCACCGATGTTACCGAAACCGACAGGGTGACAGCGTCTCCGGGGGCGGCAATCGCGGGCTCGACCTTTACATCAACCAATAAATCCGTGACGGCCCGCTTTCCCACCGCGTAGTCCGACCTGACGCTCCGGCCCCCTTTCGGCGTGACCCGGACGGTTCGACCTTCGCCGCCGGTTGTCTGTGCGACAAAATCGACGGAGGCGACGCCCGATGCGCCGGTGATCACCTTGCGGGGATGAGGCTCCCCCACGTCGATGATGACCGGAATACCGTACAGAGGACGGCCGGTCACCGCGTCCTCGACCCGGCTCCAGACATGGACGGTGTCGCCGGGCTCGTATTGTCGCCGATCGGTGTGCACGACGGTTTTGAGCGGAGAATCGAGGGAGACGGGAAATTCCCACTCCCTTGAAAACCGGCCCTTTGTCATTGCCAGCTCGATCACGGTCTCTTCGCTCGAAGCCGCTTCGAGTGTCTCTTTGTCGGGAACCGGCAGCGCCAGAAAGAAGGCGCCGTCTTTATCTGCGATCACTTCAATTTGTTCGCCGGCGAGGCGGGCTCGAATTCGCGCGGCTTCGGCCGGCTCGAGGTCCGCGATGCCGCGCACCTGGTATGCGGTGCCGCGAACCCGATATTCGAGGCCAAAGTAGCCGTGGTCCAGCGCCTCCAGCGAAAGCTCCAGGCCGTTTACCGGCAGCTTCGGCCGGGCCTGGGCCTGGGCGCCGAGGAGCAGTTGGGCCAAGAGGAGCGCGGTGCTTAGAAGAACATGGTTTTTCATCAATCAACCCCCAACCTCACGGGTGCAATAGCACGGAATAGACGCGTGATTCTTGTAAAAGTTCCGATCTTCTTCTTCGTCCGCCGATTGCCCCCGCCAAGTGGTCGGTCGCGACCTCCACCGGAAACGCAGCCACCTCGACGGATTTATACTTCAGGCGCTCATCCGGCCAGCGCCGCAGAGGAGCGGCGTCGTCGAAATTCATTCGCCTCCATCGATGTCGAGAGGGCAATCGGTCGTAACGTCAGGTTGTCCGCCAGATCATGGACCGCACCATGCCCGCCAACGAGATCGCCAAGACCTACGCCAAGGAGCGGGGGAGGGCCAACCCCACGCTCAGTTTCGTCTATTTCATCGACGCCTCCGAAAATGATCAAAAAGCCTTCAAGGCCGACGTAAAAGCCTTTGCCGCATCCTACTTGTGATCGAAGTGGGATATTGCGTTGAACGCGGGGGAATCCCTGAAAAGTAAACGGCACAGTTCTCTTTGAATTATTGAAAGAACTCTGTATCTCTCGTTCGTTCGTTGGAAGCCCTGGACAAAACGAACCAGGGCAATTATTTGAGGGGCAATTCTCTACGATATGAAGCGGTCGTTGCGTCCCTGCGAATTTTTAGAAGGTGAGGGCGAGCTCGCGATTGTTGGCGGACGGGCCTTCGAAAGGTTCCGTGCCCGCGGCGTATTCGTAGATCTCCAGCCCTTCGTCGGAGACACTCCAGCCCTGGGTGTTGCTCCAGCTGAGCCCGAGCTGAATGGTGATGCCGGAGAGGGTGCTGCAATCGCCGAACCCGTAGTCCAGGCTGTCGCTCGTGCTCCCGCACCTTCGGTCGTCACTGATGTGAACCTCGCTGGCGCGGGCCGTTCCGTCGTCCTCTATCGATACGGACAGGTCCCCGGTCACGGTGCGCTCCCCCAGGTTGCCGTCCGAGGTGCCGTAGGTGACGAGCGCGGACATGGCGGCGACCTGACTCGTGCCTTCCCGGCAGGCGTCCGATGAGAGCAGCGAGAGACCGACGGCGAGCTCGGTGCTGTCTCCCTCGGGCCATGTGGCCGCAAAGGACAGATCGCTCCAGATGGCTTCCAGCTGGGCCAGGGCCGTGACCCCGTCCTTTTCAACGGCCTCCAGATCCACGGGCTCCTGGCCGACGGGACACCCCGTATTGGACCAGAAACCGATATCCCCCATGGCCATGCTGGCCACCCCGTCCCCGAGGTCGGAGGTCAGGGACAGACCGATCGAGCCGGCACAGGTCTCACCGGCGCCGTCGAACCGGTAGGTCAGCGACGTGGCGTCCCCGTCGGCGTCGTCCACTGTAAAGGTGCCGCCGGTCTCGCTCATCGCCTTTTTGAGCGCGATTTCGTCGATACCCCCGGTGGTGTCCCGATAGACGACGGACACATCGCCGCTGTCGTCGAACACCCCGTCCGCCGTGGCAATGGCGGCGGACGCCGTTGCCCGGAGATAGAGACCGTCGCACGCCGGCTCGGTGTCGGCATTCTCCAGCCGGCCGAACTCCGCCGACGCCGCATCAAAGGTCAACGTCACCGCAATCTCGCTCTCCCCGGTCTCGGGCGTCGCGTTCCCCCACCCGCTCGCATCCCAGACCAGAGTACTGGTGCACGTCCCCTCGTGCGGCGCGAACGCCTCCGCCGCGGTCAGCCCGAGATCGTTGGCCCCATCCCAGGCGATCGCCTCGTAGACAATCCCGCCGCAGATATCCTCCTCACCCAACCCCCCCCGGTCGCCGGCATTCGCTTCCTGTTTCTCGGCTTCGTCGTCTCCGCACCCCGACGCGCCGAGTACGAGAAGTGATGCGCTCAAAACCATACCAAGATAAAATCGTTTCATATTATCTCCGTTCTCGAGCCGTTATGGGTTCAATGATTCAAGGATACCAACCCCCGGTTCATTGGAACACCAAAAAAGACGGTGACGACTTTGGCTCACAGTGATTCGGGGCGTCGGGAACGCTGGCGCCCGCGACGGTCGGCGTCGATCACAGCAGCCGTTGGACCGGCCGCTCGCTGAGGCATCCCCATCGTCCATAAACAGTAAGCGTTGTCTCTGGTCGGAGAAGAGTCGGACACCGCTTCTCGAGCAGGAGATTGATTCGGCCTTTACCGACTGCCGAGATTCTGATAGATGAACGATATCGACCGCGCTTTATAAGGAGATGATGATGAGATGGCTGGCTAAACCGTTTTTGTGGCTCTTCACCTGTGCGATACCGGTATTTATTGCGGCGTGCTATGGCGCTGTCTACAATGACGGTGAGATGGATTCCGGCGACCACGACGCCGGAAGTGACGCTGATTCCGATGCCGACGGGGATGTCGATACTGACGGAGACGCCGGGGACGAGGATACCGACGAGGACACCTCGACCAAATAGCGCCTTGATGACCCGCCCCGCTTTCAGGAACACCGTGCGGCGCAAGCTGCATCCTGTCTACAAGTATCTGGAGACCGTCGTTCACCCGTTGCGCTATCTGTTTCTGGAGATCACCCAAAAATGCAACCTCGACTGTCTGCATTGCGGCAGTGACTGCGGCAAGCATGCCCGGCGGGACGAGCTGAGCACGGCGGAGTGGCTCGAATTCATCGACTACCTCGGTGAAAAACGGCCCAAGGGGCACAATCTCTTTCTCGTTTTCACAGGGGGCGAGCCCCTGTGCCACAAGGACCTCACAAAACTGTTCGCCAGGGCCCGGGCCAATGGGCTTCCTTTTGGAATGGTCACCAACGGCCTGCTCTTGAACGAAAAGACATTGGCTCGAATCGTCGACGAAAAAATCACCAGTGTGACGGTCAGCCTGGACGGTTTGCGAAACAACCACGATTGGCTGAGAGGCGTATCCGGCTCGTTCGACGCTGCGGTTCAGGGCATCTCCCTGGCGGCGAAATCCCCCATTCGCTTTTTGGATGTGGTGACCTGCGTCACCCCCCGCAACCTAGAAGAGTTACCGGATATTCTGGCGTTGCTGCGGTCGAAGGGCGTTACCCGTTGGCGACTGTTCAATATCTTCCCCAAGGGGCGTGCTGAAAACAACTCGGCCTTGATGCTATTGCCGGAGCAGGTCGAGAAGATGTTGTATTGGATCAAAGAGACCCGAAGACAACTTTCGGGATCGGCGTTTCATCTGGATTTCAGCTGCGAGGGATTCCTGCCGCCGACGGTGGACGCCGAGGTGCGGGACGAGCCCTATTTCTGCAGGGCCGGCATCGCCATCGGCTCGGTTCTCTGCGACGGCGCCATCTCGGCATGTCCGAACATCTCCCGCGATTTCGTGCAGGGAAGCATCCTCAACGACGATTTCTTCCGAGTCTGGAACGACAAGTTCGAGCCGTACCGCAACAGAGAGTGGATGAAGCAGGGCGCGTGCGTCGATTGTTCACAGTGGAAGCGGTGCCGCGGAAACTCCATGCATCTGTGGAACACACAGCGTCGGGAAACCGGACTCTGCTATCACCGCATCCTGTCACCGAAAGGATGACGATGGTGTTGTCGCGGGCGATCGTCGTCGGCGCCCTCGTTTATGTCGTGCTCGTTCCCTCGGTTGGCGTCGCGGATGACATCGCGATCCACGTACTGACCATGGGGCCGGACAAGTTTCTCGTCACGCGGTTCGGCCATACCGCGATCATGGTGGAGAATCGGGACACGGGTAGAGGGATTGTTTACAACTTCGGTGAGTTCGACTATAGCGACCCGGACACGGTCAAAAAATTTGTCACCGGTCGACTGCAGTACCACTTGGACATCACCACCAAGAAAAAGCTCTTCAGATTCTACCGCCGTGTCGGTCGCGGCATGACGAGCCAGGAGTTGCTCCTCAGTGACGGTGAAAAACGCATTATTGTTCAGCGGTTGAGGGAGTTATCAAAACCGGAGAACCGGCGCTACCCTTACCGATACTTCGACAACAACTGCTGCACCAAGGTAAGAGATCTGATCGACGAAGTGACCCGTGGTGCGCTGTCCGGGAACCGTGCTCTTGCCAAGCAGACCTATCGCCACTGGCTACGCCAGTCTCTGGAACCGCTACCCCTTGCGAAGGTCGGGCTCATGTTTGTACTGGGCCCGGAGGCGGACCGCCCCATCACCCGTTTCGAGGAACAGTTCTTTCCGCTGGTACTGGCCCAAAACCTCGACACCGCTCGTCACCCCGTGAGCCACAAGCCGCTGATCGCCGGTAGTGAGCGCATCAGTCAGGAGATACCTGCTCGCGTTGTGCCCGGTGGGCGCGTGCTGCAGGCCTCCCTGCTGTGGGGGCTCCCGTCCATCGTTCTGCTCGGGTTCGTTTTGGCGGCGCTGTTTCCGGGGCGGCGGTTCGCGCTTTGGTTGCTTGGCGGATTCGTGATGACCTGGGGAATTGTAGTGGCGCTGGGCGGATCGGTGCTGCTGTTTCTCTGGACCATGACCGAGCATACACCTGCTCACGCCAACGAAAACCTGCTTCTATTTCCGATAAGTCATTTCGTGCTCGCGGTAATCGGGGCGGTCCTTCTCATCAAAAAGCGAATGACCCGGCGTATGTGCCGCATTCTTGTTTGGACGCTGGTTGTATCCTTGGGGTTGGCCCTGCTGGACGCGGTATTGAAGCTCGGGCCATTTAACCAAGACAACATCGATTTTATCATTGTCGCGTTGCTCATGAACAGCGCCGCGCTTTGGGCCGTGGCTTCGAATTGTCGGCATATCACAGTGTGATTGCCGCTGTATCTACCGCACACGAAAAGCACGACGTGGAAAATGAGATGAAGTTATACCTTGAAATCCCAATAGGTCGGCGAGGAAAAACGCGTCAAGGTGCGACAGCAGTGGCCGAACGGAGTCTTTGACATCAGGAGCTGAACTGGACTGTTCATGAGTGATGGCAAAGGTGAGTACGGACGCCGATGGCGTGCATTGGCGCGAGCGACAGCGGTTTGGGCCGTCGATTTATTGGGATTTCAAGGTTATAAGAGACACACCCTCCTGAACCACCGGCTCCCTCTCGAACACCGCTGGACAGGGACGTCGGAAAAGGGATAGATGAGGGTCATGCTGTGCGAACACTTGGCGACCGAAGAAGACGCCGCCCGGGCTTCCGCCCCGGACCCCGGCTTCGGGCGTCGACCGAAGCCCGACTGGCCCGTCCTGGCGCTTCTTTCATTCAACGGGCTGCTCTTCTATATCAGCCAGCGGGAGATCGTCCCCGAGGTGGCGGGGGATGTCAGGGCGGGGTTGTTTCTGCTGGTCGGTCTGTCCGTCGCGGTGTTTCTTACCCTGTTCATCATCAGGGTCTGTTCGGCCGTCAAGCGGCGGGCGCTGCGTCGCCTCGGGTGGCTCGCCCTCGTGCTGGTGGGACATGTGCTGTTCTATTTCCTGTTGCAGCTGTCCATTAGCGGCGATTTCATGTGTTCGCGGGAGGTCGCCCTGCAGTGGGATTTCCCGCGCCACGGCAAGACCGTGTACGTCTTCAACCACCACTGCATGTTCGACGGCTTCGCCACCATACACGTGAGGGAGTCCGCGCTGCCCTTCCTGACGGATCTGGGCCGGTACGGCCGCATCCTCCACCGCGGAAGGGAGGACGCGTTCATCTCCATGGAGGGGGACCGGGTGGTGCTGGAGCTCTCGAAAGAGACCGTATACTACGATCTGCCGACCGGCCGGCGGCGGACCGCGCCTGCGCGGTAGACCGTAAGGCCTCGCGGCGCCTGTTCATAATCACAGATGAACTATCGGGCCCCGGCAAGGCGGGGAAGACCGCGGTGGTGCACGAGATGATCTACCGCCGCATGGCGGGCAGGAGGGTAGGGGAGACGGTGCCCCAGTGCTGGTGGCTCTCCCCCGGGCGCCTCGTCTCGGGGATGTCCTACGTCGGGCAGTGGGAGGCGCGGGCCCTATCGGTTTGGCACGACAGTTGCTTTCTCTCGGCGCGACGGGAGCCGGTTTCCCATACCCGACGCGGCCCGGCGCGATAGCCAAGCGCGGCGCTGCCCGGGATCGGGCGGTTCCCCGCGATATGGCGGATGAGATCGAGATCTCTCCAAGTGAGTAGAAGGAACAGGCGGTTTCATGCGCCGGGATGATGGAACAGGAATCACTTGAAACACAACGTAGAAAACAACCGTCGACATTTGTTGTCGACCCCAAGCGCGCGTTACACCTGCCGGCCGCATCACCAGACAAGCGGAACGGTCGGCCCGAACGCGCGCTCGATTTCGAAACAGAGGATGTCCGCCATATAGCGGCGACAGGGACAGAATGAGCTCACCCAAGGCCGGCTATGCCGAGTGTCAGCAGAGTCACTGCAATTGCATCGTGTGTGGTATTCGGAATCCCGTCAGCCTGGGACTCTCTTTTACGGTCAACCCGGACGGGAGCGTGTCCTCGCAGTTCTCGGGAAGCTCACTTCTCCAGGGCTACACCGGAATTCTGCACGGGGGGATCATCTCGGCGCTGCTCGACGCCAGCATGACCCATTGCCTCTTTCACCTCGGAATCAAAGCCGTCACCGGAAGGCTTGACGTGCGGTTCGTCGAGCCCGTGCCGTGCGAGACGATGTCGACGGTCCGTGCGAGTCTGATGGATTCCCATCCGCCCCTCTACAAGCTGAAATCCGTTCTGACGTGTGAACGCCGCGTGATGGCGCGCGCCCAAGCGACCTTCATGAGGTCGACATCATTGGAGTGAACCATGAGGCAATCCACCTATCGGTTGCTGAGCAAAGAGGATCAGGAGATCCTCGGGGAGCTCGACAGGAAGACCATCCCGCCCAAGGTCTGGCAGCACGCCGAGCATCCGCGCAACAACGGCATTCTGGAACACCCGGACGGGCAATCCGAGGTCACGGGGATCTGCGAGGATACCATCGGGTTTCAGCTGCGCGTTCGAAGCGGCGTCGTCGACGGGATCACGTTTCAGGCCGACGGGTGCGGCTTCACCCTCGCGTGCGGTAGTATGGCGACCGAGTTGGCGCGGGGCAAACCCGTCCGCGAGGCGCTCGAAGTGACGGGCGAGCAAATCCAAAAGGCCCTCGGCGGGCTTCCCCGAAACCACGTACACTGCGCTGACCTGGCGGCGAACGCGCTGAAAGCGGCGCTATTGGACGCGCTCGAGAAGAACGCCGCGTCGTAGCCGAGACCGCCTCAACTTCCCGCTATCATCATGGCGCCGCCGACCGCCAGGCCGACGACGAGATTGATCAGCTTGACGATGACGAACGCGCGCTTCGAGGCGGAGAGCAACGGCAGCATCCCGTGACCGTCCTGAACGATCGCGCTGACCGCCAGGACGCTCAGGGGGATGAGGCGGTCGGCGTACATGGTAACGAAGATGAGATGAGGGCCCGATTCGGGCAATAGTCCCACGATGGCCGCCCCCGCGAGCAATCCCCACGGCGTGCCCGAGACGCCTTCCTCGAAATGGACGAAATGAGTCAACGCGGCCATCATCGTGAGGGCGATGATGGTCCACAGCAAGACCCGTGGGACATGCCGGATGACGACATGGTGCCACAGATGCTGCCTGAGAAAGTGCTCGGGCACGGTCGCCGAGATGGCGATACCCGCCGCCATGAGAGCGAGAAAGGTCACCCGCTTCCATCCCCACTCGGACGGCCCGATGACGCCGGCCGCGAGCGCGACGACGAGGCCCGCGAGCCCCAGGACCAGAGCCAGTCGCTGGGGGCTCGGCGGCCGCCACGCCGCCCGCAGAGACCCGCGCGGAAAAGAACGGCAGTCGTCTTCGTCGTGCGTATCCAGAAAGTGGCAGTCGTCGGACACGAAAACCCTGACCCTCGGGAGAAACCGGTCGGTGACATACCCGGTGACGATCCCGACGAACATCAACCCGGCGGTCAAACACACCATGGTCGCGGGGAACAGGGCGAGCATCACGAACGCCTCGTCTCCGCTCGTGGCGATCATCGCGGTCACCAGCGCTCCCAGCGTGACCCGGCGGTGTGCGTATAGCGCCACGACCACGAACGCGCCGAGGCACCCCGGTACGGCGCCGAGAATCGCGGCGAGCACGTATTGGCTGATACGGGAGCCCGCCAGCGCGTTGAGGAGCACCCCCTGCGTCTGGACATTGACATACTCCACGAGCAACATCATGACCGTGACGAACGCGGCAACCATCAGGGCCTTCTGTAGGATTTCGATAATGAGGATCACGGTGTCGTTTCTCGGCGCATCATAGGCATAAAGTATGATCTTTCGACAAGCATGCAAATACCCTTCGAAACAAAGGCCTTGGTGAAACCCGGCGTTCCATCTTTGAATTTCTTTGAATTGATTTGGGGCGTTCAACGCGGGGGGTGGCACGTCCCGCATTCGGCCAGCAGGGGCTTGCCGTGTCTCTTTCCCTCTTTTTTATGGCAGGGGATACAGGCCTCGTGCATGGCGTCCCGATAGCCGGACGCGTGCGCCAGCGCAAACGGGGTCTCCGGGGGCCTGGCGGGGGACATATCATTCTCGTGGCACTCGAGACACGGCTTCGCGGTGCCCGCCGACTTCGGCTCACCGGCCGCGTGGCATTCCGCGCAGGATTGATTCTGCGGCACCATGCCGCCGAGCCCTTTGTCTTTGGCGACGTAGGCGAAGTGGGCGTCGTGCTCAAAGATGTTTGTGCTTCGGTTCATGTCGCGGTGACATCGCGCGCAGGGGGTGGCGTTGTCTTTGGGCATGGCGAGGTGGTGACAGTTTTTACAAGAGGTTTTTCCGCCGAGCCGCTTTTGATGATCGGCGTGATCGAAGACAGTGTATTCCTTGTCCCGGTTGCCGTCGATTTCGAGCACGTTCCGCGCCGCGTCTCGGGCGCGCGGTGGAAGCACGGGTTCGGGAGCAACGCCCATGGCGCTGGAGTACGGGGGATACAGCAGGCCGAACGCCACCGGTAGGGTGATCACGGCGATAAACGTTACCCGCTGAAAGCGGTTCGAGAGGGTGGTCTGCCATACGCCCGTCAACCGATCGAAAATCGGATGAAAGCGCCGGCGATACCGCCGATACGCCACATAGCGCTCGTCGAAGACCGCGAAGTTTTCCACGACAAAGAAGAACACGAGCATGGCCGCAGCAATGATCCCCAGGCTGAGTGCCCACTCGGCAATTGACGGCACGTAGGTGGTCTTTGCGTCCCGGAAATAACCGAAGATGCCCACATCGACCCGGTTCAAGAGCAGGCCGACAACCGCAACCCCCGATGCAATACCGAGGCCGACCGGCGATCGACGTCCCTTCGGGTGAACCACGATGGCGATGGGAATGACACAGGACAGGAGCAACTCCGCGGAATAGAGAGCGCTCTCCCACTCGCCGTTTCGAAAGCTCGCCAGGCCGCCTTGGGACGTCGCGAGGTTGTAGAGATTGATCGAGAGGTAGACGAAGAGCACCGCGGCCGCGATGCTCGCGAGCCGGGTCAGCATGGCCATGTCCGTGCCGGGCTCGGTTTTCGCGCTCGGGCCGCTGTTGACCGCGCAGGTCCGCTCTCCGAAAATCGCCTCGGGGTGATACCAATTGGAGTATAAGATCTTGACCAGCACCACCGCCATCATGCCCGCGCCGATGGCCGACAGGATAAAGAGAATCGGCAGCAGCGGCGTGTACCAGAGCGCATGGAGCCTTGTCGGCGTCACCAGGAACAACGAGCCGAGGGACGAGTGGTGGAGGCTCGAGAGGGCAATACCGACGAGCACGATCACCGGCGCGGCCTTGTGGAGCGCCCGTCCCAGTGCGGCGAAAGGGGAACGCTCGGCTACCACGGGCAAGAGCTCCAGGATGGTAATGGAGAAGTAGCACATGACGCAGATGGCCACCTCGAAGAGAAACGATCGCGGGTTCCACATGACAAGCGGATGCCAGATGCGAAACGGCAGCCCGATGTCGAAAAAGAGCGCGGTCACCGAGGATCCGTACCCCAGAAACGCGATGAGAATGGCTGGCTTCACGAGCGGCTTGAATCGCTCGAGCCTAAGCACGTAAACCAAAAACCCAATGGTGAATCCAGACGTGGACAACGCCACGCCGGCCACCATGTTGAAGATTTTCCAAAGCCCCCACGGGACATCGTCCGTCAGATTCGTCGTGGCCCCGAGGCCGTGGGTCATCCGAAAGATGACCGCGAGGGCCCCAAAAAAGGCGAGCACCCACAACACATCTTTGTGGGATCCGGTTCTACTCGGCATCGCCGTCCTCCTGTTTCGTTTCGAGGGACGCGGCGTCCTCGGCATGTTCCTGTGGTCTCTTTTCGTTCATGAGCTTGTTTCGTCTGGCGATGATAGCGCCGAGCCCCCACGACCCCAGCAGCACACTGAGCCCCACCACCGGGGTCGCGTGTATCAGGGGATCGGTGAGGGCGGAGATGGGATCGGTATTGACGGGCGAGGGCCAATCCAATGCTTCGAGGGACACGGACGAAATGTAGATAATCGATGTCCCCCCCCACTCGGTCTCACCCCACACGTGATTGACATAATCGCCGGATGGGTCACTGACAAGGGAATGAGCCTTTTCGATGAGCGCGTCCCGATCGCCGAATTCGATGGCGTCGTGAGTACACGCCGCTACGCACGCGGGCGCCCTGCCTTGCTCGATTCGGTCGGCGCACATGTCGCACTTTTTCATCAAGGGCTCGGTGCGCTCCCATTCGTACCGGGGAGTGTGATACGGACACGCCAGCATGCAGTACCGACAGCCCATACACTTGTCCGCGTCGTACACCACCGGCCCGTCCGGCGTTTTTTCAATCGCGCCGACGAGACAGGCCGCGGCGCAGTTGGGTTCGAGACAGTGCATGCACCCCTTCTTGGCATAAACGTCGCCTCCGAGCGACACCACGGTGGAGAGCTGATCGGCCGAGAGCCCCTGTGTTCCCGGACTCACCCGAGTCTCATCCCCCCCCTTCGATGACGTACACGCCTTGACACACGCCATACATCCTTTGCACTTCGTCACATCGACCAAAATCGCTTTCATCAGACCTTTGCCTCCTCGCCGTAGAGCGCCCGCGCCACATTTTCTCCCGCGCCGGGGCGCAGCTGCCAGTGCACCTCCGAGAGCCGGTTGAAGGGAAACAGCGCGATGTGGGCGAGCTTTGAAAAGGGCACCACCACGAAGAGGGCCTCGGCGCTCAGGACATGGACCAGCATCAGCGACTGCCATGAAAAGGGATTGATCCGGGGATGGGATGCGAGGAATCCCGTGACGAAGGGCAGGAGCACCATGCCCAGGATAACGTAGTCGGAGACCCGGCTCATGGCCCGGGTCCGGCGGGTCAGCGCGCGATACCCGTAGAGGCCGATCCCCGCCGCGATGGTCGTCAACGTCAACAGATCGGCCCAGAACGGGATCAGGCGGGGCAGGGCGATACCGAAGAGCCCTTCCCAGAGGACGACGTGATCCGCCAGCCACAACGGGACGATGATCACGCCGACGTGAAACGTAAACGAGGCGACGGACATCAGGATGGTCCCGGGCACCATGTGCTTGGCCGGAAACACCCAGCTCAAGCTGTCCCTGAGAATCTTTTTCCACCGCACCTTCCGCATGCGGTCACCGCGAAACGACAAGAGTCCGTGAACCTGAACGATGACATGGCGCGCCAATCCGAGCACCATGACGAGGACGGTAACCCCGAACAGCGGGCCCTTCGCAAACTCGAGCATACTCTCCATCTGTTTCACATCTCCATGTAGTCGTCGGCCGCTTCGGCCCGCTCCTGCGGACTCTTGGCGCCGGGAATCTCGATAGCCTTGAGAATCAGGTCGTGGAGCCCCATGACGCGGCACGGCAGCTTGTAATGCTCGACCAGCTCCTTGAGCTGCTTCTTGCAGTTGGCGCACGGCGCGATGACGATATCCGCCCCGGTGGCGCGCATCTGCTCGGCCTTGACCTTTCCGCCTACCTCCATTCGAAAATCGTGCAGCTCATCGAGGGAGACCAGCCCGCCGCCGCCGCCGCAACAGTAGTTCTCCTTGCCCCTCGGCGTCATTTCGACAAAGTCTTTTACAAATCCCCGAAGCACCTCCCTGGGTTGATCGACAATCCAACCGGACCGGGCCATGTTACAGGGATCGTGATAGGTCACCTTTTCGGTGATGATATCTTTGTTGAGCTTTATTTTTCCTTTTACAAAACAGTCGTGGGTGTACTCCAGGAAGCCGGTCACCGGATAGGGGGACGGACCGCCGAAGACGGGCACGAACTCCTTGGCGGATCGCGAGGCGTGACCGCACTCCCCGATGAGAATCCCCTTGCCCCGGAGTCGGTCCACTTCGGTGACGAGCTGCCGGATGATCCGCTCGAGGTGCCAATCGTTGTAGAAGAGACCGTAGTTGATGCCGTCGTAGTTCATGCTGCCGATGGTCCAGCGATCCCAGTCCCCGGCGGCGTAGAGCACGGCCGCGTTGCCCATGAGCGTATCCGGCTCCATGATATAGTCACTGACCGCGCAGAAGAACACGAAGTCCCGGCCCGCCTTGTCGATCGGGAACTCGAGCTCGATCCCCAACAGATCCGCCATCTCCTCCCCCAGAAACTCCACGGTGTCGATCAGGGCGGCCCGGGGCACCTTCGAGGTATTGTGGGTTTTACCCTCGAGTTGCTCGCGGACGCTGACTTGCAACGCTTTAGAAGAGATGCCCGCCATGCTGAGAATGTATCGCCCGAGCCGGGTAATCATCCCGTGCTCCAACCCCATGGGACATTCCAAGGTACAGCGCCGGCACGCCGTGCAGCGGTAGAACATCTCGGCCATCTCGTCGATGCTCTCCTCGGTGAGGTTGTGGTTTCCATTGAACCGCGCGCGAATGGCCCCGCCGATGGTGAAGTGACGCTTGTAAATGTCGAGGAGCAGCTGGGTTCTATAACAGGGAATATCCGTGGGATCCTCGGTCACCTGGTAAATCGGACACGTCACCACGCACCGGCTGCACTTGGTGCTGGAGGCACAATAGGAATCCAATAGTGACTTGTAATCCGAGTATTGGAGAATTGCGGCAAATGCGCTTAGAAAACGCTCGACCTTATTCTCGGTTTCAGGGTGATCCAGATGAAAGGAATACGCATTTTTGGAACGTGGGGTCGGCTCGACAGCCTGCGTGGAATCAATCGCCATAAACACCTCCTGTAGCATCTCGCAACATCGCTGCGGCAATCGAGTTGCAAGTGCCGTACCGCCGCGCCCGAACGAGCGGCCTTTTACTTGGAGTAGTTGTGGTGATTGGATAAAACGATTAGGCTGACACATCATGGATCAGATTAAGGCGATACAACGCGTTGAACGCGTTGCAACATTAGTGTTGCATGCAACGTTGGATGCGACGATTTATGGGTTGCCTTGCGTGTCGTGTCCGCCTTCGCTTTCAAATCTTTTGAAAACCAAGATCGCGCCATGGCCCACGCAGTGGGCGGCAGCGGACTCATCTCGTAGGGCGATGGCGGAGACGCCCCGAAGGGCCACGGCGAACCGGAAAGCCCGCTTCTTCTCCCGGCACGACATTTGCTTGGCTTACATCAGCTATGAGATTCGGCGCACCCACATTGGGCGGCAGAGTGGCTCCGCGATGCATTTACGCAGAGGGATTTTTATTGATTACCGTTGCAAACGGAACCGTCATGCATCACCAGCATTTAAACGCCGCGATCCGCACGCCGGCCGAGCTGACGGCTATTATCGAGTCCAATAACGTAGACACTCTCATTTCAGGCGGTGTCGGCGCCTCGGTCCGGCGGCTTCTCGGCACACACGGCATTCACATTGTTGACAATATCAGCCTGACCACGGAAGAGCTGCTCCGGGACATTCCAGTGGACAAGCGGTTTTACGAAAAACAAGGCACTCAATCGATTGAGGACGTCAAAGAGAGCTGCCCCTATCTCATGAACCAACGATACGCCGAAATGAACTGTCTCTCCTGCTCCGAACGGGGATGCCTCCTGGGAAGAACCGCGGAGAACGCGGTGGCGGCCGCCTGGAAAACGATCACGCCGACAGAGCGGCACATGCTGGAGGCGGCCATGGACATCGCGAACGAAAGTCCCCGTCGCCTCTGTCGTCTTTCCGAGATCATCTACTTTTGCATCGAGATGAACTATCAACGCCTCGGCCTCGCCTATTGCACCGAGCTTGAGGAGGCGGCCAGAATTCTCGTGAATGTGCTCGGTCGCTTCTTTAAGGTCGTGCCGGTGTGTTGCAAGGTGGGCGGCATCCGGGAGTCGGCGCTCTACTCGACCGATGACGCCTGGATGGCGGGCAACCCGCGCTCGGTCGTCTGCAACCCGCTCGGACAAGCCGACGTGCTCAATCGCGCCGAGACCCAATTCAATCTCGTGGTCGGGCTCTGCGTCGGTGCGGACGCCCTGTTCGGTCACGCCACCAAGGCGCCGGCCAGCACGCTGTTCGTCAAAGACAAATCATTGGCGAACAACCCCATCGGGGCGCTCTACTCCGAGTATTACCTGAAAGAGAGCGTCTCCCAGGCCGCGGGGAGACAGCCGAACCAAGATAGTGGCAATCGCCGGGAGGAAACATGACAACCCCAGGAATTCGTTCCATTGGATACTGCGTCAATTACAGCGAACAAGGGGAGTGGGCCTTTTCCCTCGCCTTGGATCTCGCGAGGCGTCACGGTCTCCAACTCAACATTTTTCATTTCGTCGCCGATCCGTACACGCGGCGCGACGCAGCGCGTGCGTCCAACCGAGAGGTCGACGAAAAGACGCTCATCGCGATGGAGAAGAAGATGCGTCTCCACTACGACGAGCGTCTCGGCGACTACCTGGATGTCGGGTTCAGACTCTGTGAAGAAAACGCGTGGACCGAGCTGCACCGCTGTCTCTGCAAGCACGAGTTCCAGCTCCTGGTGCTGGCCCGCCCCTCGATGGCGGCGACCTTCGGCGATCGTCCGCTCACCGAGTTTGCCGGGGACTTTGTCTGCCCGGTGGTCCTGGTGGGCCCCGACGCCGAGAGCGATCTCGCCCTCAACGACCCGGCCCGCCTCGTCGCCTACCGGCTCGGCCTGGACGAGGACCCCAAACGAAACGCCAAACCCCTCCGATTGGCTTCAAATTTGCATTTGTGATGTGTCTGCGACGTATTCGTTACACTTTGGTGTGAAACGTTGAAACGTTATGTGCAAAATTTGAAACTCTTTTTCGACAAGTGAGCATCACGTGGATTCAAAACTGGCAGGTATTATATTCAACAGCATCAGCGACGGGGTATTCACCGTCGACCAAAACTGCATCATTACCTCGTTTAACAAGGCCGCGGAAGAGATCACCGGCTTTTCGGCCAAAGCGGCCGTGGGACAGCACTGCTTCGATATTTTTCGGACCGAGGTGTGCCACAAGCAGTGCGCCCTTCGGGATACGCTCTACAAGCACACGCCGGTAGACAAAGTCCGCGTTACGATCATTACCCAGGACGGCTGCGAGGTGCCCATTCAGGTGAGCACCACCCTCCTTCGGGACGACAACGACCGGATTATCGGCGCCGTGGAGTTCTTCAACGACCTGACCGAGGTGGAGCACCTCAAACGACGTGTC
>JBNLED010000080.1:0-24940 GCA_050304755.1 Polyangia bacterium | reverse complement strand
ATAAAAGGAGCTTTGTCATGGCAAAGGAAAAATTTGTAAGGAACAAGCCCCACGTGAACATAGGGACGATTGGTCACATCGATCATGGAAAGACGACGCTGACGGCGGCGATCACGAAGACGCTGGCGAAGGCCGGCGGGGCGCAGTTTATCGCGTTCGACGAAATCGACAAGGCTCCCGAGGAGAAGGAGCGGGGGATCACGATCGCGACGGCGCACGTGGAGTACGAGACGGCGAACCGTCACTACGCGCACGTGGACTGCCCGGGGCACGCGGACTACATCAAGAACATGATCACGGGCGCGGCGCAGATGGACGGAGCGATTCTGGTGTGCGCGGCGAACGACGGCCCGATGCCGCAGACGCGGGAGCACATCCTGCTGGCGCGGCAGGTGGGGGTTCCTGCGATCGTGGTATATATGAATAAAGTTGATATGGTCGATGACGAGGAGCTTCTGGAGCTGGTGGAGATGGAGGTTCGGGAGCTGCTGTCGTCCTATGAGTTCGACGGGGACAATATTCCTGTGATTCGGGGGTCGGCGCTGAAGGGTCTGGAGGGGGACGAGGGTCCGATGGGCGAGGGGTCGGTTCTGGAGCTGATGAAGGCTTGCGACGAGGCGATTCCGGAGCCCGTGCGTGATATCGACAAGCCGTTCCTGATGCCGGTGGAGGACGTGTTCTCCATCAAGGGTCGGGGCACGGTGGCGACGGGGCGCGTGGAGCGGGGCATCGTGAAGGTGCAGGAGGAAGTGGAGATCGTCGGGTTCGGCGATACGCGGAAGACGGTGGTGACGGGGGTGGAGATGTTCCGGAAGCTGCTGGACGAGGGCCGCGCCGGGGACAACATCGGCGTTCTGCTTCGGGGCGTGGCGAAGGACGAGATCTTCCGCGGCCAGGTGCTGGCGGCGCCGAAGAGCATCACGCCGCACAAGAAATTCACGTGCGAGGTCTACGTGCTGAAGAAAGAGGAGGGGGGCCGCCACACGCCGTTCTTCTCGAACTATCGGCCGCAGTTCTACATCCGGACGACGGACGTGACGGGGACCATCGAGCTTCCCGAGGACGTGAAGATGGTGATGCCCGGTGACAACGTCCAGATGACGGTGGAGCTGATCGACCCGGTCGCGATGGAAGACGGGATGCGGTTCGCAATTCGCGAGGGTGGCCGGACGGTAGGCGCCGGCGTGGTCTCCTCGATTATTGAATAGGAGTTGGCCAGTATGGCGACAAAAATCAGAATTCGTTTGAAGGCGTATGATTACAAGCTGCTCGATCAGTCCACATTCGAGATCGTGAATACAGCGAAGCGGACCGGGGCTCGCGTCGCGGGGCCCATTCCGCTGCCGACGCGCATCAACAAGTACACCGTTCTTCGGGGACCGCACATCGACAAGAAGTCCCGGGAGCAGTTTGAAATCAGGACGCACAAGCGCCTGATCGACATCCTCGAGCCCACCCAGCAGACGCTGGATGCCTTGATGAAGCTCGATCTGAGTGCCGGCGTGGATGTGGAGATCAAGAGCTGATTGAGACGTCAGCGTTGCAGTTCTCCTTCGCGTGATGCGGAGGAAACGGTTTGAAGAAGAGGCGACAATGCCCAAGCTGAAAATTAAAAATTTGGAAAACAAAGAGGTGGGTGAGCTGGAGCTCAGCGAGCTGATTTTCGGCGCCGAGGTCAAGGAACACCTGTTTCACGAGGTGGTCAGGATGCAACGCGCCCGTAAGCGGAGCGGCACCGCCTGCACCAAGGAACGGAACGCGGTAGCGGGGGGCGGCGCGAAGCCCTATCGCCAGAAAGGGACCGGTCGTGCCCGTCAGGGGTCGGAGACCGCGCCCAACCATGTCGGCGGCGGGATCGTCTTCGGACCCCGGCCCCGATCCTACGACTTCTCCCCGCCGAAGAAGGTCCGTCAGGGGGCGGTACGCAGCGCTCTCTCCCTCTTTGTAAAGGAAGATCGCCTGACGGTCGTCGAGGACTTCGAGCTCCCCGAGATCAAGGCCAAAGGGCTGAACGAGGTTCTCGGCAAGCTCGGGATCACCAGCGGCCTGCTCATCGATTCGAAGGACAACGAGAAGTTGAAGCTGAGCGCCCGCAACCTGGTCGACCACCAGTACCTGCCGCCGGAGGGGCTGAACGTCTATGACATCCTGAAGCACGAGCAGCTGGTGATGTCCAAGCGGGCGGTCCTCGAGATCGAGAAGCGGCTGGAGACCTCCAGATCAAGGAAGAAGGTCGGCAAATGAAATCGGTATATGACGTTATTCTGAGACCGCTCATCCTCACCGAGAAGGGCGAGACCCTGCGGGAGGAGCAGAACAAGCTCTTCTTCGAGGTGTCGATGAAGGCCAACAAGGTCGAGGTCAAGCAGGCAGTCGAGAAGCTGTTCAACGTGCACGTGACCGATGTGAACACGATGGTGGTGCGCGGAAAGCCGGGGCGAATTGGACGTATGATGACGAAGCGCCCGAACTGGAAGAAGGCGATCGTCACGCTTCAAGAAGGCGATTCCATAGAGTTCTTCGAAGGAGTGTAATCGATGGGCATCAAACAATACAAGCCGACGTCTCCTGGTCGGCGCTCAATGTCGGTGGCTGATTTTCATGATATTACTCGCGATGTTCCCGAGGAATCACTGGTTGCGCCACTGCGGAAGAAGGGTGGACGGAACAACACGGGGCGTATTACCTGCCGGCATCGCGGCGGCGGGCACAAGCGCCAGTACCGAATCGTTGATTTCAAGCGGAACCGTATCGGCGTTCCGGCGATGGTGAAGGCGATCGAGTACGATCCCAACCGCTCCGCCCGCCTGGCGTTGCTGTTCTATGTCGACGGGGTGAAGGCCTACATTCTGGCGCCGGACCACCTCAAGGTGGGGGACGAGGTGGTCTCGAGCCGGCACGCGGATATCAAGCCCGGAAACGCCCTCCCGCTCCGGTTCATCCCCCTCGGGACGGTGATCCACAATATCGAGTTCAAGCGGGGCAAGGGCGGGCAGATGGTCCGCTCCGCCGGCGCGGCGGCCCAGCTGATGGCCAAGGACGAGAGTTACGCCCACGTGCGGCTGCCCTCGGGAGAGGTCCGGCTCATCAACATCGACTGCAGGGCGACCGTCGGCCAGGTTTCCAATATCGACCACGCCCACGTGAAGCTCGGCAAGGCGGGACGCTCCCGTTGGAAGGGGCGCCGACCCAGTGTTCGCGGTGTGGCCATGAACCCCGTCGACCACCCCATGGGGGGTGGTGAGGGGCGTTCCTCGGGCGGACGCCATCCCTGCACGCCGTGGGGAAAACCGACCAAGGGTTTCAAGACGCGGAAGAACCGATCCGGTGACAAGTTCATCGTGAAACGGCGCGCGAAGAAGAAAAAAGGGTAGGCAATGAGTAGATCCATTAAAAAGGGTCCCTTCGTCGACAAGCACCTCGCGGACAAGATCGACGATGCGATCAAGAACAAGAGCAAGAAGGTGATCAAGACCTGGTCGCGGCGTTCGACCATCACCCCGGATGCGATCGGTTTGACGTTTGCGGTCCACAACGGGAAGAAGTTCATCGCCGTTTATATTTCAGAGAATATGGTCGGGCATAAGTTCGGTGAGTTCGCGCCAACGAGGATGTTTCACGGGCACGCCGGAGACCGCAAGGGTAAAGTGGGCAAGAAGTGATAACATGCCGATATTATTAGTGTAATTAATCGGGTGATTGGCTTGACGGCGCGCTATCAATATGCTAACAACGCTCGTCTTTTGTATGCCCTGAGGTGAATTTGCCTCGTTTGTTTAATGATTTCGGTGGGTAACAGTAAGAACGAATCGAAACGAGCCGCACAAAGAGATGACTAGCAGGCGGCCTGGAATGGATTGAGGGTATTTATGGAAGCCAAGGCAAAGGCACGGTTTGTAAGGATTTCATCCCGCAAGGCAAGAATTGTGGCGGACCTGGTGCGTGGCAAGGATGTCGGAGAGGCGCTCAATATACTGAGCTTCACCTCCCGCGCCGCCGCGGAGCCGATCAAGAAGCTGGTGGAATCCGCGGTCGCGAATGCGAAGCAGGCCTCTTCGGCGGTCGATGTGGACTCTCTTTATATCAAGAGCATCTTTGTCGATATGGGGCCGACACGGCACATGAGACGCTGGCGTCCACGGGCCATGGGACGTGCGACACGAGTGGTTAAGGGAATGAGCCATATCAACGTGGTTCTTGATATTCGTTAGGAGGACTCAAGTGGGTCAGAAAGTACATCCCTACGGCTTAAGGCTTGGCATTATCAGGACATGGACCTCGAAATGGTACCAGGACAAGACTTATGCAAAGTGGTTGCATGAGGATATCGCCATCCGCCGTTACGTGAAAGAGAAGCTGAAACATGCCAGCATCGCCGAGATCGAGGTGGAGCGCGCCGCCAGCAAGTGCAAGGTGATCATCAAATCCGCTCGACCGGGGATCATCATCGGAAAGCGCGGCGCCGGCGTGGAGACGCTGAAGGCCGAGGTCCAGGCCATGACGGGTAACGAGATATTCATTGATATCCAAGAGGTCCGCAAGGCGGAGACCAACGCGCAGCTGGTCGCCGAGAATATCGCGACACAGCTCGAGCGCCGGGTCGCGTTTCGGCGGGCCATGAAGAAGGCGCTCACCACCGCGATGAAGTTCGGCGCGAAGGGGATCAAGGTCGAGTGTGCTGGGCGGCTCGGCGGAGCCGAGATGTCGCGGCGCGAGAAGTACCGCGCGGGCCGGGTTCCGCTGCACACCCTCAGGGCGGACATCGAGTACGGGTTCGCGGAGGCCAAGACGACTTACGGAATCATCGGAGTGAAGGCTTGGGTCTTCAAGGGCGAAGTGCTCAAGAAGGCCCCGACCATTAAGATAGGATAGCCAAGATGCTGAGTCCAAAGAAAGTTAAATATCGAAAACGACAGAAGGGCCGTATCCGCGGCAAGGCTTACCGTGGAAGCTCGGTGGACTTTGGTGACTTCGGCCTGCAGGCCCTCGGTCCCGGACGCATCACGGCCCGGCAGATCGAGGCCGCTCGTATGGCCGTTAACCGCCACGTTAAGAGAAGCGGTAAGCTCTGGATTCGGATTTTCCCGGACACCCCCGTGACCAAGAAACCGGCCGAGACTCGAATGGGAAAAGGGAAGGGGAGCCCGGAGGAGTGGGTGGCGCTCGTCAGACCCGGCAGAGTGCTTTATGAGATATCCGGCGTCTCCGAGTCCGTGGCCAAGCAGGCCTTCAACCTCGCAGCGCACAAGCTGGGGATCCCCACCAAGTTCATCGCCAGAGGAGGTGCGCTATGAGAGCCAAGGAGATGCGCGAAAGAGGTGACGATGACCTCGTGCGGATGCTGGAAGATACCAGGAGTGAGCTCTTCCGGAGCCGTCTGAACAACGCGACGCATCAGCTCGACAACACCAACTCCATCCGACAGAGCCGGCGGGAGATCGCTCGCATCAAGACGATTATGAACGAGCGGAAGATGTCGGGGGGTGCCGGAGCCGATGGCGACGCGGTAGAGAAAGACAACGAGGAATAGACGATGGTTGCAGGGCGTAAAAGGACGTTGTCCGGGAAGGTCTACAAAGACAAGATGGACAAGACGGTGGTCGTCGAGGTGCTGCGTCGGGTTCGCGATCCGCGTTACAAGAAGTTCGTGGAGAAGCGGTCCCGTTACAAGGCCCACGACGAGTCCAATGAATGCAAGGTCGGGGACAAGGTCGAGATCACCGAATCGAGACCCCTCTCCAAAGAGAAGCGTTGGGTCGTGACCAAGGTTACGGAACGGTCGGTGGAGGTGTAGTCATGATTCAGATGCAGACAACGCTCAACGTCGCGGACAACTCGGGGGCCAAGAAGCTCGTTTGTATCAAGGTCCTCGGGGGCTCCAAGCGCAAGTACGCCACCGTCGGGGATGTCGTGACGGTGTCCGTGCGGGAGGCGATGCCCAATTCCAAGGTGAAGAAGGGCGACGTTGTTCGTGCGGTGATTGTCAGGACGGCGAAGGAGTTGGCGCGGAAGGACGGAACGTACATTCGCTTCGACAATAACTCAGCGGTCCTGCTGAACGCGCAGAACGAGCCGATCGGGACGCGCATTTTCGGGCCTGTGGCTCGTGAGCTGAGGGCGAAGAAATTCATGAAGATCGTCTCCCTCGCTCCCGAGGTGCTGTAGCTTATCGGAGAATATTATGCGTCGTATTCGCAAAAACGATATGGTCATTATCACCGCCGGCAAGGACAAGGGGAAGAAGGGGAAGGTCATCCGCGTGATCCCGGAAAAGAACTCCGTCATCGTGGAGCAGGCGAACCTGGTGAAGAAGCACCAGAAGCCGACCCAGAAGAACCCCACGGGCGGCATCAATGATATCGAGGCGCCCCTTCACATCTCGAATGTGATGCTGTTGGACGGAAAGACCAACAAGGGGACGCGGTATCACATCTCGGAAGACAAGTCCGGCTCGAAGGTGCGGATCGCCACGAAGTCGGGAACGGTCTTCGATTAGGACTTGAATGATGGAAGAGAAACCAAAAACACGGTTGCGAAAGAAATACGAGGATGAGGTCGTCGCGGGGCTGACGAAGCGGTTCGGCTACAAGAGCCAGATGCAGGTCCCCCGCCTCACCAAGATTGTCGTCAACATGGGGCTCGGCGAGGCGATTCAGAATCCCAAGATACTGGATTCCGCGCAGGCGGAGCTGGGGCAGATTACCGGCCAGAAGGCGGTGGTCCGCAAAGCGAGGCGTTCCATCGCCAACTTCAAGCTGCGCGCCGGGATGCCCATCGGATGCAGCGTTACGCTGCGCCGCGAGAGGATGTGGGAGTTCTTCGATCGGCTCATCACCTTCGCGCTGCCCCGGGTTCGCGACTTCAAGGGCGTCTCGAAGAAGGCCTTCGACGGGCACGGCAATTACTCTCTGGGGATCAAAGAGCAGATTATCTTCCCGGAGATCGACTACGACAAAATAGATAAGATCAAGGGACTCAACGTGACATTCGTCACCACGGCGACACGGGATGACGAGAGCTTTGCGCTTCTCGAGCAGCTCGGAATGCCGTTTAGAAAGTAAGGCGCGGAGGGACAAGGCTGTGGCGAGAAAATGCTCTTTTGCGAAGTTGAAGAAGACGCCGAAGTACAAGATCCGGCATCGCAACCGGTGCTTGATCTGTGGTCGGCCGAGAGCTGTGTACAGAAAATTCAACATGTGTCGGATTTGTCTGCGCACGTTATCACACCGGGGAGAAATACCCGGCGTGATCAAATCGAGTTGGTGAGGCGTAGACATGGTTGATCCAATCACAGATATGCTGAATCGGGTTCGGAACGCGGCCATGGCACAGCACGTGTCCTGCAGGGTTCCTCATTCGAAAATGAAGGCAGAGATACTCAAGATTATGCAGGATGAAGGCTATATCGAGAGCTTCTCCGAGGACAAGGGGGACGGCATTCACCGTGAGCTCATTGTCTATCTCCGCTATGTCGATGACACCAAGACCGCGATCAACACCATGCGCCGGGTCAGCAAGCCCGGAAGGCGTTGGTACTCGGGGGCGAAGGATATCGCCCAGGTGAAGTCCGGCCTCGGCGTCGCAATCGTTTCAACCTCGAAGGGCATCATGTCCGACCGGGAGGCCAAGCGCCAGAACGTGGGCGGCGAGGTGTTGTGCGAGATTTGGTAGGAAAAGGTGTTTAGGTAAGCAAGATGTCACGAATAGGAAAAAAACCGATCGAGATTCCCAGCGGCGTGACAGTGGATGCCAAGAGCGAGCAGATCACCGTCAAGGGTCCCAAGGGCGCACTCACCCAGCAGCTGATCCCCGAGGTGAAGCTCGAGGTGGACGCCAAGGAGATCCGCGTCCAGCCCGCCAGCGAAGGGCGGAGGTATGGGGCGTTTCAGGGAATGACCCGCGCGCTGTTGGCGAACATGGTCACCGGCGTAACCCAGGGGTTCAAGAAGGATATGACGTTGATCGGCGTTGGGTACAAGGTCGCCCTCGAGGGGAAGAAGCTCGTGTTCAACGTCGGGTATTCGCACGCCATAGAGTTTCCGCTTCCGGAGGGGATCTCGGCAGAGGTCGGAGACAAAGGTATCAATTTCTCCATTATGGGGATGGACAAGCAACTCGTCGGACAGACATGTGCGACCATTAGAGGGTTTAGGCCGCCGGAGCCTTACAAGGGCAAGGGAATCCGCTACGTGGATGAATTTGTTCGACAGAAGGCCGGTAAGGCAGGCGCCAAATAGAGGGCTTTTATTATGAAGACGAAGTCCGAAATCAGAGAATGGCGGAAGAAGAGAATTCGCAAGAAAGTTCGCGGAAGCGCAGCGCGTCCACGGCTTTCGGTCTTCCGCAGCACGGGACACATTTACGCTCAGGTGATCGACGACGATGCTCGACAGACCATCCTCGCGACCTCCTCTCTTTCGAAGGAGATCAAGGAAGGCGAGAAGGCGAGCAAGACCGACGTAGCCAAGAAGGTGGGCGCGCTCATCGCCGCCGGCTGCAAGGAGAAGAACATCACCAAGGTCGTTTTTGACAGGAACGGGTTCGTCTATCACGGGCGAATCAAGGCGCTCGCCGAAGGCGCGCGTGAAGCAGGCTTGGAATTCTAGGAGGGACAGAGATGGCACGAGACGAACATCAGCAGGATCTCCAGAATCCCGATGCTGAAGAGCTGATCGAGAAGGTCGTTCACATCAACCGCGTTGCGAAGGTTGTCAAAGGCGGTCGCCGGTTCAACTTTTCGGCGCTGGTGGTGGTCGGAGACGGAAAAGGGAAGGTCGGTATCGGATACGGTAAGGCCAACGAGGTCCCCGAGGCGATCCGCAAAGGGACGGAGAAGGCCCGGATCACCATGTTCGACGTCCCCATGGACGGGACGACGATCCCCCACGAATCGCTGGGGATAGACGGTTCGGGGCGCGTGCTGCTCAAGCCCGCGAGCCCCGGCACCGGCGTGATCGCCGGCGGCGCCGTCCGCGCGGTGGTGGAAGCGGTCGGCATCAAAGACGTCCTGACGAAGAGCATCGGCTCGAACACCCCCCGGAATGTGGTCAACGCGACCCGGGAGGCGCTCCGCGGGCTCGAGGACGCTCACATGGTGGCGAAGCGAAGGGGAAAACGGGCTGAGGACATTCGCTGAGGCGAAGGAGACGCGAAGGCTCGAAGGAGTTTATCATGGCGGCCAAACTTAAAGTGACACAAAAGAGGAGCCTCATCGGACAGAACAAGAGCAACCGCGCTGTGGTTGCCGGGCTGGGGCTGCGACGGATTGGTAATTCTGTTGTTGTAGAGAACACTCCTTCAATGAGGGGAATGATTAAAAAGGTGATTCACCTTTTGGACGTAGAGGAAGTCTAATGTCTGATATTCTGAGCAGACTGAAGCCGGCCGAGGGATCGAGGAAGGGGCGGAAACGCGTCGGACGGGGCCCCGGTTCCGGTCTCGGCAAGACAAGCGGAAAAGGCCAGAAGGGTCAGAAGTCCCGCTCCGGGGCCGGGATCGCCCGAGGCTTCGAAGGGGGTCAGATGCCGGTCCAGCGGCGGTTGCCGAAACGGGGATTCAACAATCTCTTCAGGAAGCAGCTGTCGGTCGTCAATATCGCCCGCCTCGATGTTTTCGAGGACGGCGCGGTGGTGGACGTGGCGGCGCTGGTCGGGAGCGGTCTCGTGAAGACCGTCGGTGACGGCGTGAAGATACTGGGGAACGGCGAGCTCAAGAAGAAGCTGACGGTCCGGACCCACGCGATTTCCAAGGGCGCTCTCGAGAAGCTCGAGAAGGCCGGAGGGGTTTTCGAAAAGGTTGGCGAAAAGTAGGTCGGGCTCGTTCGGGCTTGGACTTGCACATAGAAAAGAAGGCGCGTTGTGGCGAGTGGTATAGCAAATATTGGTAAGATTCCCGAGCTGAGGAAGAGGATATTTTTCACCCTGGCGTTGCTCGCGGTTTATCGGGTCGGGATATTCGTGTCTGTTCCAATGGTCGACCGAGAGGTCATGCGCGATATGGTGGCCAAGGGGTCCGGATCTTTTCTGGGGATGTTCAACATGTTCTCGGGCGGCGCGCTGGAGCAGCTCTCCATCATGGCCCTCGGCATCATGCCCTATGTCAGCTCCTCCATTATTCTCACGCTGCTCTCCTCGGTGATTCCGCGACTCGCGGAGCTCAGGAAGGAGGGGGAGGCGGGGCACCGGAAGATCAACCAGTATACTCGTTACGGGACGGTCATGCTGGCTTTCATTCAGGCCGCCGGTATCTCGTTCTGGCTCGAAGGGATGAACGAGCAGGGCGGCCTGGGACCGGTGGTCTCCCATCCCGGATGGGGCTTCCGCCTGCTCACCATGGCGACCTTGACGACGGGGACCGCCTTTATCATGTGGCTCGGTGAGCAGATCACGGAGCGCGGCATCGGAAACGGAATTTCCCTCATCATCTTCGCCGGCATCGTCTCCCGACTTCCGGACGCGATATGGCAGACCATGCAGCAGGCGACCCACGGGGAGCTCAAGCCCATCACGCTGTTGTTTATCGCCGGCGTGCTCATCGCGGTGGTGGCGACGATCATCTTCTTCGAGAGGGGGCAGCGGCGCATCCCCGTGCAGCATGCCAAGCGCATGGTCGGGCGGAAGGTCTACGGCGGGCATTCGACCTTCCTGCCCTTGCGGGTAAATACAGCCGGCGTGATTCCGCCTATCTTCGCGTCCACGCTGTTGATGTTCCCCAATCAGATCGCAAATTTCACCGGATGGGATTGGCTCAACAGCCTGTTCGTCTTCGGCAACTGGTCGTACAACGCCGTATACTCCGTATTGGTCATCTTCTTTTGCTACTTCTACACGGCGATTACGTTCCAGCCCGCCGACGTGGCGGACAACCTGAAGAAGCAGGGAGCCTTCATCCCCGGTATTCGACCCGGAAAACGGACGGCGGAGTATATAGACCGGGTGCTCAACAGGATCACCTTCGGCGGCGCGATCTACGTCGCGGCGGTCTGCGTGCTTCCGACGATTTTAATTACGAAGCTCAATGTCCCCTTTTATCTCGGCGGCACCGGGCTCATGATTGTGGTCGGCGTGGCGCTGGATACGGCGCAGCAAATCGAATCGCACCTGATCACCCGTCACTACGACGGGTTCACCGGTCCCAAGGGCACCCGGATTCGGGGGCGGAGGTCGAGAGGTTAGGATGAATCTGATTCTACTCGGCGGTCCCGGCGCGGGAAAGGGGACTCAGGCCAAGCGGCTCGTGAAGCTGCTCGGGGTCCCTCAGATATCCACGGGGGATATCCTTCGCGCGGCTGTCCAGTCCGGTAGCGAGTTGGGGAAGCGGGTGGCGTCTTTCATGATCGAAGGGAAGCTGGTTCCCGACGAGGTCATCATCGGGGTGGTGAAGGCAAGATTGACGGAGGCCGACTGTCGGAACGGTTTCATCTTAGACGGGTTTCCGCGGACCACGGCGCAAGGGGAGGCCCTGGAAGGCCTGCTGGCCGAGATGGATCTGTCCCTGGATTCGGTCGTCTATCTGGACGTCGAGGTCGACACCTTGGTGGAACGCGTAGTCGGCCGCCGAAGCTGTCCGAAGTGCGGTGAGATATATCACCTCACATTCAATCCGCCGCCGTCATCGGATACCTGTAGTTGCGGTGCCAATGGACTGGTACAGCGCGCCGATGATAATGAGACAACCGTGCGGGATCGGTTGGATGCCTATCATGAGGCGACCGCCCCGCTGATTGATTTCTATGAAAAACGTGAAAAACTGTCCAGAATCGTAGATTCCGGATTGACTCAGGATGAGATTTTTACAAGAGTGCGGGAGGCGATAGGACGCTGAGTCGTCGAGTCGCCCCGTGGAGGATGTGATGAAGGTCAGACCATCGGTCAAGAAGATTTGTGAAAAGTGCAAGATTGTGCGACGCAAAGGCGTCGTGCGCGTCATCTGCGAAAACCCGCGACACAAGCAGCGACAGGGCTAGGAGGACAAGGTGGCACGTATTGCAGGAGTCGATTTACCTCGAAAAAAACAGGTAAAAATTGCGCTCACTTATATTTATGGAATCGGAAAATCCACCGCGGAGGAGATCTGCGACCGCACCCAGCTGGACCCGTGTAAGAACGCGGATGATCTGACCGAGGTCGAGGTCAAGAAAATCCGTGACCTCATCAATGAGGATTACAAGGTCGAGGGAGACCTCCGGCGCGAGATCGCCATGAATATCAAACGGCTGATGGATCTCGGCTGTTATCGCGGCCTGCGCCATCGGCGGGGGCTGCCGGCCCGGGGCCAGCGGACGCATACAAACGCTCGGACGCGGAAGGGACCGCGTCGGGGTCAGGCCATCAAGAAAAAGAAATAGTTAGGCGATAAAATGGCAAGAGCAAAAGGCGGAAGAGTCAAGAAGGTCAAGAAGAACATCCCTATCGGGGTGGCGCATATTCAATCGACCTTCAATAATACGGTTATCACGATCACGGATCCCGTCGGAAACGCGGTGAGCTGGGCGACGGCCGGCTCCATCGGGTTCAAGGGATCCAGGAAGAGCACTCCGTTCGCGGCGCAGATCGCGGCGGAAAAGGCGGCGAAGAAGGCCGTCGAAAACGGAATGCGCCAGGTGTCCGTTCTCGTGAAGGGACCCGGGGCCGGCCGGGAGTCCGCGCTTAGGGCGCTCCAGTCATCCGGTTTGAAAGTGACGATGATTCGGGATGTCACGCCGATACCGCATAACGGCTGTCGGCCATCCAAGAGACGCAGAGTGTGATTAAGCAGGAGGCATAGACGTGGCACGGTACACAGGACCCCAGTGCAAGCTTTGCAGGCGCGAAGGTTTGAAATTATTTTTAAAAGGGGAACGCTGCTTCTCGGACAAGTGCTCCTTCGATCGAAGGCCCTACGCTCCCGGCCAGCACGGCCAGCGGCGGACGAAGACCTCGGAGTATGCGAGGCATCTTCGCGAGAAGCAGAAGGTCAGGCGTATTTACGGTGTTCTGGAGAAGCAGTTCGCCCTCTATTTCGAGAAGGCCGATCGGACAAAAGGGGTTACGGGGCAGAACCTCCTCCGGCTGCTCGAGCGTCGAATCGACAACGTGGTCTACCGAATGGGATTCGCGAACACGCGGCGGGGAAGCCGTCAGCTGGTCCGCCACAATCACATCTTGGTGAACGGTCATCGCGTGAATATCCCCTCCTTCCTCGTGAAGAAGGGGGACGAGATATCTCTGCGCGAGAGATCCATGAAGATACAGGCCGTGAAGGATTCACTGGAAGCAAAGGAGCGCCATGGTTGGGATTCCTGGATCGAGATGGATTCCAAGAATCTGAAGGGCGTCTTCAAAGAGATACCGGATACTCAGGATCTCCAGCTTCCGATTGAGGACCAACTGATCGTTGAGTTTTACTCGAGGTAACAAGGGTAGAGGAGGTCTGCATGTACAGACGCAATTGGCGTGAGCTCATACGGCCGAAGGGCCTGCTGGCAATCGGCGGCGAAAAGAAGGACACCTATGATCGGTTCATCTGCGAGCCGTTGGAGCGGGGGTTCGGGATTACTCTCGGGAACGCGCTCAGGCGTGTCCTGCTCTCTTCCCTGCAGGGCGCGGCGGTCACGGCTGTAAAGTTTGACGCGGTTTCCCACGAGTTTACCTCCGTCCCTGACGTGGTCGAGGATGTGACGGATATCATTCTGAATCTCAAGGAAACCGTGTTCAAGCTCCACGAACCGCGCAACGTGACCCTGACGCTCGATATCGACGGACCGAGGGAAATCACAGCCGGCGATATCATGACCTCCGACCTGGTCGATATTCTGAATCCGGAGCATCATATCGCGACGGTGACCGAGGGCGGACGTCTCAGGGCGGAGATCCTGGTGGGGCCGGGGCGCGGGTATGAGCCGACGGATCGGCGGATGTTGGAAGAGGATGACACCGAGATCGGCTGGATTCAGGTGGACGCGCTCTACTCCCCGATTCGGAAGGTCAACTATAACGTCAGTAACGCGCGCGTGGGGCAGATCACCGACTACGACAAGCTCTCCCTCGAGGTCTGGACGGACGGGAGTGTTCGGCCGGAGGACGCGGTCGCCTATGCGGCGAAGATTGTCAAAGAACAAGTCAACATATTCATCAACTTCGAGGAAGAGGAAGAGGCGCCCATCGGCGTGCCCGAGAAGCAGGAGCAGCCGGTCAACGAGAACCTCTTCAGAACCGTGGAAGAGTTGGAGCTCTCGGTCCGCTCGGCGAACTGCCTGCAGAACGCCGGCATCACCTACATCGGCGAGCTGGTGCAGAAGACCGAGGCCGAGATGCTCAAGACCAAGAATTTCGGTCGGAAGTCCCTCAAGGAGATCCGGGATCTGTTGGCGGAGATGGATCTCCAGCTCGGGATGAAAATCGAGAACTGGGAGCAGATGCTGCAGCGCTGGAAACAGTAGGCTGGATTTGAGGATACGATGAGACACCGTAAATCAGGACGAAAACTGGGACGCAACTCGAGCCATCGCCGGGCGATGTTCCGCAACATGGCGGCGTCGCTGCTCGTGCACGAGCATATCGACACAACCCACGCCAAGGCGATGGAGCTTCGGGGCATTATCGAGCGCATTATCACGAAGGCGGCCAAGGCCGGCGACAGTGTCGGAAAGCCCCTCGACAAGCTCAGCGCGGAGGAGCGCGCCAAGCAGGTCCACCTGAGGCGCACCATCACGAAGTTCATTCCGCGGTACTACGACAACGGAGAGGGGGAGCTCGTGGATCTCATGCAGAAGCTCTTCTTCGTTATCGGCCCCCGCTTCAGGGAGCGCCCGGGCGGATACACCCGGGTCACCAAGCTGGGCCCCCGCCGCGGCGATAACTCCCCCACCTCCCGCATCGAGCTGGTTTCGTAGCGATCGTCCAGAAATTGCATACATGAAAGATTGCCCTCGACAATAGATCCGTTCGCCTGAGGTTGAGAGGACTCTGAGCGTCCCTGGGTCCCGTCTTGAGCGGCGAGCGCGTGAGCGTTGAGTGAGCGACGAGCGCATCCTCAATACTGCAGTGAACGTCAAATCGGAAACCCGATGACGAATGTCAGCGCATCGGAAGGTCCCTGAATTGAGCGGTTGATAATCGCAAAAAAACAGATAATCTACAGAGAGATAGAATGAGGAGTCGGCGATGAAGAAGAGATCCCATCATATCATGTGCCGCGGTCTACTTTGTGTTGTCTTGGCGGCTGTGGTGCTTTTCGGCGGCGGTTGCGCTGGCGCCGAAAACGACACCGTGTTGTGTGCACAGGGAGAAGAACAGGTGTGCCCGTGCCCGCCGGGGGGAAAGGCGCGACAGACCTGCAGAGAAGACGGCCAGGGGTGGGAGCCCTGTAATTGCCGGTTCACCAAGGAGGCGGAGGACGGGTGCCCGGACGCCTACCCGCTGGACTGCACCGACTACTGTTGCGAAAGCGGTTCCTGTTGCTCGGAGGGTAACGGGTGCTGTTATGACGATGCCCCTGGAGCAGATGGCGACTCCGATGCGGATACGGATGTCGACACTGACGCGGATACGGATGCGGACACCGATGTGGATACGGATGCGGACACCGACGTGGATACGGATGTGGACACTGATGTAGACGGAGGCGCTGAGGGGGATGGCGGATCAGACAGCGATTCCAATACCGCCATCGATACGGACTCGGATACAGAATGGGACGTCGGAATAGACGCCGGCTGGGAAGACACCCATCCCTGATTTCGGGGACCAGGACCGGCGAGGAGGGCTTGGACATTGACGGGATAGGGAACTTACGATTTGGGGATTGTCGAAGCTGTCCTCTATTCAGTGCACCATAACGCGATAAAGAAGGCTGGCAACATGAGTACCGGCGCTGCCTATACGCTCACTTCCTTTTTGCTCCTGATCACGGGGTGCGATATCTTCATCGACTACGGCGCGGGAAACCGGGACGGCGGCGATACCGGCAGCGATCAGGTGGAGGGGCCGGAGCGTCCCGCGTTCACCGGGAGCTGCTCGGGCTTCTCTTTGACGATGACGGACGGCACCACCCTCGCGGTGTGTGACGAGGTGTTCGCCGAGGAGGCCGGCGACGAAGCCTTTTATCGCCAGGGGTGTGACAATGTAGACGGCACCTGGTTTTCCGAGCGGTGCCCCGAGGCGTTCGGGGTTGGAGTGTGTATCGTCAACTTCCAGGATGTGGATAGATTCTACTATGTCCTTTCCGAGGAGGATATTCTATCGGCCCGGGTGATGTGCGACGGGTTCGACGGCATCTGGGTGGAGGGGGAGGAGATCCCCGAAGCCTGAGGTGTTCACAGTGCCCTCTCCAGAATCTCCGTGAGCTCTCCTTCGGTCAGCGGGACCGGGTTTCCCTTCATGCTGCTGGCGTTCTTCGACTTCTCCACGATGACGGGGAGGTCGGCGGTGGTCACACCGAAGGTCGATAAGGCGGGGAGTGCGAGGCCGTCGCAGAGGGCCGTGATCCAGTCGACGGCGTCCTTGGCGGTGGCGCTCCGATCGCCTGTCAGCAGCACCGCGACCTCATCGAAGCGATCCAAGGCGGGGGTATCTTTGGCTCGGCGGGTGAGGGCACGGACGTTGGCCTCGAAGACCAGCGGCAGCAGCCGGGCGCACACGGCGCCGTGGGGGGCGTCGAACATTCCGCCGATGGGGCCGGCGAACCCGTGGACCGCGCCGAGCTTGGCGTTGGCGAGCGCGAGGCCGCCGAAGAGGCTGACCACGCACATGTCCTCCCGGGCGTCCAGATCCCTTCCGTCGCGGTATGCCCATTCGAGGGATCTCGCGGCGCGGCGCATCCCCTCCCGGCAGAGGCCGTCCGTGATGGGGTTCGGCTTGTTCGATACGAACGGCTCGATCACCTGGGTGAGGGCGTCGAGGCCGGTGGTTGCGGTGGTCTCCCTCGACGCCGTCACCGTGAGCAAGGGATCGACCACCGCGAGGGTGGGCAGCATGAGGGGGCTCCGCATACTCACCTTGACGCGGTGGGGCCTGGATTCGATGACCGCGTTACGCGTGACCTCGGCCCCGGTTCCCGCGGTGGTGGGGACGGCGATGTAGGGCGCGGGCGGGGCTGCGATGGGGCGGGCTCGGCCAATCACCTCCAGGTAATCGAGGAGCTCGCCGGGGTTGGTGAGGAGAGCGGCGATGGCCTTGCCCCCGTCTACGGCGCTGCCCCCCCCGAGCCCTACCACCACGTCACAGCCGGCCCGTCGAGCCCTTTTTACGCCGTCGAGAACTGACTCGGTAGTGGGCTCCCCGGCGACACGGACGACCTCCGCCATGAGGCCTCGATCGACCAGCGCCTCCTCGAGGGGGGCGCTGCGTTCCTGACGGCGGCCCGTGACGAGGAGCGCCCGCCTCCCTCTCTTCTCCACCTCGTCCGGGACGCTCTTCGAGGTTCCCCGACCGAAGAGGATGCGCGCGGCGGTGGCGAATTCGAACTCCATCTGCACCTCCTGCTATTGACCGGAGAAGTCCCAGCCGTTCTCGTCCGGGAAGATGTTGGTGTACTTCTTGGCGGAGCGGGGCTCAGCCATCATGTCCGCCACGGTGTCCCGCCACTTGAGATAGTGCGCCGTCTCCTTGTGCTTGGCCGGATCCTCGGGAGTGCGGTACACCTCCACGAGTACGAACCGGGTGGGGTCCTCCTGCTCCTGGATGACGTCGAAGCGCGCGATCCCAGGCTCCTTGACACTGTTCGTCGCGTTCTCCAGGCTCGCGGCCCTGAACGCCTCCACATCATCCGGTTTGACGTGAACAAAGACATGAACGACTAACATGAGAGACCTCCTTATAACGTGGATTGGTGAGGACCATTCTAGAGGCGAAGCGGAATCGAATTCAACGGATTTCGATGGGGCGACTCATGGCCTGTCCGTCAGCGGTTCATCCGGATGCGCTCGGGTCGTTTTCCGTCACTGAGAGGTGCTCTTTTTAGACGCGTCGATAATGTTATAAAAACGGTATGTTAGATGTGGTTTTCGCGCCGCCGGCCCCCAAGGACCACGCAAACAATGATCGACTTGATTCTGAATATATAATACTAAATAATAACAATGGATTTTACAACACACGGCGGGCGAAGGTAAATGTCAACACTCGGGTCATTACTAGTCAAAAACAAGGTTGTGGGTGTGGTTGATATCGAGAAGGCGCTCCAGCGTCAGGTCATCTACGGCGGCGACCTGGCCACCAACCTCCTCGAGCTCTCCATCGCCGACGAGCGGCAGATCGCCAAATACGTCGGTCAGGCCTTCGGGATGCCGGTTCTGGATCCGTCGGTCCTGGATGCACCGGACGAAAATACGGTCCGGATGCTCCCATGGACCGCGGCCGAGGAGCACCGCATCGTTCCGGTTCGGATTGAGGGGGACCGGATGATCGTCGCCGCCTCCGCACCGCTGCGGGAGGCGGATCTCTCGGAGGTGGCCTTCCTGCTCGGGCTTGAGTTCGCGCCCCATCTGGTGCTCGAGTTCCGGTTGGCCATGGCGCTCAAGCGCGCCTTCGGCATCCCCATGTCGGACCGGTTCACCGCGCTGTCGAAGCGGCTCTTCCCGGATGCGTCCCTCGACTTGCCCCCCATCGTCGCCTCTCCGGATGACGACCAGGGGTTGCTGCGGGAGGCGACCGCGGCGCAGGACGCCAAGTCGCCGGCAGAGGTTTCGTCCGCGCCGGTCACGGAAGCGGCGGCGGCGCCTCCGGTCACTGAATCTCCAGAGGATGCGATGGTCAACGCAGTGATCGACGAGGCGCTCCTCGACGCGCTTCCCGATGCACAGGACGATGTCGAGACCACCCCGGCGCCCGCCGACTTTCCCGCCGAGGAGACCGCGAAACCGGACGCGACCACCGTGGCGGGAGACGCCAAGGCCGAGCGGGACACTCGTGAGGTACCGGAGGAGATCCGGGCGGCCCGGAAGAGCTTTCTGGGTCGGGACACCGTCCCCTCCGAGCCGCCCCCGAGCATCACGGCGATGGGTTCCGGGACCCTCGATATCGAGGACGCCGCCGAGCGCCTGGCGGCGGCGGACAAGCGGGACGATATCCTCTCCGTTTTCATGGAGCTGGTGGGCAATGTGTTCGAATACTCCATGTTGTTCGTGATCCAGGGGCGGGAGGCGAGGGGACACTCCCTCATCACCGACGCGACGGAGCTGAAGCGGGTGGAGGGCCCGGTGCTCGCCATCGACGACGGGGGCATGTTGGAGACCGCGTTCAACACCCGATCGATCTACCTCGGGTCACCGGGCAAGACCGAGGCGGATCATGCGCTCTTTCAGAAGATGGATCGGGCGCGGCCCAAGAACTGCGTGATCCTTCCCGTGGTGCTCCGGGGGCGGGTGATCCTGATGCTCTACAGCGACTCCGGAGCGATGGGGGTGAAGTCGGAGAGCGTGTCCGATCTCACCCGGTTGACCCGCCTGGTAGCCGACGCCTTCGACCGCATTCTGATGGAAAAGAAATACGGCAAGTATCGCGCCAACGTCTCGGTCCTGCCGTCCCGGCCGGCCCACATGGCGTTCTCGAAGCTGCCGAAATCGGCGGCGGACCTCGAGTCCTCGGCGGCGGCGTACCGCGCCGCGGCGGCGGACCACTCGGGCAAGGTGCGCTCGAAACCTCTGATAGGCGACTCCCAGCCCGCCCACTGGCAGAGCGTGGCGAAGGCCATGGCCCAGATTCAGGAGGGCGCGGATTCGGATACCGATCGGGGGCCCGCTTCGAGCGACAAGGCGTCGGACGACTCCGACGCCGAGGAGGATGGCCAATCAAAGACTGAGACGAGTTTCGATGCGCCTCCGGATGAGGCCGAACCGGAGACAGGCGCGGCCGAACCGGAGACAGACGCGGCCGAACCGGAGACGGAGACAGACACGGCCGAACCAGAGGCGGACGTGGGCGATCCGGGATACTCCGCGAAGATCCCGAGAAAGCCGCGGGCCGAGCGGTACGACGAAACCGTCCCCACGGGGATTAAGTATTATGTGAGTCAGGATTTCGCGTCAGATGAGTCCGAGACGGTTTCTCCCGACCTCGCAGGGCCTCCCGAGGCGGAGGACAAGGTGACGAAGGCGCAGATTATCTCCCTCAAAGAGAAGCAGACGCGCTCCGTCGAGGTCAACATGAACGAGGAGATCGAGCGGCTCGTGGAGCGGGTCCTGACGCCGTCCGGAATGGACACGGCGGCGCTCGAGGTCCTGCTCGGTATCGGTGAGGACGCCATCGAGTGCCTGATCGACCATTTCCCCGGTCCCCTGAGCTATGACCGGCATCAGTCGAGCGGCAAGCTGCTCCGTGTGGACAAGCACGGGCCGCTCCTCAAGGCCCTCACGAAATTCGGCGAGGCGGCGGGACCACACCTCCTGCCCCTGTTCGGCAGCCGGGATTCGGACGTCCGGTTCTATGCGGTCTTCCTCTTCTCCGAAATAAAGTACCCGAAGGCGCTCGAGTCGTTGATCTCCCGGATTTTCGATTCGGATCGGCAGATCAGCGCCATCGCCATCGACGTGCTCCGGCAGTACAGCGCCTATTCGGAGTTTCGCTGGGCGTTGCAGAAGGTGGTGGATCTGCTGGCGGGATCGTCGCGGGATCTGGAGACCAAACGCGTCGCGGCGAGGGCCCTCGGGGATCTGGGGGATCCCCTGGCGATCGGGACCCTCATACGGATGCTGGACTCCGTGGACAGTAAGCTGGTGACCCAGTGCCACGAGGCCCTCGTAAAGATATGCTTCTCTGACTTCGGGTACTCGCGGGCGAGGTGGCTGGAGTGGTATCAGTCCGCGGGCGAAAGTCATCGCCTCGAGTGGGCCATCGAGGGGGTGACCCACAAGAGCGCGATCATCCGCAAGAACGCCTTCCAGTTGCTCACGCAGCACATCAGCGGCGTCATGGAGGGGGAGGTTCTCCCCGAGAATATGGTGCAGGCCAAGGTCCTCCAGGATCGTCTGTTCGCCTGGTGGGACGACGAGGGCAGGGAGCTCTACCATTTCGAAGAAGGCGAATGAGGAGATGGGGCGCCTTGGCCAACCCCTGACGGGAATGGACTTTGCCGACCGCTTGACCACCGAGCTGGAGTCCACCACCGATTCAGCGGAGCGGAAGGCGCTGCTCTACGCGCTCATGCGGGTCATGGAGACCGCGCCGGAGGCGGAGCGGGATCCCTTCGAGTTCCTGGATATGGCGATCTCGGAGGATCCGGACCTTCCGGATCTGGTCTGGGAGGAGTGGCGGGCGGCGGGCCGGCGGGGCGCCAAGAAAAGGCTGACGGCGCTGAAACGGCTGTTCGCGGTTCTGGAGGACCCGACCGAACGGGCCCACTGCCGGCTGCAGCTGGCACGGCTCTACAGCACCCACTTCGGTGATCCCCGGTTGGCTCGGAAAGAACTCGAGCGGGCGGAAGCCCTCGCGCCGGAGCTGCGAGAGGTGGTGTGGGCGCTCGCGGAGTCCGACGCGGCCCTCGGGAGAACCGGGAACATCACCGGCCGCCTGGAGAAGCTGGTGGCCCACACCCGGGATTCGGTATTCAGGGCGGCGCTCCTCACCGAGATCGCGGAGATCAAGCTCAAGCAGAACGATCAGATCGCCGCCTCCGGACTGTTGAACCAGGCGCTCAAGGAGGAGGGCATCGACTGGTCCATCGTTCACGCGGTGCTCCGTCTGAGCGCGCGGATAGAGAACTGGGAGCTCCACGAGCGAGCGCTGACCAAGCTGGCGGACGCGGCGGCTTCGCCTCCGTCCACCCCGGACGCGGAACGGGGGATGGGGCACTCCTTCGACGGTTTCGAGCGCGGCAACGCGGTGGTGGGGGCGCTCTACTGGTATCTCGCGGTGGTGAGGGAGACGCGCATGGGCTCCCTCGAGAAGACCCTCGAGGCGCTCTCCAACGCCATCGCCTTTCTGCCGGAGAGCGACTTCCTCCGGAACGAGCGGTGCCGGCTCCTCGCCGCGTCCGGCGCCCTCGACCAGGCGCTGGCGCAGGCGGGGGAGCGGTCGTCGGAGGTGGAGCGCGCGGTCTTCGCGCTGATGGCCGGCTCGCCGACGGCCGCCGCGTCGCTCAGCGGGGCGGAGCGGGACGCTTCGGGCTCCCTGGTCAGCGAGATCCTGGCGGAGCACACGGACCCGGAGGGGCCGCCGCCACAGAACGGGGAGGTGCCGGAGACCCTGCTCGCCTGGCTCGAGACCCACGTCTCACATCCGGACGCGGCGAAGGTCGCCGCCCTGTTGAGAGGCGTCGGCGTGGAGTACCCGCTGATTGACGTCGTCCTGGAGGAGTTTCAGTCTCGGGACAAATCCCTGATCGCCCTGCTCCGGGAGGAGCATGCGCCGTGGGCCCATGCCCTCAACGCGCTGTTCGGGGCGCCCGAAGCGCGGGCCGAGGCTTATCTGGACTGGTCGAACACCACCGCGGATGATTCTCTCAAGGCGACCCTGCTGTTCCTGGCGGCGGGGCAGGCGGCCTCGGTCGGGGACGACGCCCGATCCCGCGAGCTGGAGGAGCAGGCGGAGCGGCTCGCGGCGGAGTCCACGAGCGGGACCCTCGCGTTCGAGCCGCTGCCGGAGAACTTCCGGAAAACCGCGAACGCCCTGGCGGATGAGGCCGCGGACTCGAATACCCTGGACGCTACCCGGGAGGCGCTCTTCAAGCGCGCGATGATCCAGGAGCACGCCCTGGCGGATCCGGCCGCGGCCGCGGCCACCCTTGACGACCTGTGCGCCATCAGCACAGCGGACGCCGCCCCCCTCTGGCTCTCCATGCGGTTGGCGTGCCGCGCCGGAGACTGGGCCCTCGTCGCGAACCGGATCAACCGCCTGGCGCCCCTCGCGGCGCGGGACGCCGCCCTGTTCGCGCTGTGCGCCGGCGAGATCGATCTGTTCGTCACGCGGAGATACGATCGGGCGGTCACCGCTTTCGAGAGCATCATCGAAACGGAGAACGAGACCCTCCGCGAGACCGCCCGCCTCTATCGGTCCCTCGCGCTCCGGCAGCTCGATCGGGAGGAGGATCTCCGGACCTCCCTCGAACGGGAGTCCCTGCCGCCGCCTGAGATGGTCGGCCTGGTGCCGCCGGACGTGCGGGACGCCAATCGTCGGATGCTCAACTCCGTTAGAACCATGAGCTTCCTGGAGGGGCTCGACGAGAACCACACCCGACGACTCCTCAAGGAGATGATGTTCGGGCTTGAGGGGGACACCCCCCTTCAGGGAAAGCTCTACGGCGTCTCCCGATGCCTCGGGCAGCTGGCCGACGTCTCCCCTCCCGGAGAGATGACGGACGCGCTGCGCGCCTCGGCGGCCCTGCTCAGCGGGACGCCGGTGAAGACCGATTTTATCCAGAGCAAGGATGACATCATATCGGAGGAGGCCCTCTGGCACCTCGCCGATCGGTTGCCCGCGTCGGAGGATCCCTTCCTCGTCGAGAAGATCCTCTCCGACCGGCTCGAGCGCTCCGAGTCGCTCAACGACTGGGATCGGCTGGAGCTGATCCTGGCCGACGCGGAGGCCAAGGAGCGTTCCGGAAACCTCAAGGGGGCGCTCCGGCGGGTGCAGGACGGGCTCAACATCGCCTCCTCCCACCCTGGGCTCCTGGAGAAGAAGGCGTCTCTGGCGGTCAAGGCCGAGAACTTCATCGAGGCCGCGGACACCCACGGAAGGCTGGCGGGCTTCTACCGCTCCCAGGCGGAGAAGGCCCACCATCTGGCGCAGGCGGCCCTCATCCTCTACGACAAGCTGGACAACCCGAAGGGCGCGCGGCGGATCTGTGAGGAGGCCATCCGTCGGGTGCCGGGACACGCGCAGGCGAACGACGTCCTCGAGTACATCTTTCGCTCCTGCTTCGATGACGGAGAGCCCCAGGGGGCGGCGGGGGAGCAGCGGCTTACCCTTCAGGACGCGGTGTCCCGGGCGTCCTCCGACGTGGAGGGCATCGTCGAGGACGACCAGAGCGAGATCGCGGAGGGGGAGGAGGTCATGCAGCTCCGGGATCGCCGCGCGAGGGCCCTCTTCGAGGGGGACGATCAGGCGGTCTGGTACTGCGACGAGCTGCTCTCCCTGTTGGACGGCGCGGCCCCGGCGTCGCCCCTGGTCAGCGCGATTCCGAATCCCCGGTGGGACCCCGCGAGCGTCTCGGCGCTCTGCGAGCATCCGCGGGACGCCATGGTCGCCTCGGAGATAGCCCGACTCACGGCGGATATCGCGCCCCCGGGGCTCGAGGGGGTCTATACCCGGCCCGCCGAGGCCAAGGTGGCGGCGGACGAGGAGGAGAAGTTCTCGTCGCTGATGGCCTGGTGCAGGAGCTGGGGCGCGGCCGCGGGGCTCGGCGAGTTCGACATCTTCGTCCTAGACAAGGCGGATCTCGACGTCGCCGCGTTTCAGCCGGAGGACAGCACCCTGTTTCTATCGCAGCATGTCTCCCATCCCCTCTCCGCCGATCACAAGTTCGCCATCGGGACGCTGCTCTGGCGTGCCGCCCGGGGGCTGTGCGCCTTCCCCAAGAGCGATATCGTGGGACCGGTCCGGTGGGTCATCTCCGTCGCCTCCGCGGTGCTGGACGTCCGGGAGGGGCTCCCCCTGCCGGTGAAGCCCGACTTCGTCAACCGGGCGAGCATCGCCATCCTGGATACCGTGGCCGAGCGGCTCCGGGACCCCTGTCAGCGCCTGCTGCAGGAGAGCAGCATCGCCCTCAGGGTCTGGTCCGAGGCCACCTCTTTCAGCGCCGACCGGTTCGGCCTGCTAGCCGTCGGGCGGGTCACCGATACGATCCGCATCATCATCGCCGAGACGCTGGGTCGGGCCGGCGTGGAGGCCCTGACGCACGGCTTCCGGGAGACCCTCCTGCGGAGCCCTCGCGCCAAGGAGCTCTATCGCTTTTCGCTCTCGAATGCGTATCTCGAGACCCGCTCCGTCCGACCGCATCCGTCCCTCCTTCCGGGAGGCGGTCCGTG
>JBNLED010000079.1:0-19336 GCA_050304755.1 Polyangia bacterium | reverse complement strand
GCCGCCCGCCCCCCGGGCCGGCAGGGTGACGGCCACCGTTGAGGCGCATCGCGGGTCGGCGGCCGGCGATTCGCCCGGGGATTCTGATTCGGTGTCCGCGAGGACCACGCGGGTGCCCATACGCACTGTGCCGCTGAATTGGGTCATCTCCCGATCGGCGAAGAGGTCGGCCCTGGGGACAATCACGACCGCGGTCTTCATGGAGCGGTAGCGTTTGAGGAAGGCTTCCCTCGGGGCGACCACCACCACCTCCGAGGGCACCCATCCGGCGGCCAGCTCGGTCAACACGTAGGCCCACTCGCCGTCCTTGCTGCGGTGCAGAATGAGGAGGGGTGTGCCGGGGTCCAGACGGGAGGCCTGGAGATGATCGATATAGCGATTCCCCGGCGCGTCGAAAAGGGGCTCGTCCGTGGGCAGGACTCTCAGATCGGCCCCAGTGACCAGAAAGCCGTGGAGAGCGGACTGTTTCTCTTCTATGGATTCAGCATCCATCATATCCTCTAAAGGGTCGATAAAGTCCGCACCGGCCTTGTGTCCGTCTCGGCGATAGACGTCCTGGCGGCCCACCCATGCCGCGGTGGATGAGAGCTCCCGGCGCAGCGCCTTGCCCACGGGGGGCTTGAAGGCGCCCAGATCCCTTACCAGCCCTGCCTCCCGGAGGCGCCGGTTGAAGTCGGCGACGGCCTGGCGGTCCATGATCTCCCGGTCCGGATCCGGGAGCCGGCCGATCCAGTAGCCGGGGCTGTTCATCTCAGCCCTTGTGTCGGGCAGAAGGGTAAACGCGGCGGGATAAAGGATCTCCCGGTTCTCACGGGTCACCTCGCCGGCACAGCAAAGGGCGGTCAGGCAACCGAGCAGGGCCAGCCCCTCCTTCCCTCGGGACGCGCGGAAACTCACGCGGCGGGTCGGGCACGACGGCATACCGGAGAATGAAGTCTTTTTCGATGTGAAAATCATGCGGCAGTATGACACGGGGGAACCGGTTCCCTCAAGCCGGGGTATGGCGGATGAGAGCCGCGTCCCCCACGCGGATCGCCGAAGGAAAATGGAGATGCAACGCCCGAAGCTCGAGAACAGGAGGCCTTGAGAGGACCGCCGCGCTGTCGTCATCAACGGCGTCCCGCCCCGATCATCCGCCGGAACTGGCCTCCCCAAAATGTCGAAGCTCTAGCTTAAGGAGCCCCCCCGGAAGGCGGCGCTCAACGCCTCCAGGCACATGCTCCGGTCCTTCCGCCATCGGGAGTAGGGCAGCGGGAAGATGCGCAGGCCCGCCCGCTTGAACATGCGATAGCGATCGAGGGCGAAGATCTCGACGAAGCCGCCGGGGTGGCCGATCAGGTCGACGCCCAGGGATTTTCCGTCTTTCAGCAGGAGCAGGTCCATCTTCGTCCCGGCGACGGGGTGCCCCTTCCGGACGGTGTAGCCCTGCCCCTCCAGCGCCGCCCGCACCTCGTCGGCGAAGGCGTCCCGGGGATCCGCCTCCGGCTCGGAAGGGGTCCCCTGCCCTCCGTGCTCGACGAGGTATCGGCCGAGGAGCGAGTCCGCCCCCAGGGACTGGGTATCGACGGAGTGGAAGACGAGCTGCCGGTTCCTCGCGCGGGTGATGGAGACGTTGAAGACGTCCGGCTTCTCGAGGAAGCGGGCCACGTTGCCGTGGGTCTGGTCGTCCAGCACCAGGGAGATGAGCATGATGTCCCGCTCCTCCCCCTGGAACGCATGGGCGGTCCCCACCAGCACCTCGTGGGTCCGCATGGCCGTCAGGGGGATGCGCTCGTTGAGCGCCTTCACCAGCGCGTCCACCTGGTTCCGAAACGGGGAGAGGACGCCGATGGTGGGGGGATGGGAGGACGGCGCCGCGATGATCTCGCAGACACGGGCGGCGATCGCCTCGACCTCCGCCGAGTTGACGCCGTGGCTGTCCCGCGCGCCGCCACAGCCTATCAGGCGGACCGCGGGGGTCCGATCGGGGAGGCCCTTGTCGGTCATGATCGCGAGGCGATCGCTGTAGAAGTGGTGGTTGCTGAACCGGATGATATCGGGGAGGCTGCGGTAGTGCTCGTTGAGGAAGACCGCGCTCCCCGGGCGGGTCAGCCGGTCGCCGTACAGATCGAGGACGCTGTTGGTCCGGTAGTTCAGCCAGACCTCGCTGCTCAGACCGTGGGTCTGGAGCAGCGCCTCCATCTTGCGGTCGGAGAGGAACGAGACGTGCCGAAGCTGCTTGGGGTCGCCGGTGATGAGGACCCGCTTGGCGCGCTGGATCGCCGGCAGACAGCTGGCGATGTCGCACTGGGTCGCCTCGTCGATGATCACCAGATCGAACATCCCCTCCGTGAGGGGCAGGACGCGGCCGAGATCCGAGAGCTTCACCAGCCAGACCGGCAGGACCGAGAGCAGGACCCCCGCGTCGATCGAATCGAAGAGCTCCTCCTGCCGCCCCCCGGTCCGCGCCTTGAGAGCCTGGAGGAAGCGCTGCAGCATCGCCCGGTGGGTCTCGGCGGCCTCCGCCAGCTGCAGGAGATAGCGGAGCGAGATGAGCTCGCGGGAGTGCGCCACCAGGTCGTCCAGCGTCGCGTTGTATTCGTCCAGCAGCTCCCAGAGGGGCGGATTGCGGGAGATCCTGCGGTCCATCAGCCACGCGCGGAAGCGCTTCCAGAGCCCGAACCGCCGCGCGTCGAGGATCTCCCCCAGCGCGATTTCCAGGCGGCTCCACTCCCCGATCGCCTCCTCCAGCTGCCCCCGCCGCTCCGCCAGCTGCCCGATGAGGACGCCGAGCTGCCGCCGGTCCGACCGGTCCTGATCGCTCTCGACGTACATGCCGCCGAGCAGGTTTTGGATGAACCCCCGAAGCCGCCGCAGGTACGCCTTGGCGCCGCCGCGGACCACGCACTCCTTGAGGTTCAGCTGCTCCTCGATCTTGTGGCCGATCACATCCACCGCCTGATCCCGCCCGGAGGTGACGAGCACCGACCGCCCCGCGCTCAGGTAGTGCATGGCCAGGGTCGCAATGGTGTAGGACTTCCCGGTGCCCGGCGGGCCCACCACCACCACGTTGCGGTGCCGCGCCGCCGCCTCGAACACGCGCCGCTGGGCGTCGCTGAGGATGGACGGCACCAGGCCGCCGTCAGGGACTTCGGACACCGGGTCGGGGGGCGGCGCCCCGAGCAGCTCCCGGAGCGGGGGAGAATACCGCTCGACCGCCGCCAGCCGGGTCAGATCCTGCAGGATACCGTGGGTGTCACCGCCCCGCTTGAAGAGCCCCATGCAGGAGGCGGAGAGCAGCGCCAGTGAGGTCACGTCGCTCTTCTTGAGCGCCTTCAGTCGCGCTCGCACCTCCGCCTCGGAGAGCAGAGAGGGATAGAGGATGGCCTCGACGGTGTCCAGGCCGTCGATCAGCCTCTCCAAAATGGTGGATATCTGCCCGACCTCTCCCAGCTCGAGGACGCCGTCCGCCAGCATGTCCTCGACGGCCTCGATCTCCGCCGAGGTCAGCCCGCCGCCGTCAGAGGCGCCGCCAGCGAGGCGCTCCACCAGCCGGGTGTTGAATCGGGGAGCCCCCTCCCCTTTCCTGACCACGAGGAGCTCGTCCTCCTCCGCCACCGCGGCGGGCAGGAAGACGAGGGGGGCGCACACCTCCTCCCGCTTGCCGCCCTCCGTGACCAGCACGCCGACGATGAACAGGGTCCCGTAGAGGAACTCCTTCTCCTTTCGGTAGACATAGGCCTGCTTCTCGAGTGCCTCCGCGTCGTCGACGTTCTGATAGATGTCCACCAGGGGGGTCGCCAGGAGCTCCTCCTCGCGCTTGACGAAGGAGAGGAACTCCACGTCCCGGTGGTAGACCGTCTGGATGAAGCCGCGGCTGCGATCCTCCCGGTAGCACTCTCTGAAATAGGAGATGATGCTCCTGATGTCGACGGCCTGTGTAACCTGCTCCATTACCTGACTTCCCCGGGGACGAGAGAGCATGCTGCCACAGGGCGGCGGCCGAGGCAACGCGTTTCAGGCTGGAGGCGTGCCCGTGCCTGACCCGCCAGCCTTTATCTCGTTACTGTAAAAGATTACGCGTCTCCCGAGAGGCTTGCAGGCGAGCGGGGGGAATGATATCGAAGGAGGAACGTGAACAGGTACCGTACGCTATGAGAAAGTCTCCGAGACTCGCACTACTCTACTTGATTTTTCTTCTGTCCGGCGGGGCCGGGTTGATATACCAGGTCATCTGGGTCCGGGTGTTCGGAAACCTCTTCGGTTCCTCAGTATTGTCCGCCGCGCTCGTCACGGCCATCTTCATGAGCGGACTGGGAGTGGGCAGCTATCTGGCCGGCCGCTATGCTGACCGTCGGGCCGCCAACAGACCTATCAACCTGCTCCGGGCCTACGCGTATATAGAGCTGGTTATCGCTGCCATGGCCTTCGGGGTGGCGCTGGCGCTGCCGCAGCTGGAGAGCCTTTCGGCAACGATCTCATCATATGTCGTGGGCGAGGCGGGATGGTGGTCCTTGTCCGCGGGAGCCCATGCGCTGCGTTATGCGACCGCCCTGGTGTTGCTGATGCCGGTGACCCTGATGATGGGCGCCACCCTGACCGTCCTGGTCCGGTATCTGCTCCAACGGGAGCTCACGAACGTGAGCTGGAGGGTAGGGCTGCTCTACGGATTCAATACGCTGGGGGCCGCCATGGGATGCCTTCTGACCGACTTCCTGCTGGTCCCCCTGCTGGGGCTATTAGCGACCTCTTCCGTGGCGGTATCGCTGAACCTCGTCGCCGGGCTCGGGGCGCTCCGCCTTTCGCGAAACGGCTCAGCACCACAATCAGCACCGCGCCCTCGCGATCTCGGCGAGGGCCCACACGTACGCTGGAGCGCCGGGGTTTCCCTCGTCTGCGTCACGCTCTTCCTGTCCGGGTTCACGGGGATGGGGCTGGAGATCGTTTGGTTCCGGATTCTGACCTCGACCCTGGGGGAGTTTCGCGCGGTGTTCTCGCTCCTCCTGGCGGTCATCCTCGTCGGGATCTGGATCGGATCTGTCGCAGCCGGCGCGCTGGAGCGCCGTATCGGGAAGGCGCCCTTCCTGTTGTCTAGCGCGCTCCCCCTCTACATTCTGATCGCGGTGGCCGGCATCTACTGGTTTGATTCCGGATACAAGGACGTCGGGTCCCTCCAACAGGCGCTCTCGGAGTCCTCGGAGGGGCTCGCGGTGGTATGGGTGTTTCTGTTCCGGCTGAAGCCGATCGTCATGCTCGTTGGCGCGCCGGCCGTGTTGATGGGCGCGACCTACCCGCTGGCCAATGCGATCGTTCAACGCAGTCTGGCGCAGGTGGGGCGCCGGGCGGGCGCATTGTACCTGATGAACACCCTGGGCGGCGTCCTCGGTTCGCTCGTCGCCGGGTTTCTCTTCATCCCCCGTCTTGGGATGGACGCGGCGGTCCTCGCGTTGGGGGCGGCCGGCCTGACGGCGACGGTACCGCTAATCCTAGTTTTTCGTCGGAGCCCGGTAAGGCGCCGCTGGTACACGATACCATTCGGCCTGCTCGGCGGTGCAGGCGCGATGCTGATCGCCTGGTCCCTGCTCCCCCGGCACTTCATCGCGGAGAAGGCGCTGACGCAGGCGGAGCATGCCATGAACCTCTTAACGGTCAGCGAAGGCCAGAATGAAACCGTCATCATCGTCGAGTTTCCGGACGCGGAGCGGGGGCTGTATACCAACGGCTACCTGATGACCGGCACCCACCTGGTTGCCCAGCGGTACATGCGGGCATTCTCCCATTTACCGTTACTCCATCAGGACGACCCGAGGAAGGCGCTGGTGGTGTGCTTCGGTGTCGGCAACACGCTCCACGCGGCCTCGCTCCATCCCAGCATAGAGGCCCTCGAAGTGGTGGATCTGTCGCGCAACGTGCTCGGGCATGCGGCCTACTTCGAGCGATGGAACCGCGGCGTGCTCGAGGATCCGAGGGTCAAGGTCTTCGTAAACGACGGGCGCCAGCACCTCCGCATGGGCGCGACCGAAGCGTACGATCTGATCACGCTGGAGCCCCCGCCGATCGCCTTCGCGGGGGTCTCGGCGTTGTATTCCGCGGAGTTCTACCGGCTGGCGCACGCCCGGCTGAAGCGGGGGGGATTCGTCACCCAGTGGTTGCCCGCCTACCAGGTGCCGGGGCCGGTCGCGCTCTCGGTGATCCGATCTTTTTTGGAGGTGTTTCCCAACGCGATACTGCTGTCCGGATATCGGCGGCACCTGATGTTGGTAGGCATGAAGGGCGGTGCGATCACCCTTACCCCGGAGGATCTGAAGCGAAGGCTCGCGGCGCGTCCCGCCGTCAAGGCGGATCTGGATGCCATCGAGATGGGGTCGTTGACCGCCCTCTTCGGTACGTTCGTCGCGGACGCCGCCACCCTGCGAGAGGCGACAAAAAACGCGGTGCCGGTGACGGATGATTATCCCCTTATGGAGTTCGACTCGGTGTCCGTCCTGAGGAATACGCGGATCCCTCCGGAGATCTTCGCACCGGAGCAAGTGACCGTCTGGTGCCCGACCTGCTTCGAGCACGGCCGCTGGAACCCCGCGGCGGCGGATCTGGGTCTCTATCTCTCGATGTTGGATCGTCTGTATTCACAGGACTCGTTTCTCGGTTCGCGGAATCCCCGAGCAAAGGCCGGCGACGGTCCCATCCGATTTCGCGCGTCGGCGGACCAGGTGGGGCGCGTGATGACGGCGAACCCTTACCTCAGGCGCCTCTTCCCAGGGATATGGCGGCGGATTAGGGGCGAATAGGGGCGAATAGCGCAGGCCCCGTCAGACACGGGTGATGTTGTGCTTCTTCATTCTCGCCGTCGCTCCTTGTCAATAGCCTCCTTCAGCAGGAGTCGGTGAGCGGAATTCAGTTCACAAGGCAAAAGATTGATGTTACGAAATTATGCAGGCTTTTAACGGGGACTTCGAGGAGGGCGTCTACAACTTCAACGTATTCTGGCAGACGTTCGAGGAGCAATATGTGTTCTTCGACCTGTACGACGTCGACTGGCACGCCCGGAGGCAGGCGCTGCGCTCACAGGTAGACCAGAACAATCTGTTCTCCGTCATGGTCGAGGCGTTCAGGTTCGCCTGGGCGACATCGAAGGAGGTGCTCTCGGTGACCTGACGAGCAACCTCGGCCTGGAGTGCAGGGGTGGCTCCGATGAAGATACCGAGGGTCGTCAACAGAGGATAGAGACCGACGCCGTCCTCGCCGCGTTTGCCGACACGGCGTCGGCGACCGCGCTTTCTCCGGCGGTCGGGTACCCAGTAGGTCGTTTGTACGTTAACCACTGTCCCACCGAGGAGGCGGACAGGCGTGGTGCGCAAGCCCTTGGAACGCATGTTGGGGACGCGCTTCCGCATCTCTTCAGTCGCTGCGATCGCCCAGTCGGCATCCCCAAGGATAGATTCGAGTACCTCACCGAACAAGGTGTCCGCGAGTTGGAGGACAGCTCGGAAGACACTCTCCTCAGCGTTCATCAAGGCGGTTGCATCCCGCCCGGATGCATTCTTCGAAAGTTTTCTGGAAGTCGATAAGCCATTCATGTACGCTGTTGAATGTAATTTCGTTCATGGGGAGACCGCGTTCCTCTATTAGTCACAAAGGTCTGTGGTCTCCCATCTTTCCTTATAAATCAAAAAAATGGCGTGTTTATATCGTACGCTGTCTCCTCTTTCATGCCTCTACGATGACCCACTTTGAGGGAATGCGCCCTGATGGTGATGCCCCCCCTTCATGCCCAGCGGCGCTTCACCGAGTCGCCTCGTCCGCGACTAGAGGGCGAAGCAGTAGAAGGTGCCATAGCCTCCGCCGTCTCCCACGGTGGGCTCGCCGGTGCCTGCGCCATCTTGAATGATGCTGATTCCCGCGGCGCAGCCGTGGGCCTGAAACCCTGCCATCCAGTCCGAGCCGCTCCCGCCCATGTCCCAACCGCCCATGTTCCTCGGCCATATCATTCCGCACTGGGGCGCTCCCGAGGCAGAGGTGCTACTCCAATCCTCACAGCTGAATCCCGCATAGGTCCCATCGGCGTTGGTTCCGGTCAGCGCGTGGTGGTCGTCATCTGGTCTGCCGTCGTCATTGGCATCCAGGCTGACGCCGTCGTGCAGTTGACCGAGCTCGTCGAACATCCCCGTCTCGCAGCACCCGCCGGGAGGCCGCCCCGAATTGGGGAGATCCGAAACGCTCTCGGCAAACAGGCTGCCGGCGAAGTCGTACCAAGGTCCGGTGCCGATCCGGTCGATGGCGTTCTCCTGGCTGGTGCTGAGGAAGGCCTTCCAGTTTTTATGACCGAAGCAGACGCGACTTGCGACCTCCTGGCAGATGGCATCCGCGCCTTCGATCCCGGTGGCGGAACCATTGTAGCGAAAGTCTCCCCCAAATCCGTCTGTGCTCCCGGACAACTCCAAAATATGATAGAGGCTGATGACGAAAAAGCTGAAATCCTCGTGGGCGCCCATGGCGGTGCAGTCCGAGTCGGCGTCCGAGTCGGCGTCCGAGTCGGCGTCCGTGTCCGCATCCGTGTCCGCATCCGTGTCCGCATCTGAGTCGGTGTCCGCGTCGGTATCTCCGTCCGCGTCGCCATCGCCGCTGGGCAGGTCACAGCACTCCTGCCAATTCTGATCGCAGGCCCCCGTGACAATCGCGCCTCCCGATTGTTCACAGTTCGGAACGCAATCGAATTGACAGTCGCCGTCCGCATCCGTATCCGCATCCGTATCGGCGTCGGTGTCGGCATCCGTATCAGTGTCCGCATCCGTATCAGTGTCCGCATCCGTGTCAGTGTCGGCGTCGCTATCGGTGTCCGCATCCGTGTCGGTGTCCGCGTCGCTGTCGGTGTCCGCATCCGTGTCGGTATCCGCGTCGCTGTCGGTGTCCGCATCCGTGTCGGTGTCCGCGTCGCTGTCGGTGTCGGTATCCGAGTCCGCATCCGAATCGGTGTCCGCGTCGCTGTCGGTATCCGAGTCGCTGTCGGTATCCGAGTCGCTGTCGGTATCCGAGTCGCTGTCGCTGTCGCCGCCGGTGCCCAGTTCTCCCCCGTCCCACCGGGTGTCGCTGTTTTGATTGCATGCAAAAAAGGCCAACGCCAAGGGGGCATAAATGGTGAATTTCAATTTTGACATATAGCGAAATCCCTCCTCATAAAAAGACCGGCTGGTCGACACTCCATTATTTAGATGGTGTGATGTCCCTCAAATATAGACCTCGAAAATTTGGAAAATTAAGCGGATGCACCGGATTGACCGGGGATAGCTCCCCACAGGCCACTCGCTGTGGAATGCCTTCCGCTTCTTGGTGGCTTTCTGCAACTGGCCATGGACCGCTCGAAAGCTCCCGATGAAGTCGCGGTACTCGGCGAGGCGTTCCTTCAAGCGGGCCTTGTCCTTACAGGCGAACCGCTTCTTGAGCGAACGGGATGGATTCTTCGGTCGGTCGATCGGGCTCTGGGTCTTGATGAGCTCTTGGTCTCCTGGTCGCTCAGCAGGGGGCGGATATGGGCGGCCTGCTCCGCGATGCTCTTTCCCTCCAGCCCCAATGGGGATATTAGGCTGAAGGCATGGGTGAGGCCCCCCCGAAAAAGAGACGGGGGTTCCCCGCGGTTCCATCTCCGGCGGTCAAGGCGGTCACTCCACCAACCGGTCGGCGAACGCCTCCAGGGCGTCGTCGTGGACCGCGGCCAGCGCCTCCCCCATTTCGCGGAGTGTGCGCAGGTTGTCCCGGGACGCGTCGTCCATCTCCGCGTGGTCGGAGGGGAGATCCGTCTTCTGGAGGCGGAGGTACTGATCCTCGCACCCCACCGCCTCGTAGATCTTCTGAAGCTGGTAGTTCACGGTCTCGGAGACACCGGACATGATGATGTCGACGAGCGGCCGGATCCACTGGGCGAGCCCCCAGTCCCGGGCCTCCCCGAAGGAGTAGGGACTCCGGACCTCGCCGGTCCCGAGGGAGAGGATCAGCATGTCCGCCGCGGTGGGGGCGCCGTCCATCTTGCGCGCCTCGGCATAGGCACAGAGCGCCGGGTTGTTCGCGAACACCCCCCCGTCGATCATCGGGTGCCGGGTATTGCCCTTCGAGGTAGCCATGGCGCACTCGAAGTAGGTGGGGGCCGCGGAGGTGGACCGGGCCACGTCCACGAGATCGAAGTTATCGTCGTCGTTTTTCACGGCGTCGTGCTGGGTGAAGAAGAACGCCTGTCGTCGCCGTATATCATACGCCGTGACGAGGCAGGGCTTGAGGAGATCCTTCAACTGAAGGTCACCGAAGTGCCGGGACAGCGCCTCCTCCAGCCCGGCGGCCGGGTACTTCTCGTCCGTGAGGCCACCGAGGGTCCTCAGCTTGTGATGAAACGGGATATCGAAGATATCGTCCCCCCACTCCATATAGAGGTTGAGGGCGTCCGCCGCCGTGAACCGGGGCCGCGCGCTCCCCCGCTCCTCCGGGCAGAGGTAGAGGCACGTGAGGATGCCCCCGGTGCTGGACCCCGCGATGAGATCGAAGTAGTCGGCGATCCGGGCGGCCTCTCCTTTCCGCGCCTGGAGCTTCTCCTCCAGCGCCTTCAGCACCGCCGCGGGGATGATCCCCCGGATGCCGCCGCCGTCGATGGAAAGTATTCGCACTCTCTTAGCCATGGTCTCCTCCTTGGTCCCCCTGTGTGATTTTATTGTGGTGATGACCCGAGTCTAGCCCCATCCTCCCGGGATGATCAAGGGCGAGGACTCGAGGTGGCGATTCTTTCAGTTTCCCGTATACTCCCCCTCGAAGGAGACAAAAAATGACGCCATCACACCGGTTGAGAGTACTGCGCCTCGCGCAGTGGGGAGGAATCGTCCTGCTGCTCCCGTTTCAGGCCCCGGCCGGGGCGGATACCGAGACAGGGAACGACGCCTCGGCAGGAGAGGCGGAAGAGGCGGCGGTCGAGGCCCCCGAGGCGGCGGCAGAGACCGAAACCGCGGACGACGGGAAAAAGAAGTCGCTCATCGAGCGGATACGGGACAACCGGGCGCGGGAGATGCCCGGGAACCAGCGCATCGGCTGGGAGCGGCGGCGCCAGGTACCCTATGTGCGGAACGGCGGGAACCTGAACCGCAAGGAGACCGCCGTCGTCGGGTACGCGGACGCGGATCTCTTCCCCCCGGCCCTCATGGTGGGCATCCAGCGGGGTATCTACTACTGGCTCACCGTGGGGCTGGACGTGGGGGGGGACGTCGGCGTGTTCCAGGCGATCCTGCGGATCAAGCAGGAGATGGCCCGGACCCGGGGGACCAACTTCTTCTTCTGGGGGTGGCACATCCGCACCGGCTACAAGTACGTGGAAATAGACTCCAGGGACACCAACCCGGACCTCTACTTCCAGGACAACTCCTGGATCCTCACCTTCGAGAACACCTTCGCCTTTAGGTTCGGCAACCACCGCCGGCGGGTGATCTACGTCAACACCGTCGTCTACGCCGACTTCGACCTCACCGGCCGGGGCTGGCAGACCGACGCCTACCTGTTCCCGGCGACCCTCGGCTACGAGATGATCGTCGGCAGGCAGTGGAACTTCTTCATCGAGGCGGGAGTCATCCTCTCCCTCAACGGCTGGGAGACCGAGGCCGGCGTCATCCAGCCCGACGGGGACCTGTTCCCCTCCGGACAGATCGGCTTCGCCTACCGCTTCGGCGGGGTCAGGACCCTACTGCCCGAGGACTGGAGGGATCCGAGCGCGCCGCCGATGCGGTGATCGCCGATAGCTGCCGGCGCCGAAGACGCCGGACCGTTGATGCGCTGGGAGCCCCAAAAAACGCAACTAAATCGGGTCTTGAAATGATCGTGTGCTGATTAGAGTAGACTTTCGACATTTCCAGGGAGGCCAGTTCCCGCTCCTCCCCCGCCTCGGGGGGAGGCTGGGAGGGGGCTTTTAGGCAGCGCATAGCCAATCCAAATAAATTACAGGTCTGTTTAGTATTTATCCGTCGCCTGGTGAGGGTTGATTCTCGAGGGGTTTTGTCAAACACGGGCTATTCTCGAGGGGTATTCTTGCCCATCAGTTTCTTTTGTAGATGATAGGCATGCAGTAACCTTTTTATTCTCTTCTGCGCCCCTCGTTTGATATCTAATGTGGCCTCGGGGATGCATTCGCGCAGGTTGTCTCGTATGTCTTCGAACTTGTTGGGTAGGACGCAATACAACCACATTGCCCATCCGGAGCGGACAACGATCACACATCGGATCTCATCTGGTTTTGCGCCCCACCGCCGCTTGTAGGGGTCGTCGCCGCCGAGGAAATCATAGCATCGTACACCGCGTTCACTACAATCCTTGATGACGCATGCCCTGAGAGTAGTGCCGACACTTTGGTCGGAAAAATCTGTGTCGTATCCCATCTGGAGACAGTACATCCTCGTTTTGTAAACGAAGTTGAACTCATGGGCGACGAGCTTCCCCCCAAGCCTCAAGGAGTAGAGCCGAAGTCTGTCCTTTTGCGCGAGACCTTCAGCCATCTCCTTATAGAACCGCCTGCGGGATTCCTCTGAGAAGACCCCCCTCTCGTCTGCCTGTTCCCACCGTCTCTGATGAAGCTCGAACAGGGAGTTCAACCGCTCCGTCAGCCCACCGGCCGTGCGGCATAGTTCGATCGCCACATCATCCTGCTCGGACATCCATTTGAACTGGACGCGGATCTTCTTTCGTATCTTTTTACTCGCTCTCGTCAGGTATTCATCCCATTCCGCCGGGATGTCGAGCGAGAGGCAGGTCCCCTTCTGGGTTGTGGTGTAATACCCTTTTTCCTTTGCGGCTCGTTGCAGTCCGGCAATCGTCGGAGATTCGCTACGTATTAGAGAAAACCTGGCGATATGCCAAGTCGTTTTTTTCGACATCAGATAGTCTGTAATGGCGATGGGGATTAGGTCTCCATAGGCGTCATCTGTGATGATGTCCAGATACTCCGAGTCTTCGGAAGAGTCCCCGACAATACCCAAGATATAAATGGAGTGCGCGACCCGGTGTCGATAGAGCGGGGCGACCCCTACAAGCCGACCGCCAATCCGCACCGTAACCAGGTACAGGGTATCGTTCGGCCCCTTATAGTTGCGCCACCAGGGCCGCAGCCATTCCCATGTCATGAATATGGACGCCCGCTCACACCGATCGACCAGGTCGTTCCACTCGGAGTTGAGGGCATCCCACCTCTTTTCTGCCTTGATCACATCAATTTGTGATTCGACGGCGATTGAGGGAATATACGATTTCCTTATCTGCAGATTTCTGATGCGGTCTCGAAACTTCAAAAAGCGTCTCCCGGTGGCCGTCTAGTGAAATCCCAGGCGGCTTGATAATAAGGAATTTTCAATCATATATCTGCTCAGAATTGTTGCAACCCGTCGCTCACCTTCGACAGAGAAATGAACCGTATCTGCAAACAAGTCCGGATCTCGAGGCAGGAGCGATGCAAGGTCGATGAGGATCGCCCGCTCCTTGTCGGCCGCCGATTTCGTTTTTTGGCGATAGAGCGTCATGCCGATCCTCGCGAGATCCGCATCCAGCGGAGGAATCTCTTTTGTCACGTACTTCAGGCAGCGACGCGACGTCTCCTTATCATGTTCGGTTGAGTCGCAGCTGGCGAAGGTCATTACGACCGGGATGGCGCCGTTTTTTCGGGTGAGTCGGATCATGGCGGAGAGGTTCTTCTCATAAATGTTGACTATCGAGGGGTGATACAGCTTCTCGGCGGGGGGGGTGAGGATCGGGGGTTCCTCGCGGTACCGATGGAGCGCTAGACCGATTCGGTAAGCCAGGAACGACAAGCGCAACGGCCACGCCCTTGTCGGGCCGACGATGAACGGATAGGGGGTCGCGGGAACGTCGACTTCTGCAACGCCATAGTCATCCTGGATGGAGGCGTGCCTTCGTACGCCTCTCCACATGTCGTTGAAGCCCTCATAAAAAAGGACGATATCAGGCTCGAGGGTTAGCATGCGATCGCGTAGGTACTGAAAGTTGCGCCAGGTTGTTGCGCCCGGCCGGCCCGCGTTGACGACCTCGACCGGGCCGACCTCCTTGAGCTGCTTCTCCAGAACCCTCGGCCACGGTGCACCATCCGAAACCGAGTACCCGAACGTGGTCGATCCCCCGAGACAGACGATCCGCGGAACCTTTCCCGGGCCGGGCTCACGCGGTGCCGGTCCGCGAACACCGAAGGGCTGAATGCTGATTTGGATGGTCTGCGTTTCTGCGTCGGGCCGTAGGTCGTTGACCACCCTGTTGACATAACTTCCCGGGCGAAGAGGCTGTTCTCCTTTTTTATGCATTGAACCGACACTGAGCGGCGTGCGAAAAAAGCTCCCCCACTCGCGGGCCCCTTGTATCCGCAGGAACACCTCACCCAAGATCGCGAAAATGATCGTGCTCGCGATGACGACAAAAACCAGACCGCGTTTTACCGGGAGGCGGCGGCCGGCGGTCCTCGAGGAGACGGCGAACGCGAGGAACAGCAATCCAAGAACCCCCGCCGCAAGACGTATGCGGTCAAATAGCGAGATAATAGCTGGAGCAAGCTCCTTCGCATCTTCAGCAAAAAGATGTGTCACGATGGGTGGGTTCAGTATGATGCACGCCAAAGAGAACGAGCACAACGCGCCCCCCCAGAGCATTTCCCTCAAGGGCCATGGCTTGAACAGCGGGTTGGCTTGCTTCCCGCTATCGGACGCCTTGAGCTGACCTGTCGTTATTCCACAAATACTACTTCCTCCAGTTCATGTCTCTCAAAGAGCCTTGTACGTGCAGTAGTATCAAGCAACACCGACGCAGGTCAAGGCCTCCCCAAAGTCACATTTGCACTCATTTTACCCGACAGGGGCGCAGCTCCCGTCCGGCATGCCGCCGCTACGGAAACTTGCCGATCGGCATCGACGATCAGCCCACTTTTCGACTGTATCGCCCCTCTATGGAGAGCCTGACCCATCGGCTCACACTGCTTTTCGAAAACGAGCAGCAGGCCCGGGAACTGGGCTTCTCCCATGATGTGCTGGAGGCGCGCGTCACGGAACGAACCGCCGAGCTGGAGGCGGCAAATAGAAAGCTGAAGGAACAGGATCACTTCATTCGACGAATCGTCTCCACCGCGCCGACCATCATCTATATCTATGATATCGAGGAATAGAAAAATACCTTCATCAATGACCGGATCGGCCCTCTCCTGGGCTTTTCCCCAAAGGATATTGCCGATTTCGGTGACGCCCTATTCGCGGAGCTGCTCCATCCGGACGATCTGGAGAAGGTCGTGAAGCATCAAGAGCTCCTGATGACCGCCAAGGACCAAGAGGTGCAGGAGATCGAGTATCGAATGCGGCACGCTGACAGACGGTATCGCGTGCTGCATTCATGGGAATCGATTTTCGCCCGGAATACCGGGGGGGTCCCGAAGCGCTTCTTTAAATTCTCGATTTCCCCCACGACCATCTCTCGGCGCGCACCCGCAGGACGAAGAATCTCCGTTGTAGCGTAGTTATCAATCCGAATTACGTCCCATGCAGAGCGCCGAGCCCGTATCGACAACGATCTTCATCCCGAGGCGCTTATAAAAGTCCACAGCGCCTGTGTTGGCTTTGGCGACAACGAGGTGGGCGCTTCCCACTCCTTCGTTCCGGCATTCATTAAAAAACGCCTGCATCAATTTCCGGCCGATTCCCTGTCTCCGAATTTCCGGGAGGAGGTCGATATGCAGGTGGGCGGGATAGGCGTCCGCCCCCTCCAGGCGGACGGTGTCGCTTTGGATGATACGATTCAAGAAGGCATCAAACTCGCTTACACCATCATCATCGAGAGAGTAATAGCGCCGCACGCTAGGAAGCCATTCGGAATTCAACCACTCCGTATAACGAATCGTGTCCGAGACGCCCGAAACATACCCGCAGGGGATTCCCGCTTTGGTCGCGACGAACACAATCCCCGCCTCATACCAGAGATACGGCGCGACAAAGTAGTGACCGACCTTGAACCTGTCATCCGTCAGGCCCTCCGCGGATTCTCCGAGGAACGCCGTCCGGAAACAGATCTCGTACAGGTACGGCAAATCTGAGCGAACGGCTCGTCGAATGGTGATCATTAAAATCTCCTGAAGTCGATGTCCGGGGCCTCGACCCCGGGGTACGGCGCCAGTCGCTCCGCGGCGCGCGCTTCCTCCCGCTCGAGCCGCTTTGTCTGCTCCATCGCCCGTCTCATCTCTGCCTCCCGTATCGCCTGTTCCGCCGCCCACGAGCGATACCAACCGCATTCGGCGAGAACCTGCCTCTGGTAGGCCGTGTCGGCGAGCGCCTCGAGGGCCCGATACCAGGTTGGGGATTCGGCGTAGGGACGTCCCGGTCCCATCTCGGCCAGGGCGCGGTTGACCTCGCACTTGGCGGCGAGGAAGGCGGCCTCGGCCTTCCGCTCCCGGTTGCGGGTCAGGTGATAGGCGCGACGGTACCAGCGGAACGCGGGGTTGGGGCCGGGCAGGAGGTGGTAGGTGCCGCCGTGCTCGTTCCAGACGCGGTAGATCGCGAAGGAGCGATACAGACCGTTCCCGAGATGCATCGCGGCCTCTGCGGCGGCCTCGCCCTCGCCGCTCGCGACGGTCTCCAGGCGCGCGAGCTCGTCCGCGAACTGTCCCATCGTCCACGCGGGCCCCCCAGGTGCCGTCGACGCGTCCCGGGGATAATCGTTGATGCGCACCGAGAAGAGGTCTGCGCCGATAACGGCGTCATCGAGGCCGGCCTCCCGGATCATGCGCCGGGCCGCCGAGATCTCCCCCTGCTTCAGGTGCAGCAGCGCCATCGAGCGCTTGAGTCGCTCCGCGGTAAAGCCCGACAACCGGATGATGAAACGGTCGAAGGGGGAGCGCGGACGCTGCACCCGCCGCAGCAACCGCGCCATGAACGCGTTGTTTCGGGCGGGCGGACCGTTCATGGCGACCCCGGTCACCTTGGATGAAGGAAACAGCAGCGCCGCGTCCACGGTTCGCCCCGCCCGTCTGTAGGCCTCGGCCGCGTTCGAGAGCACCCGGGTCCGTACGGTGGCGGCCCGGTTGAACTCCGGCCCGATACCGTTCAACAGGCGCATCAGCGCTTCTTCGTCCGAGGGATCTCCGGCGCGCATGCGGCGCGCGAGCGCCAGCGCCGCCGTGGCGTTCATCTGGCGCTGCACCGGCGCCGTCTTCGGGGCGGTGCGCCGCGCGGCGGCCAGGCGCCTGCGGGCCTCCCCTCGACGGCCCCGGAGGGCGGCGAGGTGCGCGGCGACCATGTCGTACCGCCATCGGGTGTCCGTCGGCGCGGCGGCCGCGGCGCTCCTGACACTCTCCGCCAGGGCGGAGAGATCGGCGCTCCCCGCCTCCTGTTTGCCGAGCTCCCTCAACGCGAGGACGAGCAACGCTTCCGACGCCGGATCGAGCCGTTGGATTTCGCGGGCGGCGGCCACCGGGTCGTACTTGATGCCCACCATGCGCCACAATGCGATCCGCTCCTCCCGGCTCTTCGCCAGCGCCAGGGTGCCGGACCAGTCGGCCTTCTCCCGCGGCTGGAAGTCATTGAGGGTCTCCTCCGCCAGGGCGGGGAACGCCGTGTGAATCCGCGCCAGGAGGAGGTTGGCCTCGGCCCGGCGGCCCGCCCGCAGCAGCGCGCCCGCTGCGTAGTATTCGCCGCGATACCGGAGGCCGCGCGACGGGGATCGGAGATCGGCCTCGTGCCGCGTGGCGAAGTCGAGCGCCTCACCGGGCGGTCTCGTGTAGAAGATCAGACGCAGCAGCAAGAACGCGCGGCGCTGCCGGAAGAACGGATCTTGCTCGGCCTCGAGGGCGCGTCTTCCCTCGGTGAGCAGGGCCTCTACCTCCGCCTTTTCGACGGGCGGCGCCGGCTCCCACGGCGAGCGGGCCCCGGCAAAGGGCTCCACCCGCCGGGCCAGCCGCACTGTGTCGAGGGCGGCGAAGAGCACCGGCCGCAGCCGCTTCGCCGCGCCGAGAACGGAGCTGTGAGCGAATTTCGCGGGCGGCTCGGCGCGCCTGCCCGCGAGGGTTTCGGAGATCGCCCGCAGCGTATCCAAATCCGCGTTGAACAGGACCGCCTTCCAGTCTTCGACCGCGACCTCCGGGCCGAGCCGGCCGGCCCAATCCGCGAGCATCTCCTCCGTCGCGCAGTCGCGGCACCCGTATCCGAACCCGGGGCGGTTCGGATCGTAGAAGACGCCGCGCGGCACCTCGGGCAGCACCGCCGCGGGGTCGAAGGTGGTCATCTCTTCGATGAAGGGCGCGGTCCATCCGCAGGCACGCCCCCCCGACGGCGCGGTCAAAAGCACAGCGAGGAGCGGCGCGCAGAGGGCCGGCGCCGGGTTAGCGAAACATCGCATAGACATGCTCGAGGCTCGTCCTGTCATATCGATTGAGGTTCCTTTCCGAGAGCGCGTACAGCGCGATCCGACCAAGCGCCCTTCTGGCCGGGGCGCCCAGGAGGGCGCTTTGCAGGGTGCGGGCGGCGGTCGCGGTCTCTTCGGGCCCGACGGTTTCCGCTTCGAGCAGGTCGCCCTTTCGGATCAATTCGCCGGCGATGAAGCTGTTTTGGAGCGCCTCGTAGCGGTGGTCGCCCGCGGGTCTCAGCCAGGCGGTGCGCCGCAGGGTCGGTTCATCCGTGCGCTGGAGCAACCCCACGACGCGCCGGTCCCGGAGGTGCACGGTCCACGACCAGATGGGCAGCGCGGCGTCCAGGGGCAGCGGGTACTCCGGCAGCCGCGCCAGGTATCGGGCGGCGACCTCTTCGTCGAAGATCGCGCGGGTGTCGGGATCCGCGTCGATGGGGCCCATGTTGTAGAACATCAGCATGCCCCGGTCCGCGGGGGGGACGCCGGTGCGCTCCCGGAACTTGACCTGGTGCAACCGGATGGTGACCGAGGTGGCGAGGCCCGCGGCCTTCGCCTCGCGGCCGAGGGCGTCCAGGAAGGCGAAGTAGGCCTCCCGGGTGCGGTCGGTCCAGTCGCAGTCGACCTGAATCTCGCGGAGCCCGAGCGCCGCCGCCTTGGCGATGTCGCGGACGCGGCGGAGCACCCGCGTCGCCAGCTGATCGATGGCCTCCTTGCGGGTCGTATGGCGGAACACCTCGTTGCGCAGGAACACCGCGGGCACCACGGTCACGCCGGGCGGCGGCGGCGCCGTGAACGATACGACGGCCCGGGGCACGGCTGCGCCGTCCTCCCAGACGACATCGAAGAACCGGGTATACAGGGTGGAGACCCCGAGCGCCGCCGTCGCCTGCGATTCCGCGGCCGTGAGCGAAAAATCGCTGCGCCAGTAGTAGAACGCCCGCTCGACGGGCGGCGCGGC
>JBNLED010000078.1:0-4822 GCA_050304755.1 Polyangia bacterium | reverse complement strand
CGGATCCCCTTCCCCCTCTCCGCCACCCTGGCGGCCACCGGGGCGATCGCGGGGAAGCGCGGCGAGGGGGCCCTGGTGGCGCAGGGGCTCGGCGACCTGGCCATGGCGGTCCGGGAGATGATCCGGGTGGCGGAGGGAGACCAACAGGCGTGGATCTCGGCGCTCGGATCCGCCGAGCCGGACGTGCAGATACTGGGCGCGCGGCTCCTCGGAGTCCATCGCGTCGAAGCGGCCCTGGATCCCCTGGCGGCGCTGCTCACCGATCCGCGGGAGGCCGTGGCCGAGGCGGCGGCGGGGGCGTTGTCCCGCATCGGGGACGAGCGCGCGGTCCCCCTCCTCATCAAGTCCATCCGACGGGGGGACGTGCGGAGCGAGGTCCGGGTCATCGAGGCCATCGGTCATATCGGCGGCGCCGAGGCCGAAGCCTACCTCGAGATGACCGCGATAGGACACGAGCTCAAGGAGGTGAGGCGGATCTCCTCGGAGTTGCTCGGGCGCCTCCGAAAACAGGAGAAACGTCCGTGACAGACCCGTCGGTTTGCTTTATTTTTTGTGGGGACTCTGATTGAGACCGGTGCGCGGCATCGAGGAGGAAGAAATGGTTCGGGCAGACTTGGATTGGGCAAACCTGGGGTTCGGATATCGAAAAACGGACAAGAACATCCGATACACTTACTCCGACGGAAAATGGGATGAGGGCGAGTTGACCACCGACGAGCAGGTGAGCCTTCACATGGCCGCCACTTGCCTCCATTACGGTCAGGAGGTGTTCGAAGGTCTCAAGGTGTTCGAGCAGAAGAACGGGGACGTGGCGGTGTTCCGCATCGAGGAGAACGCCAAGCGGATGGCGCGCTCCTGTCGGAAGGTGCTGATGGAGCCCCCCCCCGAGGCGCTCTTCGTCGACGCGGTGATCCGGGTGGTCAACGCCAACCGGCGGTTCATCCCCCCCTACGGGACCGGCGCGAGCCTGTATGTCCGGCCCCTGATCCTGGGCAGCGGCGCCCAGGTGGGGGTGAAGCCCGCGGACGAGTATCTCTTCATGGTCTTCGTGTCGCCGGTGGGACCCTACTTCAAGACCGGGTTCAAGCCGGTCCACCTCGTGGTGGAGCCCGAGTTCGACCGCGCCGCGCCGCTCGGCGTCGGGGACGTCAAGGTCGGCGGCAACTACGCGGCGGGCATGCGGGCCAGCGCCAAGGCAAAGGCCAAGGGGTTCACCGAGGTGCTCTATCTGGACGCCCGGGAGAAGCGGTATATCGACGAGTCCGGTCCGGCCAACTTCTTCGCCATCACCGCTGAGGATCAGTATGTCACCCCGGAATCGAGCTCGATCCTGCCGTCGATCACCAACATGTCCCTCGTCCAGCTGGCCGAGGACATGGGGTTGAACCCGGCACGCCGCCCCATCGAAGTGGACGAGATCTTCGGCTTCAAGGAGACGGGGTGTTGCGGCACCGCCGCCGTGATCACCCCCATCGGATCCATCACCTACGGCGAGCGCAAGATGGTCTACGGCGACGGAGAGACCCCGGGGCCCATGTGTCAGGAGCTCTATAACCGGTTGACCCGGATCCAGCTCGGCGAGGATCCGGATCCGTATGGATGGATTCGGGTGATTCCCGATAATTGAGGATTGCGCCTATCAGGCGACCGGGTGACAGGCTTGCCGTTTCTTCCTGAACGCTAACGTCTCCCCAGCACGCGGGTCTTTGACCAGTCGATGGGGGTCTTCCACCAGCCGGGGACGGCCAGGGGCTTGCCGATGAAGAGGCTCCACTGCACCCAGACCACGACCTCGACGCCGTCGAAGAGATCCGCGGCCTCCTTGGTGAGGGCGGCGAGCCCGAAGGAGTTGCGCTGCACCATCTTGGCGCGGACGCCGGTGAGGCGAGAGAGGTGGCCGGAGAACCCCGTGTTGGGTGACGGCCAGTTGAGCCGGATGGTGCTGTCGCCGATGACCATGAGGGGGGAGCGCTCGGCGTCGGTGTACGGCGTGCCGTCCGGGAACAGCACCCGCCGCACCTCCGTGTCGTGGTCCGGGGCCACCGCCTTGTCCACGAGCACAGTGAACCGGTCCTCCGTCAGGCCGTATCGCCCGATCCGCGCCGCCGCCATCTCGGCGAAGCGCCGCATGTAGGCGTTGGTGGGGTGGAGGCTGCCGAGGCGGTACATGCGGCCGAACGCCCCCTCCCGGTGGGCCATGATGAACGGGACGGTGTCGATGACCTCGACGTCGTGATCCACCAGGGTCTTCAGCTGCTCCCGATACCGGGGGGCCACCATGAGGTGGGGGAGCTCCACGTCGGTGATGTAGTCCGGGTAGACCAGCTGGGGCCTGGGAATGGAGAGGTAGATGAGATCGATGCCCCTCTCTTTGAGGGCCTTGGCGAAGTCGACGATCTGGGGGAGCGCCGGGTGCTCGTCCGCGGGCACGCTCACGAGCTCCTGATGGAGCGACTTGTACACCGAGAGGTTGTGCTTCTTGAACGGCCCGAATTCCCCCTTCCGGGCGGTCTCCTGGGTGATGGCCTCCCCCTGTCGCTTCATGTCCTCGTAGAACCCGCTCAGGCTCTCGAGCCACTTGTCGTAGCTCCCCGAGCCGTACTTTTGGAGCTCCGCCTCGAGGGCGGCGCGGGTCTCGTCGATGGCCTTCTTCCGGGCGGCGGCCGCCGCCGCGCCCTTCTTCGCGTCCGGTCCGGGCGAGAGGCGCACATGGGCGGCGGCGAAGAAGGGGGGCAGCTCGTAGTCCGCCACATCGTCCACCTGCTGGAGGGATTTGATGCTCTCCAGCGTCTTCGCCCAGGGGACGAGGTAGAACGCCACCCGATCCCCCACCTTCAGCCCGGCGGCGGGGAGCAGCGCCTTGTCCCGGATGGCGAGGAGCTGTACGAGGATCGCCTTCTTGTCGTAGGTCCCCTTCTCCACGGTCTCCACGTCGACCTTCACCGTGGTGAGGAGGTCGTCGTAGTCGAGGGTCTCGGGAGCCGGCACCGCGGAGACCTGCCGGATCCTGCCCACTACCCTGAGGGGCGTGTCGAGGTCGAGGGCCGGGGTCGCCGGGGCGGACTTCACGGGGGGCTTCTCCTTCGTCGTCGTCAATGGTTCTTCGGTCTTCTTTTCGCCGCACGCGACCGCCGAGAGCAGCAGCGCGAGCAGGCAGATCATTCTGGGCTTCGTGAACAGTTCCATGACGGCAAAGCTACCGCAAAAATCGATCGACGGAAAGATGCTTATAGGGGCGGTTACGCCCGCGCAAGCGCCCGGTCGAGATCGGCGATGATGTCGTCCGGGTGCTCCCCCCCCACGTTCAGGCGGATCAGGTTGGGGGGGATGTCGGCGAGGGTCCGCGCGGCCTCGCCCTGCTGCTGGTGGGTGCTGATGGCGGGGATGGTGGCCACCGACTTGACCCGCCCGAGATCCGTGGCGCGCCAGATCATCTGAAATGCGTCAAAGGTACGGTGGGCGGCGGCCGCGCCCCCTTTCACCGTGAAGCTCATGAGGTGACCGAACCGGGGCGCCGGCGCCCGTCCCCCGAGGTCGCTGTCCACGAGGGTCATGTACCGGCGCGCCAAGCCGTGGAGCGGGTGCGCGGGCAGGCCGAGGTAATTGACCTTCTCCACCTTGGGGTGCCCTTCGAGGAACTCCGCCACGGTCTGGCTGTTCCGGCTGAAGAGATCCATCTTGGTGCGCAGCGTGCGGAGGTCGTTCAATACCAGCGTGGCGTGGAGGGGGTTCATGCTCGGGCCGTTGTCCCGGAAGGGGAGATGCTTGACCCAGGTGGCGAAGTCCGATCGCATCTCGGGGTTGTCGATGGTGGTGGTGATCTCCTTGCGGCTGACGAGCACGCCCCCCACCCCCAGGCCGCCGGAGGTCATGCTCTTCGTCACCGAGTGGACCACGATGTCGGCGCCGTGACAAAGCGGCCTGAGCAGCGCCGGCGTGGCCACGGTGGTGTCGACGATGAGCGGGACGCCGTGGTCGTGGGCCAGGGCGGCGACCGCCTCGATGTCCGCGAAGCTCAGCGTGGGGTTGCTCGGGGCTTCCAGGTAGAGGAAGCGGGTGTCGTCGTCGATCCGGGAGCGCCAGGCGTCGATATCGTTCACATCGGTGACCCAGCGCACCTCGTGCCCCCGTTCGTTGTGGCGGCGCTCCTGGAACTGCTGGAAGGTCCCCCCGTAGACATGGCACGAAGAGACGAAGTTGATCCGCTCGTCCGCCGCGCGGCTCTGCTTGACGAGGAAGGGATCGACAGCGGTGGCGATGGCCGACATGCCGCTGCTGGTGGCCACCGCGCCGGTCTCGAGTCCGGAGCCGTAGCCCTCGAGCAGCGCCAGCATCCACTCGAGGTAATAGGTGGAGGGCGTGGCGAGCCGCGCATAGCACCATGTGGGGATCTCATAGGCCAGGGCGGCGGCCATCTCGGCGGCGTTCTCGTAGTGCTGGCTGGTGGCGAGGTAGGTGGGCTCGATGATGGCCCCCTGGTTGTGCCTAAGCGCCTCCTCCATGGAGTAGAGCCCGTGAACCGAGATCGTGTCGAACCGACACCGGCGCATTCTCTCGAGGGTCTTCTCCCGGTCCGCGATGAGGGCCGCGGTCCGGGCCCGCCAGGTGTCCGTGCTCGGGGATTGAGCGTTTGATGTCATGGTCGTCTCCTTCCGGCGAGGGGCGTCTGCGCTCTATAAAGTGTAGGGCTTTTACAGGAGTATCGCTACGGAATGTCCGGTTCCCGCTTGACAACCCTCCCGGATATTGGCGAGTCTCCCTCCGGGTCGGAGAGAGCACAATGCCAGCCGCACAAAAACAGAACACGGGGCGCTTGAAATCG
>JBNLED010000077.1:0-3260 GCA_050304755.1 Polyangia bacterium | reverse complement strand
GCGGGCGATGTTGATTTCTCTGTAGACGCTGCTGAGCTTCGGGAGGGCCAACAGATTGCAGCGGAGTTGCTCGCCCGCCGCTTGCAGTCGGGCGCCTGACTCAGGTCTCAGACGATTTGCTCTCCTTTCAGCTAAAAACGCCCTGGAGCGACGGGACAACCGCGATTTTGCTCTCTCCCCTGGAGCTCGTAGAGAAAATTTCTGCCCTCGTGCCCCCTCCGCGCCGCAATTTGGTGCGTTACCATGGAATACTTGCACCGCACGCCATGCAAAGAGAAAAAGTAGTCCCTGGGATATCCGACGCCAAGTCGGCCACTGACAAACCAATCGCAACACGCCGAAATTACAGGCTGAGTTGGGCCGCTCTTTTGGCGAGAACGTTTGGGCTGAAGCTCGAACGATGCTCTAAGTGCGGGGGAAAGATGAAGGTCACCGCGGTGATCACCGACCCGCTTTCAATCCGACGATACCTGGAAGGGACCGGGCACTCCCCTGAGATACCTTCGATCGCCCCGGCGCGAGCGCCGCCGCAGTTGGAGATGGACTACGCGGACTGCGACTACTGATCACCCCAGGCTTGCCGAAAAGTGAAGTCAACGCACTGGTACACCCACCAGATGATTTTGCGCACCTCAACCGGATGTTTCTGGTATCATCAAACCTTCAAGAGGAAGAATTTGGTGAACGGAACGAACAGAGAAAGGCTCGAAGAGGCGAAAAGAAGTGATTGAGGAGGTCGAGAGGCGTGGTCGAGGAAGGCTCGGAGGCTTTGGATGGACGAGAAAAGGTGCTTTATCCGTCCTACCCGCTGAAATAGATCTCTGTTCGCTTCGAGACGTATGCCGGCCCGACCTCTTCGATGAGGCGCTGAAGCGCGGTTTGATCAGGGTACGTCATCGCTCAAACCCTATGGATAGAGATTGGTTTTCGCTCGGATATCATGACGCATTTTACGGGAGGGTGCACGGCAGCCGAAGAAATTTGCTGTTTACCTCAATGTTGCATACCCGCGCGTGGATAAAACGCGGGGCAGTGCGTCAGCTGTGGCCGCACGTAGAATTTTCTGGGCGAACGTGCAGTGCACCCTGCATGGAGTCCAGAAAACTCGAGTACGGGCGCAGATGATGTGCTGCCATGCGAGCGGCAGCGATTTTGTCGTGTGGGGGTATGCAACGTTGAGGTTTATGCAGATTTTCAACCATAGACCGGTAGACGCATGGACAACCGAGGAGCGGAAGGAGTCTAGTTTAGTCACACAGGGAGGGATCGGTGTTGCCGTTCGGCGTTGAGGAAACCGACCCGCCGATAACGGGGATGCCAGCGACGGCGTTGTCCACCTCGCACTGGGGCAGACTGTGGTTTGATCGAATCCTCAGATCGCCGGCTACGCGGTAGAGCTCATCGAGGCCGGCCAAGCTCGTCAGAAGATCGTTGGAGGTGATGGACAGGGACCCTTCGACGCTGTACAGGTTTTCGAGGCCGGTCAGGCTTTCGAGGGAGTTGAGGACCAGGGCCATGGACCCCTCGACGCTGTGCAGCCTGGCGAGCCCGGACAGATCCGAAACCCGCAATTGAGAGAGCGTCACATTCCCGCCCACCGAGTAGAGGTTCCGGAGCCCGTCGATATTCATTATGTAATTTTCAGAAATGGAGAGATATCCGTCGATGCGCGTGAGGCTCTCCAGACCGTCCAGCGTCTGCGGCCCCCCGCTGTGAGCAATGTACACCCCTATCTCACCGATTTCGGAGAGGGTCTCCAACCCGGTCAGGTCTTCCAGCTCGTTACACATCCTCACGTACAAACCATTGATATAGGTCAGGCTCTCGAGACCGCTCAGGTTGATCAGGTTCGCTCTGTCCAATTTGAGGACGCCGCCGATATAAGCGAGGTTATCGAGACCGATCAGATTCGCCAGCCCGTTGTTGTCGTAGAGATACAAGTCCCCGCCGATACCGGCGAGGGAACCGAGCCCTTCGACCGATGATATGTTGTTTTGTATGAGGCGCAATGATCCCCCCAGCTCATCGAGGTTATCGAGCCCGTTGAGGTTCGTCAGATTGTAGTTGACCCCGATATCAATGTTCCCCTCCACGCGGGTGAGCGACTGCAGCCCGTCGAGGTCGACGAGGTCGCTGTGCCGAACGGCGAGATCGTCCGTGATGGAGACCAGCCCGTAGAGGGGCGCGAGGGTCGTCACATCTTCTCGGATGTCGAGGCTCCCGATCAGGAGCCGGCATCCCTTCGCTCCGAACGCGACGGCCTCGGCGTCGGTGGTGATCGTGACATCCCCCCCGCAGACGATCTCATCGTCGCATCGATAGGTGGTGCTCGCGATCTCCTGCGCATCGAGATCACCGCTGTCGTCGAGATCATACCCCACGTGAATGGCGTCTCCTCCGTTCAGGCAGTTCTCGCCGGGGGGCTCCTCCTCGGTCTCAATCAGCAGCGATCCATACCCCGCTTCGGGATCGATAATCGCGGTGGTCCCGTCCTCGCACACAATCGTGGCGGTACCATCGCCGTTGTCCGCCACCGTGCACGAGCTCCCGTCCTCCCCGTCCTCCCCCGAGAAATCCATCCGGACGTGGTAGACACCGTTGCAGTAGTAGAACTGCTCCTCGCTCTCGATGTAATAGACCTGTCCCCTTCGAAGCGGCGTACACCTCGGCAGCAGCCGCTTGAGCGCCAACCGGATGACCCCGCCCGAGGCCTCGTCCGGGCTCTCACCCGGGGCCGTAACCCCCTCATCCGCTCTGTCAGGGGGCTCCGCACCCCAGGGGTCTCCCGACAGATCGCAGGCCGTCAAAGCGACTGCGCCGACAAGCAACATCATCCGAGCGCCGCATCCTCTTCGAGACTCTTTCATCTTGCTCTCCTTTTGTGGAATCATAAGCCAAAGACCTCTGTCTTGCTTCTTCCGCCGTTTAGAATCCGTTTTTATCAAAAAAGGCTTGTACTACATTTTTGAAAAATTTGGAATATATATCGATCGATCCCCGGGCTACCGGGAGTCGGGCATGGGTTGTTTTCGCGAGCCCACGTCCGGCCGGCGACGGGCACCCGCGCGATAACCTGCTACCGTCTGTATCTTGTACGGGGGATCAGCGTGGGTGTCCCTGTTCGACCGCAGGGGCGGGCTATTTGAGCAGCGCCGCCGCGGCCCAGAGCAGGGGGGCTTGGCCGTGATCGTTGCCCGTCTCCTGGGCGCGTCCGAGGTAATAGGAGACCGAATCGCCTCCGGGGGCGTAACACCACTGGC
>JBNLED010000076.1:0-4105 GCA_050304755.1 Polyangia bacterium | reverse complement strand
ATGTACCGGACGGACGAGGGGCTCTGCATCAACACCGACGACACCGACAGCTACGACCGGATGTACGACGGCTTCATGGCCGACTGCGGCGAGGCGGAGGTCGTCGACGGTCGGATCGTCACCTCTCCCCTTCCCCGGTTTTCCTGGGTGGCGCTGTACCGATAGGACGTTGTTGGGAATCGACCGAAAAAAAACAGGGTTCCCCCCGCGGCTGCCCGATTTTGGGTATCACGGGTGGGGGACAGCCGCGAGGTTCCCCTGCGGCCGATACTGGCGAGCATCAGTGAAAGCGTTGTGACCCCTGAGGAAGACAGAAGTCCGCAGCCAGCATCGGCCTCGACCAATGAAAGGAGTCAGGCCGTTCGGCCTGAAGCGTCCGAGAGCTCGTCTCCCGTACACCGTGCCGGGGACTAATGGAAGATTCGTACCAACTCGCAAGGACGCCGCAAGGATACCGATAACCCTTCGATAACGCTCGAGGTCATCGGTCACGGTCTCGGCGCTTCCGCCATGCGCGCGGGCATCGGGGAGTGAATTATTGTGTCTTTAGGAGCCCAGTTATTGGCCCTCGGTAGCGAATTCTGAGATCTGTCGACCCGCGCCGGCGGTCAGGGGGCTTCCGTCGGATCGGCGGTGGCCGGCGCATCAGCCCCCTCCGATGGGGCAGCGGCCTCTGAGGCGGGGGCCTCTGGGGCGGCGGCCTCTGGTACATCGGTCGCGGTCGGGTCGGCGGGGGCGGCTGCCGGATCCGCTGCCTCTGCCGGTCGGTCGGCTTCAGGTGCGGCGGGCGCTTCGTCGTCCTGGGAAGGAGCGGCCGAGCATTCGGGGCAGACCGGCGCCGGCGGACATTCCGGACAGGCCGCCGGCGGCGGCGCCGGTGAGGGGACCTCGAAGGCGATGGAGACGAGCAGGTTGTTCTGGATCTGCCACTCGTCCACGATGAGGGGCTGCTTGTAGGCCTTGAACGAATAATCTATCGACAGGAACTTGAACACCTTGAATCCGAGGGAGACCTCGAACTCCATGTTGAGGAGCTCGAAGCCCTTCAGATCGGTCTCGGCGGTGTGATACACGGGCTGCATGAAGAGGGCGCTGGCCCCGTACTTCACGTTCTCCTTGTACGCCCCGGTGAGCATGATGCCGAGCTCCGGACCGAGCTGGAACGAGTCCTGCATCCGCCTCAGCTCGTAGATCGCGGTGTCCGCGTTGTCCTCATCGGCCAGCCCCTCCCGGACCAGGATCTCCCAGGCGCCGAACCCGAGCCTGAAATCCGTCTTGATGGCGGGCTTCTCGAGGGGGATGGCGAAGAGGCCGACGCTCTCCCGCAGGGTCATGGGGGCGAAGGCGCCCGTGAGGTCGATCCGCTCCTCGGCGTCGTAGGAGTCCACCTCCCCGGCCGGGACGATGGGTTGCCCGTCGTCATCGGTCTCCAGGGTCTCCCCCGGCTCCAGGATGACCACGTCCGTGGGATCCGCCCGCCGCAGATAGCCGGGGAGCATCGGCGCGGTGAGGCGGAACGCCACGAACGGTCCGAGCCAGGGGATCTTGGGCGGGTGGTAGAGGTAGGTCGATCGGAAGTCGATCCTGTCGACGCTCTTGATGACGGGATCGAGGGCCGGCGTCTTGGTGTAGGCGAGCTCGAGGCCGAGGCCGTTGGTCCACTCTTGGGTCTTCCGGGGGCTCAGGAAATCGAGCCCGCCGAAGGCGATGTAACCGAACTGCAGGCTCACCCCGTCCGGCGTGCCGGGCACATTCGCGCTCTGCCCCAACGCGAAGTTGCCCGAGAACCGGAGCAGCGGATGCCACCCGGGGCTCTTGCCCTCGGCGACCCCGTCGGCGGTCTTGGGGATATAGTCCGGACCGGCCTCCTGGGCAGTGAGCGCCGCCGGAACCGTCGCGAGCAGAATACAGAGGATGCTTTTCGTCACGGTCTTTCTGGTCATGATGATCCTTCCTTCGGGTATTTTTATTAATGTACTTACGTCCCTATGCGAAAATATCAAGCATTAACACGGAATTTACAATTGCAGCCGAATGTTATGGGATGGACCAAGGTCTACGGCGGGGAATCGGGCGGGGGACAGGGCTCATCCTCCGGGCAACGCCAGCTGAGACCGGGAACGAAGCTGCAGTCGTCGATGGTCGAGTAGGTCCCCTCCACGAAGTCCTTCGGCAGCTCGAGCGAATAGACGGCGCCGATGCCTTCGTCGAGCCGTCTGTCGCCATACGGCCGCGGTTGAACTTTTCACTTGAGATGGGTCCGAGGCTCGTCTAGGTTGGGCGTAACAGAGGCTTCGAAAGATTGGCGTTCACACAGCGAAAAATCCCCCCTATCGTTTTACCGCTCAACCCTCGGGCCGTGATCGTCCTGCTGGGGGCGGTCTGCCTGGGGCTGCTCGCCGCCTGCTCCGGCGAGGACGAGGAGAAGGGGCGGTTCAGGCGAATCCGGCGGGCCACGCTGGAATCCGAGACGCTCCCTGAGTGGCAGCAGAAGCAGTTCGCGCAGCTCGAGGCCCTGGGATACGTCCAGGGCTCCCGGGAGGCCCAGGCCCAGCGGGGGATCACGCTGTACGATCCCACCGCCACGATCGACGGCTACAACCTGTACACCTCCGGGCACGAGCCCTCCGCCATGCTGATGAGCATGACGGGCGAGATCCTCCACCGCTGGCACTATCCTTTCGAGAAGGCGTGGGCGAGATACCCGAAGCGGGGCGATCCGGTCCACTCCAAGTTCTGGCGCCGGGTCCACCTGTATCGGAACGGCGATCTCCTCGCCGTGTTCGAGGGGCTCGGGATGATAAAGATCGACAAGGACTCCAAGCTCCTCTGGAAGAGCGATCTCCGGCAGCACCACGACATCGACGTGGTCGGGGACAGGATCTACTCCCTGACCCGTCGCCGAACCGTCATCAAAAAGGTCAACCCCAAGAAGCCGGTGATCGAGGACTTCATCACGGTGATGGAACCGGACGGGACGGTCATCCGCGAGGTCTCCATGGTTTGGGCCATGCGGCGGTTCAGGGAGCACGCCCGATACTGGGACCGGTCCGCGCTCAACCGCGGGGACATCTTCCACACCAACAGCCTGGAGGTCCTGGACGGCCGGGCCGCGGATCGGCTCGACGAGTTCGCCCGGGGCAACGTGCTGGTCTCCATGTCCAACCTGAACGCCATCTTCGTGGTGAATCTCAAAAGGAAGGCCATCGTCTGGGGGTTCAGCGACGACTTCAACGCGCAGCACGACGCCCGCATCCTCGAGAACGGACACCTCCTGCTGTTCGACAACCTGCGTTACCACCGGCGGAGTCGGGAGAGCCGGGTCATCGAGTACGTCCTGCCGACGATGGGGAAGGCGTGGGAGTACAACAGCACCGAGGCGCACCGCTTCTACACCCGCACCTGCGGGACGGCGCAGCGTCTTGCGAACGGCGACACCCTGATAACGGAGACCGACAACGGCCGCGCCTTCGAGGTCACCCGCGACGGCCGGAAGGTCTGGGAGTTCATCAGCCCCCACCGCGCCGGCGAGGAGAACCGGCTGGTCGCGTCCCTCTTCGAGGTCGAGCGGATCCCCGAATCCTATGTCCCGTGGCTCGCGAGCCCGTGAGCTCGCAACCGTCGCCGACCCCTTCGGGACACGGTCCAGCTGCGAATCGAGGAGCCCGAGCCGGCCGGGCCGAGCGCTTCGTCGTGTACGGAGAGGAGAGGTCAGTCGGGTGGCCGAGGGGGCCCGGCCACCCGACCCGGGGGGAGGCATCAAGCAGCGGTTCGGCAAGGGGTCAGGGTTCGGCAAGGGGTCAGGCCTAGACAAAAGACATTTTACAGGATAGTCTTCACTCATGGCAAGACCGATCAGAGAAGACTACAGAGGCGCATGGCACCATGTCATGAACCGGGGCAGTCGGCAAGGGGTCAGGCCTAGACAAAAGACATTTTACAGGATAGTCTTCACTCATGGCAAGACCAATCAGAGAAGACTACAGAGGCGCATGGCACCATGTCATGAACCGGGGCAGGAACCGGGCGATGATTTTCCTGGATGATGTCGACGCCCTCGATTTTTTGAACACCGTCGAAGACACCGTGGAGCGGTTTGGAATCG
>JBNLED010000075.1:0-27588 GCA_050304755.1 Polyangia bacterium | reverse complement strand
TTTGTCGGTGGAAAGCTCATCGGTGTCTTCGGCCCTAAGGATGTCCTCGCCAGAAACTTACTTCTCGTCGGTCTGGCACGGGAGAAGAAGTTCACAAAGGGCAAGCTCGCCTGGGCCTTCAAGCTGACCGACCGACAGTTGCTTCGAATCCGGCAGGCGGTCATGGAAAAGGGCTTGTACGCTATCCCGTCCCGGCCTCGTGGTGGCAGCGAGTCGAAAATTACAGAAGAGATACGGGAGAAGTTGTATGCGCTTTTCGCGGAGGGATACTCGGCGAAGCAGGCGTTCAAGAAGTGCGGCAGGCGGTTCGGCATCAGCTACAGCCTGCTGGCGGGAGTGAAGCGGGAATGGAAAGCCACGCTGCCTTCTCGGGCGCTTTCTGAAGATGAGCCCGGCCTGCCTTCTGATTTGTCTGAAGATGAACCCAGCGAGCCCGGTCTCCCGTCGGGAGAGGCCCGAGATGAGGGACTGGAGGATGAGGGAGTGGCGGCGGCATCACTTCGGAGCGGCAAGCACGTACAACACCTGGGCGGGCTGTTGCTGGTGGCGATGATCGCCTCGTTCGGGTTGTACGATGCGGCAGTGAATGGGTGGACTGCGAGCGCTTATTGGCGAGACCTACTCCGGATGGCCTTCGATGCGGTGATTCTGGCGCTGGGGCTCGGGCAGAGATGCGTGGAGGGTGTGCGGCGGCTGGAGACGTCCACTGCTCCGTTGCTTCTACGCACAAGCCGGGCGCCTTCTGAGAGCTGGGTGCGGCGAATCCTCAAGCGGTACGTGGACGGGACCGGTATGGCCACCAAGCTGCACCTGCGGATGACCGGCTTCTACCTGGACGCGGCCCGCGAGGCAGAAGATGGCGAGCCGGCGGTCTTCTACGTGGACAACCACATGCGACCGTACACGGGGAAATTCACGCTACGCAAGGGATGGCGCATGCAGGACAAGCGAGCTGTTCCCGGTGTCACCGACTACTACCTGCACGACGAGGACGGCCGCCCGGTCTTCCGGGTGGAGGCGCCGGGGCACGACTCGCTGACCGATTTTTTGAGCCCAATTGCCGAGCTTTTGCGGGGCGGTCTGGAGGGAGGACAACGCATCCTGCTCGCCTTCGACCGCGCCGGGGCCTTTCCCGAGCAGATGGCCGAGTTGCGGGACGCGGGGGTGGAATTCGTGACCTACGAGCGGCGGCCGTACAAGATTCTGCCGCGCACCGCCTTCACGGAGGAGCTGAAGCTGGATAACGGCGAAGTCGTGTGGATACACGAGGAGCGACTGAAGAATCTGGGCAAAGGACGAGGGCGTGTGCGGCGTATCTCCATGCTGACTGAGGACGGCAACCAGGTGAACGTGCTCGCGGTATCTTCGGTCCCCGCGTGGCGACTCGTGGAGATCATTACGGGGCGCTGGGTGCAGGAGAATGGCTTCAAGCACGGCAAGGAGCGCTGGGGCCTCAACCAGCTCGACCGGCGCAAGCGTCTGCCGTACGCGCCAGGGACAATCATCCCGAATCCTGCGCGACGGCGGCTCGATTTTTCGATTCGCATCTCACGAGAGCAGGAGGGGATGCTGCGCAACAAGCTCGCCCGTTTGAAAAAAGGAACGCCGCAATACGACGAGGTGAAAACCGAGCTCGAGGCGCAGCTGCAAATACAGAAAGACCTTCTGTCCCAACGTCTGGATTTGCCGACCCACGCTCCTGTTGAAGAGACGGAACTCGCCGATGAGCTGACCTATCACGACCCGCACTACAAAATCATACTCGACACGATCCGCATCGCCTGTCTCAACGCCGAGGCCGACCTCGCTGCCGAGCTATCCGAGCACATGTCGAAGCCCGCCGAAGCCAAGAAGCTCCTCGCCAACATCTTTGCCGCGCCCGGAGATGTACGCGTCGGCGACAAGACTGTCACTCTTTATCTCAAGATAGCCGCCCGCAAAGACGAACGCGAGGCCGTCGCAAAATTCTTTGAGGCCGTCAACAATCGAAACCTGACCCTCCCCGGCGACCCCAAATCCCGTCCCCTGCGCTTCAAATCAGACATTTGACCGAACGCAGTGGACGGAACTCTGGTGCTCACGAATGTGGAGAGCCAGAAGATACAACGCGCCATGCGGGAGAACGCCAGACGGCTCGGGTGGGATGAAAGCGCCATTGAAGTGGTCGAGACGGATCTGGGGTTATCTGCCAAAAGCACTGAGGGACGAGAAGGATACAAACGTCTTCTCAGCGATGTGGCGCTCGGCCGCGTGGGTCTCGTGCTGAGCTACGAGAGCACGCGGTTATCTCGAAACTGCACAGACTGGTATCCGCTTCTCGACCTCTGCGCGGCAGAGGATTGTCTCATCGCAGACCGGGATGGCGTGTACGATCCATCCAGCGCCAACGGCAGGATGTTGCTCGGCATGAAGGGGATTCTGAGCGAGATGGAGCTGCATACCCTGAGAGGCCGGCTGCTCGCGGGCATACAGAGTAAGGCGAAGAGAGGGGAGCTGGCATTGGCGTTGCCGGCCGGTCTGGTACGGCAGGAAGATGGCACCGTGGTCAAAGACCCCGACCTACAAGTGCAACAGGCCATTGATGTCGTCTTCGACAGCTTCATGAAGCTGAAAACCGCGGCCAAGGTGCTTCGGCATTTTTGCGACAATCATCTCAGCATTCCGAAGCGGCACCGGAATGACGAGACGGTTTGGGGCGCTCCTTCTTTGTCAAAAATAACCAGTGTGTTGAAGAATCCGGCATACGCTGGTGCCTTTGTGTATGGTAAAACCAAGACGATAAACAAGTCTGGTCCAGATGGGATGCACCAGACTCAGAAACGCAAAGAAATAGACGAGTGGTCGGTGATCGTGCAGGATCGATATCCGGGATATATTTCGTGGGAGACGTTTTTACGGATTCAATCGATGCTCAAAGATAACTATGCAGAGTACGACCGAAACAAGAGCCGTGGGACGCCTCGGGACGGGGATGCCTTGTTACAGGGGCTGGTGTATTGCGGAGAATGCGGTCACAAGATGGTGGTGCAATACAAGGCCGGCGCCCGCTATCTGTGCAACTACTATCGCCAGCAGCAGCTTGCACCGGTTTGTCAGCTTCTTCCCTCAGAGCCAATAGATCGCTTCGTTATCGGAGCGTTCTTTGAGGCGTTGTCCGTGGCAGAGCTGAATCTCTACGAGAAGGCCATGACGGAACGCCATCAGCTCAATGCAGAGGTCGACCTCGCCAAGGAACGTGAGATCCAGAGGCTGCGCTATCAAGCCGACCTAGCGCGCCGGCGATACGAGAAGGTGGACCCAGCGAATCGGCTGGTAGCCGGGGAGTTGGAGCGGCGATGGGAAGAGGCGCTGAAAGCGCTCGGCGACGCCGAACGGCGGTTTGAGCAGGAACGAGACGCGCGGGACAAGGTGGTGCCCCTACGTATTTCGAAAGCGCTAAAAGACGCTTTCTCATCTTTGGGAGAGTCTCTGCCCGAACTATGGGAGACAGCCACGCTCTCCCGCTCTCAACGCAAGGCGTTACTGCGTTGTCTCATCGATAAAGTGGTGCTCAGACGCAAGAAGAATCGGGAGCAGGTCTCTGCCCGCATTGTGTGGCGAGGCGGCGCTGTTACCGAAAAAGACGTATCTGTGTCGGTCGGCTCTCTTCGCGATATGGGGAACTACGACCAACTCGAAGGACAGATTCTCGCCCTCGAATCCGAAGGCAAATCCGACGACGACATCGCTGCAATCCTGACCCAGGAGGGATTCCGATCTGCTCAAAGCGATCGACTACTCCGGAGCACCGTCCAGTCCATTCGCCTGAAGCATGGTCGAATTCATCGCTTCTGGGGCCCTCGTCCAAGGCGTGTAAATGGGTTCCTGACGCTTCCTCAAGTTGCGGAAAAGGTCGGTGTCAAACCCCATTGGATTTATCACCTCATCGACACAAAGATCATCAGAATCAACAAGGACGAAAAGAGTAGACTCTATCTCTTCCCGGACAGCAAAAAAACTATCGACGACTTCCGTCGATTGAAGACGGGAAGCGTCAAGAGATTAGATTATTGAAAGGGCATCAAGATGTGTGATCCTTGGACCCCTCCATACAGGGGTTTAATATTGAATTATTTTTACTGTAACATACAATATTGTACCACCATTCCGGCATCAGGAGATGGTCGTTGAAAACGGTAGGATGCGGCAGGAACGTGTTAAGCGTATACTAACAAAAACAGATCGAACTGCCGAGGAGGGGAGAATGACACAGTATCTGAGAACGGCGTGCGCCATCGGCATCCTGGTGATGTGTACCGCCTGTGGCCAAACCGACAAAAAGGGCGCCCGTACCGAAAGCCGGAGCGCCCCGACGGCCGACAACTCGGAGCAACTCGTGAAGGAGGCGCCCGCACCGGAGCCGATGGCTGAGCGGATCATCGGCGGAAAAGCCGAGAGCGAGGAGTTGATGGATATTCAGGCGCCCAGCACTTCGATGAAGAAGAAGAGCGTCGCCAAAGGGAGGCCGGCTCGCCGCATGTTGTCTCCCTCAATTGGGAGCGCCCCCATCGCGGCCGCGCCGCCGCCGCCCATGCACACCGAGGGGTACGACCACATCCAGGAGAACGACTTCACCAGCGTCGCCGCCGAGCCCCTCTCCACCTTCTCCATCGACGTGGACACGGCCTCCTATGCCAATGTCCGTCGGCTCCTGGAGAGCGGCAGAAAGCCCCCGGCGGGGGCGGTGCGTATCGAGGAGATGCTCAACTACTTCAACTACGACTACCCGGCGCCCCGGGGATCGGAGCCCTTCGCGACCCACGTGGAGGTGGCGGGCTGTCCGTGGCAATCGGAGCATCGGCTCGTCCGCATCGGCATCAAGGGCCGGGAGGTGGCGAAGTCGGATCGCAAGCAGGCCAACCTCGTATTCCTCCTCGACGTGAGCGGCTCCATGAACTCGCCGAACAAGCTGCCCCTGCTCAAGCGGACCTTCAAGCTCGCGGTGCGGCAGCTCAATGCGCGGGATCGGGTGGCCATCGTCGTGTACGCGGGCGCCTCCGGGCTGGTCCTCCCCTCGACGAGCTTTGACAACGCGAACCGCATCATGGAGGCCCTCGACAACCTGAGCGCCGGGGGCTCCACCAACGGAGGGCAGGGGATCCAGCTGGCCTACCGAATCGCCAGGGAGAACTTCATCCCCGGCGGCATCAACCGGGTCATCCTGGCCACGGACGGGGACTTCAACGTGGGCACCACCAGCAAGAGCGAGCTGGTGGATCTGGTGGAGAAGAAGGCCAAGGAGAAGATCGAGCTCACCGTGCTCGGGTTCGGCATGGGCAACTACAAGGACGATCTTCTGGAGAAGCTGGCCGACAAGGGCAACGGTAACTATGGGTACATCGACACCTTCAAGGAGGCCCGGAAGGTGTTCGCCGACCAGATCGGCGGGACCCTAGAGACCATCGCCAAGGACGTGAAGATTCAGGTGGAGTTCAACCCCACGTGGGTGGACGCCTACCGCCTCATCGGCTACGAGAACCGGAAGCTGGCGGCCCAGGACTTCAACGACGACACCAAGGACGCGGGGGAGATCGGCGCGGGCCATACCGTCACCGCCCTGTATGAGATCGTGCCGAAGGGCAAGGGGAGCGGCAAGCGGCCCGCCGTGGATCCCCTGAAGTACCAGAAGAACGTGCCCGGCGAGGCGGCCATCAGCACGGAGATTCTGAACCTCAAGCTGCGCTTCAAGCCCCCCACCGGGGACGTGAGCACCAAGATCGAGCTTCCTGTGACGGATAGCGGCACCGTCTTCGCCGCCGCCTCCCCGGACTTCCGGTTCGCCACAGCGGTGGCCGGGTTCGGTATGCTGCTCAGGGAGTCGAAGCACAAGGGGGACGTCACCTTCGGCTGGGTGCAGACCACCGCCCAGTCCGCCCTGGGGGAGGACCCCAACGGCTACCGCAGAGAGCTCCTCGGCCTGGTGGAGAAGGCCAAACCCCTCTACGCCCGGCCCGTCCAGATCGCCCGGTGAGGCTTGCCATCGACGCTGATGGAATGACGGTTACCTGATTTATCGCTTTTGTTCCGGTGATCCCGCATTGCGAATCCTCTGCCCCCGATCATCTCTTGCAATCCCCATCGGATGGCTATAATATTTTCCAAGTATTCAATAATGGGATACGCGGGGGCTCTCGACAGAACTATGATTGGTAATGCAACAGCCTGTTGGTTCGCCACCGTCTTCATCACTGTTGCGGTGGAGACGGGAAAGGAATCCGCTGGTGTGTCTGCCGTCCCCGCGGATGTCGACAGCTGTAATGATATGGACGAGGACACGGACTCCGCCGGAGATGCCGATGTGGACACGGATATTGATGTGGACGCGGACATTGATGTGGACACGGACATTGATGTGGACACGGATATTGATGTGGACACGGATATTGATGTGGATACGGATATTGATGTGGACATGGATATTGATGTGGACACGGATATTGATGTGGACACGGATATTGATGTGGACACGGATATTGATGTGGACACGGATATTGATGTGGATACGGATGTTGATACCGACACTGACGCCGATGTCGATTCGGATACTGACTTTGACTCAGATATTGAAACGGAGACCTTCAGTATGACCGCAGCTCCCCGCAGTCGGGACAGGTCCACGTGACATGGTTGCAGGTCAGCCCCCAGGTGTTGTCCAGCATGCAGGTCTGGCAGAGAGCGAAGCCGCAACGGCAGGTCCAGAGGAACGGGACGGATTCCTTGCAACAGGGGCAGATTCCGGATTTTTTCCGGCGGCTGCGCGGTGATTTGTCGGGGGGTTTCTTTCCGGCAATCATGTCGATTCAGAAGTACATGATGCGCCACGAGGGGGCAAGCGTCGGATCGCCGAATATCCTTCCGCCCCTTTCCGGCGGGACGTTTCCATGAGATACTCCGCCAATGACGCCTCCGAAACGAGACCGGAGGAAGGAACGATCACTCTCCAAGGTGGTGATTCCGCTCATCACCCTGGGGCTGCTGCTCCTCTTCTGGCGATACAACCTCAAGTGGATGACCCTTCCGGTCATCGGGTTCCTCCTGTTCTACTATCTCCTCCTTCCCCGGATCGTCCGCTCACAGGTGGAGCGGTTCCACCGCAAGGCCATCTTGCTGCTCACGTCGGGCAGGGCCAAGGAGGTGCCGCGGCTCGTGAAGCGGAGTATTCTGCTTCAGCTCTTCGGCCCGAGCGCCTCCATCGACGCCAAGCTGGGGCTCGCGTACCTCCAGTGCGACGCCTACGAACTGGCCCGAAGCTGCCTCGACAACGCCATCCCGAGCGCGCCTCCGACGGAGCGTCCAGCCCTCCAGACCGGGCTGGTGAAGGCCCTGTTCGTCACCGGAGATCTGGCGCGGGCCGAGGCCGAGGGCCGGTCGGTGCTGGATCGGGTCACCCGGCTCCCTGAGCTGCTGGTCCTCGTGGCTCGCGCCCGGATCGGGCTGGGAAAGGCGGATGACACCACCCGGAAGATGCTGGACGAGGCCGAGGCGCTATCCCGTTCGGAGGACATCACCCTGATGGTATCCCTCTCCCGGATCGAGCTGGCCCTCGCCACAGGGCGGAAACCGGACGAGCTGCCTGAGAAGGCGGATTCGGACCAGGCGTTCCTCAGGGCGTGGATTCACCTCGTCCGGGGGCTCCTCCGCCAGAGGAAAGGGAGCGCGGCCAAGGCGGAGAAGAGCTTCCGGAAGGCCGTTGAGATCCTGCCGGACAGCATCATCTCCGCCGTGGCCGGGGAGCAGCTCGGGCAGCTCCAGGAGTCCGATGTCCAGCCGGAGTCCAAGGGCAAGGATCCCGCCGTCCGTCGCAAGCGGAAGCGGCGCCGTTGACCCCGATGTTGAGCCGATGAGTCACGCCCTCGTATTCCTGCTGCTCTTCATCGCCCTCGCCCTCGTCATCCTCCTCCGTCTCCCGAGAGAGAAGGTCCTCCTCCGCCACCCCGTAGGGGTCCGGACCGCCGCGGGACGGTTCACGGAGCTCATCCCGGCGGGGGCCGAGCTCCCCTTTGTCTTCTCGGATCGCTTCCACAACGCTGTGGATTTCCAGGATGCCATGATGATCGACCTGATGCAGCAGGTGAACGGCGCCTCCCGCCGCCTCGACCGCGTCACCCTGGAGGGGATCCCCTTGAAACCCATGGGCATGATAGACGTGGAGCTTCGCCTCGTGGTAGGCAGGAACAAGAGAATGCGGTTGACCGTGCTGTCCGAGGACGCCGGCGTGCTCCGGACCTTCGGACCGTACCGGCTGGACGAGGAGGGGTGAAGATGGAGGTCCGACGAATATCTCTTTGTGCCGCGCTGTCGGCGGTGGCGCTGTGGGGCGGTTGCGGCGCGCCCAAACCGGTGGAGCCGCCCCCTGAATCGGTGCGGACGGTTCAGAACCGGGCGATCCTGTCGGCAGTGACGGCGAAGGGGCGGGACGGGGACTGGCTGGTGGTTCGGGGGTACCACAAGGGCGACAAGTTCGTGATGAAGGCGACGCGGACCCCGATAAGCCACGCAGTGGTGCTGGACGCGGGGAAGCGTGAGGTGGTGGAGGCCCTGGCGGACGGGGTTCAGGTGACGCCCCTCGAGAAGTTCATCGACAACTGCCACCACGTGCTCCTTCTCAGGCCCATGTGGAGCGAGCGAGATCCGGCCGCCGGCCGCCGGGCCCTCGAGGTCGCGCGAGGCCACGTGGGACAGAAGTACGACTTCCTCGGCACCGTCGGGATCAACAACGAGAAGCGCTTCTACTGCAGCGAGCTCGTCTTCCAGAGCTACGCGGAGTTCTTCGGCGAGAAACAGGACATCCCCGACTTCATCGAGCCGGATCAGCTTTATCTGTGGGGGACCATCCTGTATGATTCGAGACCGCGGAACGAGTGGTAATCCACCCACTTACCGCCTCGACGGTCCACTTATCAGTAGACCCGGTACTCTAGACGAAGGCATGTATCATGAAACGACTCTTCCTTACGGCATCCACCTTGCTCGTCATATCCTCGTGCGGCGGCTCCGGAACCGATCCCCCCCATGGCGATACGTCATCAAAGGGATCGGAGAGCACCGCCCCGGACTCGGAGTCCACCTCGGCCAACGCCGACACTGACGCGGACGGGAAGCGCCGCATCGGGGACGTGATCTTCGATGATACCGTGCTGCGGTCCTACTACCTCACCATCTCGGACAGCGAATACGAGCGGCTGATGGACATGAGCACCCTGGTGCAGAACTGGACCGTCAACAAGGATCGGTATGTCGAGGTGGGCCTCCGGGTGGATGACATGGAGCTGCCGTCCGTGGGGATGCGGTTCAAGGGGGACTGGTCCCTGATATCCTGCGTAATGTACGGCGCGCGCCAGTCCCGGGTGGAGCCGGTGTTCGGGAACATCGACGTCTGTCAGCGATTCTCGTTCAAGCTGGACATCAACAGGTACCACGACGACTATCGCCTGGACGGCCTCAAGAAGCTGAACTTCCACGCGATGTCATCGGATCCCACCAAGATGCACGAGCGCCTGGGATACGCCCTGTACCGGGAGATGGACATCCTCGCGCCGCGGGCCGTTCACGCCAAGGTGTACATCAACGGCGAGTACCATGGGCTCTTCGTCGCGGTGGAGCAGGTCGACGGCCGCTTCACGGCCCGCCGGTTCCCCGAGCGAGGTGACGGCAACCTATACAAACAGGTCTGGCCGGGGCCGAACGCCATTGAGAGCGACGTCGTCGAGGCCCTCAAGACCAACGACGATCCGGAAATCATGGACATCTCAGACTTCGTCGAGTTCAGTAACGCGGTGGCGGCGGCCGGCGGCAACTTCGCGGGGACCATGGCGCCGTATCTCGACTTCGACTACCTGGCCCGGTACCTCGTGGTCGATCGCGCCATCGCCAACTTCGACGGTATCCTGTCCTTCTATGAGTTCGGGAACCACAACTATTACTGGTACCACGAAGAGGCCAGCGGGCGGTTCACGCTCATCCCCTGGGATCTGGACAAGACCTTCATCGTCCCCGAGCCCAACTTCTGGTTCAACAACTCGAGCGCAGCGACGAGCGACCTCATCCCCGCCTGCACCCCCGCCAACACGCCCAACTGGAACGTCGTCTCCGCCAACTGCAGCGTGCGGGTCTGCTCCTTCGACTGCCTGGGCTACCGGTATCCCCTGACGCCCCCGGACTGCGACCCCCTGCTCGGCCCCCTCCGGGGGGAGATCTTCGCGCGCCAGGCGCAGATCGCGCAAGCGTTCATCGCAGGGCCGTTCTCCGAGGCCGGCGTCGGCGAGAAGCTGGCGCGCTGGGAGCAGCAGATCGACGCGGCCCTCGAAGAGGACGGGAAGGTGGATCGCGCCGCCGTGGGAGAGGCCATCGCGGCCCTCAGGGCAGACATTCCAATCCTTCAGAACAACCTCTCTTTAATGATGACCGGCCTTATCGAGGAAGAGATCTAACCCGGGCTAAGCTGTCGCGAGGACGTAGGCCGCGATGTCCGGTGCGCTAACGGCTAACGGCCTCCCCGGAGCGCTGCCCGGTGCTCCCGGGAGAGGCTGCTCGTCCGGATGACCAGCTTGAACCGACCTTCTAAGAGGGGGGTGCTGGAGACGATCTTGCCGGTGACGGGGATCTCGAGGTCCATCCTCTCGAGGGTGAAGGCCACCCGGGAGCCCGGCGGCAGGGGCGCCCCGGCGGAGAGGGTCAGGATGTCGCCTCGAAATTCGAGCAACTCCGGGCGGTCCACGGATTTACTGTGAGTGGGCATCGGACACCTCAACCTTCGTCGCGTCGCAGCTCGCGGCGCTCCTGCTGTCGTCGAATAGACTCCCGATTGTCGTATTGCTTCCGCCCCTTGGCGAGCCCGAGCAGCACCTTGGCCCACCCCTTCCGGAAATAGAGCTCCAGGGGCACGAGGGTATAGCCCCGCTCCCGAAGCTTGACACCGAGCTTCCTGATGAGCTTCTTCTTCACCAGGAGCTTCCGCGGCCGCCGCGGCTCGTGGCCGAACCGGGAGGCCTTGTCGTAAGGGGCGATGTGGACCCCGACGAGGAAGAGCTCCCCCTCCTTTAAGGCGCCGTAGCTGTCCGAGAGATCCGCCCTCCCAGCCCGGAGGGACTTGACCTCCGAGCCCTCCAGCACCAGGCCGGCCTCTATCCGGTCCTCGACGTGGAAGTCGTGCAGAGCCCGCCGGTTACGGCAGATCATCTTCACATCCGGGTCCTTTACTGGTGTCTTCTTGGCCATGGCATCTCGGTTCATAATCCTTTTGGCATCCCGGGGCAAGTCGGAGGAAGGATATCAACGGAGGCGGCGCCGAGCGCCGGCGTTGTCAGGGGGGAGGGCCAGGCTCGCGGTCGGGAGCTCATCGATATCGGGATGATTTCTAGACAAGTGCCGAGACGAACCTTATCTTGTCTCCTGGTAGAGGGGTGAAGAGACAATGTAAAGGAAAGACCAATCGGGGGGAAAGCGGCGGAGGGGCCAGTGGACAACGACAACCAGGATGAAAAGAAGACACCTATCGGACTCGTCACACCTTTGAAGCGGCGCGCGGCGCCGAAGCATCAGACGCCGTCTCCCCCGAAACAGCCGGTAGACTCGAGCTTCAGGGCGAAGGCCGACGCCCGGGTTCGTGTTCTGTTCCTGAGGAGCGTCTCCGAGTCATCGGATCTCCTGGACCAGAAGCTCAGGGAAAAGGGGTTTCATGTCACGAATATTCGTCACATGACGGCCCTGAGGGAGGAATGGGAGCTCGGGGTATACGACCTCGTCCTGGTCGATGATTTGCTCCCCGTCACCGAGAGGCTTCTCCTGCTCCAGGCGCCGAAGGGACGCGAGCGTCCCATCCCGGTTATCATGCTCTTCCCTCCCGGCTGTGAGCAGGACACGCTGCTCATGCTGCAGCGGGGGGCCATCGCGGCGTTGGTCCGGGACGGTGAGGGGGAGTACCTCTCCCGTATCCCCAACATCGTCGAGAGCTACGCCAGGGAGAACAACCTCGGCCCCACCCGCGAAATATCCTTTGCGCGTCCGGACTTCTCGGAGGAGACAAAGGAGATCGATATCAAGTCCATGGCAAAGGAGATCCGCGGAGAGTTCGCCGAGGTTCAGGTCGCCCTCCTCATCGTCAGCGGCGGTCCGGATCTCGGGAAGAGCGCGACCCTCGGCGGCGATCTGTGCGTCATCGGGCGAGATCTGGCGTGCCAGCTCACCCTCAGCGACGACAGCATCTCCCGCTTCCACGCCAGCGTGAAACGGCTCCCGAACGGGGATGTCTTCCTGAAGGACCTGGACAGCACCAACGGTACCTTCCACAAAGGCCGGCGGATCACGTCCGTGATGCTCAAGAACAACGAGCAGTTTCACATCGGTCTGGAGACCGTCATCTCGGTCCGGTTGCCCAAGGATCAGGGATAGGGAACCTGAAATCGCGATGCCGTATGACGGCGGCGGGTGTCAGAACGCCGTGCCGATGGAGAGGTACCAGCTGAAGGGATCCTCCCGGGGGCGACGGCGCAGGTTGACGCCGACGTCGAAGGAGACCGGTCCGAGGGGGGTGAGGTAGCGGATCCCGGCGCCGGCGACGGGGCGGAGCTTGAGCTTAATGGGGCGCAGGGTGATGGGGTGCATCTTCTTCTGCTCCCGCCAGACGTTTCCGAGCTCCGCGAAGCCCGCGCCGTAGAATCCCTTGGCGAGGGGATACCGGAGCTCCGCGCGGGTAACCAGCATGGTCTGACCGCCGGTGGTGTCGAGCAGCTTGTCGATATCCTCTCCGTAGCTGTCGAGGTTGGCCTTCCACTTGTCATAGAGATCCTGGGGTACGAGGGAGTCCTCCGGAAATCCCCGGAGGGTATCGATGCCGCCCACGTAGAAGAAGCGGTCGGGCCACGTGGTGGAGTCGGACTTGAGGTGGAAGATGTAACCGATGCTGAACGAGAGCGCCACGACCAGGTCGGTGTCGAAGACGGTGATGTATCCCGAGGCGGTGAGGTGAGTTCGCAGGAGGTTGGACTCCTGATCGACGGGCACCGGATCACCGGGCACCCGCCGCTTGTTGCGGCCGACCGGGAGGGATTTCACCCAGTCCCCACCGACGGAGAGAAAGAACCCCTCCGTCGGGTTGAAGGGGGAGTCGCGCAGATCGAGGGAGACGCTGAGCCCCACCACATAGAACGCGGATTTCCCGTACGGGAGGCGGAGGTACTTCATCAGGAACGGGTTGTTTGAGAGCCCCTGCAGGATCTCGATGTTGTACTCGAAGCCGGTGCGAGCCTCCACGATGAAGCCGTGGGGATACTTGGCGCCGATGGCGAGGGGGGTGTTCAGCTTGAGGAAGGTCGTGAACCGATCCGCGCTGAAGCCCGGCTTGTTGAGCCGCTCCTTTACCGCGTCGATCCCCCACCCGAGGAGCCCCCGGGTGCCGGGGAGGTGAGGGGATCCGATGCCGATGAGGACGTGGTGCTCGAGCTGATCGACCAGCTTCATCGCCTCGTAGCGCTCCTGGAATTCGGGGTTTCCTACAAAGAAGAGCCGGTAGTTGGCCCGGGCGCGGAATCGGGTGGTGAGCGCGTACCCGCCAATATTGTTGAAGCCGTACTCGAGCCCGGTGCGGAGCCCCTCGACGGTGGCCACGCCCCAGCGGAACTCCAGATACTGGGGTTTGGCCTCGGAGACCTGTACCCGGAGGTTCTTGCGCTCCGCGGGGGTCTCCGGCGACACCATCTGCACGGTGGCACCGTTGAAGATGCCGATCTCCATCAGGCGGTTCTGGGATTTTTCCAGCTCCTCCGGGGTGATGAGATCCCCCGGCTGTAATGTAAGCCGCTCCTTGATGAGTCGCTTGGAGGTGGTCTCAGCCCCTTCGATTCGGATCATCCCCACCCGGGTCTGCGGCCCTTCGTTGACAGAGTAGACGATCTTGGCCCGGTGCATGTCCTCCGAGAAGCGCCGCTCCCAGGTGATGTCTACGAACATGTACCCCATGTCCCGGTACCGCTCGGTCAGCTTCCGGGCCGCCTCCCGAAGCCGGTATTCGTTATAAGGGGACGCGATGGAGAGCCTGGTGATCCGCTGCAGATCCTTGGAGGGCAGCACCCGGTTTCCCTCGAACGCGATCTCCTGAATGGTGGTCTGGACCCCTTCATCGACCTGTATCCTGAGCAACAACAGATCCCGATCCCGGTTGACAAAGACGCAGGGGCGCTTCCCCTCGGCCTCCGGCGCCCCCTCGACGTCCCGGGCCACCAGCAACGGGACGAACTTCTCGCCGTTGAACGTCACCGGAGGCTCGGTCTCGATGTCGCAGGTATCCCGGACAGTCGCGGCGAGGAAGCCCTGTTCCTGATAGAGGCCCACGAGGTGGCTCATCCCCTGAGCGTACTGCTCGGGAACGTAGACCCGGGCCCGCCGATACCGGGGCGCCCCGATGACGCGGGTGGATCCGTTCTCGTCGGGGCGCTTGTCCGAGAGCCCCATCCGGTCCAGGGTCTTCGGGGCCACCGGCTGGAAGACCTCGTCGGACGCGTTTCGTTCGCTCACGAACGCGAAGAGCTCCTCTTGAATATCCCGGTTCGTGAACCACTCATTCCCCTCGGCGCGGATCTCCGCCACCCCCACATAAGGGCCCTCCCTGATCGCCAGGACGAGGTGCTGGGCCTCGGTCTTCGAAGCGCACTGGCGGTCGAGCGGCAGGGGGCGGGGGACCTCGCCGGGGATGAGACACCGCCGAATGACCCGGACATCGACGAAAAAGAACCCGTGGGTTCGGTAGAACTTCTTGAGCGTCTGAATCCGCTGCCGGACGGACTCCGAGCCGGTCTGCATAAGGCCGTCCGCGTTGATGACCTCTAGGAGCCGCTGCGAGAGGAAGTGGCGGTTCCCCTCGATGCGGATCTCGGATCGAAGCTTCGCGTCGACCGGAATGCGAAGCGCCAGCCGATACTTATCGATCCGAACCTCTTCGACGGGCAGGAGCTCCGCGTCCAGATAGCCGGCCTTCGACAGGGCGCTTTGCAGATCCCGCACCGTGGCCTCCACCCGCTCCCGATCCCGGATCATGCCCTTCTTCAGGATCCCGCCGAGGGTGATCTCCTCCGGGAGCCCCGGCGCCTCGATGACGGTGTACCGCTCGGGCTCCCCCTCCTCGATGTTACCCACCAGGACGACGGTCCCCGGCTCCTCCGTGGTGACGATGCTGAGGGTGGCCCCGGCCGCCCGGTACCCCTTCTTCGCGTACACCCCGAGCAGCTTCTTGCGGATCGCGCGCAGGACCTCCGGCTCCGGAACGATGGTCTGCCCCGGCGCGCACTCCATGGCGTCCTCCACCTCGTCATCGCTGAGGGCGTTGTTGCCCTCCACGCGAATCCGGCCGATCCGCAGCATGGGATCCACCGCGATGATGAGCTCCACCCCCTCCCCGTGGACCGCCCGGACCCGAACAGCGACATCCCGATATCGTCCCGTCTCCCAGAGGCGATGGACCGCCTTCCGGACCAGGATCCGACTGAACTCGAGGCCGAGGGGAATGTTCGCGTCGGTCACGGGATCGAAGCCCGGTGGCGCATCGGGGCTGGTCACCCGGACGACGGCGCGTCCGAGCAGGGCATCGACGGCCTCGCGAACCGGAATTTCCTGCCCGGCGGCGGTCTCCCCGGGGAGGGGATGGAGCGTCAGGGGGGCGAGCTCCTCTGTCGTGAACGCATCCACCGGAGCCCCTTCGGAGGCGCCCTCGCGGGGAAGTAGGGGAATCACCATAAACATCAGGAGCCCGCAGGCGCGATGTGTGCCCAGGATGGGCCATGTCCGTGAAGCCGTCATCCGCTAGAACTCCAGCCTGAATTTCAAATCCAATCCGACGTTTCCGGTGCTCCCCTCGTCCTCGTCCTCGTACCCCGCGGAAACGGAGAATTCGTCATTAATCTTGTAGTCCACCTGTGCCTCCACGTCCCGGGTCTGCCCCACCCCGGAAGAGACAGAGACCCACACATCTTCGGTGATCCAGCGGCCCATGGCAATGCGCGTGGTGTCCGTGCCGGCGGTCTCGGAATACTCCGAGTAGACCTGGAGCTCCACGGGGAGCTCTCCCCCCCCCGGCCCCAGCTGTCCCAGGAAGGGCATGCCCAAGTTGAAGCCCGCCCGGCCGAACTGGCGGTTCTCCGCCTGGGTGAGCCCGGTGAGGATGAGAAACGCGATGTCCTCCTTGGGCAGGAAGGGCTGCGAGGCGAACCGGATCTCGTACTTCTCGATGGTGCCCTCGGCGGTCATCGTGACCTTCCAGTCCCGGATGGTGCCGTCCGCGATCACCTGGAAGCTCGGGTTGTCCAGCCGGTCCGCGTCCTGGAAATCGACCGCCGCGTATCGGATGTCGAACCGCCTGCCGGCGAAGCGGACGCGCCCCCGCTTCCCCAGAATCCGTCCCAGGAACCCGTAGGTCTGGTTGGTTCCGACGAACCGCAGGGGCTTCTCCATGTCGTCGACGACCAGGTCCACGTCGAAGAGGTTGTTGTGGGCCTCGAGGTTGTCGTCTCCGTGGAGGCGGATGTCGAACGCGAAGAAGTCCCCCTTGGGATCGATCAGCTTGGGCTTGGTGGCGGTCGTCCGGGTTCCGGAGAGCCGATCCACGCTCAGGTCCGAGAGCTCCAGCACGCGGATGTCCTGTTTGTACCGCAGATCCTTCACCTCCGCGTCGCCGGTGATCTTCGGCAACCCGCCGCGGATACCGGAAGTCAGGGTCAGACCGTCCCGGATCGTGGAGACCTTGAAGGTCAAATCCTCGAAGGGGGTCAGCGCCAGCTCGTTGGCCTTCAGGTTGAACCGGTAGTCCCTGATTCGACCGCCGTCCAGCCCGATCTCGCCGATCATCTCGAGGGTACCGTCCGCGGAGTCGGCGGTGAAGTCGTAGAATCGGATGATGTTGGGGCTGAAGGTGGCGCGGCCGTCGATGTGGGTCACCGGATGGGGGAACTTGGCGATATTGACCATGCCCCCCGTGAGCGTCGCGTCTCCCCGGAGGGCGGGGTGGGAGGCCTCCCCCGTGGCCCGGAGCTCGAACTTCAGCTTCCCCGCGGTCTTCGAGACTCCGTCCACCATCCCGCTCACCGAGGCCATATCGGCCACGCCGTCGATCTTCAGGTTGATGGTCTCCAGCCCGACGAGCCCCCCCAGGTTGAAGCTCACGTCCCGCCCGGCGAACGGCGTGGCGCCGATCTTGAACTGGCTGTCCACGACCTTGATCTTCGACTTCCTGAGGTTCTGGAACTCGAAGTCCCCCACCTTCGCCCGGACATGCATGAGCTCCGCGTGCCCCTTGAGGCGCGGGGGATCGGAGAGGCGCCCCATGAGCGCGAGCTCTCCCGTGACGCCGAGGGCGGTGTCCGCCATCTTCGACTCCAGCCCGAGCAAGGGAACGAGGTCGATGTCATCCATGAAGAGCTCCACCGCGAACCGCTCCCGCCCGAAGTCCATATGGAGGTGCTCCACGGTGATCTGATCGCCCGCGACGGTGCCCTTGCCTTTGAACACCGGCCCGTCAATCGTGAGGCTGAGCGCCGACGGGCCGTATCGCGCCCGCCGGTGGAACAGGTCGCCCATCTTGAGCTCGACCGTTCCTTTGGGATGGTCGAGGGTTCCCTCCACCACCACGAAGGCCTGAATCTTCGTCTCGAGCCCCAGCTCCTTCAAGGGTTCGTAATCGATCTCGCTCGCCTGCAGGTCGCTCGCCACGCCGATGAAAGAGAGGGTCTTGTCCGATCGGACCGCGCCGGTGACCAGGAGGATGGCCTTTCCCTTGCGCAGCTTGGCCTCATGGATGACGAGCTCGCCGTCGTTCCAGTCCAGGCGGAGGTCGTCGGATTCAAAGGACTCGCCGAAGGCCCGGAGATGGCGATGCTTCACCTCGGCGTTCACCTGCAACCGCTCCGGGCTCAGGTTGTACGCCACCGCCACCAACCCGTCGAGGCGCCCCGTGGGAGATCCCCATCCTTTGTGGTCGATCTCGAAGAGGTCGAACAGCTCTTCGATGGCCACCGACTTGGCATTGATCTTCGTGTTGAGGGCTAGCCCCCCTTTGGCGTTGAAGTCGAACGCGAGCTCGCTGGTGGATACACGGCTCGTGCCCCGCTCGGCGTCGAGTTTTTTAAAGGCCAGGATGAGGTCCTTGAAGACAACACCGGTTTCAACGTGATCGAAGGGCATTCCCTCCAACACAGCGTCATCGATCTTCGCGTCCCCCCGGATCCGTGGATTGTACAGCTTGCCGCTGATATGGCAGTTGACCGGGCCCACCCCGGCCACCCGGAAGCCCATGATGTGCTCCAGATTCTGGAGGTGGAACGCCTTGGAGTGGGCATCCAGGAACCAGTCCAGCGTGTCATACTCGACTTTCATATGGACCCCCACCTTCGTGTCTTCGAGGATGGTCTCCAGGTTTTTGCCCTCGAAATACTTGTCGGTGATTATGACGTTCCCCTTGGCGAGCACCTTCCCGGCATGGAGAGCGACGCCGGAGGTCTTGTCCCTGAAGGGGCCGGTGAGCACCGTGTGATCGCGGACGTCGATGCGAATGTTCCCCGACAGCCGGAAGGGATTCAGCTGCCCCTTCAGCTTCACCGGGCCGGTCATCCGCTGGGTGACGTAGGTCCCCTTCAGGGTCACCTGCTCGAGCAGGTGGGCCAGCTCAATGTCATTCAGGTGCAGGTCGAATGCCGAGGTCAGGGCTTCGTCAAACGCAACGCTGCCCGATCCCGTCAGCTCACCGTCGGCGGCCTTGAGCGTCGCCTCCGCGAACTCGATCTTCTCGGGGCTGAGGGCGACCAGGCCCTCCAGATCTCCGAGGACGAACTCCCCCGCCGTGATCCCGTCGAGCTGAACACGGCCCTTGGCGTCGAGACCGATCTTGCCGTCGCTGTCACGGCGAACCGACACTCGCCCGTAGTATGCGGCGTGGCCCTCGATTTCGGGAAATCCGAGGGGGAGCCGGTTCAACACGTCGAGGGGCATCTCGAGGGAGACATCCGCGACCCTGGGGCCGCCCGGCCAGAGGGGGATCGGGATATGGGCGTCCCGGAGACCGAGCTTCCCGCCGGCCACTTGCGCGGTCAGGTGTCTCACCTCCGCCCCGCCGTCGGTCAGACCGGCCCTGAACTCGAGATTCCGGATCTCCTCGGCGGCCTGTTTGTCCCCGTCGGCCCAGCGCCCCTTCGCCCTGGCCAACAGCCCCCGTATTTCAATCCCGTGGGAGTCCCGGGTGACGTCGAGGCCGAGGTCCGTGACCTCGAAGCGAATCGCGCCCAGCCGCCCGGGATCGTCGATGGAGACGGTGAGCCCCGCCTCGCTCACCGCGAACACCTCGAAGTCCGGGAGCTTCGAGGGCTTCATCTCGAACGGCCGGGATTGCTTCTTCTTGGCGAACACGAGCTTGTCGAGTGACGCCGGGGTCAGGTGGATATCGCAACCGGGCGCCCCCAGATAGACCTCCTCGACGGTAAGCACCCCGGAGACGAGATCGAGCCAGCTCGGGGTAAGCTCCGCCTCATCCACGGTACAGGAGATCTCTCCCTTGGAGTCCTTGCCGGTGATGCCCTGAACGCGGATCCGGGGCGGAAAGATGTCGAGCTCGATCTGACTGAAAGTGATTTCGAGCCCGGTCTTGTCGAGAATGCCCGACCGCAGCTTCTCGGAGATGTGACGAGAACCGGATTCGGAGGTCACCCAGAACATCGCGGCGGTCACAGCAATGCCGACGACGGCGAAGACCGCTGTGATGAAGATGACGATGCGTCTGGCCACGGGCAACTCTCCGAAAATGTCCTACCGGTTGAGACCTCGAAAACGCGCTTTGAAATTCACTAGAATTATCATCTCGTAAATCGATATACCACGTCGTTCAGTATACGGCAAAACCTACAACTACCTGAAATTATTTGCATAAGAAGATTAGCGCCCAATCAATGACATGGCCCGCAGGGTGTTGATATTATTGGCATTTGTAGGTTTAAGAACTACCTTGGACTACCTTTGCGCACCTCGGCACCAAAACACTCCACTGACGGCTCCCATCGCGTTCAATTATCCAGAATCTCTCGTATTTTAGAGGAGAGCTCCCGAAAGGAAAACGGTTTGGCCAGGAAGGGGGCTTCCTCCGGCGCTCTGACCATGCTGGACTCGATTTCTTCGTGATAGCCCGACATGTAAAGCACCTTGAGGGTCGGATAGGCTTGATGGAGCATATTGGAGAGCTGCCGTCCGCTGACACCGGGCATCACGATATCGGTAAACAGGAGGTCCACATCACAATGCCGTTCATGGATCGCCAGCATCGCCTCCCCCGCCCCTGAAGCCTCGATGACGTGATACCCCAGCTGTTCCAGCAACCGCGCGGCGAGCTTCCGGACCTGGGGCTCGTCCTCGACGAGGAGGATGGTCTCCTCTCCCCGATGGGTAATGAAATCCATGGCCTCGGATTCAATGTCCAGCAGGGGCTCATGTCTCGGAAAATAGAAGGTGAAGGTGGTCCCCTCGTCGACCTTCGATGAAACCTCCAGAACACCGTGGTTCTGCTTGACGATCCCGTAGATCATGGAGAGACCGAGGCCCGTCCCTTTGCCCGGCGCCTTGGTGGTGAAGAAGGGGTCGAAGATCTTCGCCAAAGTCTCCTCATCCATACCGATGCCCTCATCGGAGAAGGCGATCGACAAATAATCGGCGGAGGGGGAATCCATCCTCTCGAGACGCTCCACCACGGAGACGTCGGCCCGCTTCACCTCGATGACAATCCGTCCGCCGTCGGGCATGGCGTCCCGAGCATTGACCGCCAGGTTGACCAGCATCTGATCGAACTGCCCGGGATCGATCGCGATACGGCCGCTGTCCTCCAGGGGGACGACCTCCAGCGTGACGTCATCACCGATGATGCGCCGAATCATCTTTGTGAGATCGGCGATCGCCTTATTGGGATTGATGAGCTTCGGCGAGGCGATCTGCTTCTTGCTGAACGCGAGGAGTTGTTGCGTTAGGGAGGTGGCCCGGGTGGCGGCGTGGTAGATCTCCTGAAAGTCGCTGAACAGAGGGTGGTTCTCCGTCATCGTCTTGAGGAAGCTCTCCGAATAGGTGTTGATGACGAAGAGCAGGTTGTTGAAATCGTGGGCTACTCCCCCCGCCAGCCGGCCGATGGACTCCATCTTCTGCGCGTGGAAGAGCTGCTCCTCGAGGGAGGCCCGTTCCTCCTTCAGGAACTCCCGCTTCTCTTCGGCTTTCACGCGCTCGTTGATTTGGCCCTTGAGCCGCTCGATCGAGGCGGTGAGCTCTTCGGAGCGTTTCTGCACCAGCTGCTCCAGCCGATTCTTGTAGACCTGCAGCTCCTGTTCGGTCCGTTTACGCTCCTCTATATCGCGGGCGATCAACAAGTAGCCCAGGAGGTGTTTCTTGTCGTTGAGGAGCACCGCGCTGTAGAGAGAGACGGGGATCCGCCTTCCGGCCTGGGTCGAGACATAAGTATCCAAATACTTCGGAGCGGAGGAGCGCGTCGCGGTTTCGTCCTCGAGCCACTCCGGGGCGCCGCCCTTTTCGAAGAGCTTGATCACCGGCATTCGGTCGAGCGCTTCGGGGGGGTACTTGAGCATCCGGGGGGCGACATCATTGAACGACGCGATGGTCTTGTCCGGATTGACGAGGAGCAGCATATCGTCCATCGCGGAGACGATTCTGTCGGCCACGCTGATGGGAACGAGGGCGATCCGGCCCTGACGCCAGAGGGCAAAGGAGACCGTGCCGAGGATGATGACGATGATGAAGCCGATGGGGAGAGGCAGCCAGTTGATATCGAGCCCCTGGCGCCTGCTCACCTGGCAGAGGAGAGTGTAGAAGAGGAACAGAACCGACACCAGAAAGCCCCCGAAGAAAAAGCGCGTCTGGATCCTGTGGGTATGCCACTTCTCTCGGGTGAACAGGGGGACCATCGCGAGGCAGGTACCGGCCCATGTGAAATAGAAAAAAAGGGAGCTCGCCGACGAGAACGGGAGTGACGTCAGGTTGCCCTGAATCCAGCCGAGGCGGTGCTCGGTCGGGTGGAGCGGAGCGTTGAACGCGTGGTACGTCGAGATGACCGCGACGGCGAGGAGCAGCGCCGCCAGCGGATAGTGCAGAATTCTGTTTTGCAGAACGCGTTTACTGGAAAAAACGAGGAAAAAATAGATCAGGAGCACGGAGACGAGAGGCCAGAAATTGTGCGCCCGACGCCAGAAGAGATCCTCCCCCGGACTTCGGGACTGGAGATATCCGAACTCGACGAAGGAGAGAAGACCGGCGAGGAGGGCCAGAACCGCAAATGATTTGTTCGCAAGGGATTTGGGGTTCTGAAAATAGACGAACAAGCCGAAACAAAAGGCTCCGACGAATGCAACAAGAGGTGGTAACGCAAGAATATTCATTGGTTAGCTGTCTCTTACAGAGGTCTCTCGTCACGTCGCGATAGACGATGGGCGATTCTCGCCTGTTTATGGTAGTCCAGACTCTCACGAGTGTCTATCGACTGTGTATTATTTAATGTTTTACAGATACAAAAAAGGTCCTATGATGCGGCCATGAATGAGCTACGGAGACCGACCTGCGGGGACTGTAAGGCCTTCTATATGGAGGCGCAGGACGAGAACGGCGTGCTCCGCGGGCTCTGCAGGTTGCGCACCGAGCTCAAGGAGATCCCCGCGAACATGGACTACTGTCACCTGTTCCGGGTGCGGGACGCCCGCGCCGGCTCGGTACAAGAGGTCGACACCGCGCAGAAGACACCGAAGAGAAGCCCGCGGAGGTATGATGTCGAGGACCGACCCCGAAGACCCACCCTCGGGACCTCGGTAGAGGGCGATACCGAAGGAGAGATTGTCGTGGATCGAGACGGACTCAAGCAAGTGTTGAGAGAGCTTCTGGAAGAGGAGACCCTCTATGGGTATCCGGAGATGGGAAGCCGGTGGGAGGGGGGGGTCATGCTGCTCACACCGGGGCAGGAGGAGACCCAGTCCAAGGAGGTTCCCCTCGAGACCTTCTTTCACAAGATTGTCATGGTCCGCGACCGACTGCGGGTGCTGGAGGCTAAAATCAACAGCAACGACAAGCTGGCCGATGCGGAGAAGGTGGAGCTCCAGAGCTACATCTCGAAGTGTTACGGTACCCTGACCACGTTCAATGTCCTCTTCCGGGACAAGGCCGACCAGTTCTCCTCGAAATAACCCCCCCGCCATCCGGATTGACTGGGACCGACCATTCGGATTTACACTCCGGCCTCGGGGAATTCCTTCCGCGGCTGTAAACATAGAATGGACATACAGTCTCGGAAGGACCCGCCCGAGCCCTGCGTTCGAACTGTAAAGCGGTTACCGGGGTTTTTGATCGGGGCCGATTTACCAAACAGGTTTCGATTCTCGGACACCCCGTCATTTCTGTTTCGAAGAGCAATCCTGGTTGTCGGCTGTCGCGTTTCTGTCGCGATTTAATGTTGCGATTTTATACACAATTGTGCATAAGAGGGGCGGAAAAACTTTGAGAGGTGTAAGAATGAAAAATTACAAGATTGCTGTGCTTCCAGGTGACGGAACCGGACCCGAGGTGGTTCGCGAGGGCGTCAAGGTGCTCAACGCTGTTGCGGCTCGCAACGATATATCATTGGAGCTCAATGAATACGATTTCGGCGGGGATCGCTACCTCGCCACCGGCGAGGTGCTGCCTGAAAACGCCGCGGACGAGCTCAGGAAATACGACGCCATCTACCTCGGCGCCATCGGACACCCGGACGTGAAGCCCGGAATTCTGGAGAAGGGTATCCTGCTCAAGCTCAGGTTCGATCTCGATCAGTACATCAACCTGAGGCCGGTCAAGCTCTACGAGAATGTCCCGACGCCGTTGAAGGACAAGGGCCCCAAGGAGATCGATTATGTGGTCGTCCGGGAGAACACGGGCGGTCTCTACACGGGGATCGGCGGGTTCACCATGAAGGGCACCCAGGACGAGGTGGCCGTGCAGTCCATGGTCTACAACCGCAAGCAGGTGGAGCGCTGCCTGAGGTACGCCTTCGAGTACACCCGGAAGCGGGACCGGAACAAGACCCTCGCCCTCTGCGGCAAGACCAACGTGCTCACGTATGTCTACGATCTCTGGGAGCGGGCCTTCCACGAGATCGGGGAGAAGGACTACCCCGACATCAAGCGGGAGTACTTCCATGTGGACGCCACCTGCATGTGGATGGTGAAGAACCCCGAGTGGTTCGACGTCATCGTCACCGGAAACATGTTCGGGGACATCATCACCGACCTCGGCGCCATCACCCAGGGGGGTATGGGCATCGCGGCGGGGGGCAACATCAACCCCGAGGGCGTCTCCATGTTCGAGCCCATCGGCGGCAGCGCTCCCAAGTACACCGGCATGAACATCATCAACCCCATGGCGGCCATCGCCTGCGGCCAGATGATGCTGGAGACCCTCGGCGAGGACAAGGCCGGCAAGATGGTGGAGGACGCCATGAAGAAGACCATCCTCAAGCTCAAGGGGATGGGGGCCGGGCAGATGGGCATGTCCACCAGCGAGTGCGGCGACGACGTGGCCAACGAGGTGGCCAAGCTGTAGCCGAACTCCCGCCCTCTATTTTGAACCTTTTTAGCAGTGATACGCGACCAATGACGGCCTGGGATTCTCGATGGTGTGAATCTCGAAGCCGGCGCGTCACTTCAAAACAGTGAAGATCTCTTCCTCGGGAAGCCGGGACTTGGGCAGCGCGGCGTTGAAGTCGCTGTCTTTGCGATACCCCAAGGCGAGCATGACGAGCGCCGTGTACCCCTTCTCGCGCAGCCCGAACTCCCGGTCGAGGGCCCTGGGGTCGATCCCCTCCAGCGGCACGGCGTCGATACCGAGCGCGGCCGCCCCGAGCAGCGCCGTGCCCAGGTTCAGGTAGACCTGCTTCTCCATCCAGTGTTGAGCGTCCTTCAGATCGAAGCGGTGAATGTCGGTAAAACGGGCGCGACCTTTCTGCATGTCCTCTCTCTTGAAGACCGGTCCTAAGAAGCGCCCGTCCGCATCTTCCCGTTCCAGGAGGTGATTCAGGTACTCTCCGTCAATGCCGGTCTTGACGCAGAACAGAATGACGTGAGAGGCGTCGCGCACTTTGACGTCGTTGAAGCTGAAGGAATCCTGGGTGCCGCGCCGCATGCGCTCCCTGCCTTCGGGGGTGTGGGCGATAATGAAGTGCCAGGGCTGAGCGTTGACGCTGGAGGGGCTGAGCCGGAGCAGGGCCTTCAGCTGCGCGAATTCCGCGTCGGGGATCCGCTTGTCCGGATCGAACGCCTTGGTCGAATAACGGCGATTGGCGGCATCTATCAGGTTCATATGAAATAACCTCCTCTCATCACCTGTCCAGGGCCGCGCGGAGCACAGCCCTTGCGCTCCTTGTTCTAAAAGATCCCCTCCTCCACCAGGGCGGCGTACAAGCGTTCGCTCATGAATCCCGCGCCCTGCACGTTCGGGTGGACGCCGTCGCCGGTGAAGGCCGCTGAATCGAACCCCGTATAGAGGTCGACCACATGGATCGGGGAGGTCGCGAGGCTGAATTCCTGCGCCCACTCCGGGATCGCGGCGTTCAACGACTCGGTGCGTTCGACGCAGTCGTCGCACCCGGACGGGGCGACGGGAACGATCTGCGCGACGAAGAAGACGGCCTCCGGAACCACCGCCCGCAGGTTGTCCACGACAACGGTGTAGGCCGAGAGGATCTGTTCGGTGGGGATGGCGCTCCACACATCGTTGGTGCCGAAATGCATCAGCACGACGTTCGCCTGTCCCGCGAGGCACCACTGCGAAAGCTCCGAGGCATGGGCGCCCCCCGGGGCCAGGTCGGTCACCAGATAGCCGCCGTGTCCCTCGCACTGCACGTGGGCCGCTCCGTCGCAGCTCTGGTTGTTCAACTTCGTGCCGACGAGCTCGAAATCGGCCCCCCCGTTCTCCAAGATCTCGCGGTTCAGGAGCTGTGGGTAGCAGGTCGTCTCGGTGATGGAATCGCCGATCGCCATGATGCGATACGGGCCGCCGCCGCCGGTGTCCGTATCCGCGTCCGTGTCCGCATCCGTATCGACATCGGTGTCCGCATCCGTATCGACATCGGTGTCTGCATCCGTATCGACATCAGTGTCCGCATCGCTGTCCGCGTCGGTGTCACCGTCAGCATCTGTATCGGCATCGGTGTCACCATCCGCATCCGTATCCGCATCTGTATCGGCGTCGGTGTCACCATCCGCATCCGTATCCGCATCTGTATCGGCGTCGGTGTCACCGTCCACATCCGTATCCGCATCTGTATCGGCGTCGGTGTCGGCGTCCATGTCCGTGTCGGCGTCGGTGTCCCCGTCGGCGTCCCCGTCGGCGTCGGTGTCCCCGTCGGCATCCCCGTCGGCGTCCGTGTCCGTGTCGGCGTCCGAACCCCTCCCGGCGTCTCCTGTATCGGCGCTGTTGTCCGCGCATCCGATACTCAAAAGTGTAATCCAGTAAATAACGATGTATCGATTCATCCCCCTAGCGTACACTATAACCTTGAAACCATGAAGCCCCAGAAAGCCCCGTAATCCGGAAACACTGCCGATTTACTGCGACACAGGCGTGTTCGGCACGGACGCCGGACAGGGCAGGTACAGGGCGGCCTGGCCGGTGATCTTGACGTACAGGCGCAGGTAGCTGTCATGGGCGTAAAGGTCCGAGAGCTCGATGCGACCGACGTCAGCGGTGACACAGGCTTCGAGGCCCGGGCGTCCCTCTGCGGTTGACGGCAAGCGGGTTCGATAGCTCAGCTCACTCGATATCTTCGACTTGACGGCAGCCAGGCGTTGGGAGACATCGAGGCGCAGCGCCTGTTGTACTTTCCGGCGCAGGGCGTCTCGATTGAGCTTGGCGCCGAGCTTCACGAGGAGACTGGTGGTCTCGATCGTCGGTTCCAGATCCGGGAAGAGCAGCTCGTTGTCCCGAATCAGTGGGTGGCCGGAGAGGTAGACGTCGCCGAAGACGCGGTGTGTGAGTCCCTTTTTAATCGTGCCGTCGACGTGGACCTTGACCACGACCTGTCCACCGGAGGCGTAGAGCTCGGGCTTTTCGAGATACAGGCCGGGTTGGTCTTCGGAAAAGTATAGCCTGCCGTCGGTGAAGGCGGCGGACATGGCGCGTTGCAGCTCATCGTAACTTGCGGCGATGGGGATCACCAGCTCGAACGCGCCGGAGGGCAGCGCGGGGACGTTCTGCAGCGGCGGCAGAATCGCAGGGGGAGGTGCCTCGCCGTTCGTACCGGACAAAGGTAAGGCGCAGGGCAGCGTGACGGACGGCACAATGGTGAGTGCCAGATCCTTTTCGAACCCTCCCTGAAGGACGGTCGGACCGGCTTGTATGGAACGTACGCCCAGATCCGCGCAGGCCTCGGCCTCGACGGTGATGCGCAGATCCTGCTGCACGGTTTTCAGTGGAAGCTCCACTGCTATCAGCAGCTCGGCGATCGCGGTCATGCGCCCCTCGGCATTGTCGAGCCGAACTTCGAAAGGCTTGCGGGAGACCCGCCACTGC
>JBNLED010000074.1:0-14214 GCA_050304755.1 Polyangia bacterium | reverse complement strand
ACCGACGCCGACGGTGATAGCGATGTGGATGGTGACACCGATGGGGATAGCGATGCGGACGCCGACGCCGACGGCGATAGCGATGCGGACACAGACGCCGACGGCGATAGCGATGTGGACGCCGACGCCGACGCCGATACCAATACGGACGGAGACACCGACGCTGATACCGATACGGATAGTGATACCGATGCCGACGCGGACACCGACACTGATTCCGACGTCGACACATTGAGTGGCGGCTTCGATTCCAGACCGATAGTGGTTCCGACATTGGACGAGACCGGGGGATGGGGGAATATCACCGCACACGGCAGTGTCGAAGACCCCGAGCCGAACTCGGGCGGCGCCTGCAACTATGGCGTCACAGAGATCTACAACTACGCTACCATCAATGTAAATCGCTATCCCGACGATGGCCTCGGACAGTGGAGAGAAGGGCGCATCTGTGGAGAATGCGCGCTCGTGACCGTTCAAACCGCGGAAGGTGACAAATCGACCGTGGTCAGAATCATGGACCGGTGCGCGGATGATATCTGCGGGCTCGATCTCGGCGGGCTACCCGCGCAAACGCTGATGGGCGACCTGCCGGGACGATATCTCGGGACCTGGGAATTTGTACCGTGCGAAGGCCACGAAGGTGTGACCGACGGGCCCCCTGCCATTCATGTCAAGGACGGCTCCAGCGCCTGGTGGTCGCTCATTCAAATCAGAAATGCCCCGGCCGCGGTCCGTTCCATCACCTGGGAGTCGCCATCCGGCGCCTCCGGGGAATTCGAATGGGCGACCGAGTCCGAGAACTTCTTTTCCGTGCCCGAACAGGTCCGCGGTTCATCCCAGAGCATTACCCTCACCCTGCATTTCAGTTTCGATATCACGATTACACACGCGCTCATCGGATCGGACCTTACCGTCGAGAATGCGCTGATTGAGATAGGGGAGTGACCCGCCGCAGCTGGTAAACGGCCGTCCCTCGGGGCAATGGTTGGTCCGGGATTCATGCATCTGCTTCCGTTGCTCGAGGGTTTGTCGACAAGGCGCGGCTCGCCAATCGCTCAAAGACTTGGAGATATTTGTCCGAATAAGACAGATAGAACGACAGGGCGCGCTCGAACCGCTTCCCTACGAGGCCTGCGAGCAGCATCTCGGATACGATGCGTTTTCGCTTCAGGATTTGTTGCGACTGAAGTAGGAACCGTATCTCATCCGATGATAACCGAGCTATCTGGCGCCGAAAGGCGATCTGCGCCCTGGGCTGGTGCCACCAAAAATAGAGCAGATCCAGAGAATCAATCGCGATGTCGCGAAGCAACGTGCTGTTTCGTTTCTCGAGCTCGCCGAACAGGGGTTTCGGACGCGCCAACAGGGTCAAGACGTCCTGCTCCGGGTATTCGGTCTCGAGACGGCCGTAAACATCATATACCTGGGAGAGCTTCTCTTCGTAGTCACGATTTCGCTGTGACAGGTTGTGTTGACGGTCGGCTGTTCCCTCGATAATGGCCGCGACGACGTCCGACGCCGTCTTGGAGATAATGGCGGCGAAGAGTTGAATGCTCGAGAGCGCCGTCGCCATTGGAACGCCGGCCGAGACGGTGATATAGCGTACCAGGTAACTCAGACACAGGGCGACCGGGATGGAGAGGATGGTTCTGAAGAAATTGCCGATCACGGCCCCCTTGGGGAGCCCTCGGTAGAGGTTGTGACTGGAGATGTAGAGGCCGTTCGCGAGGGCCATGACCGAATAGAGCGCGATGGGATTGGTCCCGATGGTGATGTCGAAACGCCCCGCGAGCAGACGATCTTTTACCAAGAAGTCCAGAAGCGGCACCGAGAAGCCGGTGAAGAGGAGGGAGTCGGCCACCCGATGCCATGACACGAGCTTGTCCCAGCTCAAGAGCGAAGAACGTCGAAGCCCCCCGCCCCCGATAACGGATTGTAAGACGTTTCGAACCCCGGTGATCCCAAACCAGATCACGGCGCCGAAGTAAGCCAGCACCCACCATTCCTTTGTCAGATAAAACGTGAGAAAGGCGGGCAGAAATCCCAATAGCACCTTGCCGCCGCCCAGCAGGAGTGAGTTGACATGGTTCAAACTCGGGTGTTCTTTATCGCCAGTGCGTATTGCGGAAGCCGGTAGCGAGAAACCATTGCTCCCCTGCTCTGATGACCTTCCCCCGAGGGATGCGATGTTGCCCTTTTTAGCAAGGGTCGTGCTGTTGTGCCCCACGGACCAGCTGACATCTCGAGACGCGCGTTCGTGGGAAACCGATTCGCTCGACAAATCTCGTTGTGCCTGCAAATGACGGATGGGGGACTGTCCATCCTTCACGACCATCGTATGTTGCCGGGCCACGGTGGTTACCGGAAGCATTCGCCCCGACTCCCGGCGAACCTCTCGGCGTGCTCGCCATGGCAGGCTCGAAACGACGACGAGCCCCATCCCCCTTCCCTGGGTCGAGTGGCCGATGGAATCACTTCCCAGGCGACTTCTCAGCCGGCTCATCTCATAGAAACCAAGCAGGATTCTCAAATCGGCCAAAATAGAACGTATTTTCTCCTGACGGGAATTATCGAGGGTGTCGGTTTCCACCGAGCGCAGAATCTCGCGGGTCAATCGCTTGGCCTCCATGATATTCCCGCTGTTGAGGACCAGGCGAATCTCGTTGATAATAACGCGGTGCTCGGTGCGTCCCTGGGCCCAATCTTTCACATTGTAGATCTCCAAGTGAGTAATGTGCCCACGGCCTTCGTAGAGCACTTCCAGGACGTCTGCCGCTGAGAGATTGGACGGGTTGAGGGTGATACGAGACCGGCAGGGGAGCGCCTTTAACTTGTCTATCATGCCCGCCGTGTCCAGCTGAAGCATCAGCGGAACCCCATCCGTGTCGATCGGTCTCCTCAGATCGGTAACCGATAGGTTCACTTCCGGCCTGAGGTACTCATCCACGATGGTTTCAGGCACGAAGCCGTTGAACGAGGTCACGACATCCTGGATGCGCCGCTTCTCAGCGCCAGACGCTCCATCCCAGCCCGCCAGGAGCGCATCGGCGCGACGCTTCAGGAAGGGGAGTATGGCGCGGTGGGCGTACTCCGCGAGGTGCACCAATGACGCCTGACCGCATCCCACCGACTCCAAGAAAGCCCCCTCTTCCAGCGGCGCCGCCTCGATACCGAACGTCTCGTTGATGGTCGGGAGATGATTCTCGTTGAAGCTATGCAAGAGCGTGAGCATGTGCCGGGTTTCGTATTCGACGACCTCCCGTCCCTCTCGCAGGAACCGCCTCACGTGCGGTTCATCCAGGAAGCGGAGGAAATCCGCCCTTCCGAGAAACCCTCGCGGCGACCAGATGAGCTGTACGTATTTATCTCCGAGGCGAGCCTTCACCTCGATGCCTATCCGTACGTCGATCCCCATGATTTCGGCGGCTTCGAGCAGCTCGGCCACAACTTCCGACTTAACCTCGTTGTAGTAGATGACGCCGAGAAACCGGATTCCCTTGATCCACGCGTCCATGATCAGGTGCGTCGGAGATTTTCTCCCCTTGGTATTGGCGTCGTGAACGTGGTGGTCAAAGGCGAGCTGATTCCAAGCCTCCGGCATCTCCAGGAGGTGGTAGTGGCAAAGCTGCTTTCGAATGAGTCGAGGATTGCCCAATGACACCTGCCGAAAATCATGTGCCAGCCCCAACTGGGAGCGTTTGTCACCGCCGGCGCGAACGATCTCCTTCATGATCTGCAGCAACACGCGCGCCGCGTTGAGGCGAAGCGTACAGCCGCGGTCATGAAGCACCTCGGAACGAACCACGCGGAGCGCGGCCAATCGTTCACTCGCGGTGCCGTGCTCCAGCGATCCGAGCAGCTCGATCATCGCCGCAGCGATGCGTAGCGCTCTCGGCGCCGCCAGCTCCTTTATCCCCCTGGGATGGAGACCGGGTTCGAATAGTTTCCGAAGAGATGACGGGGGGTGGCCCTCGGCAATCAGCTTGTTGACCATGTGGAGCAGCTGGTAATCATCATCGTCATAATAGAGACGATATCGGGGTTCCTGCGTCATCACCATGAGTGTAGCTCAAGATATCCCACTATCCGTGGCGCTCGCCTGAAGATGGCGGCCGTCGTCGTACACCTCGGCATGTGCTTCTGTACCCCTTTCGATGCCAAACCATAGGTTATCACCCTATAATCATTGTACAAACAAATCATCTCCGTACGTTGCATCTTCTTTGGGGATGGCGCGGCAGTGCAACCTTGAGATAGAACTGCTGATAAAGAGACGCACGTCGCAGACAGGGGTAAACGAGCATGAATCTTCACAACATCCTTCAGACCCTCAAAGAGACGCTGGGGATTCAGCTTTTCACCGTGCGCACCACCAAGGTAACGGTGGGCAGCCTGCTCTTTGTGATGGTGGCCGGCGTAGGCACCTGCGTTACTCGGCGAAGCAGTAGAACCCGCCGTAGCCGCCGCCCGAGCCGATGGAGTCGCCGGCACCGGGACCATCCTGAATGAAGTTGGTCCCGGCCGCACAGCTGCGTTCTGTATGGGCGGCCACCCAACTTCGACCACTCATGGCTGGCCAGCAGTGCCCGAGCATGACCCCGTTGCCCCCTATCCACTCGGCCTCGGCATCGGCATCGGCATCGGCTGCTTCCCCATCGTCGGCCGTGGCCGTGGTGCTCGTCCAGTCGTCGCAGCTGAAACCGGCGTAGGTCCCATCTGAATTCGATGCGGTTATGGTATCGTGGTCGTCGTCGTTCCGACCATCGTTGTTGATGTCGGTTGTGCCGTCGTGGAAAGTGCCGAGCTCGTCGAAGGTACCATCATCGCAGCATCCCCCGGCCTGGCGATCTCCGGAGGTCAGCCCTGCGAGGTTATCGGCGACCAGGACACCGGCCCAGTCGTACCACGGGCCGGACCCAATGCGGTCGATGGCGTTCTCCTGGCTGGTGCTGAGGAACGCGCGCCAGGTCCGATGACCAAAGCAGACGCGGCTGGCAATCTCCTGACAGATGGCGTCCGCCCCTTCGAGGCCCGTAGCCGCGCCGTTGTATCGGAGATCGCCCCCAAAACCATCGGGGCTTCCGGACAACTCCTGAAGATGGTACCAGCTGGTCAAAAAGAAGCTGAAGTCCTCGTGGGCGCCGGTCGATGTGCAGTCCGCGTCGGCATCACTATCCGCGTCCGTGTCCGCGTCACTGTCCGCGTCACTGTCCGCATCGCTATCCGCGTCTGTGTCCGCGTCCGTGTCCGCGTCACTGTCCGCATCGCTGTCTGCATCCGTGTCCGCATCCGTATCCGTATCCGCATCCGTGTCTGTGTCCGCATCCGTGTCTGTGTCCGCATCCGTATCCGTGTCTGCGTCCGCATCTCCCCCGGTGCTCTGCGGACCATCGCCGGCATCCAAAATGCCGGTCACACGCTCCTCCGCGCAGGCGGATCCGAGCCATAGGAATGCAATAACGACAAGAAATTTATTCAACATCGGTTCATCCTTTCTAAGAATACCGGGCAAGCTGCCAGCAGACAAATCTCAATTGGATAAGTGAATGGTGCGTAGCGATTTGATCACGGAAATTTTTTTTTGAGAAAGAACAAGCAAGGTGACGCCACGTTGCAATTGCCGTACCTGAAGAGATGAGGACGCTGACCTGTTGCTCCTTCAGTAGGCTTGCAGAAACTGGTGACTCGGCAACCGATTATTTGTCATCCGCCCCTCGCGAGCGATCCTCGCAGCGCTTCTTCCCCCCCCGCCGTTTGATGGCCTTTGACAGGCCGGATCGGGTGATGCCCAGCATCTGGGCGGCGACGGTCTGGTTGCCGCCGGCCCGGGTCACGGCCTCGTCGATGAGCAGGGACTGGGCCTCCGAGAGGGTGGGGAGCTCCTCGAAGAACGCGAAGGGGGAGCGGGCAGCTCCGGGGGCTGTTTCACCGCCGACAGGGGATCGCCCGTTACCCCGATGGCGGCGGATGTGCTCCTTGAAGGAGGCCATGGACATCATCCGGGATCGGTGATGGCTCACGGCGTCGTAGATCATCGCCTCCAGCTCACGGACGTTGCCGGGGAAGTGGTAGGAGGCCAGCAGCATGAGGAGCTCCTTGGGCGGCGCGGGGGGCCTCTTGCCGAGATCCCCCGCCGCCTTCTCGAGGAAGTGGTCGAATAGGAGCGGCAGATCGTCCGGCCGCTCCCGGAGCGGCGGGATATGGACGTGGTGGGTCTGCAGCCTGAAGTAGAGATCCGATCGGAACGTCTCCGATGACTGCAGCTCGGACAGGGATTTGTTCGTGGCCACGACGATCCGCGCGGTGCACGGCCGGGCCCCGTCCGCCCCGAGGGGATAGAACTCGTTCTCCTGGAGCAGCCTCAGGAGCTTCACCTGGCTCGCCATCTCGAGGTCGCCGATCTCGTCCAGGAACAGGGTCCCGCCGGACGCCCGCTCCACCAGCCCGCGACGCGGCGCGGTCCCGCCGGTGAAGGCCCCGGCCAGGTGGCCGAAGAGGGTGTCCGAGAAGAGCGTGTCGTCGAGGGCCGCCACGTTGACCGCCACGAACTCCCCCGTCTTCCCGCTCGCGTCGTGGATCGAACGCGCGATGAGCTCCTTGCCGACCCCCGTCTCCCCGGTGACGAGCACCGGCCGGTTGGTGGGGGCGATGGTCTCGATATACTGGAAGATCCGGTGGAGCCGCCCGTTGTTCGTAATGAACCGTTCGAACGTCCCGGGGTTCTCCAGGGTGTTGCCGAGGACCTTCGCCTTGAAGGTCGCGTACTCGCTCCGCAGATCGAAGATCTCCATCGCCCGCCGCACCGCGGTGGTCAGCTGGGTCTCGTCCACCGGCTTGACCAGGTAGTCGAAGGCGCCGAGCCGCATGCAGCGGACCGCCGTGTCGATATCGTTGTGCCCGGTGACGATGATGACGGGCAGGTGGGGATGCCGCTCGACGATCTGAGGCAGCAGGTCCTCCCCCGAGAGGTGGGGCATGGAGAGATCGAGCAGGACGCAGCTCACCTTTCGATCACTGAGGGTGGAGAGCACCCGCCGGCTGTCCTCGAGGCAGAGGGTGTGGTGGATCCCCTCCAGCTCCAGCATCAGCTCGCACCCGGCGAGGGCGGTCTCCTCGTCGTCGACGATGAGGACAGGGTGCAGGGGAAACAGGGAGTCGTCCATACTTCGCTCCTCTCACTCCGCCGGCGGGAGTATCAGCTTCACGGTGGTCCCCTGCCCCGCCTCGGCAGTGAAGGCCAGGCGCCCTCCGTGCTTGGCGACGATGGTCTGGCTGATGGAGAGCCCGAGCCCGGTGCCGCCGATATCCCGCTTGGTGGTGAAGAAGGGATCGGTGATCCGGGGGAGGTCCGCCTCGGGGATCCCGCACCCCGTGTCGTTGACCTGCACGACGATCTCCCCGGCGTCGTTCCGGTAGGTGGCGAGGGAGATCTTCCCCTGCCCGTCCTCGAGGGCCTGGCAGGCGTTCTGCACCAGGTTGATGATGACCTGCTCTATCTGCCGGTAGTCCCCCTTGAACAAGGGCAACCCCTTTCCGTAGGTCACGAAGAACTCGCCCGCGCTCTTCTTGATGAGGTTGCGCAGCAGCGCGAGCGAAGAGTGCACGACATCGTTGATCCGCACCGAGGCGGTGAGGTCCGCGGGGCTCTCCTTGGCGTAGTTGCGGAGCTCGTCGACAATGTGCTTGATGCGATCCGTCCCCTCCCGGACCCGCTGGAACATCTCCGACACCCGTTCCCGCCGCTTGGAGTACATCCCCCCCCCGAGGAGGAAATCTCCGTGGGCCTCGAAATACCGATCGAGGATGGGCAGCGCGTCGTCCCATGTCTTCTTGAGGGGGGCGATGTGAGAGACGATGAACTGGTTGGGGTTGTTGATCTCGTGGGCCACCCCGGACACCAGGATGCCGAGGGATATCATCTTGTCCGCCTGGACCAGCTGCTGGCGCCGCCGCTCCTCCTCCCTGGCGCGCTCCCGCTTCTCGGTGACGTCCTCCATGATGCCGTCGAAGAAGATCGCCTCTCCGCCCTCGTCGCAGATCACCGTCGCGGTCACCGCCACCCAGACGGGGGTCCCGTCCTTCTTCTTGAGCTTCAGCTCCTCGCGGATCACCTCCCGGTGCCGGAACAGCTTCTCGGAGAACCCCTCCACCTGCTCGGGGTGGAAGTAGAGTTGGGTCACCGGCACCTCGTTCAGCTCGTCGGCGGAGTCGTATCCGAACATCTCGACGAGGGCGGGGTTCACCATCACCAGCTTCCCCTCCGGGCCGCAGGTCCGCCGGTAGATGCCGAGGGGGATGTTGCTGGTGAGCGCCTCGTAACGCCGGCGGCTCTCGAGGAGCTCCTCCTCCGCCACCCGACGCCGCTGGTCCGCGTCCCGGGACCGGGTCAGGGTGCGCTCCAGGGACGCGATGGTCTCGAGCAGCTCGCCTCTGGTTTTGTCTTCGTGGGGCATGCGGTTCTTCACCGTTTTTGAGAAGATACAACGAGCGGGGGGGAGATGCCATCCCAATTCCGCCCCTCCTCCGCGGTGCCCGTTTCCGCTCTTGCGATTTACGCCACAAAGTGCCATCTTGGACCGCTGAAAGCCATCGCCGGCAGGAAGGCAGGTAGAACCTTGGACGCATTCATCTGGGACATCGATCCAACCATCGCAAACCTCGGCCCGTTGCAGCTGCGGTACTACGGCATCATCTTCGCCACGATGCTCTACATCGGATTCCTCATCTGGCGGAAGCAGGCGCTCCGGGGGGGCCACTCCGGGGAGCTCGCGGACAAGTACCTCATCTGGGGCGTCATCGGCGTGCTCGCCGGCTCCAGGCTCGGGCACTGCTTCTTCTACGAGCCGGAGCGATATCTCTCGGATCCCATCACCATCCTCTTCTTCTGGAAGGGGGGGCTCGCCAGCCACGGCGCCACCATCGGCGTCATCGTCTCCCTGGTGCTCTTCGCGAGGAAGTACAAGATCGGCGTCCTCGATACCCTCGACCGCTTCACCATGTCCTCGGCCGTGGGCGCCGCGGCGGTGCGGCTCGGCAACTTCTTCAACTCCGAAATCGTCGGACGGAAGACCGACGTGGCCTGGGCGGTGATCTTCCCCCTGCACGACTGTCACCAGCTCACGATGTGCAGCGACGCCGTCCCCAGACACCCGTCCCAGCTGTACGAGTTCACCTTCGGGCTCTTCGTCCTCCTCGTCCTCTACCTAGCGGACAAGATCGCCGGCGGCGAGAAGCGCCCCCTCGGGATGATGACCGGCATCTTCCTCTCCCTCTACTTCCTGGGACGCTTCCTGGTGGAATTTGTAAAAGAATATCAGGTGGATAAACTGATAGAAAATGACTCCACACTGACCATGGGGCAGTACCTCTCCATCATTCCGTTCAGTTGCGGTATCATCATCCTGGTCTGGTCGGCGTTCAACGCCAGGAAATCCAAGCACCAGCCGGCGGCAGACAAGAGGTCCAAAGAGACAGAATCGCCCCCAGCCGTCGAAACCCGAAAACCCAAGAAGAAAAAAGGGAAAAAACGCAAGAAATAGGCCCCGACCTCCCCAACTTTTCCCTGGCCCTTAACTAAAGAGACGTTGAGCCGTTACAGCAGGATGTATGAATCAACCCGTTCCGTGGAGGGCTTTTGTGACGATCCCGCCGATACCATCTGCACCTGTTGCCGCATCGTCGCGCAAAGGGATCCGGGGACACGGAGACCCGCAGGAGTGAGAGGAAGAGATGCCCCCAAAAAACCGAATTCTCATCGTGGATGACGATCTCGGCAGCACGCGGCTACAGGCGCGGGTGCTCAAGAATCAGTACGATATTCAGACGACGACCTCGGGAGAGAGCGCTCTCGAACTCATCCCCCAGTTCAGACCGGACCTGATCCTTCTCGACATCAATATGCCCGGGCTGAGCGGATACGAGACCTGCCGGCGGATCCGGGAGGACGACCGGCACCGGCTGCTCAAAATCCTGTTGGTCTCCGGTCACGCCAGCCTGCGGGAACGGCTGAAGGGGTACGAGGTGGGGGCTGACGACTATGTCGCCAAACCCTTCGACAACAACGAATTCCGGGCCAAAATCGACGTCTTCATGAAGCTCAAGCGGGTCGAGGAGATTGATAATATCAAGGGGGATCTGCTCACCCTCTTCTCCCATGAGACCCGGACGCCCCTCGGGGGCATCATCGGCATCTCCGAGCTCATGGCGTGCGACGACAGCCTGGCCGAGGACGTCCGGGAGAAGGCCACCCTAATCCACAACGCCAGCATCGATCTATACAAATTCATTGAAAAGGCCACCCTCCTCAGCAAGCTCAAGAGCGGTATGGAGCTGCACCCCAGTGTCGACTCCCTGAAGCGGCACCTGGACACGATGATGAATGACAAGCTGTGCTGCGTCGAGAAGCGACGGGTTGAAATGGTCCTGGACTGCGCGGAGGATATCCATCTGAAGGCGGACTGGCCCATCCTCGATGAGGTGCTGGGCTACGTCTTCGACAACGCAATCAAGTTCACCGCGGACAACAGCAAGATCACCACCCACGCGGCCGTTGATAATGAGTACTGTACCATCAGCATCTCGGATCAGGGAGAGGGGATCGCGCCGGAGACCATCGACCACATCTTCGACGAGTTCGCGATTCAGGACATCATGCATCACCAGAAGGGACAGGGGTTGAGCCTGGCCATCGCCAGACAGATCGTCTCCCTTCACTCCGGAAACATCTCCGTGACCAGCGAGCCCGGCAAGGGGGCGACCTTCATTCTGAAGTTACCCTCGAACGTCTGATTCGTTTTCAAAGAGGAGTGGTGTCTCGGGGGCTCAGATGATATGCCTCGAGAGACGGGTATCGCGAAAGGAGAAACAACTATGTTAAAGCTCAAAGACAAGTGGGCTCTCGTCACCGGCGCCAGTCGGGGTGTGGGAAGACAGATCGCCATCGGCCTCGCCGGCGAAGGCGCGAACCTCATTCTCCACAGTCGGACCATCGACCACACCAAAGCGTTCGCAGAGTCCCTCCGCGACCAAGGGGTCCGCGTCCACGGTGTGGCAGCCGAGCTGTCCGACCGGCCGGCGGTGGACAACATGCTGGACGAAGCCTTTGATATCGCAGGTCACCTCGATATCCTATATAATAACGCCGCGGTCATGACGCCCTGGTCCAAGCCCTTCGAGGCGCCCTCCGACGACTACCGAATCAGCTTTGAAATCAATACGATCGCCCTGATTCACATCTGCAACCGGGTCATTCCGGAGATGATCAAAGGCGGATTCGGGAGGGTCGTCAATGTCACCTCGGGGATCAAGGACCAACCCGAGCTGATGCCGTACGCCGTCTCCAAGGCCGCGGTCGACAAATACGTCAATGATATCATTCCGGCGGTTCGTGACACCGGGGTCTTCGTTAACCTGCTGGATCCGGGATGGGTCCGGACCGATCTCGGGGGTGACCAGGCTCCGAACTCCGTCGAGTCCGTCCTTCCGGGGGTCCTGATTCCGGCGTTGTTGAAGGAGGAGACCCAGGGAAAACTCTACTGCGCCCAGGACTACACATCCCAGACCTAACCAATTCTTAGAAAATCCTCTGAAGACGCGGCCTTCGCGCATCGCCGCGACTCGATAATGCCTTGCTTGCGGTTTTGGTTGTCTATACAATATTGAGTGGTGACAGTGTGAAATGCGAAAGGCCGCTATGTCAATACCGGACAATACAACCCGCCGGACTACACTATTTTTTGTCGGCATGTTCCTGATTATCGGGTGTGCGGAGGAACCGGAACCCCTGGACGACGGTGGGGATGTTATCGACAGGTCAACGGAAGTGGAGACCGGAAGAGAAGACACCGGCCTCGTCAACAGCACGGATAACGCGCCCATACTCTCCGCCCCCGGTGTGTTACCCACTTCCAAAGGCACGATCACCGCTATCGACGGTCTCCTGACGGAGGAGCTATGGGACATCATCACGCCGGTATCCCATACCATCGAAGGAACCGGGAACAACGACATTTTCTTCGGAACCCGATGGGATGAGGTCTACCTCTATATCGGAGTCCGGGTGATGGATCCCAACCGACACAACGACTCCTACCTGACGTGGCAGGATGATTCAGTAGAGGTCTACCTCGACGGAGACTTCAGCAGGGGAACCGCCTATGACGAGCACGATATACAATACTGGCTCGAGTATGAAACCAACGCATTAACCGTTACTTACGGGATGCCGATCAACGCCAAGCACGCCATCATGACAACGGAGAACGGCTACACCGCCGAGCTCGCCATCCTCTGGGAAGATATTCGGATCACGCCCAGACCCGGCATGAAAATCGGCTTCGACCTCGGAATCAACGATGATGATGACGGCAATGATCGGGATGCTCATTATATGTGGAATGGAAACGACAACAACTGGACAGATACGAGTGCTTTTGGAACGCTTATCCTACAATAGCCTAAAATATCGAGGCATTATACTATATCACTTAGCGGCTGCGGTTTGAATAGACGGAAGATGAGCGAGAAGAGCAATAAACCACCCATCACCGATGAGCTCGAGTTTCGCAGTGGCGACACCCTGTATCGCAGTCTGGTGGAGCGGGCGAGTGACGGGATCGCTATCATTCAGGACACCCTGATAAAATACATCAACCCGTATATGGTCTCACAGCTGGGGTACACCACCGAAGAGATGCTGGACACGCCGTATACCGACTACCTGACCTCGGAATCGCGGGACAAGATCAGCGCCGTATACCGGGCGCTGGACAAAGACGAGACCCCTCCCCTCTATGAGACCGTCGTTCTGTCGAAGAACGGCATGGAAATTACCTTCGAGGTCAACACCAGCATCATCAATTTCAGAGGGACTTCCGCCGAGTTCGTGCTCTTCCGTTCCCTGGAGGAGCGACAACAGCGCAAACGGATCACGGAAAGAATCCAACAGTTTCAAAAACTCGAGAGCCTCGGTGTGTTGGCAGGCGGGATCGCTCACGATTTCAACAACCTATTACAGGGTATTCTGGGGAACGCGGATCTGGCCATTCTCTACGAATCCGATGCCAAGCTCGTCAAGACCTGTCTCTTGGATATTAAAATGGCCGCGACCCGCGCTTCCGAGCTGGCCTTTCAAATGCTCGCTTACTCCGGAAAGGGATCCTTCGAGATCAGAAACCTCAGCCTGAACGAGATCATCTCGGAAACATCTGAAATGATAAAGGTTTCAACATCAAAGAAGACCCTCCTGAAATACGATCTGGCGGAGAGTATTCCTGATATTCGGGCGGATCGCGCCCAGCTTCGGCAGGTCATCATCAACCTCATCACCAACGCCGCGGAGGCCATCGGGGACAAACCCGGCGTCATTACCCTTAAGACCGGACAAAAGCACTGCGATCGCGCCCTGTTGTCCCGAACCTACCTGGACGATGATCTCGAAGAGGGCCCCTATGTCTTCCTCGAGGTCACCGACACGGGTGAAGGTATGGACGAAAGCATCCAAAGCAAGATCTTCGATCCCTTCTTCTCCACGAAATTCACCGGGAGAGGGCTCGGGCTCGCCGCCGTTCTGGGAATCATCCGGGCCCACCTCGGTGCCATTCAGGTCATCAGTCACCCCAAACAGGGCACCACCTTCAGCGTCTATCTTCCCACCAGCGATGAAGAGAGCGCATCGGACAGCGCCGCGCCGTCTTCCGGGGATGCCGACTCGGTGGTCCCGACCATCCTGGTGGTCGATGACGAGAGCACCGTCCGAATAACCGCCAGCCGGATATTGGAGCGTTTCGGATACAATGTCCTCCTGGCGACCAACGGAAAGACCGCCATCCGCCTCTACCGCCAAAAACACGACACCATCGATATTGTTCTTTTGGACATGATGATGCCCCGAATGGACGGAAAAGAAACATTCGAGGCGCTCTACCAGATTGACAACAACGTCAAGACCATTCTCATGACGGGCTACGCGGAGGATGACGTCAAGGGAAGATTCGTCACCCCGAAACCCCGGGCATTCCTCCAAAAACCCTTCGGCGCCAGGGCGCTCATCAACAAGCTGAAAGAGATATCGGAGTAAGGTCTCTGGTCAAAATAAAGTTTCCAAGCTGGCAATCGCTGCGCCCGTCCGGCAAGGCGCGAGGAGTGGAGAATACTGGGGGTATTTGACCGACGAGCAACGCCGACGGGCGGGATGCAGCGGTTGTCAGATGGCAA
>JBNLED010000073.1:0-50181 GCA_050304755.1 Polyangia bacterium | reverse complement strand
AACTTGCCATCTGACAACCGCTGCATCCCGCCCGTCGGCGTTGCTCGTCGGTCAAATACCCCCAGTATTCTCCACTCCTCGCGCCTTGCCGGACGGGCGCAGCGATTGCCAGCTTGGAAACTTTATTTTGACCAGAGACCTTAGCGCCGAAGCAGCGCCTCCAGAAGATCGATGAGACGTCCCACGCGGGACGCGCCGGCGTGGGAGCAGGCGCAGCCGCCGCTCCCATCATCCGCGGAGTCCCCCGCGTCTTCGGGCTCTGAATGCTCATCGGCATCGCCGTCGGCGTCCGCATCACCGTCCGCATCACCGTCCGCATCACCGTCCGTATCACCGTCCGTATCACCGTCCGCATCACCGTCCGCATCACCGTCCGCATCACCGTCCGCGTCTGCATCGGTGTCGCCGTCCGTATCGCCGTCAGCGTCCGTATCAACATCGGTATCCACGTCGGTGTCGCCGTCAGCATCGGTGTCGGCTCCGCCGCGATGCTCGAAGGCGCCGAGATCGTCAGCCGAGGGCCGCTCTCGGGACTGCATGGCCTCGCTCTCGTTCCGGTAGTACTCCCGGTCCGGGAGCCCGTCGACAGTCGTATCGGCCTGACCGATCACCGGCGCGTCATCCCGCAGGGTGAAGTCGAGCCCCTCGAGATCCGCGAACCCCGGATCGCCGCCGGTGAGGGTCCCCTCGAGGCCGGCATCGTCCGCCCCGTCGGAGATCCAGTTGTTGGCGCCGCCCACGGACCAGGTGCTCTCCCCGGGCTCGTCCACCCCGATGAGATCGGCCACGTCGTAGACGATGTTGTTGTAGAAGGTCGCGTGGGTCTCGATGCGGTCGTTGACCATGTGCACCAGGAAGTGATCGCCGCTCCGCGGGGTGCCGATGATGGTGTTGTAGAGCAGGTCGATGCTCATCCGCTCCACGAGCTCATCCTCGTCTTTGAAGAGCGCGATGATCTGGCTGCCGTTGCCCGGGGTGCCCTGGATCATCACGTTGCCCCGGAGGGTCATGTGCTGTAAGGCGGTGTCCGGACCGCAGAGGTACTCGCAGGACATGATGTCCCCCAGGTACCCCGCCGGCCGGGCGAGCCAGTTGTACTCGATGAGCGACTCGTAGGCGCGGATGTGGAAGAGCTGCCCCTCGTGGGAGTCGTGGTTGTAGCAGTACCGCATGGTGAACTTGCCGCCGAAGAGGTAGATGTTGTGGGTCATGTTGCCCCCCTCCCACACCTTGCCGTTCTCCCGGAACTCGCACTGCTCCACCAGCAGATCCTCGGAGGCCCCGGTGAGCCCGTTGGTGTTCTGCTCGAACAGGCAGTTCCGGACGGTCACCGGCCCGGAGTTGATCATGCGCATGCCCGAGGAGGAGCTGTCCCGGCAGTTGCGGAACACGATGTCGGATATCTCGTAGTAGGCGCCCTCCGGCGCCACCTGCCAGCACCCCCGGTGCCGATCCCCGGCGGTGTAGCTCCCCGGCGCGTCTCCCACCGGGTGGTCCTGATCGCCCACCAGATCCCACACCGGCCGGTCGTCCGGATCCTGGGCGCGGATGACGATGGGCTCCGCCGCGCTACCGGCGGCCTCGAGGTGCACCAGGTATTGATAGGTGCCCGGGGCGATGAGCACCTCGTCCCCCGGGCCGGCGGCCTCGATAATGGTCCAGCCCTCTTCATCCTCCGGCGTGACGGTGAACGTCTCTGCGGTCGCGGCGGTGGCCCCGCAGACCAACGCGACGAACAGAAACGTGACAATCCAGGGTCGTGTCCTCATGGCTCCTCCTTATTGTGGAATTACGCTCAGTGTTATCTATTTTGGCATGAACGGAACTTTAGTCCAAGAATAGCCTTTCATCTGTCCCATATCCGGACCTCGAAGGACTCTATCGAGAAGCGTGAAGTCGAGCGATCGCGGCCTATCCGGGATACCCCGTAATCTCCCGGATGCGCTCGTAGAGGGGCTTCAGGCGGCCGTACATCCTCGAGAACACCTTCCGGTAGAGCGCGTCGTACAGCCGGCGGTTCTCCTCGATGGGCTCGAAGACATCGCCGACGCGGGTCATGGCCCGGATCGCCGCAGGGTAGTCGGGGTGGAGCCCGAGGCCGCAGGCGGCGTTGATGGCGGCGCCGAGCCCGGAGGTCTCCTGCACGAGGGGGCGCTCCGCCGGGAGCCCGAAGATGTCCGCGGTGAGCTGCATGGCGTTGGGGCTCTGGGCGCCGCCGCCGGTGATGAGGAGGCGATCGATGGGCACCTTGGTGCGACGCTCGATCTGCTCCTTGCCGTGGCGGAGCGCGTAGGAGAGCCCCTCTAAAATGGCTTTGTAGAAGTGGGCCCGGGTGTGGACGTCGCCGAAGCCGATGATCCCCCCCTTGGCCTCCACGCCGGGGAACTTGATGCCCGCGGTCCAGTAAGGCTGCAGGATGAGCCCCATGGACCCTGGGGGGATGTCGCGGATGAGCTCGTCGAACAGGGCCTCCGGCGAGACCCCCCGGGCGACCGCCGCCTCCCGCTCGGGGTGGCCGAACTGCTCCTTGAACCAGCTCACCAGCCAGTACCCGCGGTAGAGCTGTATCTCGAGGGTGTAGGTGTCGGGGATCGCCGAAGGGTAGGGGGGCACGAGGAACATGGGCTCCACGTACTTCTTGGAGGTGACGTTGACGGTGGCGCTGGTGGCGAAGCTCAGGCAGGCCACGGAGGGCTCGAGGGCTCCCGCGCCGAGGACCTCGCACGCCTTGTCCGTGGCCGACGCGATGAGGGGGAGCCCCGCCGGGATGCCGGTCTCCTCCGAGGCCCGCCGGGTGATGCGGCCGATCTCACTCCCCTGGGGACAGAGACGCGGCAGCTGCTCCAGCGCCACCGGGATGCTGAGCCGCCGCCAGTCCCAGGCGGCCGCCCACTTGTGCCGCTTGTAGTCGAAGGGGACGTAGCCCACCTGGCAGCCCACGGAGTCCGCGAGCTCCCCGGTGAGCCGGAAGGTCAGGTACCCCGAGAGGTAGAGGAATTTGTGGGTCTTCTCCCATATCTCCGGCTGGTGGGTGGTGATCCAGTTGACCTCGGTGTCGGCGAGGAGCCGCTCGGCGGTCTGGCTCAGCCCGAGGATCTTGAAGAGCACCTTGTAGACGCCCCCCACTCCCTTGTGGTCGGTGGATTGCCGGTTGTCCGGCCACACGATCGCCGGCCGGAGGGGCCTCCCGTCCCGATCCAGATTGATCACGGTGGACCGTTGCGTGGTGAGGGCGACCGCGCCGATCCGCCGCCGGTCCACCTCGTCCCGGGCCATCAGGCGACCGCACGCCTCGCGGAGCGCCCCGTAGAACACCTCCGGATCCTGCTCCGCCCACCCCGGCCTCGGCGAGACATAGGGCTCGAAGAAGGCCCGCTCCAGGGCCACCAGCTGCCCGGTGGGATCGAACAGCATGGCCCGCAGACTCTGCGTTCCGTTGTCGATGGCCAGTAGGAGGTCCCCGCTCATAAAGTAAATGTAACGACGGGGTGGGGCTCCGTCTACTCGGCCCGGATTATCTCCACGCGCTCAAATCCAGTCCCGTGAGCTCGGCCAGACGGTCGTTGTCCGCCGCGAAGGCGGCCTCGAGCCGGGCCCTGAGCTCGGGATCCAGCGGGGGATAGCCCGGCTTCTTGAAGGCCAGGTTCGCCAGGCTGACCAGGGACCAGAGGGGGCCGGTGCCGCCGATCTTTCAAACGGCCCACACCGAGGGCTGGAACCGGGGCATGACCGTCTGCCCCCGGGGCCGGGTCTCGAGGGACTCCGAGAACACGCACTCGAGGGTCTCGTCGTCGACGAGGCTGTCCGCGCCGCAGTCGCACCCGGGGATCCCCTTGGCGCTCAAGATGCCGGCCGTACAACTTGCCGAATGGACATCCATTCCGATATACCGATCCATGTGCATTCTCCTTTGCTAGGGTTTCTTTTTTTTTTGCCAAAATAATCGTTGCGGGGGGGATTGATTCAGCATTTTTTCGGCTGTTTAAACCCGTCCCTAGTTTTTTGGCCCCTTCCCCCTTTTTTCCATTTTATCCCCGAGTTTTTCTATTCTCAGAGACTTCTTTTGATGCTAGTCAAAAGATAAAGGATACAAGCCAAGCTAAAAGGAGATGGAGCCATGTCGGATCACGAGAAGACCGGACGCATGTATTCGGTGAATGTTCCTGGGTTAGACAACCAGAAGCAGCTCTCGGCCACGCAGGCAGCCGAGATCGTAAAACAGTATCGGTGGATCTACGTCAACGCATCCCTAAAGGGCAACTACGATGCCGAAGACGAGGCAACAAAGCTGTCCAATGCTTTCAACAGACGGCCGATGGTCCACGTCTACCTGTCGCGGGCGATCTTCGACGGTACCCGAAACACCGATCCCGGACTGTTTCATGCGTCGATGGCGACCCTCATCAAGGCCGCGACCGAGAGTGATCAGCAGCTGCTCGTCACCGGCCGGAGCTACGGGGTTCATCAGGCGCTGAGAGCGGCCTGCGGGTTCAACAAATCGTCCATCCTCGTCCTGGGCGTCGCGCCCGCCTTCGGGGCCTTTGGCAACACGTGGAGCGACAATGTAAATCAGTACATCACGGATGTCGCCACCACGCAGTGCAAGTACGGCATGGTCGCCAGCAGGAAAGATAGATTCACCTGGAAATCTGGCGGGGCGTCCTACAAGCGCAAGCACACCTATCGGGGCGACAAGGATGTGGGCCAGGCCATGGAGCAAAACAAGGACAACGTGCACATCGAGGTCATCGACGACGCGAAGCACGCTCCCATCGACGAATATCTCCGAAACGGTCTCGTCCCCGCGATGCAGAGGACGGTACGGCATTTCGGCATGGACGATCTGGAGGATATCGTCAACGGAGTTGCCGTCTGAGGTGCTCAGACCGGTAGAGGGGCAATCGCGGGATCGCGGGCGACTGTCAGATCTTGAAGTCGTCTATCAGCCGCGCGCCAAAGGTGAGACCAAAGAACCAAACCGGACCATCACCGGTGCCCATCAGGTATCCGCCTTTTACTATCAGCGAATGGAAGATCTCCAGCTGGGCCGCCGGGCCGATTCGATAGGTGGCGTTGCCATCGTTGAGATCGTTCTCTCCCGCGTACTGCCCCCACGCGGTGAGCGCGAGACGGGTCAGGTAACGGTTTCCGGTTTTGTAGCCGAACCCGACGTCGTGGCCCGCGCGTAGCTTGCTCAAGAAGAGCTCGACGTGGAAGAAGAAGTTGGGAAACCCATAGTGCAGAAGGCCGCCGTCCGCCATCTTGCGGGCCTTGGAGCGCCCCAGGCCGAGCTGGAACAGGATCCCGCCGACCAGGTCTGGGTTGAACCCCTTTGCGCCGTCGATGCCGGAATCGACGATGGCGTTCAGGGTGAGGATGAAGCGCTTGGGCACGATCCCCTTGATTGGATCGGGCGGGATGTGTTGCTCGCCGCATCGAGTGGGCGCGCCGCCGGCCCCCCCGGCCACGACATCCACTCCCGCGCAGTCGCTCGGCGTCTCGGGAAACCAGCACTTGCCGCCGGCCTCGTCCGTGCTATCCGGATCATCCACGCATCCCAGGCCGCCGCAGACCTCGAAGACCTGCTTTTCGGTGGTCTGGCCGCTCGGGGTTTCCACCGCCGGAGTCGGCTGGTCCGGATCGGGCGCGGGTGCGGCCCGTTTGATGCGCTTGCAGGGCTTGCCGAGATACGGGCGCATATCCTCCGGGTATCCGCGCCAGCATATCGCCAGCGCTTCGTCGAACGCTTTCTTCTTTTGATTGTAGTTGGGATCGCCCGGTTCGGGCTCCTTCGTGTGGAGCAGGGGCTCACAGGTGCGCTTCGTTTCGTCGGCAAGCGAGGGCGACAGCTGCAACAGGAGCATCAGCGCGGTCGCGACGGCGGTTGTGGCTCGGCGTCTCATGCGTCGAGCCGTTTCAGCGCAAGGGTTGTGATCGCGTCATCGGTCAGCAACATCTTGTGCTCTGCGATGTGCTCGTCCTTGCCGATGGCGTCGACGCGATTCCGCTCGGTGTCGGACATTCGCTCGTATGTGATCTCGAAGGGCACCAAGCCGTCCCCCTGCGCCTCCGGGGCCGGAAAGGCAATGCGTCCGTCGGTCTTCAAGACGGCGTGATCCCATGTGCGCCGGTTCTTGGAGAGGATGAACGCGTATTTCACACCGGCGAGCTTGGTCACCGGGTCCCTGAGATATTTCTTTCGGACCGCCCAGGCCCGGGTCACGAGCGCCGGGTCGATGAAGTCGTAGCGCGCCCAGGCCTGCGTGTGAAAGAACCCCACCGGGGCGTCCCCGCCCTCCGGGGTCTTGATGCAACGCCAATCGGGGAGCATCTGGTACAGGGCCGGCCAGGTGCCGGCGATCTTGCGAAACTCCGGCACTACCGCGTCGCCGAGCGAGTCCCCGACGATTAACGCCTGAGCCGAGTCCACGGTCCCGTATACCGGCGGCGCGACCATTACCAGATGACTTACGAGCCGCGAGAAGGCGTCCGCCGCGCCGCCGTGCCGCTCGGCGTACCGCTTGCTGGCCACCAGCGCGACGAGCCCGCCCTGGGAGTGGGTAATGAGCTTCCACCGCCCGTTGCCTGGCTTCTTCTCCTCCAGATGCGCGAGCAGCAGATCCGCGTTGTAACGCAGATCAGCGCGCCAGTCGTACGGAAAGCTCTTGGCCGCGGGGGCGTCGCCGGGCAGCCGGTCGAGCAGCTGCTGATAGGCCACCTCCAGGGTCGGCCCGGGACTGACGCGGGACCCCTTGGCCAACGTTGTTTTGGTCGGCGCGATGTGTTCCGGGTCGTGCGCCATGCTCATGTCCCGCACGGTCTGGGAAACGTCCTGTCCGGCCCTGGCGAACAGGTAGAGCTTTAGATTCAGCAAGACCGGGTGCCCCAGGCTCTGCCCGTCTTTCCAGATCTGCGTGCCCCCGGTTCCGGGGATGAGGAGTGTTTTGTCAGTCATGCCGCGTTTATAGCAAAAGTGGAAAGTATATGCAAAGAATCATGGTCTCCGGTAACACCACGGGTAGGACAATAAACCGCCGACCGGAGTCGGCTTCATCGAAAGGAGAAATCATGCGAGATGTCCTGACCATCACCCGGATGTCGTCGGCTGACGCGGTGGCGCTGAACGAGAAGGTTCAGGCCACGGTGAGCGACTGCTTGGCGACGGCCGGGGAACAAGCCGTGGGCTCGCTCGTTGTCGAGGCGGCGGCCCAGCTGGGCGAGGCCACGGCGCCGCTGAGCCCCACCTCCGAGGCGAGCTTCGCGCTCCGCCGGGAGGTGGACACGGCGGCGGATCGGTGCCTCGGCTCACTGCTCAACAGATGCAACGACACGATTAAGGCGTATGAGCAGGATGTGCTGACGCTCACCGACGCGCAGCTGGCAGAGCTCGCGGCGGCCAAGTGGATTAAAGAGAAGCTGTTACCCGAAGGGGTGTTCTGGAGCGGCCGGTGGTCGGAGCAGTTCGGGATCACCGAGATGGTCCTCAAGAACGCTGCCGAGCCCGAGGCCGTGGAGCGCATCGCGGCCCTCGGCCTCGACGGGACCGTCGCGCTTCTCACGGGCATTCACGAGGTGTACGGCGAGCGGATGGGTTTTACCGACCTCCTCCCAGAGGACGGCGACGCGCCGCTCTTCAAGTGGCCGTTCCTACCGCGATGGCACGCAGGCGTCATATACGGGACATTCACGATATGGTGTCATAGATTTCTAAATGGATGACGTATCCACTCCAGCATCCGCTGTCCCGTCAGTTTCTTCCTCAATATTGATGGTTAAAGTTCCAAGGTCGATCGTCAGCCATGTTGTTCCTTCCTTTATAATATTATCTTCTGAGATTTGTATCTCGTACATTGTCCAATTGCCTTCTGGATATTCGACCCATGGATAGAGCATGTCAGGTCTTGGGGGCGGATCGACCTTGTCGTCGCGGGGGCAATGTCCCCAAGGTTCTCCTGTAGCAACTGTTGGATTGGCAAAACCTTCTTTGTCCGTTGTGCTGCATTCCTCGGCTTCTTCATTAACATCACAAACGAGATTTACAAATCTACGTTCTTCATCTGAATATTCTACTACGACTTTAATATTTTGCATCGGATTCTCTTTACTATCGAGTATGCGAATAATTGTATTGTAATGATAAGTTCCATCATGGCAGGGGTTACATGCCATGCATTGTGACATTACAAAAATAAATATACACCTGTTTTTCATATTATAATTTCCTCTGTGGCGTTCCTTTCGTAATTGTACCTTGAAATCCCAATAGGTCGGCGGGGAAAAACGCTGGATACTCTCTCAACTCCTTCTCCACATACCGCGGCAGCTCGTGCTCCTCGGTCCGGCACCGGTCGAGAAAGGTCTCCAGATTGTCGGTAAGCACCCGGTAGAGCAGCGTCTGCTCCGGAACCCGGGGCGGTCCCGTCTACTCGGCCCGGATTATTTCCACGCGCTCAAGTCCAGCCCCGTGAGCTCGGCCAGACGGTCGTTGTCCGCCGCGAAGCCGGCCTCGAGCCGGGCCCTGAGCTCGGGATCCAGCGGGGGATAGCCCGGCTTCTTGAAGGCCAGGTTCGCCAGGCTGACCAGGGACCAGAGGGGGCCGGTGCCGCCGATCTTTCGGGCGGCCCACACCGAGGGTTGAAAACGGGGCATGACCGTCTGCCCCCGGGGCCGGGTCTCGAGGGTGAACCCCGCTTTGGAGACGCCGATGAAGTCGAACAGGCCCTCGAGCGCGGTCATGGGATCCGCGATGAGGTGCTCGAACAGCATGAAGTGCATCTGCTCCCGGTCGAAGTACCGGAGAAACCGATCGATCTGCCCGGCGTAGCGGCTCCGCTCCAGGTAGCCGAAGTAGATGCTCTTTCGCATCAGCTCGGGCTCTCGCTTGACGGCCTCCTCGAAGCTCAGCCTGAGGGCGCCGTTTCGAAAGGCGTGGATGTAATTGGAGTAGGCGCGGCTCACAGGCTCCCGGAGGATCCAGACGAGCTTGACCTCGGGGAAGGCGCCGTGGATGCGCTCCGCCACCTTGGGGTCGAAGGTGTAGGCCACGGTCTTCTCACCGACAACAACGGTGTTTTCGGTCCGGTGCTTTAGAAGCCGATCCGCATACCAGTCGAGCCCCTTGTAGTAGTTCCGCTCGTTGTCGAAGAAGTGCACCTCCCCCCGCGGGATGCACACCTGTTCATGTCGCCTCAGGTGGAACCCGAGGGTCGAGGTGCCGCACTTCATCCCCCCCACGATGAGGAAGTCGATCTTGAACCCGGTCATGACGCACCTCCGGTCTGCGAGAGGCGCTCCTCGAAGAAGGCCAGCATCTTCTTTCCCCGGTTCTCCCAGGTGTGCTTCCGGGCCTCGGCCAGCGCGGTCTTGGAGAGCCGCCTGGCGAGGACGTCATCCTCGAGCAGCCGCCGGAGGGCCGCCGCCGCGGCCTCCCCGTCCTTCGGGGGGACCATCAGCGCGTTCTTTTCATGGGTGAGCAGGTCCTGTGTGTGGGGCTGGTCCGCCGAAACGATGGGGCGTCCCGCCGCCAGATAGCCGTAGAGCTTGAGGGGGGTGCCCGGGAGGGTCCGGACGCTGAACAGGGTCGCCAGCGCGCCGGTGTAGGCGTTGTGGAAGATGGCCGGCACGTAGAGCGCGTCGCCGGCATACATATAGGGCGCCACCCGCCCCGGCGGCTGGTGCCCCGTCAGGATGACGTTGTGGATGCCCTTGGCCTCGAGCTCGGCGCGCAGCCCGGCCACCGCCGCCTCGGCGCCCCCCACCACCAGGAACCGGGCCTCCGGAATCCGGACCGCCAGATCCGCGATCTCGTCCGTGCCCTTGGAGGGACCGACGTTGCCGACATACACGACAAGGGGACCGTCCGCCGGGAGCCCCAGCTGCTTTCGGGCGGTCTTCTTGTTCAGTCGGGGGCGGAACCGCTCGGGATCGATGCCGGGGCGCGCTACCAGCACTGAGTCCCTCGGAAAGCCGAGGCGCTCCAGGCTCCTTGCGGCGGGGGTGGAGTGGGCCACCGCCCCCACCGCGCGATGGAGCCCGAGCCGCCGCGTAATCCACGGCAGCCGGGGCCTCTCCTCGGCGTGCCGCCGGTAGGTCTCGAAGCACCAGGGACGGCGCATCCCGTGGGCCAGGAGGAGGGGCAGGAGGTCGCGGGTGTGGATCACGTCCGCCCGCTTCAACGCGGCATAGAGCGGTCCGGCGATCCCGTGGGTTACCTTCTCCAGCCGCAGCCGACGCTCCGGCGGGGGGAAGCCGCCGAGGCGCGTCAGCGTGAAGGTCGGGGAGACGCCGTAGTGGGCCATGACCTCCTCGTCGCTCTGGTGTCCGCGCCAGAGCCGCGGCACCACCAGCTCCACCGCGGCGCCGGCCGCCCCGAGGGCCGCGGCGGTGTTCATGATGACGATGGTGTCTGCGCCGGTGTGGGGGTAGTGCTCGTCACTCAGGATACAGATTCTCATTTCAGTGCGCTCCGTTTCAGGTCTCGGCTGTTTCGCGATCGGGGTCTATCACTTTTTTGTCTTCGTGTGGATCGTTTACGCGGTCCTGCCTCAATCTTGGTATTATGGTAACCCTGCTCACAGCACAAATCCTCCTGGGGGGTGCCGGTCCCCCACCGCGGCGGGGTGTCCATGTTATTTACGGTGTTGTGAGTAAGAGCGGGTAGGTCACGGCCACCGGTCTCTTGGGCGCCGGAAAGGGAATTGGGCGGACCGCCTCCGTGAGACAGCTCTCGAGCGCCTGATCCGTCAGGGTGGAGCTCTTGACGGCCGGTTCCGTGACGGCGCCGGTCTCGTCGATGGTGAACTGGAGGACCACTTTCCCGGAGAGCGTCGGGAGGCTCGCGAGCCGCCGATCGTAGCAGCTCCGGAGGCCGTCCGAATGCTGCCTCACGGTGTTCGCCACGACGCGGGAGGACATGGGGCCGTTCGCCGTGGGCTTGGCGTGCCGCACCCTGCCCATCGGCGGCAGAACCGCTGACGGCTCGGCTTTCGGCGGCTCGGCCTTCTGGGGAGGGGATCCCACCTGTGGGGCCGCCGTGCCGGGCCCCTGATTCCGATCCTTCGGGGGCAAAACGGTCAAGGGTCGCTGTATCGTCGCGACCGGATCGTTCATGGTCGTCGGTGGCGGGGGGGGATTCTGCGGCGCCACGGTCGGCGGGGGTCGAGAGATGCTGCTCGCGACCGTGCAGGCGTGGGTCCCTTGCGCGATGACATCCCGGTAACAGCGCTCGAGCCAGGCCACCTGGGCCGGGTTGCCCGGGTTCACCACCTGCCGGGCAAGGACGCAAATCTGCCGCTCGCGGCTCATCCGGCAGGTCTCCTGGCAGGCGTTCCGGTCCCCCCCGGCGCACGCGGTCTTCCGGGCCACGAACTCGGCGTTCCATGTGTCGACGGTGGCCTGGAAGTTCGCTGTGTCACCGCACGCCGATGCAGTGGCAAGCGCCATCGCGATAACTGATATTCGATTCATTGTTTCTGCTTCTTCATACCATATTAACAACAGCCCTTCAATCGAGGGAGATTGCAGGCGGACGTTGACTTCGAGAAGCAGGGGCGATACGTCTTTTTCGGATGTCCGTAAATGATTGGGGCCGCTCGAAATAGAACGGACAGGAAGGATAGAAAACGTGCCCGCAAGGAGTGATCCATGATCCGTTTCATCCTGATCGCGCTCGGTATCGCGCTCATCGTTTTTCTGTATCGAATCGGATTCTTTTCGACGGCATTGTTCAAGATACGGGTGAGGGGCAGCGGCATCTATCTGTCGGGAGAGATCCCCGGCCGCTCCCGGCCCCAGGTGCTCGACTTTCTGAAATCCCTCAACCTTCGTCCGGGGGCCACGATCACGGGATACCGGGATACGACTCGTTTCCGGCTCGCGTTCAGCCGCGATATCAGCGAAGGTAACCGGCAGCGCATTCGAAATTTCCTCTATCTCTAATCGACCGTGCTGTGGCGTTGTGCCACAACGGCGTGGGATTATGCCTCAGTTGCGGTTGGAATCGCCGAACCCCTTGTGATGACTGGTTTAAAAAGCCTTCCGGAACTCGATTATTGGCGCGCAATCCCGTCCGTTTTGAAATATAATCCACCGCCGTATGGCAGACCCAGATCCCACGGATTCCGTCAAGATGAACACTCGTATTCTGGCGGCCGGGCTCGCAGGCGCCGCTTCCGGCGCGCTCGCGGGGGCCCTGGAGACGCTGGGGGCCTCATCGCGGCTGGATCTCTCGGCCACCTTCATCAACATCGGTCTCGTCTCGGCCCTGGGGATCGCCGTCGCGCTGCTGCTGGTCCCGGGATTGCTGTTGGTGCTCGGAAACGCGCCGCTCGGGCGTCTGAAGGCGTTGCCGTGGCCCCACCCGTCGACCGATGAAGCCGCGGCGAGGTGGGCCGCCGGGTGCGTGACCATCGGTCTCGGCGCGCTCACCTTTGTCGCCGGGGCCTACCACCTGAGTCACTTCGCCCTCTCCCGGTTCCACCATCCGGGGCTGACGGCGCTCTTCATCGCGGCGGCCGTAACAGTCCTGGCCCTCGGGATCACCGCCGCCGTTCTCAGGGGGACGGCGGGGGGGGCGCGCCTCCTCCTGCGGCGGGCGACCTCCCGACAGCTGTTGTTTCTCTGCCGCGGGACGCCGTTCCTGATCCCCGCGCTGCTCCTCATCGCGGTGGCCGTCTCCCCCGTCGACGGGACGGGCGTCCTCGGTTTCGCCGGGCTGCTGAAGCGGGAGGAGCTCGAGCTCGCCTATCTCTTCTGGGGGCTGCTTCCCTTCCTCTCCATCGTCTGCACCTATCTCTTTGTGTCGAGACGATACCTCGTGGCGACGATCATCATTGCCGGCGTGATGTCCGGTGTGGGGATCGGCGCCTTCGTCCTCGCCATGGCCCGCGACGCGGCCTTCGACGGCGAAGCGGCGGCCATCCAGCAGCGGCTCCCTTTGGGCGGACGTCTGCTGGCGGCGGCGAGAGGGGTCGCGGATCGGGATGGGGACGGTGTCTCCGCGCTCTTCGGTGGCGGCGACTGCGATGACGGGAATCCGGAGCGACGGCCCGGCGCCGTGGACATCCCGGGCAACGGTATCGACGAGGACTGCTCCGGGGCGGATGCCGAGCGCGTCGCGATTGCCGCGAAACCCGCCGCGAGGGACGCCGCGGGGGCCGACGGGAAGCCGCTCTCCCTCATCATTCTCACGGTGGACGCGCTCCGCTGGGATATCGGCCTGATGGGCTATCCCCGGGCCATCACCCCCAACATCGACAAGCTGGGAGAGCGCTCCGTGGTGTTCGAGCGGGCCTACGCGCTCTCCTCCTACACGGGGCGTTCCCTGGCGCCCATGTTCATCGGGCGGTACCCCTCCGAGGCCTTCTGCAACTACAGCCACTTCACGAAGTACAAGAAGGAGAACCAGATGCTCGCGGAGACCCTGAAGGCCGCGGGGTTCGCCACCTCAGGCATCGGGTCCCATTTCTACTTCGAGCAACCGAGCGGCCTGAAACAGGGGTTCGATCGGTTCCATGTGGAGATCCCACCGGGGCCCCAGCATATCGATCAGAAGGTCTCCAGCGACTGGGTGGCCAACCGGGCGATCCAGACGCTGAAGGATCCCGAGTTCACCAAGGGGCGGTTCTTCCTCTGGGCCCACTTCATGGATCCCCACCGGGACTACATCCCCCATCGCGGGTTCGCCGCCTTCGGCACGAAGGCGCGGGATCTCTACGACGGGGAGGTCGCCTTCACGGATCACTATGTCGGCAAGGTCCTCGACGCGATCACCGCGGCGGGGCTCGATCAGCGGACCGTGGTGGTGGTGACGTCGGATCACGGGGAGGCCTTCTCGGAGCATGATATCCGTTACCACGGCCGGCGCCTCTGGGAGGAGATCGTCCGGGTGCCCTGGATCCTCGCGGTCCCGGGGAATCCCGCGAAGCGCGTCCGAACGCGGGTCTCCCACATCGATCTGCCGGCGACCCTCTATGATTTGCTGGAGGTCGCGCCGCCGGATCAGGACCGCGGCCGCTCCCTGGTCCCCGTCATGAAGGGCGCGGAGACCGCTGATCGTCCGGTCTACCTCGATCAGCCCCCCGGGGAGTACATGGAGGAGATCTACGCCTTCATCGACGGAGGATACAAGCTCATCCACACCGTCGTGGGCAACCGCTTCCAGCTCTTCAACCTGGACCTGGATCCCGGCGAGACCGATGATCTGGCGCAAAAGGAGCCGGAGCGGCTCGAGGCGTTGAAGGCCGGATACCGGGCGTTCCGGGGGAAACTGGAGATCAACGCCCCCAGGCGGTAGGGGAAGTCTCTCGGATGGGCAACGGGAGCTGTTGGTGAAAGAGGGCGCGCCGTCGGCCGTCGAAGAGGAGATAGGGGGCCGCCGTTTTCCAGCGACGGGTGACGCGTTTCAGGACATCCAAATCCTTGAGCTTGGATTCGCTTCGGAATGAGAGGATGCGCTTCGCGGCCGCCGGACCGATGCCGGGGACCCTGAGGAGCTCCCCCGTCGCGGCCCGGTTGATCTCCAGGGGAAAGTACTCGGGATGCTGTTCGGCCCACAGGGTCTTGGGGTCGGTGTGGAGGGAGAGGTTCTCGGCGGCGTCGAAAATGATATCGTTGAATGAGAAGCTGTATTTTCTGAAGAGGAAGTCCGCCTGATAGAGCCGGTGCTCCCGCAGGGCAGGGGTCGGTGGTCGGTGCGCCAGGGGGGTGGCCCGGATGGGCTGGAACGCCGAGAAATACCCCCGCCCGAGGCGGAGGGTCCGGTAGCCGTCCCAGAGCGAGCTCAGGATCTCCCGGTCCTGCTCTCCGGCCGCGCCCACCACGTATTGGGTGGTGTGGGACTTGCATCGCAGATCCCGGCGCCCCAGGTGCTTGACGATGATCCCCATCGCGCTTTGCAGCTGCTCGTGGAACGCCTTGCCCGGGGCGATGACCGAGAGGCGCTCGGCGGTGGGCGCCTCCAGGTTGACGGAGACCCGCTCCGCGAGCTGCATGGCGCGCACGATCTGAGCCTCTTCCGCGCCCGGGATGATCTTGACGTGAACAAATCCCCGAAAGCCGTGCCGGAACCGGATCCGCTCCAAGGTCCCCAGCATCCGATCCATGGTGGCCACCGGCGTTCCCCGGATGGCCGAAGACAGAAACAGGCCGTTCACCAGATCGGCGCGGACCATCTCCATGAAGGTTCTGGACAGCTCGTCGGGGGTGAAGCAGGCGCGCTCGCGGTTCCCGCCGGCGCGCTCGGCGCAGTACATGCAGTTGCGCTCGCATCCTGCGGATTGGAGCACTTTCAATACCGGCAGGGTGCCGCCGTCCGGCAGCGCGACGGGGTAGATCCACTTCCCGTCCTCGCCGAGGGATCGGGTCTGGGAACCGCCACAAGCGCACGCGAGATCGTACTGGGCCGCGCGGGCCAGCAGATCGAGCTTTTCCCTTCCGTCCATGGCCTTCACTGTACTGAACACAAGTACAGTCGTCAATCATTCGGACGACCCTCGGCAAAAGGGGAAAAGACGGATGGAAGACCCCTTTTTGTGATAATGGAAAAAAGACATTGGGTTTGCCGACAGCCATGCTGACGGTCGAGCGAGTATTTTATTGGAGTTGAGAATGAGATATTTGGGACGCAATACAATCCTGTCTCTCTTCTGCTGCTGTGCGATCGCCCTCGCGGGTTGCGGGAAGGCCAAACCGGATGAGTCATCCGAGTCCTCTCAGGACTCCGGGTCCGAGACCCCGGCGCGTCCGTCGACCCCCTCCTTCAATCGTGTTCCGGGATACAAGGAACGCCTGAACAAGGTGTTGGACGACGGCGCGGCGGAGCGCGAGAAGCGGGTACAGGAGATCTTCCAGTGACAGACGATGGGGGGTTCGCCGCAAGCTATTGCGTAATGTAGAACTCTCCGATAACGGCGATGGCGATGTTGCCGCGGTTCAGGATCTGTCCGATTCCGGTGAAGGTCAGCGGTGTCAGCTCCAGCACCTTGGTGACGATGGTGAGATCGTCCCCCGGGAATACCCCGTGCTGGAGCAGGGCGTCGTGCATGCGGGTCGCGCGAAGGTTGACCGGCCCGTCATCCTCCACGGTGACGCTATTGCGAGACACGAAATAGTAGAGACAGCAGAAGAGCTCGGCGAGCATCTCGAGCTGCAGGACCCCTGGGTAGACGGGGATGTCGGGGAAATGGCCTTTAAATACGGGATCGGTCCGGTCGATGTGACGGCCCCCGACGATAACCTGGTTTTCCAAATCCACGCCGGTGATGGTGTCGAGAAAGAGAAAGGGCTCGCGGTTAGGGAGGATCCGGCAGATTACTTCCTTGCTGTAGTCGACTCTTGCCATGCTGTCTCCGGTGAGATCCGCGAGGGGCTTTCGTTTGTATCGCTTGATCATTTTTTCGTAAGTCATCTCCAACTCCGGAGTTGAGGGGCAACAGATTCCAGCCCTTATCTGTCCACAGCCCCGCCCGGGCCTGCCTGGCTTCCTTTTCGGCGGTCGCGAACTGCGGCGCCAGCTTCCCTTCGCCGTAACGGGTCCAGAATCGGGACCACCCCTGACGGACCATCTCTACATTGGTATTGACCCCGTCTGCAATCACATACGCCAGAATCCTCCCGTACTTGTCCCTTTCGACGCGGTTCGATTCGAGGTCGAGCGTCAGGCTTCGACCTGAGACCAACGCTTCGAGGGCACGAGTGGCTCTGGCATGACCCGGCCGATTCCGTTCGGGGGTGTTGATACGGAGCAACCGGACCGATACACGCTCCCCCTTGAAACGAACTTTTATCGTGTCCCCATCGATGACATGGAGTAGCCTGCAACTATGAGCAGTGCTTCCGTTGGAAATGGCATGAATCGGAGGCCTTGGACGAGGTGGCTTGTGCGTCAGTCGTAGAATGCCGAAGCTCCCGCCCATCAGAAAAATGAAAATGGTCACCCACAGGGGCTTATGGTTCTGGAATATTCGCCGCATAGTACTATGAAGAAAAAAAGGCCGGGCCCTGGGGGGCACAGGGCCCGCCACCCGGAGAAAGGAGGGAAAGCCGGGCGGGAAAGCCTATCAGTAAAGGTAGCACCCCTCCCCGTTTTGTCGAGGGAGTGGGTGGGTAAAACTTCAATATTTTTTCAAATCTTACGCGAGTCGCTCCGGAGCCGTTGCCACAAGAGGGGCGCAGGGGTCACCTCGCCAACTCGTCGAGATAGGAGAGAACCTGATTCCGGTCGATGTGTCCCTCCGGCGCGATCCTCAGATAGTGTCGGAAGGCATTGGTGGCGTCATGGGGGCGTTTGAGCTTTCGGTAGGCGACACCCAGACGATAGAGAGCCTCGGGGAGCCAATTCGGCGCCTCTTCCTCCTGAGAGGCCAGGGACACCGCCCTCGATAGGGTCTGCACGGCCACCTTCTCGCCGAGAACCATCAGCTCGGACAGGCCGAGTCTGAAGTGGATTGTCGAGTCATTCTTCATCTGGGCAGCGGCCTTCTTGTAATAGTACATCGCTGAACGATGGTTGCCGAGCTGGTCGAAGGCTTCAGCCACGGAGACGAAGCCATCGACGAAGTTGGAATCCAGCTCCAGACCCTTCTCGATGAGGTATATCGCGTCTCTGGGGGCGCCCCGCTTCAGCCGTATCTGCCCCATGCGGATATAGGCCTCCGCGAGGTTCTCATCCAGCTGGAGCGCTCTTTTGAGCTGGTCCAGGGCGCGTCCGCTCTCCCCGATGTCGGCCAGCGCCATTCCGTAGCGGAGGTGATACCGCGGGTTTTCGTCTTCCAGCAGGCAGGCCCGTTTGAGCGACGGGATGGCTTCCGTGGACTTGTGATCCACTCGGAGGGTTTCCCCATAATAGAAGTGCGCCTCCGCGGAATCCGGCCGCTCGTCCAGAACCTCCGTCAACATCTTCTTCGCCGTTGACAGCTCTCCGATGATCTGCGCCGCCGCCCCGACCCGCAGCTTGAGGCTGACATCATTCGGGGACGCGGCGAGGGCCGTCTTGTAGGCGGCGAGGGCCTTCGCCACCTCTCCCGAGAGCTCCATCAGCAGGCCCTGCTCCATGGCGAGTCCGGGGAAGCTGGGATCCCGTTTCGCGGCTTCATCGAGGGAGCGGTGGGCGTCTTCGAGGCTTCCCATCTTCCGGTACATCTGGGCCATCATGAAGTGGGCGCCGACATCGTCCGGCGCCAGACTCAGCGCCTTGTCCAGCTCAATGATAGCGGCCCCGAAGTCCCCTCTCGCGGCATGGGCTTTGGCGAGGGTCTTCTTGATGAGCGGCGAACCGGGGACCTTTTCGGAGGCCTTGTCGAGGATCTCCATCGCCTGTTTGTTCTTCTTTTGGCTGATGTAAAGGGTCGAAAGCGCGATGTAGGCTTCCAGGAGCTTGTCGTCGAGCTCGAGGGCCTTTTTCAGCTCGGTCTCTGCCGGTTCCGCTTTTTTGAGGGAGAGGTTGACCTCGCCCATGAGGAAACGGGCCCTGGGATTATTGGGATGCTCGGGCGCCAACGCGGTCAACGCTTTTTTGGCGTTCGAGAGCTCTCCGATGCGGATATTCGTTTCAATCTTTCCGAGCTTTGCGTCGATGTTCTCCGGCGCATTGGCGGTCGCCCGGTTGAAGATCGTCGCCGCCTCGGAATATTTCTCGGAGAGCAGAGCGATGCGCCCCTTCGAGAGGAGCATGGAGACGTTCTCGGGGTTGATCTTCTCTGACGCCGCGACCGCCTTTTCGGCTTCCGCGTATTGGCGCTCGATGATGAGGAGGCGGGCGAGCACTGCGTGGGCCTCCGCTCGCTGGCCTTCGGTCGGATGGACGTTGTCCGCGGGCTTGAGCACTCGTTCCACGAACCCGCGGACGGCCATGGCGTCGAACGGTCTGACATCCAGCATGGCGTTGCCGAGCAGCAGGACGCTGTCCAAGTGTTTAGGGTCGGTCTTGGCGATTCGGGTCAACCGCTCGACGGCCGTCTTCCGGTTTCCGCCCTTCTCGAGGAGGGCTCGGGCGAGGAGGTAGCCGGACCGGGAGCTCTTCTCTTTCTGGTCCAACTCCCGGGCGATGGTGATGGCCTTGTCAACCGCGTTCTGGCGGAGGTATACCTCAGCGAGGGCGGCCTGTCCGTTCGGCGTCTTCCTCAACGCCGCCGCCCAGGGGGCCGTCATCTTGATGGGCCTCGAGAATCGAAGGAACTGCGCGACCTTGGCCAGGGGGGCATAGAGAGATTCTGATTCATCGAGCTTTGTCGCGCCGAGGTATCGGGTGGCGTGGTGATCGAGCATCTTGTCTTCATCAAACCGGACTTGATAGAAATAGCAGATGTACACCGTCATCAGCCGCAGATCATCACTCCCGGTCCATTCGTCCGAGGCCTCGCGAGCCTCTTTTATCGCGACCGACAATGCAGTAACATTATCCTCCTGCAGCCGTCTGTTGATAGTTTTCTTCGCCTGCTCCACCGCGTTCTTGTCAATAGGCTTCGGCAGGAGTCGAAAGAGGAAGTGGGCCCCGAAAGGTCCGAAAGAGGTGAAGGACAACGCCGAGCCCGCCGCCACCACCAGGACGAGCGCGACGAGCAGAATGACCTTGGTCCGGCGGCTCTGCCGCTCCCACTTCCTTCGCCCCTCGAACGCCATCGCGGGACGCGGGGCGCCTTCTATCAGTTCATCGGTTTCCTCCGGGGCGGTGTGGTCCAGCCTCAAATCCAGCGGATCTTCGGCAAGATCGAGACCGGGGTCCGCTCTCCGAGACGCGGATTCTGTAGGGAAATCATCGAACTCTCCGGCGTCCAGCTCCGGAGCCAAAGCATCTTGAGGGGCAGTGGAGCCCATGCCCGGCGAGAGGGAGATCTCTCCGAAATCAGTGGAGCCGCTCCCGATGATTCGCTGGGTCCCCTTTGAAGGCGCTCCTCCAGTGAGGTCCGCCGGACTGGGGATGTCGCCGAAATCCACCAGACCGGAGTCGCTGCCGCCGGCGTCCGCCGGGCCGGGAATATCGCTGAGATCCGGGCCGGGAATATCGCTGAGATCCGGGCCGGGGATGTCGCTGAAGTCCGCCGGGCTGGGAATGTCGTCGAAACCCGCCGGGCTGGGAATGTCGCTGAGATCCGGGCCGGGGATGTCGCTGAGATCCGGCCCGGGGGCGCCGAGATCCGCAGGGCTGGAGATATCGCCGAATTCTTCAGCACTCGGTACGCCGGCGAGATCATCCGGCGGGGGGAGCGTCCCCGCGATGCCGATATCGAGCGGTGGGAGGGACTGGGATGTCGAGTCCGCATCTATCATCTCGTCATCCGAGAGCGACATCGGCGCCTGCGACCGGGGGACATCCTCCGGGTTCAGCACTTCCGACATTTCGGGAAGACCGATGTCAGATGATTCATCCTGCAACGAGGGCAGATCGATGTCACCGAATCCCGGCACCCCCGGAGCGCCATACGCTAAAGTGTCTCCTTTTCCGAAGTCCACTGGAGGGCCCGGGGGGGCTTTCCGTTTCGGTGGCAGCTCGGGCAGTTCGTCAATCTCCGAGCTGGTGAGATCGAACTCGTCCTCGGAGATTTCAACCTCGGGTGCCTCGGAAGGTCGCTCGAGATCATCGTCGGAGAGTTGAATATCGGGCGCCTCGGAAGGCCGTTCGAGATCCTCATCGGATAGTTGAATATCGGGTGCCGATGAAGACCGTTCGGATTTGAGACCCGCCTCCAATGAGTCATCCTCGGGGAGCGAGAGATCGAAATCTCCCCCGGAGTCCATTTGAAACGAATCGAGATCTTCTTCGATGGGGGGCGGCGGCTCCATAGAGACGTCAGGGAGATCCACCTCATCCCGGTTCTTGCTCGCGGGAATGACCGCGGATTCCTCGGGGGTGTCGATACGGTTCAGGTCGAGGTTGCCGGAGAGCTCCGGCAGGTCAATTGTGTCGATACTCAATTTCGGTGCGTCATGCGCCGGGGGCTCCGGTAGATCAATGATATCATCCTTCGGCGGATCGGGCCTTTCTTCCGGGGGAGAGGCTTTCTTCATTCGGGGAGGGAGCTCTATCTTTCCGTAGGGCTCATCGGGAATCTGGGAGGTGAGGTCGAACTCCTCGTCTCCGTCGTAGGGAACATCAGCCTCGATGGAGTTCGCGCCGGGCTGACCCAGCGGTGTCTCCCCCGCGCGTTTTGAGAAGCTCGCGTCGATCGCCTCGTCAATGGAGAAAACGTCGTCCAATCCGGCGCCGGGATCGGCGTCCGGACTGTCGTCGGGCTCCTCTCGATCCAGAGAAAATCGATCACTGAGGCCGGTTTCGCTGCCCGTCAGGGCGGGCTGGCCCAGCAGCGTCTTCCCCTTTGCTGCCGACGAATCCAGGTCGAGGTCGTCGCCGATATCGGAGAAGTCGATTTCGCTTTTGTCCCCCAGGGCCTTTTTCTTGAGCGGGGGTAGTCCCGCCGGTCCCATCTTCGAGCCTTTTTTGGGGGGCGACGCCTCGGTCTTGGCGGATTTCCTCGGAAGGGGGGGCTTCAACTTCTGGCCGAACATGGTGCCCCCCTTCGGCGGGACGGCGGGATCACCCGTCACCGAGGGAAGCGGGTCCTTGTGTGGCTTCGGCGGGGTGTTCGGGTCCGATGGGCCGAACGCTACGGTCGGCGCTCGCGATTTCGGCTTTTTTCTTACCAAGAACGCGGTTTTACAACTAGGGCACCGCATCTTCAGCCCTTTCTCCTGCACCTTGTTGTCGTCGACTTTATACGCGCCTTTACACCCTGGACACTTCACCTTCATTTTAAGATTTCACCTCTTTGTCGAAATCGTAATGATCTCTTATAGCAGAAAACCCAACTGCGTCGAAAGATTGGATTTTTGGCGAGGTATTCCCGGTGTATGCCCGGCCTCGCGCCGGAACGTGGCGGGTGGCGGGTCGGACCACCGGTCGTTTTCATTGCCAACGGCATGCTTGTGTGGATAAATGCGGGCTGATTGCTCCGGGTGAGCGTCGAAGAGGTCTGATTGCGATTAGAGAAACCAAAGCTGCTGGTATTGTCCACGATTTTGGGGGTGGGCTCCGCGATCCTGATTCATCGGTGCAACGAGGCCCTCTCGGTGCGCCGGGACGCCCCGACCTCAATCTTCGAGTCGACGGCTCCCGAGCGGATCGCCGTGTTCTCCTCCGCCGCGGTGGAGCTGTTGTTCGCGATGGGGGCCGGAGATCGAATCGTCGGGGTGACCCGATACGCGGTTTTCCCGGCGGCCGCGACCGCGCTGCCGAAGCTCGGCGGATTAATGGATATCAACTTCGAGCGGCTCACCGATCTCCACCCGGACCTCATCATCATCCAGAGCATCGACCCCAAGATCGAGGAGTTCGCCCGCCGGCGGGGGATACCGTTTATGCGGATTGAGTTGGAGCGGATCTCCGATGTGCTGCGGGTGGCGAGATCGCTGGGGAAACGGCTGGGGATGGCGGCGGAGGGGAGGGCGCTCGCGGACCGTATCAGCGGCTCCCTCGACGCCGTGAGACGGCGGGTCGAGGGGCGGCCCAAGGTGCCCTGCTTTGTCAGCGTGGACCGAACTCCCGGACGGCTCTCCCAGCTGCTGTCGTGTGGCAAGGAGACCTTCCTCACGGAGCTCCTCGATCTCGCCGGGGGACGCAACGTCTTTGATGACATGAATTCACGATATCAGACAGTCTCCAAGGAGGCGCTGCTCGCCCGCGCTCCCGAGGCCATCCTGGAGCTGAAACCGGGGGAGGCGATGACCTCCTCCGCGACCGCCGCTCTCATCACGGACTGGGCTCGGCTCGGTACCCTGCCGGCGGCCCGAAAAGGGGAGGTTCACGTGATTACCCATGACGCGGCGCTGCTCCCGGGACCGCGCATGGCCGAGGTGGCCCTCCTGCTGGCGGAGACGCTGCATCCCGAGGTGTTCGGAGGAGCGGATGGCGGGCGATAGGACCCCACCGGTGCTCGAGGGCCGCGGAGTGGTCGTGGGATACGGCCGGGAGCCCGACGTGGTCCGCGAAGTGGACGTGGCTATACGGAACGGCGGAATCTTTTGCCTCGTGGGGCCGAACGGCGCCGGAAAGAGTTCTCTTATGGCGGCGCTGGCGGGGATCGTCGCGCCTCGATCCGGAACGATAGGGCTCTCCGGTGTTCCGCTCTCCGATATCCATCGCCGGGAGCGCGCTCGGAGAATCGGCTATCTTCCCCAAATCGTTAGGCCGTCCATCGCTTACACGGTGTATGAGCTGGTGGCCCTCGGCCGCTATCCCCACGCCACCGGCTTGGGGTTCGAGAGCGGCGCGGACCAGGACGCCATCCGAAACGCCATGCGTCTCACCCACACCGACCATCTCGCTTCGAGGCTCTTCAGCGAGATCTCCGGCGGGGAGCGGCAGCGGGTGCTCATCGCTTCGGTGCTCTCCTGCACGCCGGACGTGATTCTCCTGGACGAGCCCACCGCCTCCCTCGATATCACCCGCAGTGCCGATGTCTTTGCGGCCCTCGAGGATTTGGCCATGGCGGGACGGGCCGTCGGGGTGGTCACCCACGATCTCAACCTCGCGGGGCAGTTCGCGGATGAGGTGGCGTTGATGTCGAAGGGGCGTATCGCCGCCTGCGGCGCTCCCGGAACGGTGCTCACGGCGGAGCGTCTGAGCGCGGCCTACGGCGACGGGTTCACCCTCGTCGAGCAACCCGATACGGACGTCCCCGCGGTGCTGCCGGCCAGAAAGGCGAAGCGCCGATGAATGCCATGACGCGGAGGAGCTTTCTCTTCTGGGTGGGGGGGGCCTGCGTGGCGTTCCTGGGCGCGATCATCGCATCCCCTCTCATCGGGGCCGAGCGTGTAAGTCTCTCCGGCGCCCTCACCGCCCTCCTGTCCGGAGACCGCTTCGGTCGGGATTTCGACATCGTCTTTCTCCAGCGCCTGCCGCGGGCGCTCATCGGCGCCCTCACCGGAGGGGCCCTCGGGCTCTGCGGCGCCGCGTTCCAGGCGGTGCTCCGGAACCCCCTGGCCACCCCGTTCACCCTCGGCGTGGCCAGCGCCGGGGCCCTCGGCGCGGTGACGGTGGTGGGACTCGGGATCGGCGTCTCCCTCGGTCCCTTCTCCTCGGTCCAGGTCGGCGCGCTGATCGGCGCGGGGGTCGACGTGGCCTTGGTCGCGCTGATCGCGCGGCGCATCCGGGGGGGGACCGGCGGGTTGCTCCTCGCCGGGGTTACGGTCAGCCTGACCGCCGCCGCGCTCATGATGCTCGTCAGGTACCTCTCGTCTCCGTTCCGGCTCGCCGAGATGGATCGTTGGCTCATGGGGGGGCTCGACGTGGTCAGCTATCGGCCTATCGCCGGGATGCTGCCCCTCCTGTTGCCCGGGCTGGCCATGGTCTTGTATCACGTCCGCGCGGTGGATCAGCTTTCCCTGGGGCGCACGATAGCCGCGGCCCGGGGGGTGAATGTCGCGGTGGTGCAGCGGGATGTCTTCATCGGCGGGTCGCTGGTGACCGCGGCGGTGGTCTCCGCGGTGGGGCCTATCGGCTTTGTCGGCCTCATCGTCCCCCACGCGGTGCGAACCGTGGTCCCCAAGGATCACCGCGTGATCTTTCCCGTCTCCTTCGGCGTCGCCGGGGCCTTTCTGGTGCTGGCGGACGCCGCGGCCAGGATCCTGATGGCGCCGGCGGAGCTCCCGGTGGGGATCCTCACCGCGGCCATCGGGGGACCGCTCTTCCTATGGATCCTCTCCAGGAGCGGACTAAAGCCCGGCTACCAGCGATCGGGCTCGCCGTAGAGGGAGGTCCTGGCCGAGATATAGCTCGCGGTGTCATCCATGCGGATGATCCGGAGCACTTCTCCGCCCTCACTCCTGTCCGGCGCCACCTCATGGATCAGCGTGTTCGTGGCGTAGGATATCAAGAGGTTGCCTTGGGAGAGCTGTTGCACGTCTCCGAGCACCCTCGTGATGGACTCGCCGAAGTAGTACCAGTCCTGGGGCGCGGTTGTCCCGTCGATGTCGAAATGTCGTACAAACGAATGAATCGTCTCTCCAACATTATTGAACATGACGAGGTTCCCGTCCGGGAGTGTATGGTGCCCGTGCTGGTATTTCCACTCGACGCCGGTTTGAAGGTAGGGAACGTCGTCGGCGGTGTCGCCGTCGCCATCCATTGCCCACACCAGGCCTCGGGTGGCGCGGTCGACTTTGACAATCATGTTCTGAGTGAGCACTGACAGGTAGTAGGCATCCTCCCAAGGGACGTAATGGATCGCGTTGGAGTGACACCACTCCTCATCGAGGGCCGGCGCCAGCTCCCCGAAGTCGTCGCGGAGGGTGTAGATGAGCTCCTTGTCGCCGTTCATATCGATTTCGACGATGCGGTCGCATAAGGGACCGTCCCGATCGTACTCGATGGTGGCGATCCGGTTCCCCGGAGCGATGCAGAAGTCGTGGTGACGATCGCTGACATCCGTGTCCAGCACTGAAAGGATTCCCTCCCCGTCCATGGGGGTATACTTGAGCAGGCTGTTTCCTCCCTGGAGGTTCAGATTGCCCGCCCACATATACCGGCCGTCCTGTGACATGAGGGCCCGGGGGAAACGAATCCCGTCTCTGAGCTCCATGTCCTTGTACCAGACGACATCGCCGTCCTTGTCCACGATGAGGGCGTAGCCCGAGGATGACATGATAATGAATTCATCGCTCGGGGACGGTTCGGCGTCGATGGTCGGAAGATCGCCCGGGAAGCCCCCGGTTTCGATGATGTAATCCTCGCTCTCGCACTGTCCGTCGATGACGATGCGATAGCGATATGTCGATCGGGTTTTCATGCCGAGGAGCAACGTTCTGTAGTTGGGCGCCGCAACATCTACCGGCGCGACGTACTCGGTGCCTAAACGACCGAACTCGATGGTCGCGCTCGATACGCTGTCGCTGTAGGTCCACTCGACGATCCCGACGGTGGCGATCCCCTTGCTGATTCTCCCGGTCACCTCGAAGGTCCCGGGGCAGCTTGACGCACCGGCATCGGCAGCTCCCGCGTCCTTACCTGTGTCGGAATCGGAGGTGTCGGGGCCGGTACCGGTCTCCGAATCGTCGAGGAAGTCGGTCTCCGGATCGCTGTCCGATTCATCTGTCGCAGCCACCGTATCCCAACTGCTCTCCGTGAACGTCGCGGTATCACCGCCCGTATCCGCATCGGCATCGACGTCAGTGTCCGCATCGGCATCGACGTCAGTATCCGCATCGGCATCGACGTCAGTATCCGCATCGGCAGCGCCGTCGGTATCCGCATCGGCATCGACGTCAGTATCCGTATCGGCATCGACGTCAGTATCCGTATCGGCATCGACGTCAGTATCCGTATCGGCATTGACATCAGTATCTGTATCCGTATCCGTATCGGCATCACCGCCCGTTTCCGGGTCCGTATCGGCACTACTGTGTGAATCCGGATTACTGGCGGAGGGGCGATCGGTCAAGGTGTCGTCTATCCCGTCCGTCGAGGTGTCGCCCGGCGATTCGCGAGGCCCGGTTTCCTTGCCGGAGCAAGCGAACGACAGGGATATCGCCGAATAAAGTATCAACCGTTTCCATTGATGCAACCGTCTCTTCTTTGTTGATGTTGTCGATGTTAGTGATACCATCTTATATTCCACTCTTTATAGATAGGCTTGATTTGAACAATACCTATACTATCGGAACATGGGTCCCTCAAGAGTAGCGCGTGTTTCTCTTGCGGGTTTTTCACCCGGTTAAGTCGTTGATTGGGGAACAAAATCATATTAATACACGTCTAGTGGAAAATGGCTGATACCACGCGCACCAAACCGACGGTCGACCAGGCACGCCGCCTGGTCTTCGAGAGCCGCAAACTCTTCAATACCGGGGTCTCGGTCCTGCGCCTCTCCCAGTGGCTCGCGGTGTGGCTCTACCTCGCCGCGGGGGTGCTGCTGGTGCTCAAGGTCACGGGGGTCGGGGGAACGGCGCGGGGGATGCTCCCCCTCTGGATCGGTGCCACCGGGATGGGGGTGGTCCTGACCTCTCTCATCGTTTCCTATCGGCAACGTTATTCCATGCTGGACGCTGCGGCCTGGCTCGATCTGCGCACAGAGGGGGGCGGTACCCTGATTCAGCTCGTTACGTCCGAGGGGGATGTCCGGACGCCGAATCTCACTTGGGACATCCGCCCGGGGCTGCGGTATGGCGTGGTGGCACGCCGCCTGATCCTCCCGGTGGCGCTGGCAACGGCGGTGGTGATGATGCCGTGGAAAGAGGGGGCCGAGCTTCTGGAGGCGTCCCTGGACTCCCGGGCCGAAACCGTGGAGAAACGGGTGGAGAAGGCCCGGAAGCTCGGCGTCGTGCGAGAGGCCGAGGCGCGGGCCTTCAAGCGGGATCTCGAGCGGGCCAGAGCCGCCGGGACCCGCTCTCCGGAGGCCGGGGCCGAGTCCATAGATACGATTGACAAGCGCCTGGACCAGGCGGTCCTCAAGCGAGCCAAGCTGAGCCGGGAGGCCCTCGACGCGGCGGAGAAGCTGCTCGCCGAGGCCGAGAATCCTTCGGGCCCGGGGCTCCCCAGCGCCGCCGCCGAGGTGGGAAAGATGCTGGACGATCTCTACGAACGCGAGGCCCAGGCGCAGGAAGTGAGACGCCTCCTCAAACGGATCGCGGAGAAGATGGGGCTCGACGGCGCGGCCACGGCCGAGGAGATCATGTCGTCCGCCACCTCATTGGAGAGCCTCGACGCCAAGCAACTGAAAGAGATCGCGCGGGCCCTCAGGAGAGGTCAGTTCACCCTGCTCGACAAGATGGCCCGCTCCAAGGGACTGCTCTCGGGCAAGGAGGCCAAGGCGCACCTAGCCACGCTCGTGGCCGGCGCGGCCAAGGCGGGAGGGCGGGAGGGCGCCGGCACCGGCCAGGGGACCGGCGGGGGGGCGGACGCGGCGGGGGCAGGGCATGGCGGCGTGGCCCGCGGCCCCGGTGAGGCCCCCCTCAGGTTCGGCAACGCGACGGACAAGTCCAAGGTGCGGTTCAAGGCGCGCCCGTTCGAGCGGGGGGGCGGGCCGCTCCCGGGGATTATGGTCGGGAAGCGGCGCATCGCTGGCGGAGTGGCGCCGCCCCCGGAATTCCAGACCCCTAACCGAAGCGGCGTCGTCTTCGACGGAACAGAGGGAGGATCTCAGGGGAACGCCGACCTCGGCCCCCGCGGCCGAGAGGTGACCCGCCGATACTTTACGGAGGCAACCAGCGATGAGTGACGAACAGAATGCACACGTTAGAGAGCGTATCCTCGAGGTGGAGAAGGCCCTGGGGGAGGTCATCCTCGGGAAGCCCGCGCTCATCCGGAACTTCATGACGGGCGTCCTGGCCCGGGGACACATCCTGCTGGAGGGGCTCCCGGGGCTCGGCAAGACCCTGATGGTCCGGGCCTTCACCGCGCTCTCCGGGCTCACCCATCGCCGGATCCAGTTCACCCCGGATCTGATGCACCTCGATATTACGGGCTCCTATATTCTGGTGGAGCAGGAGGGGAAGGGGCGGGAGTTCCGGTTTCAGGAGGGCCCCATCTTCGGAAACCTGATCCTGGCGGACGAGATCAACCGGGCCAGCCCCAAGACCCAGTCGGCCCTCCTCGAGGCCATGCAGGAGCGCCGGGTGACCGTACTCTCCACCACCCACGATCTGCCCCGACCGTTCATGGTCATGGCCACCCAGAACCCCATCGAGCTCGAGGGCACCTACCCCCTGCCGGAGGCCCAGCTCGATCGCTTTCTGTTCAAGCTCGAGGTGGGGGACGTCCCCGCGGACGTACTGGAGCGGCTCGTGATGGAGCGGGGGCGCGGAGATCTGCCCGAGCTCTCGCCCCTCCTCGATCGGGAGACGCTCCTCGAGGCCATGCGGATTGTGGAGGGGCTGCCCATCTCCCGGCCGGTGGCCGCCTACGCCGCGCGGCTGGTGCGGGGGACCCACGAGGCGCCGGGGGTGAGGTACGGGGCCAGCCCCCGGGCCGTCCTCGCCATCGCCATGGCCGCCCGCGCGCTGGCGTTCCTCTCGAACCGGGACACTGTGGGCTTCGAGGACGTGCGGGAGGTCGCGTTGCCCGCCCTCCGGCACCGCATCGTGCTCGACTACCAGACCCGCCTCGAGGGGGTCCGCGCCGATGACATCGTCGAGAAGCTCCTCGACGGGGTGGACGCGCTCGATCGGAATCCCCCGTCCAATGTCGTCGGGACGCTGTCGTGAGGGGACAGATGAGAGGACCGGGATTTCACGCGCTGCTCCTTATCTGTATCGTCACAATGTCCGCCCCCGCGCTGGCGGGTAGGGACCCCCGGCTGGGGCTCTCCGTCGAGATCTCCTCGAACGATCTCGGAGGGATGTTCACGCCGGCGAACCTCACGCTGGAGAACAGCGGAAAGCCGCGCCAGGTGGAGCTTCGGATTTCCCAGGAGGGGTATACCGGAGGCGCCTCGGTGACCCGCCTGGCGCTGGGACTCCAGCCCGGCACCACCGAGATCGAGCTCCCGCTGCTCAACCGGGAGAGGTATAACGACATCAGCGTGCAAACCATCGTGGACGGCGGATTCGCGCCGGACCTCGCCGCGCAGACCTTCTCCTCGGGACTGTCGACCGGGGCGATGAAGGCGGTCATTCTGGGAAAGAGCCTCTCCGAGCTCGAAGGCCGCCTCGACGAAATCTCCCCGACGGTCCTCTTCCCCCGACGGGCTCCTCGGCACTGGCAGCTCTACCTGGGCCGCCGGCTGGTGGTCTTCACCACGCCGAAGGTCGTGGGGGAGCTGGAGGCGGAGCAGAAGCGGGCCCTCGCCCACTGGGTCGAGTACGGTGGCGGGATTCTGTGGATCCTCGGAGACGGCGCGAAGAGAGCGACCCACGCCCTGGGCCTGCCCCTCGGAACGACGATCTCCGACGGGGTGCTGACGGAAAAAGGGGTCACCCTCAACGCCGAGTGGCGGCGTTGCATCAGCGGAAGCGTGGTGTTGTCTCCTCTCGAGAGAATCAGCATGATCGACAAGGACATCCTCGATGCGCTGCACGACCAGCGGCGGGGCCTGTCCGACGTGTTCGCGGATTACGACCGGCTCGACCGAGCCATCTCTCCGGATCTCTTCGACGATCTCCACGAGGTTCCCCGGCTCGGTTTCTCCCTCCTCTCCCTCCTGCTCGGTCTGTTGATCGGCCCTGTCAATCTCGTCCTCCTCCGCCGCAGGAAGAAGCTCGTGTTCTTCTATCTCACCGCTCCGGTCGGGGCCATCGCCGGGATGTTCGCCCTCGGAATATTCTCCTTCGTCAGCGAGGGCTTCGACCTCAGGATCAACGACTACGCCGTCCTGCTCCACGACATGGACCGCAACGAAGGGACCCTCTACAGGACCCGGGGCATCTTTGGTTCCTTCACCCCGTCACAAATCACCCTCTCCAGGAGCACCGCGGCGATCCCCTTGTCGAGCTACGGGACCCGGGAGCTCCGGAGTTACGATACGGACTGGACCGCCGCCCAAATCCTCCGGTCGGGGTGGATCCGAAGCCGGGACCACTCCGGGCTGTTCACCGCGGAGCCGGGGCGGGTGCGCATCGGCCTGCGCCCCGTCGTCCGCGGACCGGAGGACGTCTGGATTCAGAGCGAGCTCTCCGGGACCGCCCGGGACGTGGTGGTGCGTCTCCCGACGGACGACGGGGGGCATCGCTTCTATACCGCGGACGAGGTGCGGCCCGGCGATCTCGTGGGAATGGCGCGCGACTCGCACCGTACAAATGCCGTCATACCGCTCGTCGAGCTCGACCGCCTCGACTGGACCGTGGTGGCCCGCACCGACTGGCTTCCTCGTCTGGAGAACGGCGCGGTTGACGGGAAGGTGTTGGAGCGGGGCTACTATTATGTCGGCGTCAGGGCTCCCCGGCCGGCGGCCGCCGCCGGGATCCCCGAATCGCCGCGGGACACGGCGGGGGACGGCGAGGAGGCGGGCGATGAATAGAGAGCGGGAAGAGCGGGAGACCCTGGACAGCGTCGCCCCCACCACCAACATCGTCGAGGTGCGCGGGCTGAAGCGCTACTTCAACGGGGTCAAGGCGGTGGACGGTGTCGACTTCAAGTTCGGCGGCGGGCAGGTGCACGGGTTCATCGGTCCCAACGGGGCGGGCAAGACCACCACCATGCGCATCCTGGCGACCCTCGACGAGCCCACCGAGGGGGAGGTCTTCTTCAACAACGAGTCCATCATCGACTACCCCGACGAGTTCCGGCGACACGTGGGCTTCATGCCCGACTATCTCGACACCTACCCCGACATGCTCGTCGACGAGTACCTCGACTTCTACGGTCGGATCCACGAGCTCAGGCCCGAGAAGCGGCGGGAGCGGCTCGCCGATATCATCGAGTTCACCACCCTGACCGAGATCCTCGACCGCCCCGTGGCCGGGCTCTCCAAGGGGCAGAAGCAGCGGCTCAGCCTGGCGCGGGTGCTGATCAACGATCCGGAGGTGCTCATCCTGGACGAGCCCGCGGCGGGCCTCGACCCCCGCGCGCGGGTGCAGCTCAGGGACCTGACCCGGGCGCTGGCGGATCGGGGCAAGGCGGTGTTCATCTCCAGCCACATCCTCACCGAGCTCTCGGAGATCTGCGACGCGGTCACCATCATCGAGGCCGGGAAGATCTGCGCGAGCAAGTCGGTGCGGGCCCTGCAGCAACAGGTGGACGCAGGCCAGCGGGTGGCGGTGACGCTGTACCGGCCCTCGGACAGCGACAAGGAGGCGCTCGTCCGGTTCCTGCTGGAGACCCCCGGGGTGATGCGGGCGGAGCCCCGCAAGGGGGGCGCGGTCTTCTCCTTCGAGGGGAGCAGCGCGGTCCGGGGGGAGATCCTCAAGCGGCTCGTCGGCAACGATTTCACGGTGACCGAGTTCTACTCCGCCACCTCGGACCTCGAGGACGCGTTCCTCTCCCTCACGAAGGGCAAGGTGACCTGATGACCACAGCCTCCGAAACCATGACCCGGGATGTCCGGAAGACGGGAAGGAGGGCGCGCCTCGCCGAGTGGGCGGACGGGCGGCTCAACCCGTTCTTCGTCAAGGACGTCCGCGCCTGGCTGCGATCCAGGAAGTTCCTGATCATTTTCTTCTCGGCCCTCTCCGTCTGCCAGGTGGTGACCATCATGGTCATCGCCCGGGGGGAGAAGGGGAGCAACCTGTTCAGCGCCCTCGTCGCGGGGCTTGCGATGGTGCTGGTGGGGGTGGTGCCGTACCTCATGCAGGACAAGTTCGCGGACGAGCTGGCCAGCGGCTCCACCGAGCTCGCGCTCATCTCGCGGATGACGCCCGGGCGGATGGTGCGGGGGAAGATCGCGAGCGGCCTCGTCGCCAACCTGCTCTTCTTCTCCGCGGTGGGGCCGTCCCTGCTCATCGCCTATATGCTCGGCGGGGTGCACCCCTTCACGATGATCTACTCCATCGTCGCGGTGCTCGCGCTGTCAACGTTCTCGATGGTCCTCGCCATCCTGATGGTCTCCATCATGGGTCGGAAGCCGGTCAAGGTGTTCTCCCTCGGCCTGTTCGCCGCGGGGCTCGCCGCCGCCGTGATGATGATCGCGCTGTCCGAGATGGCGTCCCGAAACCGGCTCTTCGAGCAGGATGAATTTTGGGTGGTGAACCTCTTTATCGCCGGCCACGCCCTGCTCGGCGGACTCTTCTTCCACAACGTGGCCGCGAGCCGCCTCTCCTTTGCCTCGGCCAACCGGGACCTCCGTCCGCGGCTGACCCTCAGCATCTGGACGCTGCTCTCCCTGCTCATCGCCTGGGGGGCCACGTTCGCCGATGCCTATCTCGGGTCCTGGGTGAAGGACGCGGATGATATCGCGGAGGTGAGCATCGTGCTCGCCACCCTCATCTTCACCATCGGCTTTTTCTTCATCACCGGCACCCCCGCGGAGCTCTCCCGCCGGCTGGTGAAGCACTCCCCCGCGAACCTCCTGACGCGTACCCTGCTCCTCCCGGGGCCGGGGCGGCTCTTCGCGTACGTGCTGGTCCACTTCACGCTGATCTTCGGCACCGCCGTCCTCTACTGGCGGAGCGCGTCGCACAGGTATGATATCGTCAGCTTCCCGGCGTTCGTGTTCGCGGGATACTACCTCATCACCGGGTGCTATCTCGTCTACCGCCTCATCAACCGCCTCTTCTTCAGGCGGCGACCGGCCTCCGCGTCCCGGGCCATGCTGGTCATCGCCGTCGTCTGGGTCGCCTGGGGGATCTTCCTCGCGGCCCTGTTCGGGCGGTCCGCCGGCCCCGTCCTGCTGCTGTCGCCGTCATCGGCCTTCTATTATGTCGTGGAAGCCTCACGGTCGGACGAGCCGATCCATCTGTTCTGGATGATCGTCGGCACCGCCCCCTGCTGGGCGTGGGCCACCATCAGTTGGCTCCAGCGGTTGTCGCGGGAGATGGCCGAGCTGCGGATCGCCGAGCTCGCCACAGCGGCGGATACGCCGGAGACCGACACCCCCGAAGCCGCCCCCGAGGCCTCACCGGGAACCGAGCCGGCAGACGACGGCGAACGCGACGGCGCCGAAGGGGATCATGGCTGATCTCACCCCCGAAGCCCTGACGCGGGCCGGCCGGGAGGCCGCCGCGGGGTACTCCCTGCGCCCCCTCATGGCCCGCTCCCGCCATGCCGCGGGGACCTTCAGCGGAAACGAGCCGGGCGCCTCCCTCGAGTTCCACGAGTACCGCCCCTACCTGCCGGGGGACGATCTCCGGCGGGTGGACTGGGGGGTGTACGGCCGCAGCGACGTGCTGGTGGTGCGGCAGTACCGAGTGGAGCTCTCCCCCTTCGTGGAGATCCACCTCGACGTCTCGCGGAGCATGGGCCTCTACCCGGGGAAGTCGGCGGCGGCCCTGTTCCTCGCGGCGTTCCTCGCCGGGGTGACCGAGCGGGCCGAGGGGGTTCCCGTACTGGTGACGGGGGAGGATCGGCACCGTCAGGACGCGGTGGATCGCGCCCTGAACAGCTGTCCGTTCACCGCGAGCGAGGACCTCGGCACCGTCCGGAGCGGCGGCGCCGGGCGGGGGCGGCCGGTCCGAGTGCTGCTCAGCGACTTCCTCTTCGAGACGGCGGCGGCTGTCCTCCGGCGGCTCGAGAGCGGCGCCGAGCTCACGGTCCCCGTCGTTTTCCTCGCCGACGCGGAGCGACACCCGCGGATCCGCGGGGCCGCGCGCCTCGTCGACGCGGAGACGGAGGCCCGCGGCGCGGACATGCACATCACCCCGCGGGTCGTCGAGGGCTATGAGCGGCGCCTCAACGCCCACCTCGCCGAGCTGGAGCAGGTGAGCCGCCGCCACCTCGGGATGCTGGTCCGCCTCGATGTGGAGAACCGATACAAGACGGTCGATGAGGTGGCCCGGGCGGCGGTGGACGCGTGCCTCAAGGGCGGGATCGTGGAGCCGTCATGAGCGGTCTCACCCTCCTCAACCCCCTCGGGCTCCTGGCCCTCGGCAGCCTCGCCGGCGTGGCGATCATCTACCTCTTCTACAAACGCCATCGGAAGCGGGTGGTCACGGGGCTCTTCCTGTGGGAGGCGCCCGTCGCCTTCAGCGAGAGCGGCCGGCGCCTCGCCCGCCCCCGATCCAGCCGATCGCTGCTGCTGGACCTCCTGGCCTGCCTGGCCCTCTCCCTGGCGGTGGCCGGACCGGCCATCACCGCGTCCTACGGCAGCACCCTGGTGATCATCCTGGACGGGAGCCTCTCCATGCGCGCGGGGGAGAACTACCGGCGGGCGCGGGAGCAGGCCGAGGCGCTGGTCGAGGACAGCGGCGCCGGGCGGGATATCGTGATCATCGAGGCGGGCCGCGTCCCCAGAGTGCTGGTGGACGCGGGCGCGACCCGGGCCGCCTATCGTCAGGCGTTCGCGGCCTACGATCCCTTCTCCCCCAAGCAGAGCCTCGCCGCCGCCCTGGCCCTGGCGCGGGAGCGGTTGAGCGGCCGAATAACCGTTCACCTGTTTACGGACGAAGAACCGAAGCTGAAGAGCGTCTCCGCCGCCGACGTGACGGTTCACACGTTGAGAGGGAACCTGGACAACCTGGCGCTGGTCGACGCGCTGCGAAAGCGGGACCCCCTGACCGGCGGCGAGCACCTGATCCTGGCGGCCGCCGGCTTCATCAAAGCGCCGGTGACCGCCCGCCTGATCCTGAAGACCGATCGGGGACTCCTCGCCGAGGAGCCCCTCCGCCTCGGCCCCGGGGAGATCTTCCGCGGGACCTACGCCCTTCCTGAGGAGACGGGGCCGGTCACCGCGACCCTCTCGGCGGCGCCCGAGCGGGACGCCCTCGGGGCGGACTCCCAGGCGCTGCTCCTGCCGCCGCCGACAGCGCAAGTGAGCTACGCGATCGATCCGGGGGTCCGCGGCGGCGTCCCCTTCCTGAAACGGGCGCTGGACGCCGCCGGCGCGGTCAGGGACGAAACGGGCGCCCCCCACCTGCTCGTCACATCGGACGGCAAGGCGTGGGGGGGGGTGATGACCCTCACCCTCGCCGCGAGCGATCATCGCTCGGCCGGCTTCGTGGGTCCCTTTGTGGTGGACGGCGCGCATCCGCTCCTGCGGGACGTGGATCTGGTGGGGGTCTTCTGGGTCCCTGCGACGCAGATCGTCACCGCCGACCGGGCCTCCGGGCTCATCACCGTCGGCGATCAGCAACTGTACTATCAGACCGCCCCGGACCGGCTCCACCTCAACGCGGATCTCGATGTGGGGAACCTCTCCCGGAGCCCGGCGTGGCCGGTGATGATGGCCGGGGTCGTGGACCGGACGCGGGATCGCCTGCCCGGTCTCCGACGCGCCAACTACCTGAGCGGCGAGGGGCTCCGGTTCGTGCCCGCGGCAGCGGCGGACCTCAACCCCGACCGGCTGAAAGGGGTCGATGTCGACCTCCGCTTCCCTACCCTCAAGCCTCCTCCGAGGCTGCCGGAGCGGCCGGGGCGCTATGAGCTCCTGCGGGAGGGCCGCCCCCTGTCGTCCATCGCGGTCAACGCCATCGCCCCCGAGGAGAGCGATCTCAGGAGCGCCGCCCCCCGATCCGCGGTGACGCAGATGCGCCGCCCCGGGCTCGAGGCCGGGGGCGCCCGGCGGAGCGCCTTCTCCTGGGTGCTGATCCTCATCGCGTTACTGGCGGCGGGGCTCAACTGGTTCCTGACGAGGAGGGGGCGATGACCTTCGAGTACCCGGGGCTCCTCCTGCTGCTGATCCTGATAGTGCCGGCCTGGAGACTCCTCAGCGTCAAGGGGCGACGGGCGCTCACGATCCTGAGAGCGGCCATCGCCGCCCTGTGCGTCATCTACCTCGCCGGACCGCGGCTCGACGTCTCCGAGGAGGGGTGTGACCTCCTGGTGCTCGCGGATCGTTCAGCCTCCATGAGCGCCGAATCCCTGGAGGATCAACGGGAGATCCTGCAGCTGCTCAGCGAATCCAAGAAGCGAAAGGCAGCGGATCGCATCGGGGTGATCACCTTCGCGGAGAAGGCGGCCCTCCAATCCCCCCTGCAGACCGGGGGAACGGCGGCACGGTTCGACCGGGTCGCGGCCAAGAACGGCAGCGAGCTGTCCGCGGCGCTGACCCTGGCGGCGGAGCGGGTGTCGCCGCGACGAACCACCCGCCTGCTCGTGCTCAGCGACGGCCTGTACACCGGCGCGGATCCCCTGGGCGGCGAGACCCTGACGACGCTGGCGGGGCTGCCGGTGTGGCACCGGCACCTGGGGAGGACGCGCATCGGGGACGTGGCGGCGGGGGAGATCGGGGTGCCGGCGTCGGTCCACGAGGGGGCGGGGTTCCTGGTCCGCTTCTCCATCGAGAGCCAGACCACGGCGCAAACCGAGTACACGCTGTATCGGGACCAGGAGGTGTTGGCCAAGGGAACGGCGCCGCTGGAGCGCGGGGTGAACACGCTCTTCGTCCGGGATATGGCCGAGCGCGCCGGCGTGGTGGAGTACGTGCTGGAGACCCGGACCGAGGGGGACACCCGTCCCGAGAACGACCGGAGCTCGGCCCTGCTCAGGATCGTGGCCGCCCCCCGGGTGCTCCTCGCCGCCTCCAATGATACGCCGGGGGCGCTGGTGTCCGCCCTCCGGGGGGCCTCCATTCCGGTGGACCAGATATCCCCCAAGACGTTCGACTGGAGCGCGGCGCGGCTTTCGCCCTACCGGGTGGTGGTGCTCGAGAACCTCCCCCTCGATGCTCTGGGTACGGACGGCGCCCGCGCCCTGGCCCAGGCGGTGGAGAGCGGGGTCTGCTCGCTGCTCGTCACCGGCGGCGAGGGCTCCCTCGGCCAGGGGGGGTATCACAAGTCGCCGCTGGATCCGCTCCTTCCGGTGACCATGGAGCTCCGGGAGGAGCAACGCCGGGGACGGATGGCCATGGCCGTCGTCCTGGATCGCTCCGGTTCCATGAGCATCGCCGTCGAGGGCGCCATGACCAAGATGGATCTGGCCAACGCGGGAACGGCCGAGGCCATCCGGCTCATGTCCCCCCTCGACCAGGTCTCCGTCATCGCGGTGGACTCCGCCGCCCACGTGGTGGTCCCCCTCTCCGAGGCGGACGACACTAAGCGGCTCCGGAACACCGTGCTCAAGATCGAGTCCCAGGGGGGCGGCATCTTCGTCCGCACCGCCCTCGAGGCGGCGGCGGCGCAGGTGCGCAAGTCGAAGCTGCCCACCCGCCATATCCTGCTCTTCTCGGACGCGGCCGACTCGGAGGAGCAGGAGGGGTGCCTCGACCTGGCGAAGACGCTCCGCCGCGAGGATATCGGGATCAGCGTGGTGGGCCTCGGAAAACCCGGCGACACCGACGGCGCCTTCCTCAAATCACTGGCCCGGCAGAGCGGCGGACAGATCTATTTTACGGACAAGCCCTCCGAGCTGCCCCGGCTCTTCTCCCAGGAGGTCATCCGGGTATCCCGCCGCGGCTTCGTCAAGGAGCCCACGGAGACGATCCTCCTCCCGGACATGGCGCGGCTCCAGATGGCGGACGTGACCGAGGCGCCAAAGCTCGCGGGGTACAACCTCAGCAACCTGCGGCCCGGCGCCTCCGCGGCGGCGCTGTCGAAGGACGAGTACAAGGCGCCGATCATCGCCTTCTGGCAGCGGGGACGGGCGACCGCCGGGGTCCTCGCCGCCGAGGTGGACGGTCCGTTCAGCGGGGAGCTCACCACCTGGCCCCATACCCCCCGGCTCCTGGTGAACCTGGTCCGGACCCTCGCCGCGCAGGTGACCCGGGCCGACGGCAAGGCCTACGCCGCGGTGCGGCGGGGGAACGCGGAGATCCGCATCGAGCTCGACGACGCCCTGGCCGATCAGATGCGCACCCGCGGGCTCAAGGCGCGCCTCCTGCCGCCGGCCGGCGGCGGGGATCCCATCGAGGCGCCCCTCGTCTGGGAATCGCCGAGCACCGCGACGGTGAGCGTCACCCTCCCCGCGCAGGGGCACTACCTCCCCCTGGTGGATATGGGAGCGGCCGGCGTGCTGGAGGCCCCCCCGCTCTCCCTGCCCTACTCATCGGAGTTCATGCCGGGGCGCGGAACGGACGGCGACGAGATCCTGAGCGCCCTCTCCGAGGCCACCGGGGGACGACAGCTCGCCCACATCGATGACATCTTCAGCGATCGGCCGGCGGCGGCCTCCCGGGCCACCCTGGATCTGTCGCCGTGGCTCGCCCTCCTCATCCTGGCGCTCCTGCTCATCGAAATCGCCGAGCGGCGGCTCTTTCTCACCGATCTCCTGACCTCCGGATGATTTCCGGAGATGTTGCGTCATTTCCAAAAACGGTATAGTCAGGGAAGAGTTTTGAACGGATAGTGAATCCACCGAAGCGATTCATGGAGGACGAAAATGTTTAGAATCACACTGTCAGCGGTTGCGATCATCGGTCTTTTGTGGGGGTGCTCGGACGACGGGGGGAGCGACGATGACACCGGGACGCTCACGGATTCCGAGTCCCCGGGAGCCGACGGCGACGCGGACGGCGACGCGGACGGCGACGCGGATGGCGATACCGACGGCGATACGGACGGCGATACGGACGGCGATGCGGACACGGACACCGATGCGGACACGGACACCGACGGGGACACCGATACGGAGACGGCGTCGGACGCCGGGGAGCCGGACGGCGGCGCCGACTCGGAGACCGGGAGCGGGACGACCTCGGCCGCTTCAACGGATTCGGACTCGGACAGCGGCGGGGGGGACACCGGAACCGACGGCGACACCGCCACGGAGACCGGAACGGCACCGGCGGGAGACGCCGGCGATACGGAGATGGACGGTGGCGCGTCGGACGCGGGAGAGGATACGGCGCCGACCGTCGATTCAGACTACGACGACTGCCCCTCGGAGCTCCACGTGGTCTACCACGACTTCGAGCCCGAGCATCCGGACTTCGGGTGCAGCATGGCCGGCTCGTCGATCACCCCCGGGCTGGTGCTCGACACCCTGGACGCCGATCGCAAGCCCCAGTACAACCCCGATCCGCCCCCCTCGCCGGGCGACAACTCCGATCCCATGATCACCTCGGAGGAGACCTTCTACGAGTGGTTCCACGATGTCCCCGGCACGAACGTGGTCTCGGAGGGGGTGCTCGAGCTATACGAGGATCCCCCCGGCTCGGGCATCTTCCACTACGAGAACATGGATCACGTCATCGTCCCCGACACCGGCGCGTTCACCACCGAGATCCACTCCGAGTTTGTCTACGAGGAGGGGCAGGCGTTCAGCTTCTCCGGTGACGACGACGTGTGGGTCTTCATCGACAACCGGCTCGTAGTGGATGTCGGCGGGCTCCACCAGGAGGAGACCGGTTCGGTGAACCTCGACGACCTCGACCTCGTTCCCGGGGAGACCTACACCATCGACATGTTCCACGCCGAGCGCTGCTACGGGGTCAGCATCTTCAAGCTCGAAACCTCCATCGACTGCTTCACCCCCATTATCATCATCTGAATCGCGGCCGACCCGCCCTTCCGCGAGAGCCCAAAGGGTTCGAGGTAGAGACCTAAAGCTCGGCCAGTGTCGGAGGGGTTCACCCAAGGAGTGCGATGTCATCCTCTGAAAGACCGGTTATCTCCTGAATCTCAGTGACCGGAGTACCCGTGGCGAGAAGCTTCCTCGCCACTCGCTTCCGTTCCTCGAATATGCCTTCGGCTTTGCCCTCGGCCTTTATCTCATCGGTCCACTTTTCGATGCGCTCTTCCAGTCCCATCTCGATCTCCCCGAGGTCCATGTCCTCGATGGCCCCGATATCATCGAATAGTCTAACACCCCTTTGGGCCCGCATAAACCAAACGATCGCCGCGCGCTTCAAACTGTCCTGCTGCGCGCCCGCTTTTGCGGTCCAGTTCAGAAACGAGAGCAAGGGCGGAACAGGCAACGAAATGCACCCAGCCCAGGACTTGATGTGATCCCGTGAGCTGCGCTCTGCAATGACTGATGCCGAAATCAAACTCTGGTCAAAATAAAGTTTCCAAGCTGGCAATCGCTGCGCCCGTCCGGTAAGGGTGTCGGCCCCGGCCGCGACGCCGGCTTTGGGTTCCCAAAAAGCGATCGCCGAACAGCTCACCCCGCTGGTGGTCAGGCTTGTCTGTGATGAATAGTCCGCGGTGACCTCAACTCGAGATCTCACATAGTGAAGAGCAGCCGTCGCCGTCGATCCTGTTGCCGTCGTCGCACAGCTCGACCCCCTCCTGCACATAGCCGTCGCCACAGGTCGCGAATCGGCAAGTGTCTAGGCACGCGTCGGTATTGTCCTGGTCACCATCATCGCACTCCTCGACCCCCTCCTGCACATAGCCGTCGCCGCAGGTCGCCGCTACGCAGGTGTTGAGACAGGCGTCGGTATTGTCCATGTTGCCGTCATCACACTCTGCGTCGTCCTCTACAATGCCGTCACCGCACTCGTGAGGACCGCACCAATTGGGGCACTCGTCCTCATCTATATCGTTGCCGTCATCGCAGGCCTCCACGCCCGCCCGGACCACGCCGTCGCCGCACCTCGCGATTTCGCAGTTGTTCAGGCACGCATCATTGTTGTCCTGGTTACCGTCATCGCACTCCTCGACCCCCGCTTGAACATAGCCGTCGCCGCAGGTCGCTAAGAGACACGTGTTGAGGCAGGCATCCGTATTGTCGTTGTTGCCGTCGTCGCATTCTGCGGATTCCTCCACGATACCGTCGCCGCACTCGTGAGGACCGCACCAATTGGGGCACCCATCCTCATTGACATCGTTGCCGTCATCGCAAAGCTCCCCGGGGCCCAGGACGCCGTCGCCGCACCTTGCGATTTCGCAGGTGTTCAGGCACGCATCGGTATTGTTCTGGTTCCCATCGTCGCACTCCTCGACTCCCGCCTGAACATAGCCGTCGCTGCACCCCGCATACATACAGGAATTGAGGCAGTCGTCGGTATTGTCGGTGTTGCCGTCGTCACAGGCCTCCCCCGGCCCGACGAACCCGTCGCCGCAGGTCGCCGCCACGCAGGTGTTAAGGCACATATCGGTATTGTCATCGTTGCCGTCGTCGCATTCCTCGTAGCCGTCTCCGCCTTGGGCGATATCGGTCCGCCGGATACCGTCGCCGCAGATCGCCGCCGTGCAAGAATTCGTGCAGGCGTCGTCGTCATCGTCGTTACCGTCGTCGCACTCTTCGACGCCGTCCTGGACGTACCCGTCCCCGCACACGGCCTCTCGGCAATGGATACAGTCATCGTCGTCATCGTCGTTACCGTCGTCGCACTCTTCCTCGCCCTGGACCACGCCGTCCCCGCAGGAATCCGCCGCCAGACAATCGACACACTCATCGGAGTTATCGTCACACCACTCCCCCGGACCGACATAGCCGTCCCCGCAGGAGGCCTCCTCGCAGGTGTTCAGACAATCGTCCTCGTTATCATCGTTGCCGTCATCGCACGCCTCCCCGTCTTCCACGACGCCGTTTCCGCACTCCGCGCTCTCCCCCTTGTCAGTCTCGGTTTCCGAATCCGTGTCATCTGAGCTGTCCCCTCCACAAGCGAGGGGAGACATCGATAAAATGAACAGCCCGAGCCAGATCGGGTAATAAGAAGCTATTCTCTTCAACATCTTAGTTTCTCCTTTTCGATAACCCTGTTTTGCTCCTCAGGCGTTTGAGCAATTGCCGTACCAATTAGAGTACGTGTGCAAAAACGACGAGTTGTTATTTCTAAAGACAGAACAGTGTGCCGCTATTGTGCCACTAATCCTAACTGCGGTACAGGAAATCAAGAAACTGACAATGGCATTTTAAACCTCGCAGAAATCCTCGACGTAGTGCTGCTACGACAGCGGTTCCTGCTCCGGGCGCGCTCGAAATCCGGCTCAATTGGCCATGCATGCTACTGAATTGATCACGCATGACGCCGGTGGCCACAGGTGGCCTCCCGCCAATTACCGATCCGGTTGTCATCGACGGGCGTACCACCCAACCGGGTCAATACCACCAGTTGAACTGGTGGCATGATTTCCGCCACAAGTGACGTTCTTTACGGGCCAGGTATCTGAAGTGAAAAACAAGGTCAGCAAGAGATCCCCCTTGAAAAGGGGGGCTGGGGGGGGTCGACTCTTGAGTACGGAACAGGGCAGCCCTTCCGCGAGCGGCCGGGTCGGTTTCAGGGGGGTATCGCCCCCCCCTTCGGGTGAATCGGATTCAGTTTTTGGGGGTATCGCACCCCCCTCGGGTGAATCGGATTCAGATTTTGGGGGTATCGCACCCCCCTCCAGGTGAATCGGATTCAGTTTTTGGGGGTATCGCACCCCCCTCCAGGTGAATCGGATTCAGTTTTTGGGGGTATCGCCCCCCCGGTCGGGTGAATTGCGCGCCGTTCAGGGGGGTATCGCACCCCCCTCGGGGTGAATCGGACTTCTCGTGGGGGGATATCCGATCTCTTCGGAAGTGATTCGGGGGTCAAAGGCGCAGGGCGTGCCTCAGGAAACGGCGGCGCCGTCGCCGGTGGTTGGGACCCCCGTATCAACCGGCGCCTCATCAACCGTCTCATCCTCACCGTCGCCCTCGCCCTCACCTTTTGCCCCTTTGCGCTTGGCCTTCTTGAGGGCCTTCTCCTCGGCGCTCCGGAACGGCTGAAGGATGGCCTTCTTGGTCTCCTCATCGGCCATGTCCGGCAGGTCCAGGACGCTGACGATGACCGAGATCAGCCGAACCGCCTCGAACCGGGTGTCGCGGATGTCCCCGGGGCGCGTCCCGTCGTCATCCCGCTCGGAGAGCTGAGTCTTCTCGGCTTCGAGCGCTCCGAGCGTCTTCCCCGCTTCGACCCAGGCGTTGTAGTCGTCGCGCAACGTCCGGCCGTTGTACGAGACGGCCTCGAGGAGCGCCTTGTCCGCGTCCGTGACCTTCATCTCGGCCATGGTGACGTAGCCGGATTCGCTGAGATAGGTCTGGGAAATCCCCATCGTCCCCTTCGGAAAGATCTTGTCCCGCAGGGTCCGGACCCGCTCGACGAACGCCGGGTCGTCGGAGAGCCGGACGAGGGCCGTCAGGAGATCATACATCCCGGCGAGCAGCCGATCGTGCGTGACGTCGACCGCCGCGGCGCGCTCCGATATCTCCTTCAACGCCCTGACCGCGGCGGGCTCGTTCAGCCGCAGCCGCCCCATCCTCTCGTAGAGGGCCTCCAGCTGCGGGACGAACGGCGCGACCCCGGGAATCCCCAGGAGCAGCGGCCGGCTCTGCCTCGGATCGAGCCAGACGTTGAAGACCGCGACCAGTGTGGACAAATCAAACAAACGGTAATCCATGGTAACCTCCTTTGAGTTACGGTTCGGGACCGACGTTTCGTTGTGAGCTCACTGTGTTCTGCCGGTCGAAGCTGTCTCGCTTGGGGGATGAGACGGCGGAGGGGCGAAATGGATCTATTTTTCTAAAAAAAAGACGAACCCGAGCCATCAGCGATGCCGTGAGCGTTCCGTCACGTCACGCCCTTTTTCGTCGACCACAAGCTCAAGGACAGGACCACCAGAAGCTGAACCAGTTTGTTCCCCAACGGTTTTCATATACAAGACTATTCACTGAGCCGGTCACCGGACCCCGGATATACCCGGTCAAAGTCTCTCCGCCGATTCCGGAGATGGTTTCCCACAGCTCGGGGGCGCTCTCGTCCGCCAGTTGGTCGGCCGGATACCAGCTGGCCACCCATCCAGACTCATGCGAGGTCGTTGGAGCGTCCGATGAATAGCTGATTGACAACCCAAGGCTGCCTACCAGAAAATCAACTAGACTGATGGTAAAAATGAAAAAGAATCCAATCACCTATACTTTTATTTCTGCAAGACTTCTCACCGTGAGTCTCTTCGGGCCAATAGTCGTCACGGGGTGCTCATGCAACTCCAACAGTTCGAAATACGAGGACAAAGAGCCCCATCAAACAGCGCCGGATTCCACGAGCGAAAAGAACACAGAAACAACTACCCATTCCGACACCGTGAGTCCGGATACTGATAAAGAAACCTCGACCGAGAGCGATACAATCCTGGCGGCGCCGTGGGAGTGGCAGGACAACCCGGCTAGCGAGGATTGCGGACCCGGGTGCCGTCAGGTGACCTTCGAGCACAGTGTCCGGGAAAACGAGTGGGATATCTGGGACAATCTGCTGGTTTATTCGGATAGCTGGTGGAGAGTATTTGTAGTGGATTTGGAGAATGATAAATTCCTTCAGATCCCGGATGTACATCCGGAGTACGCTTCCCGGCCGGACAGAACTTCCGATTCCAGAGCGCTCAATCCCGCCGTCTACCATCAGATGGTTTACTATACCCTGGGAGTCGACACCTCTCCCTATACCCATGAAATTATTCGAGCCGACCTGTCGACTAACGAGCAGATGGTCATTTGGGAGCGACAGCTGCCATATGACAACGTCGAGGACGGCTATCATTCCCCGATGGGCGTCGATGCCTACGGCGATCGCGTGGTGAGCGAGTCGGGCGCGGGAAATCCCCTGTTCTGGACCCTCTCAGTGTTCGAGCCGCCGTGGCCCACCGAGGGACGGGCGCTCATCGACGACCGGAACTTCGGGGCCTTCAACTCCCTTTGGGAGGAGACCCTGGTCTTCTGGGAGCTGGCGGACGGGTTCGTGGAGAACATCAAGGGGTATGACTTCGGGAAAGAAGCGTTCTTCGCGGTTACGGACGACAGCGAGTACCAGTTCACTCCCCGGATTCACAAGCGGCGGGTGGTCTACATGGACCTTCGGCTCGGCGAGAGCGACACCCGGGGCAACTGGGAGCACGGGGCCGTCTTCATGAAGGACCTCGACACCGGCGAGGTCACCCGGATCACCGGCGGGGAGACCCTCGCGGCATACCCGGACATCCACGACGACATCATCGTGTGGATGGACTATCGGGACTGCGACAATCCCAACAACAAGGACGACCACTCCCACATCGAGATCTGGGGCTACGATCTGCGCACCGAGACCGAGTTCCAAATCACCGACCTCCCGGACTGGCCCAAGGGGTTCCCGCGGGTGTGGGAGGACAAGGTCTACGTGCACATGTTCCGGGAGTTCGCCGGGGGGAATGCCATCTACCAGTTCGACCTGCCGAGAGAAGGCAGGTAGGGAACGGCGAAGATGTCTAGGTCACGTTGAATTGTTTAACCGTCGAACACTGTCAGCGCTTCTTGTTGCGGTAGCCCTCTCGGGCCCATTTCCCGGCAGGGCCGGCGGACGCCGCGGGGAGATTGCGGAACGGACGGGCCCTCCCGCACACAGTGGTTACGATAGCGCGCTCGACCGCATCGGTCCTTACAATGAAAAGCGGGCGCTGCTCCTCTCCATTCTTGGAACCGGCATTACAGTTTGTATCGGCACCGGGATTATGACCGGCGGCCTGGTGGGTGATGTGGAGGGCCCAACGTGGGCTGGGGCGGGCGTTATCGCTCTGGGATTCGCGGTGCCGCCGAGCTTCGGGCATCTGTACGCGAGGAACTATCGACGCAGCTATATAATGATGGGAATCCGTCTGGCGCTCGTCGCCGCCGGAATGGTACCGTTGGTCATATACCGCTTCAGTGAGGGCGAGGTGTACGCTATTCGGGAGCATATGTATCGCATTTTCGTCGTCCCACTTGTCTCGATAGGTACACTTGTAGTTGCCCTGAACGATCTATTCACGATTCGACGCTCGGTGAGGCGAGCCAACTCAGCCTATCGGGAGCGCCTGGGCATTGTCGGGGGGGCTGAGCCTGTTCTTGATGGGGCTCAGCATTGTCAACACCGCATCAGGATTGTAGACCGCGACGCGTTGCCGCGCCTCCGCCCGCGGCCGCCGGGGCGGATATCGCCTTGGTCAACCGCGGGGATCAGTGTAATACTCGGGCTCATACTTGAGAAGGAGTGGTGACGGTATGGGAAAGAAGCAGGACGAGCCGATGGAGATTATCGAGCGGTGGATGGAGAAGGATCTCTCCCGGGCGCTCGAAAGCGGAGAGCTGCCGGAGGCCTTTTCGGTGGATCGGACGCTGGGGCAGATCCAGGAGATCATCGGCGCCGGCCGGCACCCGCTCCTCTCGGGGGAGTCCGGGGTGGGCAAGACGGCGGTGATCTACGAGCTGCTCCGGCGGAGCCGGGCGGGCGGCGGGCCGCTCGATCTCTCCGGGCGGCGGGTGGTCCAGATCTCGTTCAAGCGGTTCGCGTCGACCCTCAAGAAGCCCCACGAGCAGATGCGTCCGGAGATGCAGCGGCTGGTGGCGGCCCTCCTGGAGCTCGAGGGCGCGGTGATCCCGTTCTTCAGGGACATCCACCTGGCCTACGACTTCGATCTGGAGCCCCAGCTGCAGATGCTGGCCTTTCAGCTGAGCGCGCCCGTCCTCTGCGAGGGGATGCGGAGCGAGGTGATGCAGCTCCTCGAGGCCACGCCGGAGCTCGAGCAGTTCTTCATCACGGTGGATCTGAAGGAGCCGGAGCTCGAGGAGGCCAAGGCGGTGCTCCGCCAGTGGGCCGAGGCCGAGGGGCAAAACGGCGTGCGGTTCACCGAGGGGGCCGTCGACGAGGCGCTCTACCTCACCCACCGGTTCCTGGCCCGGGATCGCCTGCCCCGGAAGGCCATCGATCTGCTGCGGCAGACCGCCTGCACCGCGGGGGACAAGGTGGACGGCCCCGCCGCCATCGAGCGCTTCTCCGCGCACCACTCCGTTCCCAGGTTCCTGGTGGATCCGGAGATCCCCCTCGATCTCGACGAGGTGGAGGAGCGGTTCCGGGGCCACGTGCTCGGCCAGGACGAGGCGGTCCGCACCATCGTCCAGGTGATCGGCATCATCAAGGCCGGGCTCTCGGACATGCGCCGCCCGTTCGGATCGTTCCTCTTCGTCGGCCCCACCGGCGTGGGCAAGACCCACCTCGCCCAGTACCTGGCGGCCTATCTCTTCGGCAGCCGGGACCGCATGGTCCGGCTCAACATGGCCGACTTCCAGGGGGAGCGGGACGCCCTCACCCTCTTCGGGGATCCGGAGGACAACCGCATGCCGATGCGCCGGGGCATGCTCACCCAGCGGCTCATGGGGCAGCCCTTCGCGGTGCTGCTCCTCGACGAGTTCGAAAAGGCGCACCAGCGGGTCCACGACCGCTTCCTCCAGCTCATCGATGAAGGGGAGTACATCAACGGCGCCGCCGAGACGGTGGCCTGCCGCTCCCTCATCATCATCGCCACCTCCAACACGGGGGCGGAGGTCTACCGGGGAAAGGCCCTCGGCTTCACCCCCGCCACGGACATGGACTCCATGGATCGGGAGGTGGACCGGGTGCTGGAGAAGACCTTCCGGTTCGAGTTCATCAACCGGTTCGACCGGGTGGTCCATTTCCACCCCCTCGGCCGGGAGGAGATCCGGAGCATCGCCCGGCGGGAGCTGCTGCAGCTCCAGCAGCGCACCGGCCTCCGCCAGCGGGGCCTCGCCCTCGACGTGGAGGAGAGCGTGCTCGACTGGCTGACCGTCAACGGCTACGACCAGGAGAACGGCGCCCGGTTTCTCCGCCGGGTGATGGAGCGATACGTCACCACCCAGGTGGCGGACGCCATCGTCCGGCACGGCGCGCCGAACAAGCGGACCATCTCCCTCAGGGTGCGGGCCCGGCAGATCCGCGCCGTGCTGCAGTCTTCGCCGTCGGCGCGGGGGCGGGAGCGGGAGGCGGTGGTCGTGCCGGAGGGGACCGCCGAGAAGACCGTGAGCCTGAATCGGGAGGCGCTCCTCGAGAAGGTCGATGAGCTGCGCAAGGAGAGCGCCCCTTGGATCATCGCGCTGGAGGAGAAGCGGGTCCAGGCGTCGGCGCTGCTCGAGCGCATCAACGCCCCCGGGTTCTGGGAATCCCCGGAGCGGCGGGAGACCCTCGAGGCCTACCGGGCGCTGGACGTCTCCGTCCGGCAGGAGACCCGCCTCTCGGAGCCCCTCCTGGAGCTCTTCGACAAGATGACCCAGAGCGAGGATACCCCCTCGGCGCTGAGCCGCCTCGCGGAGCTCTACCGCGCCTCGGCCCGCGCCCTGGTGGAGTGGGAGCAGCGCTCCCGGGAGGACAGCGCGGGGGTCCTATGGCTCGCTGTTTCGGCGGCGGATCCCCTCTCCCCCGCCGCCGATCTGATCGCGGATCTCGTCGCCCTGGAGCTCGCCTGGTGCCGGAAGGTGGGGCTGGACGCGGCGATCGCGGCCTACGCGATGACCGAAGGCGTCCTCTCCCGCGCGGTCATCGAGGTGGAGGGCCCCGGCGCCTCCGCCTACCTCGAGATGGAGGCGGGGATCCACCGGAAGCGGATCAGCGAGGGCGCCGACGAGAAGGCGATCGTCCAGCTGATCCCCCGGGGAACGGAAACGGATGATCGGATCCTCCAGACCATGCGGCGGAAGAGAGGGCTCCTCGGTCTCGAGGTCACCCAGAGGATCCGGATTCGCGTCCCGGCCCTCGGTATCGGCTTCGACCTGCTCGGCGCCGACGCCGGCACCCTGGGGGAGCTGGCCCCCGACCTCACGGCGCATCTGAACCGGCCCGCCGAAGAGATGTCCGTGGCCCGCGTCTACGGCGAGGACGGCGCGGTCCGGGATCCCCGCACCGGGGTGTCGTCGGGGCGCATCAGGGACGTGTGGAAGGGGCGGCTCGACAAGTTCCTGGAGGGATGGCGGCGCGCGCAGCGGTCCCCCGCCGGCTGACGCAAAAGGCCGCGGGATATCAAGGGGGCTCAGCGGCCGGCGGCGATCTGTGCGAGCGCGTTCCAGAAGGCCTGGGCCTTGAGCACGCAGTTGAGGGAGGCCTCGGTCGGGCTGTCCGAATGCGCACAACTCGAGGTCGCCGCCGTGAGCGCGACGAGTGTCGGGTCTGCGGCATCGGAGCCCAGGTATTCCACCGCCCAGTTCCCGCCATCGTAGTCCAGGTTGTCCGCGATATTGAGATCCGAGTAGGAATCGCCGGCCATGTCGTGAGATTCAATATCATAGTAGTCAATCAGCCACCGGTTGTTGGATTCGCAATGCGCACGGATTTGCGCGGCGGCCTCCCGGGGGAATTCGTTGGTTCCTTCGCTGTGGGCGGTCATGAAGATGAACGTGACCGGGGTGGTCTCGGCCCTGGGATCTGTCCCCCCCGGCCCGAACCGGCTGATCAAGGTTTCCATATTGGACAGGTAGGTATCGATGTCATGTCCGTTGATGCTGCACCAGGCCCACATGACCACGTTGATTTCGGGGGCCGCCTCGAGGACACGCGCCGTATCATCAATCATGTCGCTGTTATCCGAGCAATTGCTCAAATCCGGACAGACGGCGTCGTAGTTGCCGATGGAATCGTCCATTCGCAGCCCGGTTGCGCCATCCACGCTGTGGGCGAATCGCGGGTCGACTTCGGCCATGGCATCCATTCCGGACATGATTTGGCTGCCGTGGGAGGTGTGCCAGTAGGCCACCTTGAGCCCGCTGACAATCTCCTCGATGACGTCGCCCGTCAGATCCATGGCGTGGGTGTCCTGATGGTCGAATACGGTGTCCCCGTCCGCATCCGCGTCGGTGTCGCCATCGGTGTCGGCGTCTGTATCCCCGTCCGCGTCTGTATCCGCATCCGTATCCCCGTCCGCGTCCGTATCTGCGTCTGTATCCCCATCTGTATCCGTATCGGTGTCGGCGTCTGTATCCGCGTCGGTATCGGCGTCTGTATCTGCATCGGTGTCGGCGTCTGTATCTGC
>JBNLED010000072.1:0-13696 GCA_050304755.1 Polyangia bacterium | reverse complement strand
ACGAATGTATTTTTATTAGGCTCAAGGTCGGTGTCGTCCTCCCATTCGTGGGTATTATCATTAACGGAGCCAGCGTAGTCTTCAATTGAAGAATTGACACCCAAAGCGTATTACACGCGATGTCCAAATTCATGTCCAATAACAAACTTGAAGTATGCCCCGTCCGACATAGCCTTTGGATTTTCTGGTCCGTTGTTCATTGAGGCAGCGCATATGTTTCCCGCCAATTGTCCCGTAAGGCTGTATGAACCACCCATTCCTGCATTATAGCAATTCCCTTGACCGTCGAATTCTATAATTGTCTTCGTGTTGGGCGGATACCCCAAATCGAACCTGGAGAGCAGCCAACCCGACAATACCAGGAGGTTCATTCGTGGGCTGATATCATCGAAAGTACAAACGTATGTATCGTCTTGAATGCTCTCACCCCCCTTTTCCCTTTCCCGTTTTGGGACAAGGGCATATGTTATTCCTCGGGAAAACGTGGATCGACGGGGCTGTCGCCCGCATCGGAGAGGGAAAGGACGGGATCATGGATCCGCTGGACAAGAAGATACTGGAGGTCTTGCAGCGGCGGGGGCGAATCACCAACGTGGAGCTGGCCAGGCGGAACAACCTCTCCCCCTCCTCCATGCTGGAGCGGGTCCGCCGGCTGGAGGAGCGGGGGGTCATCACGGGCTACCAGGCGGTGCTCGATCCCAAGACCCTGGGCTACCGGGTCCGGGCCATGGTGCTCATCACCCTCTCCCACCACCAGATGGGCTCCATCGACGCCTTCGAGGCCAGCATCCGGGCCATCCCCGAGGTGTCCGGCTGCTACCACCTCGCCGGTCAGTACGACTACCTCGTACAGCTCATCGTGCGGGACATCGACCACCTGGGCGAGGTGATCAAGCACACCATCGGCGGCATCGGCGGCGTGGAGAAACAGGAGACCCTGCTCGTGCTGTCCACTATCAAAGAGGCGACGGGGTACTCCCTCGACTACACGGCCGAAGAGGACTGACCCGCCCGGCGCGATATGGCCCCTTTCTTCCGGGGCGCGGTACCTCGAGAGGCCCGACAACGCGCCGGGAGTCTCGAGAATAAGTGAGGTTGTCATAAACTCGAGTTGTATTCATTCTCGAAAAAGCGATATTATAGAAAAGCATGCGCGAGAAAAGACCCACAGTGGCGCTGCTCATGGACCACTTCCTCGGTGACTATCAGACCGCCCTCAGGGACGCGGTGGAGATGACCACTCGGGAGCGGGGGGTGGATTTCCTCTGCGTTATCGGACGGCCCCTCGACTCCCCCAACGACTACGAACGAATACAGAATCAGATCTTCGACGAGATCACCCCGGCCTCGGTCTCCGGGGTCATTGTCGCCTCCGCCAACCTAAGCCTTCACGCGGAAGAGGAGCGGATCGTCGATTTCTGTCACGGCTTCGCCCCGATGCCCATCTGCAGCATCGGACTCCAGATCCCCAAGGTGCCGAGCGTGGTGGCCGACAACAGCCTCATCTCGCTGGCGGTCCGCCACCTGGCCGAGGATCACGGCTGCCGCGCCTTCGCCTACATCGGCGGTCCTCCGGCCAACCAGGAGGCCTCAGTCCGGAGGAACAGCTTCCTCAAGAGTCTGGACGATCTGGGGCTCGCCATCGAGCCGGGGCTCATGGAGTACGGTGCCTTCACGATGCAGTCCGGTTGCGACGCCGTCTCGAAAATCTTGAGCACGGAGAAGCCCTTCGACGCGCTGGTGGCGGCCAACGACACCATGGCCATGGGGGCGCTCTCGGTGATGAAGAAACACGGCATCAATGTCCCGCGAGACGTCCGGGTCACCGGGTTCGACGATATCCCCGCCGGTCGCTTCTACTCCCCGAGGCTCACCACTCTCAGGCAGCGCCTCGAGGAGATCGGCCGCCACGCGGTGGATCTCGTGCTCAAGCAGGTGGCGGGGAGGACCGCACCCATCGTCATGGAGGTGGCCCCCCGGCTCATCCGCCGGCAATCCTGCGGGTGTACCAAGGGGATTATCACCACGGACGGATTCCTGCCCCTCAGCGGTGATCCCCTCGCGGACGTGCTCCGCGACAGACGTAAGGAGCTGGTGGCGCTCCTCGTCCACAACGTCCAGATCCCCGAGCTGGCGTTCTCCCGCTGGCCCGCCCGGCTCATCGGGGCGCTCTCGGAGGAGGTGGGAGGTGACGGCGGCCGGTTCACGCGGGTCCTGGAAGATATCCTCACGGCCGCTGAGCATCGCCAGTGGGCCATCGACGAGCTGCAGAACGCCATCTCGGTGCTCCGGGAACAGTTCCTGGAAATCGAGCGGCGGGAGGCCCTGGATCTCGAATCCCTCTGGCACGACGCCCGGACGGTCCTCATGGACGCCTCCGCCAGGGGCCACCTCAAGAACCAGGTGGCGGCGGATCTGGCCAGCGCGCTGTTCCTGAGGCGGACCGTGGCGGATCTCCCCGCGGTGATGGACGAGGAGGAGCTGACCCGGACCATCTCGGAGGAGCTCGACACTATCGGCATCAAGAACGGTCTGGTCTCCGTCTTTTCGTCCGGCAGCAAGGAGCAGCTCGAGTGTGTCGTCGCGGTCCGGGACGGCAGGGCAGTGGACCAGCGTCGGACCACCTACAACGTCCATACGGTCGTGCCGCCGTTCCTCGAAAAGGAGGAGCGGACGAGCTACGTGGCCATCCCCCTCAGCACGGGAGGAAAGCGCCTGGGGGTGATGGTCCTGGAGTCCGGCGCGGCGGACCTCTACTACGAAATCCTCCGGGAGCACATGACCTCCTACCTGAAGCACACCCTATCCGCCAAGGCCTGAGCCGTTCGATCAGCGATCTGGACTATCGCGCCGCCCTCGTCCGGACCAGCGCGGCGATGCTGACGGCGGTGAGGAGCGTTGCCGCCGCGAGGATCCACGGGGGGTGGCCGGTCTCCCAGACCCGGGAGACCTCGGCGCCGCCGTAGCGGGCGAACAGGGCGCAGATGAAATTGTTGAGCGCGTGGGCCGCCATGGCCGGCCAGAGGCTCCCGGCAAAGACCGCCACGAAACCGAGGTAGAGCCCGATGAGGCCGGCGCCGGGGCTCTGCAGCGGATCGAAGTGGATGAGCCCGAACATGAGGGAGGTGAGGAGCACAGCGATCCAGGCGGGCATGCGGGGGAGGAAGCTTCGGAGGGCGAAGCCGCGGAAGAAGAGCTCCTCCCCGAACCCCGGGCCGAGGGAGACCACGACGGTGAGCACGACGAACCAGGCCGGCTGGGCCTGGACGAAGATGGTGTTGAAGAGCTCGAGCCCCGAGGCGTCGAACCGCTCCGGGTCGAGGCCGTGGAGGAGGAAGGTGACCTCGTCCACGAGGAACCCGAGCCCGACGACCCCGAGCATCGCCGCGGCGAAGACCGGCGCCCTGGCGGGGCAAAGGCGAACGAATGTCGTGGGGCCGACGCCGAACAGCGCGGGGCCCCCCAGGGAGACGGAGATCAGGACGATCGCCATGAACACGACCTGGACCACCAGCCCGGGCGGGGAGACCATGAAGCCTCCGAAGTCCGGATGGCCGCTCACCGCCACGACCACCCCGACGATGATCTGAAACAGGAACAGGGCGACGATGAGGGCGATGAACATCACCACGGGCATCCAGGCGGGAACCGCGTGATCGGAGCGGTTTTCGTTCAAGCTCATGCGACTTAGACGCGGTCCCGCATCTTCAGCACCAGCATGGTGCCGATGAGGGGGAAGGCGGAGAGGACGAGGTTCACCAGGACATTGAGATACCAGATGTCGTTCCCGAAGCCGAAGGCCACCTGGAACCTCTCGGGGACATCCTGCACGAGGGCCATCAGGCCGCCGAGCCCCCACCGCATGGCACTCGGGGTGAGGATCCACTCGGTGTTGCTCCCCTCCAGATCCGGCAGCTTGACGAGGAATCCGGAGAACGCGAGCATCACCACCACGCACCCCAGCATGGCCATGAGAGCCAGCTTGCTCGACTTGGCGATGGCTGAGAAGAAGAGCCCGAAGGCGACCCCGGCGATCTGAACCGAGAGCAGGGTGAAGAAGATCGGCTCGAGGGGGCCGTCCACGCCCACGAACCAGAACAGGATGGCGGCGATAGAGAAGGATTGGAACACCCCGAAGCAGACCAAGAATATCACCTTGGACATGAGATACGATGGGATTTTCAGGTTCACCATGCGCTCCCGCTCGTAGATGACCCGCTCGCTGAGCATCATGTCGATGGACGGGAAGATCCCGAAGAAAAGCGCGAGGAGGCTCGCCACGAAGAGCAGGGAGTGGCGCTTGTCCGCGTCGTCGAGGGGGATGGCGAGGCCGAACATCAGAACCGGGGCGAGGAGGAGGGCGCCGATGAGCCACCCCTTGTCCCGGATGTAGAGCTTCACCATCCGCTCGAACAATAAAAAGTACTGGGAGAGCCCCGGGGCCCGGCTGGCCCGGGCCTTCATGGCGCGGGCGTTCGGGTCCGGCGGGGTGGTGGCCCGGTTGTAAACGTATTGGCGGTACCAGTCCGTGGCCTTGTAGTCCTCCTCCATCTTCACCCAGTCCTTCTCTGTCATGTTCTTGGGCGTGAGGGCCTCGAACAGGGAGTCCGGATCCGGCTGGGTGCGGAACCGCTTGTAGGCGTCGGTGACCGGGCCGAAGAAGATGAGCCGTCCCCCGACGCCGAGCACCAGCGCGTTGTCCATCATCTCGTAGATCTCCTTGGAGGGCTGGTGGATGGTGATGATGATGGTGCGGCCCCGATCGGAGAGCTCCTTCAAAATCTCCATCACGCTCTTGGCGTCCGACGACGAGAGCCCGGAGGTGGGCTCGTCCAGGAAGAGGATGGCCGGATCCGTGACCAGCTCCATGGCGAGGTTCACCCGCTTCCGCTGGCCGCCGGAGAGCGTCCGGGCCTCGGGGCCGCCGATCATCGTGTTGGCCCGGTGCACGATATCGAGATCCGCCAGCACCTGCACCACCCGGTCGTGGAGCTCCCTCTCGGAGACCCCCTTCATCCGCATCTTGGCGGTGTAGTAGCACGCCTCGTACACGGTGAGGTTCCGGTGCACGATGTCGTCCTGGGGCACGTACCCGATGTGGCCCCGCATGGCGTCGAAGTGGCGGTGGAGGTCAAGCCCGTTGATGAGGACCCGTCCTTCGCAGGGCGTCATGTTGCCGTTCACGTTCTCCATCAGGGTGGTCTTGCCGGCGCCCGCCGGGCCCATCAGCGCCACGAACTCGCCGGGCTCGATGGAGAACGAGACGTCCCGGAGCAGCCGCAGCTTGCCCCCCAGGACGTCGAAGCAGATCCCCTGGACGTCCACGCGGGTGTGGACCCGGAGGTCGTCGCTCTCCACCTTGCCGTCCGCGGCGAGGCGCATCCGAACGGGCCCGATCTGAAAGACGTCCTCCTCACCGATGATCACCGGTGAGGTAATCTTCTCGCCGTTGAAGAAGGTGCCGTTGGCCGACCCCAGATCCTCCAGCTTGAACCCCTGCTGGGTCATGGTCACCTTGGCGTGTTGCTTGGACACCATGGGGTGATCGATGACGTGATCGTTCTCCGGCGACCGACCGATGGTCAGCACCCCCCGGGTCGTTTGTAGCAGCTGTGTACCCATGTCCTGCCCCTTCCTATGCGCCGCCCTTGAAGCGGATGACCACCCGTTCCCCACCGATGTACAGCGCGTCTCCGGAGGTGGCGAGCTGGCGCTTCTCCAGCCGCACGGCGTCCGCTTCCGGGGCGCCGCCCTTGCCGAACAGGGTGCCGTTGGTCGAGCCCATGTCCTCGATCCAGATCAGGTTGTGGGCCTTGTTGAACTCTATCTTGGCGTGCTCCCGGGAGACCCCGGGGACCCCGAGGGTGATCTTGCAGGTGTCCTCCCGGCCGATGATGTTGTCGCCGGGGGACAGGTCTACGCGGGCGCCGTCCTTCAGCTCCACCCAGGCCTCGTCGATGGCGGTCATGGCCATGGTCTTGGCCGCGCCGGACTCGGCCGAGGGCTTGTCGGACATCCGGGGTTTCTGGATCGCCTTGGCCGCCGTGCTCGGCTTCGCCTTCCGGGAGCGGATGGCGACGATGACGATGGAGAGGAACGCCAGGGCCCCGAGGCCGATGACGAGGTAGGTCAGGATGTTGGCGGTCTGGGCCCCCTTGGGGGGCTTGATCACCTGGAACTGCATCGGGCTCTCGACGTAGTTTCCAAACTGGTTGAACACCTTCACCGTGCCCGTCTTGATGCCCGCGTGCAGGGTGCTCACCACCCGGAACGGCGTGTGGCTCTTGGGCTGGGTCTGGACATCGTTGACGGCGACCTTAACCGAGTTGAAGGGCCCGCAGAACCCGGTGCCGTCCACGGTCAGCTCGATCTTTCCGTCCTCCACGTCCTTGCTGGAGGCCTGCTGGGGGTAGATGGCGGTGATGGTCGGGGTGGGCGGCTCGATCAGGGTGGCCTGGAACTTGATGGGCGAGGCGTCCAGCCCCTCCACCTTGAGCAGCGAGTTGTGTCTGAGGTTCTTGTTGTAGCAGGGGAACATCACCTGCAGGTAGTACTGGCTCCGGACCCGGTTCCAGAAGAGCCCCACGAACTGCTTGTAACTGTTCTCGCTCTGTCGGAAGATGGAGCGCCCGCCGGTGTTCTTCGCCAGATCGTGAACTCCGTTCTCGATCTTGTGGGAGTTGCGGGGATCATCGTATTTCTTGTCGAGCTTGAGGGCGATGGGGAAGAAGGGAACCAGGCCGGCATTATAGGAATCGCTGATGCAGTCGCCCTTGCCCTCCCCCTTGTCCGCGCCGCCGGTGATGAGGACGACGGCCCGGTAGCGGTTGCCCGGCTGCTGGGGGAAATAGCCGATCCCCTCGGAGAGGGCGTTGCAGAGCCGGGCGCCGGTCTGGTCCTTGCTGTCGAGGTGCTTCAGGCCGCTCACGACCCGTGTGAGCATGGCGGGATCATTCGAGAACGGCACCACGAGAGTGGTCTCCTGGAAGCCGTTGGCCGGGGCCGTGGCGATGCCGATCAGATCCCGGTTGGGGTCCATATAGCCGATGATCGATTTGATGACACTTTTGGCCTTGTTGAACTCCTTAGTATAGGAGGCGGACTTGTCCACGATAATGAGGATCTCCGCTCCTGCCTGACCGGCCACCACCTGCTGTTGATTAATAATGTACGCCCCCTGATCCCCCGTGAACGAATCGATGGCGAGTGAAAACGCGGCGGAAGTCAGGTCCCGCTTGAAGGCGCTGTTCTCCTCCACGTCGACGAACACGGAGACATTGGAGGGAAACCCAACCGGGTTGATCTGCCAGTTCACCTCCCGCATCTGTGCGGTGGCGGTCAGGGGTACGAGGAGCGTTGTCAACACAATGAGTTGACACCAGAGTTCTTTCAGCATTTTTTTCATTGAACCCTCACTTGTCCGGCATTTGAGCCAAGGTCTATCCGTGAATTTTGAAATTCATCTTACCAGACTTTACGACCTCGTCTACTGCGTTTCAAACACTGTACATTTCATCCGCGCGATAATGAAGTCAAATAGTTATCCCGATTTTTTTTGACAATAAAGGGTAGCACGCTTTGGCGAGACGTCATGCCCGCTCGCCCCTCCGGGCGAATTGTCTTCGATACGGGAAGGGGTATACTAAAGCGACACGCGAGAACACATGATGGAGAAAGGGCTTTCAGAAGGGGCGTCATGACAGATCAAAACGAGAAGACCTTTGAGATGTTGTGGGACTGCGAGTACTGCGGCACGAAGAAGCTGCTCGGCAAGACCCACCGCCACTGTCCCGAGTGCGGCGCGGTGCAGGACGCCGAGCGGCGGTACTTTCCGGACGAGGCGGACAAGGTCGCGGTGGAGGACCACGAGTTCGTCGGCGCGGACATGCACTGCCCCATGTGCAGCGCCCCCAACAGCGCCAAGGCCAAGTTCTGCACCGAATGCGGCGGGCCAGTGGCGGAGGGGGCGGAGGTCAAGGGGGTGGCGGACCGGCCCGAGGTGCCACCGGTCCGGGCTCCCGCGCCCAAGTCCCGGAAGAAGCTCTTCCTCATCCTCGGCGCGGTGGGGGTCGTCATTATCGCGGTCGTCTGTGTCCTGATCTTTTGGAAGAAGGAGGTCTTACTCACGGTGACCGGGCACACGTGGCAACGAAATATCTACATCGACCAGTTCGCTTCCCTGAGCCAATCCGAGTGGTGCGATCAGATGCCCGGCGACGCCTACGACATCTCCCGCTTCCGGGAGGTCCGGTCCCACCGGGACGTCCCGGACGGGGAGGAGTGCACCACCCGGCGCATCGACAACAAGGACGGGACCTACCGGGAGAAACAGGAGTGCCGGACGAAGTACCGGAAGGAGCCCGTGTACGACGACAAGTGCCGGTTCACCGTCAACCGCTGGCACGAGGTGCGGTCGATCGCCACCTCGGGGAGGAGCCTCGCGGAGCCGCCGGTCTGGCCCGCGGTGGCCCTTCCCCCGAACCCCAGGGCGGTGCTGGGGGCGGAGCGCCCGGGCCGGCGGGTGGAGAAATACACCATCTACCTCAATTCAAAGAAGGACGGAAACCACACCTGCGACTTCCCGGAGACCAAGTGGCGCGCCATCTCCGACAACACCGCGTGGAAGGGTCAGAGCGGCGCCCTCACCAACCTCCTCGACTGCGACAGCCTGCAACCCGCCCGCTGAGGTCGGCGGCCGTCGCCCGAGGGACTAGAGGACCAGCACGTCGCCGACGCGAAACTGTATTCTGATTTATGATTCGATAATGATTCAAGGGGATTGTTGTGCCTTCCGATCGTCAATATTCGAATATGTTCCGCCCACTTTTCCAAGTTGTAGCGCACTATAAATTTTGCGATAGATCTATTAGGGAGTTAACACTTATACTTTAATAGATTTGGGCAAAGAGGTTCCGGACAACGAGGAGCGCACCACCAAGCGGATCGATGCCAAAGGACATACTCGAAGCAGTCGTGCGATACGCTGTGCGAAGTCGGGATAGTCGAAAAGGATAGACCAAAGGAGATGTTATGAAAAATTTACCGTTATTGCTTTTTTTCTCGTTTTTATTTGTTTCATGCGCCGACGATCAGTCCAACTCATTGTCGGAATCGCCTCCCGATGAATCCGCAGGTGATGCGGATTCTGATACCGATGCCGACAGCGATTCGGATACTGACTCAGACACCGATACCGATGCCGACTCAGATACCGATGTGGATGCTGACAGCGATTCGGACGCGGACACCGACTCGGACACCGACTCGGACACCGACTCGGATACCGACGCGGACGGAGATACCGATGTAGACGCCGACACGGATGCTGATGCCGATACAGATGCAGATTCAGACGCGGACACAGACGCCGACACAGACGCGGATACGGATGCCGACACGGACGCGGATTCCGACGCGGACACGGACGCGGATTCCGACGCGGACACGGACGCGGATTCCGACGCGGACACGGATGGCGATTCGGACAGTGATACAGACGCAGACGGGGACGCCGAACCCTCCTCGGGGTGCGGCGGGTCACCGACACTGGTGAGCGGTGAGCAGTCGATTCAGGTCAACGGCCAGAACCGAAGCTTTATGATGAGGATCCCCGAAAACTACGACAACAACCACCCGCACCGGTTGATCTTCGCGTTCCACTGGAACGGCGGCACCATGAACGATGTCGACGGCGGCGGATCGAGCGGGTATACATGGTCCTATTACGGACTGCGGGAGCAGGCGGGCGACAGTACGATCTTCGTGGCCCCCCAAGGAAACAATAACGGCTGGGCCAATCGGAGCGGCGAGGATATCGACTTTGTCGACAGCATGATTGAGCTGATAGAAAATGATCTCTGCGTCGACAGGACGCGTCTCTTTTCCTTGGGGTTCAGCTACGGCGGCGGGATGAGCTACGCCATCGCCTGTGACCGCGCGACGACGTTCAGGGCCGTCGCCGTCTACTCCGGTGCGCAGCTCAGCGGCTGCAACGACGGGTCCCAACCGATCGCGTACATGGGGGTTCACGGCATCAGCGACGGAACCTGTAGAATCGACGGCGGACGCTCCCTGCGCGACCGGTTCGTTGGCAACAACGGCTGCACCCCCCAGGATGCCCCGGAGCCGAGCGGCGGCAGCCTGACCCACACGTGTACCTCCTTTGACGGATGCGCGGACGGCTATCCCGTCCGTTGGTGCGCGTTCGACGGCGGTCATACCCCGGGACCGGTGGACGGCGGCGGGGACGACGGCGCGTTGACCTGGACAAAGGGTGAGGTATGGACATTTTTCGAGCAATTCTAGTCCGGATGTTGTACTCTGCGTTTAAGATGGCGCCGGACTCAATTATTTCCGTTGCCCGGATTTTAACGAATGGTAGACAACTACACCTAGTTCCAAGGGTACGGAATGACAGTATTTCGATTTGGCTTCCCTTTCATTTTTGTAATTTTATCGTGTGCTAACAATCAGTCCAGATCAGTGTCGGATTCGCGTCTAGACGCGTCCGTAAGTGACACCGACTCCGATACAAACAGTGACACCGATGCGGATACCGACGGCGATGCGGATACCGACAGCGATGCGGATACCGACAGCGATGCGGATACCGACAGCGATGCGGATACCGACAGCGACACGGATGCGGACACCTACGCCGACACGGACGCCGACACGGACGCCGATACGGACGCCGATACGGACACGGACACCGACGCCGACACGGACTCGGATGCGGATACGGACGCGGACGCCGACACGGACGCGGACGCCGACACGGACGCCGACGCCGACACGGACTCGGACGCCGACACGGACTCGGACGCCGACACGGACGCTGACGCCGACACGGACGCCGACACCGACGCCGATACGGACGCGGATACGGACGCGGACACAGACGCGGATACGGATCTGACTTCGGGGATATTGAGCATCATCGGACGCCGGGAAAATGAGTACGGCGCGGGCTACACTTCCGGCAGACTGAACAGTCACTACCAGGTGCCGAACGACGCCGGTACGACGGTCCAGGCGCGACTGAAAATGACGACCAAACGCTGTAACGCGGCAGATCCGTACATCAACGGGACCTGGCCGGCCTTCTGGCTGATGGGCAGCGATTCGAGCGACCAGGGATACGGCGGATCCGTCCGGTGGCCCGAATGCGGCGAAATCGATATCATCGAGTGGATAGGCGCCTACGACGACACCCATTACCAGACCAATCAGTGGGGCAGCCCGGCCTTCCCGGTCGACCACAACAGCCCGGCCACGATGGCTTATACAACCGGACCGGAGAGATGGCACGTGTACGGCGTCCGGTTCAACGGCGACAGCATCACCTTCACCTTCGACGGCGCGGAGGTCGTGACCAAGGTCTATGATGATCCGGACAATCACTCCCATCGAATCATCCTCAACCTGGCGTTGGGCGGCGACATGGCGGGCGAAATCGCCGGAGATTTCGACGCGGAATTTTTTCAGGTGGACTGGGTAAGGGTCACCGATGCCGGGGATAATCTTCTGTGGAGCGATGAGATGGAAAGCGAGTCCACCACCAGGGCGAATTGGTTCCCCTTCATCGGACGCGCCTACAACAATGAGCAGCAGTACTACACAGATTTCGATGCCGACAACTTCCAGTGGCACGAAGACGCCACTCTCGGACAGTGTAACTAACCCGGTCCCGATACCGATGATGTTCTCCGAACCGTCATCCCACTTGCCCCGATGGATGTAACGAATCAAGGAAACCTGAACCCAGACGAAAGGATCTCGTGTGAAATCACTTCCCAATCTCTTCCCTGAACCCGTCGCTTGGACGGTCCCGCCGTTGCTGCTCATCCTTTCCAGCTCGTGCGGAGACGGCAGCGCAGATCTGGACAATGGATCGGGCTCCGACGATTCCCCGTCTGACAGTGAAGGACTCGGACCGGCCGGAACCATCACGGTATCGATAGATGATCCGACCCCCATCGGCGAGATGGCCTTCGGGCTCAACTACTGGTCGTGGGTGGATGCCTGGGGCAACAGCGTCGCCGGGACGTCCGATGTGATTTCCGAGTTGTCACCCCAGCTGATACGCATTGGTGGCCACACCAACGACGCAAACGATCCGGAGCCCTTCGACGACGCCGAGCTCGACGAGGCCATCGCATACATCCGGTCCGTGGGGGCCGAGCCCCTGGTCCAAGTCCCGGTGCTCGCGGATGTGAACGGCGAGACGCCGACCCCGGAGACCGCTGCGGAGATGGTCGTCTATCTCAATGTCACCAATGACTACAGAATTAAATATTTCTCTATCGGCAACGAGCCGGATTTGTATGGCGAACAGGGGGATATGCCGTCCGACTACACCGCCGACATGTTCTCCGAAACCTATCTCGCGTTCGCCGAAGCGATGAGGTCCGTGGATTCGGAGATTCTCCTCGTCGGTCCGGATCTCTCGTGGAAGTACCAATCCGGCGCCAACGACTGGTTGACCCCGTTCCTCGACACCTGCGGCGAGATGGTGGACATCGTCGCGATCCACCGATATCCCATCGATCCGGCCGAGACCACGATGGACAGCGCCCTGAACGACGCCGAGCAGTTCAGAGAGGTTATCGGTCAGGTCCGTGACAAGATGGCGGCGGCCGGCCTGTCGGACACTCCCCTCGCGGTCACCGAAGCGAACATCACGTGGGACGGCGAGCCCGCGAAGAGCTCCCTCGACGCGTCACCGGGAACCTTCCTCGCCGGCTTGTGGACGGCTGACACCATCGGCGTGGCGCTCGAGGAGGGGCTCTTTTCGTATATGTTCTGGAGCATCTCCGAGGGATGGACCCTCGGGATCCTCAACGGGAAGTCCCCGAGGCCCGTCTATCACATGATACAGATGTACGCTGACGATTTCGGTCCCAACACCGTGGAGACGACCGTGGATGCGGAAGGGTTCAGCGCCTACGCCGGTCGAACCGACTCCGACGACGGGACCGTAGTGATGGTGCTCAACAAGAGCGCGCTTCAAAGCGAGCAGACCGTCATCATCAGTGGCGGGGGCGGCGTCGACGTGGAGGCCGTCCGTGTCTTCCCCCCCTATTCACTCTCCGCCGTTATCATCACAGACGAAGGAGAGGTCTCCAGCACCACCTATGACGAGGCCCACCAGGAAGGGGGACCGGTGGAGGCGCTCTGATCGCCGGAAGTAAGCCGGCCTTCCACGCCGGGTATGCGGACGCTGATGCGAACACCGATGTCGCGCGGTGGGACACCCCACGCCAGCTCGGTCTACGGCGCCTTTTTGAGGTCCTGTTGTGAACAACTCAAAACGAAACTAACTATCCCTTGGAAAAAAGGGGGTTACCCTGATGGTGCAAAACAGCCAAACAGGCTCATGTCTTTTCCAAAGTTTGCGATTTTATTTCAGGGGTCGACATGCGATATATAATTTGCCATGTTACGTTTTTATATAATGGAAAAGATCCTCTTCCGCTGGCTCGTTGTGCTCTATTGCCTGCTGACGGTTGTCGGTTGTGGCTTTGTCAGAGTTGAAGAATTAACGAAGGACACTTCATCCCAGGACCTGGACACTGAAACAGCGTCGGCAGACACAGACGGGGATACTGACGGGGACACAGACGCCGACGCGGATGGGGATACCGACGCGGATGGGAACACCGACGGGGACACCGACGCGGATACCGACACTGAA
>JBNLED010000071.1:0-32789 GCA_050304755.1 Polyangia bacterium | reverse complement strand
CCTCGAACTCATCCTCAGACTCATCCTCGGTGTCCCCCCCGGCTTCTCCCGCTTCAACCCCATCCTCGCCCGTGTCCTCAAACACCGCCTCAGAGGACTCAAACACATCTTCCCCGATTCCGGTGTCCCCGAACGCATCTTCGGTGTCTTCCACCCCGGCATCCGCCTCACCCCAAGTCGAATCCTCGGATGGCTCGGCCTCCGCTTCGGGCGCGAGGGCCTCCGGGGATTCCGCCGCCTCGTCATCATCCAAGTCGTCCTCCTCGGGCGGGGGGAGTGAAATCAACGCATCCATGTCATCATCTTCTTCGGAGGTATCAGCCTCGACCTTTCCATCGAGCAGCAGGGCGAGGCTCGCCTCGGCCCGCTCCTCATCCGGCCAGAGGGTCAGGATCTGCTCATACCAGTCCCGGGCTTCATAGCGATTCCCGATCTCCTTCTCCCAAATGCCGGCGATCCTGAAGAGGATATCCTTCTTGGACTCATCCTCTTCGGTGTTGTCGAGCTGGCGCTCCAGCATGTTCACGAGCTCATTCCATTTCTCGGTCCGCTCATAGAACGCCATGAGCTTGGCATAGGCGTTGGTATCCTGAGAGTCGAGCTGGATAATCTGCCAGTAGTGCTCCGCCGCTTCATCTCCCCGGTCCAGCCGCTCCTCCAGGATGCGCGCCCGCCGCCGGTGGAGCATGATGGCGACCTCCATCTCGAAGGTCTCGTCCAGGATGTCCTGGAGATGGTCCACGAGCCCTTCCCAGTAGTTGTTCCTTTCCGCCAGCACCTCGAGCCGGTCGATGGAGCTCTCGTCCTTGGGATTGAGCTCCTGGACCTTCTTCATGCTCTCGAACGCCGCGGTGATATCGCCCAGCTCCGATACATGTATCTCGCTCACCTTGAGCAGCAGCTCCACCTGCTGCTCGAGGTTCTTCTTATGTTGGTCGGCCAGGATATGATATGTCTCGATGACCTTGTGCCAGTAGGTGCCGCTCTCGGTCTCCACCAGATCGCTCTCGAGCGCGCGGATCTCCGCCCACACCTTCTCCCGGGTCGCTTCATCGAACGGGTCGAACCGGATCGCCTTGATGTAGGATACCAAGGCGCCATCGGTGTCCGATTTCCTGTCCCGGAAGACCGCGGCCTCCCGCATCTTCAAATCGACCTTCTTGTCGAGATCCTCCGCCAGGTTCGCGCACGCCCCGTAGATTCGGATGAGATCATCCCACCTTTCAGCCGCGCTCCCCATCTCCTCCACCATGCCCAGGAGCTCGTCGCTGTTGGGATCAAGCTCAAAGGCCTTGACGCTGATATCGAAGGCATCCGAGAGGCGATTCGCGTTGTCCTTGAGGACCTTCGCGTAGCGCGTCAGCAACCGGACCTTCTCCTCCTTCTCGGCGGTCCGGTTGACCAACACGCCGTACACCGTAGAGAGGCGCTGCCAGTTTCCGACGACCACAGCGAGGTGATCGACCCGATCCAGCAGCTCCTCATTGTCCGGTTCCAGCCCGAACGCCCGCAGCACCGCCTCCAGGGCCTGTCCGGAATCGTTCATCTTCGTCTCGAGAACATCCGCCGCCTTGAGCCACCACGCCACCTGGTCGCTCTCCAGCTGTGCCGACCGGGTCATGGCGCCGGCGAGGTCGATGAGCTCCTTCCACAGCTTCATGCGACGGGCGGACTCCTCCACGATCTCGATGGTCTCGGGGAGATGGTTGAGGTTATCGAGCATCTCGACATACCAGGTCCACGCCTTCTTCTTGTCGCCCAGCTCCTTCTCACAGATCTGGGCGCCCCGGACGAGCAGATCGAGCTTCTCGCTGTCATCCGTCTTGCGCTTCGCCCGCGCGTAGACCAGCTTTAGCAGCTTCTCCCATTCCTTGAGTGAGACATAGACCTCATCGAGCAGGTTGAGGGCCTCGTCGTCCCCCTTGTCGAGCCCGACGGCTTTCTCGAACGACTCCATGGCCCGATCGAAATCGCCCAGCTCGTCCTTCGACCAGATGCCGAGCTGGATCAGCATCGTCTTGGCCAGATCCTTGTCCTTGGTGTAGGAGATGCGCTGATCCAGCAAATCGGTGGCCTCCTCGAACTCCCCCCGCTCCACCAGGATATCGATGAGCAGGTTGAGCGAACCGTCATGGGTGGCGTCGACCTCGTTGAGGATTCGCTGGAGCTCCTCCTTGGCCCGCTCCCGATCATCGAGCTCACGATCGATAATCGCCGCCCGGTTGAACAGGATCCCGGCGCGCTCCTCGGGGGTCTCCGCCACCGAGGCCTGCTGCTCGAGCACCTTGACGTACTCGGTCCATTTCCCGTTCCGCTCATAGAAGCGGGCCAGCGCTCCCAGAGACTCGGCGTCCGCCTCGATCTCCAGCACCGCGTGCCAGGAGGCCATGGCCTCCTCCTCCCGATCGAGCTCGTTCTCCAGGACCCGGGCCACCTCTCGGTGGAGGTTGGCCAGCTCAATCTGATCCGTGGTCACCCCAATCTGGGTCTTGATGATATCGACCAACGCATCCCAATCGCTCTTGTCTCGGTAGATACCCGCGAGCATTGTCATGGCCTCGACGTCGTTCGGCGACACCGTGAGCAGCTCGTTCAACGCCTTGATCGCGGCGCGGGTATCACCGACCTTCTCCTGTGCGATGCTCGCCCGTCTATGCAGGAGCGCCAGCTTCTCCTCGTCGGTCTGGGCGAACCGCGCCCGGATCTCGAGCAACCCGATGAGGCGCTGCCACTGCTCCTCGGCCTCATCGATGGAGATGAGGAACTCGACGACCTCCTGATCGTCCCGGACCAGAGTCATGACCTCCTTGGCGAGGCCGTACGCCTCTTCCGGCTGTTCCAGATTGTCCCGCAGGACCCTGGCCGCCTTGAAGAGACAATCCCGCTTGTCCTCTCTGCGCTGGGCCAGCTCCGCCCGTTCCCGGAGCAGCGTCACCAACTCCTCGTAGTTGCCGTTCTTCAGATAGATATCATCGAGCGCCTCGATGGCCTCTTTGTCATCGGGGGCCAGCTTCAGCACCGCCTTGAACGCCTTGGCCGCCGCGGTCAGATCCTGCAGCCTCAGGTAGTAGATATTCGAGAGCTTCCTCAGAGCGTCGACCTTCTTGGTGCGGCTCTTGGTGATCTCGATCTCCTGCTTGAGCAGGGCCAGCAGCTCCTCCCAACGCTGGGCGTGATCGTAGAGCCGAATCAGGGCGTCCGTGGCATCCCTGACTTTCGGATCGTTCGTCTTGATGGTCTGCCAGGCTTCAATGGCCCCGGTGACGTCCTGCAGCTGCTCCTCGGACAGGCGGGCCGCCTCCCGCAGGCGGACAGTCTGTACCGCTTGGGGCAGGTGGGACGCCCCGGACGATCGGAGCAGGAGATCCCGGAGGGAGAGCCAATCGCTCCGGGCCCGGAACCGCCGCTCCAGATAGGTCGTCGCCTTCTGATCATGGGGCTCCAGGTCCAGGACCTCGATAAGGCACTCCTCGGCCGTCACGTCATCGCCGCTGCGGCGGGACCGGTCCGCGGCCTTTCGGAGCACGTCCACGAACTCCGCGTCCGACATCCCCGCCTCCCTTACCGGCACGCCGATCGCCGGCGCGGGCCGTTGGCTGGGAAATCCCGCGGGGGCCTGCATGGGGAGATCCAGCATCGGGAACCCCGCCATCGCTGGAGGAGCGGGCTCAGGCGCCGCAGCCGCCATCGACTCCTGAGGGTACGCCTCGCCGAAATCCGCCGGAGCGGCGTCCAACGCCGGTGCGGCGGCCGGAGTCTCCTGGTAACCGATCTTGCCGAGCCACGCCGCCGCGGTATGAGGATCATTGAGCCGCTCTTGATAGAGGACCGCAAGTCGATGGATCACCGGCTCCTGGAGCTCGGGATTTCTAATTTTACGGATGACCTCTTCGTAGGTCGCCGCGATCTGAGCGGGGTCGCTCACCCTCGATTCGATGAGATCCATGCCCCGGGTATCCATCGGCAGAGCCATCACCGCCTTGCTCGCCAACTCCAGCAGCTCGTTCTCATCCGCGCTGGAGGCGTTTCGGAGCAGGTACTCGACCGCCCATTTGTGATCCTTCTCGTTGCTCTCGGTCAACTCGGTCGCGGCGATGGCCTGCGACAAATCCATCTTTATATCTTTGTTCTTCGGGGCGAATTTCAACGACCGTTTGAGGGCGATCACCGCTTGATCCTGATCCAGAAGCTTCTTGGAAAAGATGTGCGCCAGCTCCCGATAGAGCGCCGCTCGGCGGTCCGGATCCTTCTCACACCGGGCCTCGAGCTCGCACAGCTTCGCCGCGTTCTTGAATTTCCCCGCCTCGTAATAGATCTCCCGCGCGCCATAGAGCGCCAGCAGATTGGTCTTGTCGAGCTCGATGGCCTTCTTGTAGTGGATGAGCGCCTTGTTCTTGTCGGCGTAGACCTTCTCCCAAATCTCGCCTGCCTGCTGGTGGAGGTCGGAGCGAATGACCGTCTTGGTGCCGTTTCCGTCGGCTTCCGTAAGGGCCTCCAGTCGCTGCTCGGCAATCTGGACGGCGGACTCCCAGTCCCCCGCTTCCCGATACACCGCGTCCAGACGATCACCGATACCGGCATGAGCTCTGTCAGCATCGAATCCCTTCAACAGCACTTCGACCCCACCCGCAACGTCCTGAAGCTTATCCAGGTAGATCTCCCCTGCCCTGAAATGCAAGTCCGCAATTTCTTGGGTATCCGCAATCACTTGCGCGCGAAAATCATATAGCTGGACCAGATACTGATAGTCGTTGTTGCGCTCGGCGCTGTCACAAAGCGCCACAAACGCCTGCGTATCTGTCGGATCTCTCTCCAGAATTGCACGATACTTCTCGTCACTCATTTTCTTTCCTCGTTAAAACCAATGCGGTGGCAGATTATCATATTACAAAAACCGTATTCAATGTCGAATTCATCAATAACCCACAAGGCACTGATCGAGGGCGGTGGCGACGAGGCAAATATGCCGTTATCCACTCTTTATATTTAACTTTTATAGCAATCCAAGAGGTACCGTCAACACCCGTGACAGCGGGTTGTCGACCCGGCACGAGAAACATCAATACTGGCAAATGGCAATGTGACAGAAATGTGTTACCTGAGAGACAGGAAGATCTTTCAAAACTGGATGAGCCATTGTGCCAAAAGGAGCAACGCATGATTGATATTTCAAAACCGGCACGGGAACAGATTCGGCGACAATTCGTCACACCGACCTCTCCCTGTATCCGAATCGAAGCGCTCGCCCGCGGCTGCAACGGCCCCATACTCCGGCTGGTACCGGATGAGCCTCGTCCGCATGACCACATTCAAAGAGAAGAAGGATTTGACCTGGTGGTCAACCGGGATCTCGAAGAGGAGCTCGGCGGCATCCGGATCAGATATTCGCCTTCCCCGTTTGGAGGAGGAAGCTTCGCCATCGCCCCGCTGGTGGACCTGACGAGCGGCGGATGCGGAGACTGCAGATGCTGAACTGAGGTTTCGCTTCGCCTTAGGGTCGAAGCGAAAACTGGCGGGTGTGGGACGAGGCCTACGTCTTCGGGTAGAGGCTGAAGCATTTTCGGCGAGGTCAAGGAACGACGACGAAGGACTGGCGGCGGTCAATTCGAGGAAGAGTGACGTAGAAATCGTCGAAAAGGGCCAGCCTGACCCAAAGTTGTAGGTCTGATAAGAGACTAGAGCTTGAACGGATACTTGACGTTGAGGGTCTGCTGGGAGGAGGGGAACTTGGCCCGGCGGACCGCCCGCGCGGCGCACGATCCGATGGGGGTTCCAGCGAACGCCCCCGTGGCGCTCGCGTTGGATACCCGACCGGTCTTTCCGATGGTTACCGCCATGGTGATGGTGCCGCCTTTGCCCTGTCCGCACCGCTTGACCGCCGGCGCGACCGAGGACATTCCCTTTTGGACATCTGTACGGGAGAGGCTCGCCTTGGGGCCCGAGGAGGAGGAGGAGCTGCTGCTCGAGCTGGAGGAAGAAGGCTTCTTCTTGGTGGGTGTCGCGCCGCCCAGTAGGTCATCCAACTCGCTCACCACCTTCTTCTTTTTCGGGGCCTCTTCCGGTTCGCTCGAAGCGGACGCTCCTTCGTCGTCTTTGCTCGAGGAACTCTTGCTCCCCCGGGACTTCCTCGAGGAGGAGGAAGAGGATGAGGATGAGGATGAGGATGAGGAGGGCTTCTTCTTGGAAGCGGACCGGCCATCGTCGGACTTCGAGGGTTTATCGACGGATTCATCGGCGGATGGGGTACTGGCCGTGGAGGTCCGTTTCTTCTCTTCGAGCTGCGACTTGAGATTGGCGATGGCGTCATCATTGGAACCGCTGGTATTGTTCTTGGTGAGCTCCTCGATCTGCCGGGTCAACGCCTCGATACGGGCATCCGCTTCGTCATCATTGTTGCCGAGCAGAACGATGACAAGGACCACGACGAGCGCCAGGAACCCTACCCCGCCGCCGATAATTCCCCACTTCAGCCCGGAGCTCATCCCCTCGTTCTGAGCCACTAAAATCGGCGTGCCGAGGGCCGGCGAGAATCCCCCGGAGCTCATCGAAATCAAATCATCGACGCTGTTGTCCTGCTCCGCTGTGGAGAGAGACCCCGCCAATGAGCGAATATCAATCAGACCGGAGGCCTCGTCTTTGGGACCGCCGCCGCCCATGGCGGGCATCTCGAAAGCGTTCTTGTTTTCAGCGGGCTTGGGAGTCGCCGCCAGGGCTTGGAGGTTCGAGAGCGAGAAGAGCACGGAGTTCTCACTCCGCTGACCGGTCATCATGGCCTGCTCAGCCGAGACCCGCGGCCCCGGTGCCAACTCGGGCTCCCGGGTGGCGGAAAAGATCCCTTCGTTTCCGGTATCCATCGCCGCCGCGGGGGGGGCGCTCGCGAAGATATCGCCGCCGCCCAATTCGCCCGCACCGGAGGAGTCGCCGCCGCCGAAGAGACCGCCGCCGCTGCTGGCCACCGCCACGCCCGCTGATGAAAACACATCATCTCCACCGCCTCCGCCGCCAGCAGGAGAATCGCCGAAGAGACCGCCACCGGCTTCGAAAGGTGAGCTCGTGTCCGCATCCGGAGTGCCGGGTCCGAAGAGACCGCCGCTCGGCTGCTCGTCAAACAGCTTCCCCGATGCCCCCGCCGGCTCGTCGAAGAGCCCCCCTCCGGCCGCTACGGCGGGTCTACTGGGAGTGCTGAGAAGCCTTGCAAACTCTGGAGCATCCACAATCGATACCCAATCGTCGAACCCCTCCCGCCAGATCAAGGTGTCCGGGCCGACGCTCCCCGCCCTTAACATTTCAACTACTTGCGCCTCTTCATACGGCCCCTGCTGTTCATCATTTACGACAATATGCCAGATGGCGCCGTCCGCGCTGGGTTGATATCCGGAATAATCGAAAACTCTGGTTTCGACATCGGCATCGGCATCGGCGGCCGGGGGCTGCTCCTGTAAAACGGGCTCCGGTTGAGGCGCCGGCTCCGGTTGCTTGGCGTCTCCCCGAACAAGGATGGACTCGCTACACTTTTTACAACGGATTTTGAAGACCTTCCCCTTGACTTTTTCATCTGCAATCGAGTATTTCGCGCCGCAATTTTCACAAATGATCTTCATGACAGTATCCTCATCCTCATTATTTCCTACGTTTCTCCGTGGCAGCCCAGAGTACCGGTGCGACCATGTGCGCCCCGAGGTGCATGTGTCCTCGAGTAAACCTTGTCAATTTTAAGTAACACAAGACGTTAAATCAACCCGTCTTGAAATAATGATTTATAATCACTTATATAATCTCAACTCACATTCTGTGTATACACACTCCAAATAAAAAAAAAAATTTTTTAAATTTGTAAAACCTCCCCTTTCAAATCACTTGTTGTCCCTCTTTTTTGGCCCGCCATTCAGCGTAGGGAACGAGTTTCTCCGAGTCATGGGGGCAGAAACTGGCATCCGGACTATATCCCCGGAAGCATTTCGGACAGATCATTCCCCGCTCAGGAGCATCAGACGGCGCAACCGATGCGACCAAGGCAGATTTGTCATGAGGACAAAATCTGGCATCTGATTTGTACAGCCGACCACAGACCGTACACTTCATCGACAAAATCACCGAATCGGTCTGTTGGGTGATGTGATTGATGAGCTCCGCCGATCCGTTCACGCTATCATCGCTTTCTCTCTGCGGCTCACAGGCTCGACGAGACCTGTACCTGAGAAAGAGTACAAAGGTAACCGCGCTGATGACGCCCGCCAGAATCAACAACAGAAGAATCAGTGTCGAGTGGCTTCCGGCAGATCCCTGCGTCGCCCCCTGTATCGACGGAGGGCCCACGATGTCGGCACGTTTCAATTTCCGGGTTGCCGGTGGAAGGCTCGGTCGCTGCGACTTCTCAATCGACTCGGGCGCCTCCGGGTTCTCCTCTTCGAGGGGATTGAGGTGGACGGCGACCAGGCGGTCGATCTCGGGAAACACCACATCCACCTCTGCGGACGCGGATTTGCCCCCCACCTTGGCGATAACAGTATATCTCCCCTCCGCATCCGCCGCGGTCTTGCCCGCGCGGAAACACCCCGCCGAGGAGATGAGCCCCTTGACGACAATCCCCTCCTGCGTCGTGGACCACTCAGGCTTCTCGTTGATTATACACCCCTTCTGGTCCCGAAGGGTCGCTTCGAAGCACACGGACTGTTGCGGCCCCAACCTGGCCCGCTTCGGAGCAATCGTCACCCACTTCGCCGGCCCCGGCGTCTCACACCCCATCAGGACCACCGGGTCATTCGCTTCCCCCGGCTCCCCCTTCGCGGTATCCGCGGTGAGGGCACCGCGTATGAAAATCCGTTGCTCCGTCGTCGTGGCGACACAACGGCTCTCCCCGATACGCCAGTCGATATCTGTCACGGCGGTGTACTCCAGCTTGTCGCCGTGCTTCACCACCAGCGAGTAAACCCCTTGTTCTGAGCGGGGATCATCGTTTGGCGTCCGACATATCCGGGTCCACTTCTTGGGCAGGTGGTGAGCGCTGACCGTGTGCACCGAGGTATTCGATGTCCCGCAGGCGTCCGTGCGCACCCCTCCTCCCGAGAGGATGAGGTGACCATTCTCCTCCCTGATCTCGACCGCCTTCCGGGGCTGCCTGCTGTAGGCCGCCGGCCTGGCGCCGCAGCCGGCATCCCAGGTCTGAATATCCACCGCCATCCCCAAAAATGTCATGATCCAGGGTCCGGAATAGGTCTCGTCGGCGCGGACGTGAGGGGGAAGAGTAAAGAAAAAAAGGGTCAACAACAAGACGAGACGCTGTCCGAACCGGGATCCTTCGAAACCGCGATTCATCGGCGCAGCGACAATGCCTCCGTGAGAGCGCTCCCGAAGTGGGTCGTGGTCACTCCGCGATGGAGCGCTGGTCATTTGTCGTCGTTCCCTGACATCATTCACCGGTATGCTTCACCCTCTAAAAACCCTCTGCATCGAGGCACCAGACGCCGCTGGGGAATCACTGTCGCTATCATATGGTACACCCCATTCACTCAATCCCCCAATACTATACCTCAAGGTTGGAGGGAGCCCAAGAACCCGTGCCCTCCATGCTCTGCTCAACGCGTAATTCGTGAAGTGATCGGCCACGCCTCGCGGGGCCCGCGTCAATCGCTCGGGAATCACGGATGGTTTTGGAGTAGAATGTCTCTATGCGATTTATCGATTCCCATTGCCACCTGACCTTCACGCCCATGAAGCACGCCCTCAAGGCGGTGCTGGAGCGGGCGCGACAGCGCCGGGTCACCGACATTGTCGTCCCGGCGTACGATCCCGCCTCATGGAATGACGTGGCGGCGCTCAAAGGCCTCGATGGCGTTCACCTCGCCCTGGGGCTGCATCCATGGGTGGCCGACGCCCCCCTCGACCTGAAAGCGCTGGCCCGCCGGCTGCGGGCGATCGACGCCGTCGCGCTGGGAGAAATCGGCCTGGACGCCAAGGTCGATGTTTCCCTCTCGCGGCAACTCGAGGTCCTGAGGGGGCAGCTGGCCCTGGCCGTCGAGATGCATCTCCCCGTTCTGTTGCACTGCCAGAACGCTTTCGAGGCGCTCCTGACATCTCTCGATGAGCACCCCCGCCTCACCGGAGTGGTCCATGCGTTCTCCAGAAGCCCGGAGGTCGCCGACCGGATCTTGAAACGGGGGTTTTACATCGCTTTCGGCGGCACCGTAACCCGTCCGAGAGCCGTCCGGGCGAGGCGCGCCGCCCGGATGATCCCCGCTGACCGACTGCTCATCGAAACCGACGCCCCTTCGATAGGGCTCGAGGGGATGCCCCCGGAGAAGACCGAGCCGGCCCACGCGGCGGATGTCGCCGCGGCGTTGGCCGCGCTTCGCGATGTCCCCCTCGAGACGCTCGCTTCGCAGACCACAAAGAACGCGAAACGACTCTTCGGCATCTCCTGATGCGGAGCGGCGACGACCGCTGACGTTTTTCGTCACCCCTCCCGCCGTCGCCGCTCGTTCGCCCATTGGCCGAGTCAGAGCGCGCGAACTTTGTGGCATGAGGATTGCTCGGGCCTATCACATGAGCCCCCTGACCATTCTCGCCGCAGCCTTTGTTCTCGGGTTGGGCTGCGGGCTGTTCCTTCCCGCGCCCCCCGCGTCGGCGCTCATCGCCACAGGCCTCGGTATCCTCGTCAGCGCGGTCGCCATCCGACAGAAACGGCGGGTCGGCGGCGCCCTCATCGGGCTGGTCTTCGTCGCGGCGTGGGCACGCCCTCGCCCTGCCCCGCCGGTTTCCGAGGGCGCCCCGCCCTGCCTGCGCCTCGTCGAGGGCGAGATACAGGAGTCTGTCCGGATCCGAGGAGAGAATCGCATCGAGGTGGCGCTGACGAGATGGTCCGAGTGCCTCCCCCGGACCGGGGTCGGAAAAATGCGGCCGGCCAGAGGACGGCTGTATATCCGGATGAACCGGGACACCGCCGCGCTTCCCTCGACTGGTGAGGGCGTCCGATTGAGGGCGCGAATCCGCCCCGTGATATCAAGGCGAAACCGTGGCGTTCCCCGATGGTCTGCGAGGGAACCCGTGTATAGCGCCGTGGTTTCGGGCCGGGAGGCCATCGTCCGCGTGGCGGCCGCGTCGCCGCTCTCCGTCGCAGGGGGCTTCGATCGATGGCGCGCGGCGGTGGCGGCCGTCCTCATCGATTCCCTCCCGCCCCGGTCGGCGGCGTACGCCCGCGCCCTGATCCTCGGAGAGTCCGAGGCGCTGGAACACTCCGCGCGGCTGCGGTTCCGGCGGACCGGGACCGCGCACCTGATCTCCGTGAGCGGCCTCCACCTGGGATTGGTCACGCTCCTCGTGTTTCTGGTGACGAGCGCCCTCGCTCTTCGAACCCCGCTGGCCCGGCGCATGGACATCGGCCGCGTCGCCGCGATCATCGCCATCCCCGCCGCGATCGCCTTCGCCCTGCTCACGGGCGGTCGGACGCCGGTCGTCCGCGCCTGCATCATGGCCGTCTGTGCCCTCCTGGCGAGGCTCATCGGCCGGCGGGCCGGGACAAGCGAAGCGCTGGCCGTCGCGGCGGTGGTCATCCTCATGGCGGACCCCGTTGCCCTCCTCGAGCCGGGATTCCAGCTCTCCTTCACCGCCGTACTGGGGTTTCTGGTGACCCTCCGGGGCGGGGGCGATATCGAGAGGGGAACCTCGCGCAAATGGTTTGAGGCCCCGCTCAGGGCCCTCGGCCGGCTCCTCGCCGCCACCACCGCCGCCTGCGCCGTCACCACCCCCCTCGTCCTCTACCACTTCGGGTACGTTTCCCTCGCCGCCATCCCCGCCAACCTCCTCGCCGTTCCGTTGACCGGCATCGTCATCATGCCCCTCCTGCTCCTCGTGCTCCTGACGACCCCCATCGCGCCCGGGATCGCGGCCCTGATCTGCATCCCCGCGGGCGTCGCCCTCGACCTCCTGGACGCGCTCCTCGAGGGGCTATCCGCGCTCCCGTGTACCCTTGAGACCCCCGGTCCGCTGGGGAGTGCGGGGGTGGTGATCATCTGCATCGCCCTCCTCCTGATGCTCACCCGCAGGCGTCGCCGGGGGATTGCAACCCTGACGCTGGGGACCGCCCTCTCTATGGCCGGAGTTCTGGCGGATCCATCCAGCTTCCCCCGAGACCGGCTGACCATCGACTTTCTCGACGTGGGACAGGGGGACAGCATCCTGGTCACCTCTCCGAGCGGCGATCATCTCCTGGTGGACGCCGGCGGCACCCGCTCCGGGCGCTACGATGTCGGCGAACGCGTCGTGGCGCCCGCGCTACGGGCGCTGGGGGTCACAGAGCTCTCCACCGTCGTCCTCACCCACCCGGACTTCGATCACGCCGGCGGCATGGCGGCGGTGCTCGAGAGCTTTCCGGTGGGGGAGCTATGGGAGAGCGGGCAGGGGCTCCAACCCCACCTCGGTATCGCCCATGAGCGGATTCACGCGGCCGCACGGCGCCGACAGATTCCGGTTCGGAGGACCCCGTCGCTCTGTGGGGTCCATCGGTTCGGCGGCGCGACGGTGGCGGTTCTCCACCCCTGCCGGGAGAACGGATTTGATCCCCTCGCCTCCACCAACGGGAACTCCGTCGTCCTCCTCATCACCTTCGGCGACACCCGCGCCCTGCTCACCGGCGATATCGATCGGGAAGTGGAGCGCCGACTGGCGGAGCGCCTCCCGGAGGCGGATCTCCTCAAGCTTCCCCACCACGGCAGCGCGTCCTCCACCTCGGAGGCCCTTCTCGATGCGTTGTCGCCGAGTCTCGCGGTCGTGAGCGTCGGGCCGTTCAACCCCCACGGTATGCCCCACGGCGCCGTCAGACGTCGCCTGGTCCGGCGGGGGATCCGGCTCCTGCGCACGGATCGGCTGGGGGCGATCCGCGTCATCATGGACGGCCGGGGCCTCTCGGTTTCGAATGCGAGGCAGGTCCCGTAGCCCTCAGATGTCGAAGGTCAGGGTGAAGTCTTTCGTGTCCTCTCCGTTGCTCGGAGACTCGCTGACGACAATATAGAACAAGGTCTCCTCAGCGGCGTCATTCGTCAGCCGGTACTGCTCCGGCGTGTCCGAGGAACCGAGGCAGGTGTCCGCGGCGCACCCTTCGACCCAGCGGAGCACCACGTCCGCGCCGGTGGATTCGCGAATGATGACATTGCCGCTCGCCGGTATCCGCAGGGCGAACCATACATCGGCGCCCCCCTCACCGCAGTCTTCCGTCGGGCCGTCGAAGGTGTCCCGGTAATTCAGCCAGTTGCCGTGCCAGATAGCGTCGAAGAGGAAAATTTCGACGGGATTCTCACAGCTATTGTCGATGAAGGTGTCCGAGTCGGCGGGGCCGGTCGCGGTGTGAGTCTCGGTGTCAACGGTATCGCTGCCCGTCTCCGAGGTCGTATCGCCGCGCGGACCAGTATCCGACTCGGCGTCAGTATCCGTGTCGGCGTCCGTGTCCCCATCAGTATCCGTGTCGGCGTCCGTATCCCCGTCAGCGTCCGTGTCGGCGTCCGTATCCCCGTCAGCGTCCGTATCGGCATCCGTATCCCCGTCAGCGTCCGTGTCGGCGTCCGTATCCCCGTCAGCGTCCGTATCTGCGTCTGTATCCCCGTCGGTGTCTGCGTCCGTGTCGGCGTCTGTATCCCCATCGGCATCCGTGTCGGCATCCGTGTCTCCATCAGTGTCCATATCAGCGCCCGTATCTGCATTTGTAGCGGTGTCCGTGGCGGCCTTCTCTCTCGACGGTCTGTTTGGAAACTGCAGGTTGTCGGAATAACATTGACCGTCCCCGCCGGTATTGCACACCCATCCCGGGGGGCAGTCAGCATTGCTCCGACACTGCAGCTGCCCCTCTTCCAGGCTGACCTTGCACCCCGCCGCCCAACCCCACACACAGACCGCGATTATCGCCGGTGCTCGCATCAGAAGCTTCCCTTCAAAACGACCGCCTTGGGTCCGGGGGCGAGGGCGAGGGTTGCCTTCTCTCCTCTATCCGAGATGAGAACCAGTGTGAGTCCCGAGCCTAGGAGAACGCCCCCCGCGATAAATCCGGCATAGGCGCCGCTCTGAAATCCGTCCATCTTCCGCTCGGCGTCCTGGAAATCCGAGTAAGTGGATGCTGATTCGGCCCTTTTCTGGGCGCTCCCCGCCATCCCCTGAAACACTCCCCCGGCAATGGCGGCGGCGGCGCCGGTGCCGAGCAGGACCCACCCCGCGACTCTCATCCCGTTCTTCCTCGCCGGAGCCTCTTCCGATACAAGGGGATTCTCGCCAGGCCTCCGATCCGTTTGGATCGTGGAAGGCGGCGGCTCGGGCTCCGCCGACGCCGCCGGGGGGACGGCTTCCTGCTCAGGCGGGCCCTCCGGCGTCTCCTCCTCGAGCTCCGCGATGATATCCTGTATGGGATCGACCCTGGTGCTCCCGCGGGCATGCGCGACAAAATCCTTGAGCAACGCCAGCGCGGCGCTCCGGTGCTTCGACAGCTTCGCGATCTGGGCGATGTTGAACAAGGTGTTCTCGTGCTGAATAATCTGAAGCGAGCACAGGAAACCCTTCAGCGCCTCGATGGGACGGCTCTCCTGATACTGCTGCTCCGCCGCGTTGAAGAGCTCTCCCGCCAGCCTCTGAGCCTTCACCGAGTCTTCGGGGAGCCGCGGACAATCGCTCTCGGGATTCCACGCCGCCCCCTCTCCACAGACGAGGAAGAGCGCGATGCTGATGAGGGTGCCGCACAGGAAATATATGGGATGTCTCCTGAAGGCCGGACCTTGTCCCCGGAAAGGGGGTTTACATGAGAGGTTTACTCTCATCCGAAACGCTGAACCGAGTAACACGAATCTCCCAAACATGATTATTCTCCAACGGGAAACGGATTGTCTTTCAGTCGGAACGGATTGGACGACAAGTTATCCTTGGGCTTCTCCGCGTCCGCCTGTTCCGATTTCGGAGGTCGCTTCTTCGCGGGGCGAGCGGACGAGGCTCTCTCGGACCGCCGCTTGAACGCCCCGGGGTAATCCGCGGTCGGGACCCCCTCGCGGGTCGGGGCCGCTTCGCGGGTCGGCGTCTCGTCCGAAGGGGGCTCTTCGACTGTCTCAATCACCGCCGGCGACACGCTCGGACGCGCCGCCGCCGGGAGATCAGGTGGGGGCTCGTGTGCCGCCGCATCACCGCGCCGGCCGAAGCTTCCGAGGATCAGCCACAACCCGAGAAAGAGGCCCCCCACCACGGTGACCAGAATCCCCACCATAAAGAATCTCATGATCTTCGGCCGCGAGGTCGTCGCGTGCTCCCTCCGGGCCAGGCGGGCGGGGACATCACAGGGGGTCGTGAGACCCGTCTCCGAGGCCTCGGCCTCGCGAGACGCGCCGATGCCCTTCGCGGACTCCGCGATGAGCGCCTCGGGAGGCGGCGCCGGTAAGGTCGGCACGCTCGAGGTGCGACCGGCTTCCCGGATCTCGCCCTCCCCGGGGCAGCTCTTCCGGGGGGGATGGGCGATCTCGGACAGGGCGTCCGCCATGGCCTCGGCCGATGAGTATCTCACCAAGGGGGTCTTATCCAGAGACCGCATCAGGAACGCGGCCAGATCGGGGTGTTTTCTACTGAACTCCTCGGGAATGACGGGATTTCCCAGTCGCCTCCGGCTGGTCTCGCGACGGGAGCGCCCGATAAAGGGGTGGACCGCGAACAGCATTTTATAGAGCAGCACCGCCGCCGCCCAGAGGTCGAAGTGGGGGGACACGGAGCGCCGCGCCTCCGGGGGGAGATACTCCGAATCGTTCCGGCGAGCGCTTTCGTTGCACAACCCCAGGTAGACCATGGTGATGCGGAAGTTCCCGCGAAGCGACCGGGAGATGAACACGGATCCCGGGTTGACGCTGCCGTGCAGCTTGTCCTGCGCATGGAGCGTCTTCAATATCTCCAGGATCTCCAACGTTACCCATAACGCCAGTGACACCGACAACCGACCGTGTTTCGACATCAATCCCGAGAGCGGCGTCCCCTGGGGCTGCTCCATCACGATGAACGACTCGTCCCCGGCCGGCATGACGTCGAGGACCCGGAGGGTGTTCTCGATCTGAGGCGAGTCGAGGAGCGCCTTGGTGACGGGCGTCTCCTCGGTCAGCACCTTGATGGCCACCTTGCGACCGTCCGCGATGCCCTTCGCGCGGTACAGCTTCCCCCGGGCATCCCCGCTTAACTCGGAGATGCCGGTAAACAGCGGGAGCAACCGGGATCCGACAAGGGCGAGCGCCTGGTCGGATCCCGCATACGTTCTATCCACTGGTTTCATTTCGCTCGTTCATAAACCAACCTACCGGCCCCTTTTCTGATGACACCGATAGATATCGGCGAGTGCCCCGGGGACTTAATACCTTGAAAACGCAATAAATCGACAGACCGAGCGGTTGTCGTCGGCGGGCGCCCGTCGGGCGGCGGGTCAGTACCCTCCGTCCACCGGACCGTCCGGCTCGGCGCCGCCCTTGGCGAGGTTTTCGAAGAGGGTGTACTGGTTGAAGAAACGGACCTTTACCGTCCCCACCGGACCGGAGCGCTGCTTCCCGATGATGACCTCGGCGATCCCCCGATCCTGGGTATCCTCGTGATACACCTCGTCCCGATAGACGAAGAGGATGAGGTCCGCGTCCTGCTCGATGGCGCCGGACTCCCTGAGATCGGACATCATGGGGCGCTTGTCCTGCCGGCCCTCGACCCCGCGGTTGAGCGGGGAGAGGGCGATCACCGGGACGTTGAGCTCCTTGGCCAGGGCCTTGAGCGTTCGGGAAATCTCGGAGATCTCCTGCTCCCGGATCTCGATGCGCCGCCCGCCGGAGTGCATGAGCTGGAGGTAGTCGATGATGACCAGGGAGAGCCCCTTCTCCGACGCGAGCCGCCGGGACTTGGACCGGATCTCGATGGGGGTCATGGGTGAGGAGTCGTCCACGTAGATCTCCGTCTGGGAGAGCACGTTGGCCGCCTCGATGAGCCGGGGCCAGTCCTTCTGGGCGTCCAGGGTGTTGTTCCGCATCCTGGAGGCGTCCACGTGCCCCTCGGAGCAGAGCATGCGCCGCACGATCTGCTCTTTGGACATCTCGAGGGAGAAGACGATGGCCGGCCGCTTGGTCGTCTTGGCGGCGTTCACCGCGATGTTGAGCGCGAGGGTGGTCTTGCCCATGGCGGGGCGACCGGCGACGATAATGAGATCCGCGGGCTGGAACCCGGCGGTCTTCAGGTCCAGATCATTGAACCCGGTGGGGCATCCGGTGATGGCCCCTGTGCGCCCGGCGGCCGCCTCCAGATCCCGGAAGGTCTTGTTGACGATTTGGGAGACGTGGGTGTAGGGCGCCCCCAGGGTCTGCTGGGAGGCCTCGAAGATGGACTTCTCGCAGGTGTCGAGATACTCGTCCACGTTGCCGTACTCACCGAAGCCCAGCGCCGCCACCTCCTGGGCCGCGTAGATCATCCGGCGCACCGACGCCTTCTCGCGGACGATCTTGGCGTAGTACTCGATGTTGGCCACGGTGGCCACCGCGTCGGTGAGATCCGCGAGGGCCACGGCGCCGCCGATCTTCTCGAGGTCTCCCCGGTTCTTGAGCTCGTTGCCCAGGGTGACGTGATCGATGGGCAGCCCGCTGGCGGAGAGCCCCTCGATGGCCTCGTAGATACGGCGGTGGGCCTCGCTGTAGAAGTCCTCCGCCCGGACCGTCTCCTGGACGATGGCCAACGCTTCGTTGTTGAGGAGGATACCGCCGAGAACCGCGATCTCGGCCTCGTGGTTGTAGGGGGGAATCCGCCCTTCCCGGGCGACCGGTTTTCTGTCCTTTTCGTCTTTCTTAAAGGACTGACCCACGATCTCCCCTTTTACGACAAGGAAACCAGCCCCGGCTGTTTTTCACCGAATGGGGACAGGTCCCGCGCTATTGCTTGACGACCCAGACCTTGAGATCCGAAAGCTCGCCGCCGTAGAGCTTGACCTGTATGGTGTACACGCCGAGGGCCTTGATGGGCTCGGCGATGACGATACGCTTCCGGTCGATGGTGACCCCCTCGCCGGCCAAAGCCGCCGCGATATCGCGGGTGGTCACCGATCCGAAGAGCTTCTCCTGCTCCCCGGCGGGCTTGGAGATGGTGATCTCCAGCTTCTCGAGCTCCGCCTTGACCTTGCCCGCCTCTTCCTTGGCGGCGTCGATCTGGCGCTGGATCTTCTTCAGGTTGTGCTCCATCATCTTGATGTTCCGGGAGGAGGCGATCGCCGCCAGCCCCTGGGGGATCAAATAATTGCGAGCAAATCCGGGTTTCACCTTGACGATGGCGCCGGGCTCACCCAGGTGGGGAACATCCTCTTTTAAGATTACCTTCATCGTTCCCTCCTAATGTGTCGACGCGGTGAACGGCATCAGGGCGATGTTCCGCGCGCGCTTGATGGCCAGGCAGACCTGACGCTGATGTTTGGCGCAGTTGCCCGAGATCCGCCTCGGGACGATCTTGCCGCGATCGGTGATGAAATAGCGGATGGCCTGCGGGTCCTTGTAGTCCACTTTCAAAGTCTTGTCGATACAGAACCGGCACACGCGGCGTCGTCGGCTGCCGCCGCGGCGGCGGGAATCATTTCTGCGCTCCATGATTACTCCTCCTTCTCAGCGTCTTCGGCGTCGCCTTCCGGCGCCTTTGCGGGCTCTGCCTCGTCGGCCGCCGCCGCTGCTTCCGCGGGCGCCTCAGCAGCGGGCTCCGCGACTTTTTCCTCGACGGCCTTCTCTTCTTCGGCGGGCGCGGCGGCCGCGCTCTCATCCGAGGTCTCGGCATCGCCGTCCTTGGCGGCCTCCTCGGATTTCACCTCCTCGGATTTCGCCTCCGCCGGTGCAGCGTCGGCCGCGTCAGCCGGCGCATCCTTGGCCGCTCCTGCGTCGTCGGACTCCGCCTCGGCGGCGCGCTCGGGAACGGACTCCTCCTCGAACATGGGCATGAAGGAGATATTCGCTTCGTTGACCGGTCTCGCCGCGGGGTCCACGTCCTCTTCGACCTTCACGGTGAGATACTTGAGAACCGGCTCGATCATCCGGAAGTTCCGCTCAATCTCGTGTACAATATCGGAGTAGCCGAGATAGCGAAGGTAGAGGTAGACGCCCTGGGGCTGCTTCTTGACCGGATAGGCCAGGCGCCGCTTGCCCCAGTTCTCTGCGCGCAGGAGCTTTCCCTCGAGCTTAGTGATGACGTCGGTCACCTTGCCGGCGACCTGCTCGACGGTATCCATCGACGACTCTGGGTGGACGATGAAAATCGTCTCGTACTCGCGCGCCCTGTGTTTGGGTAATGGTCTTGCCATTGATGCCTCCTCGTGGCTTCAGCCCCGGGTCCCTCCCCGGAGCAAGGAGTATGAGGTTCTTTGCCTTCTAGAAAGGCAAGTGGAGGCTCTATCCCAAGTCGCGGATTCCGTCAAGGGGCGTCGTTCCCGCGAGACGAGATTGCGCGCGGAGGTCATTCCGTGAGGCACTGTTTTATCTTGTCTTTGGAAATCATGATGAGGGTCAGCATCGGCAGCACCGCCAGGAAGAGGGCGTAGAATATCTGCGTGGCGGCGCTCACGCCCGAGCTCATCCCCGAGAAGGCCGCCCCGCCGCCGTCGGGCATGCCCGCCATCATGGCCTCCACCATCGCCTCGCTCTTCGGTAGGATGTAGACGAAGTTGACAATCAAAGACATAACGATGTACGCGAGGGCGAGTCCCGCCCAGGTGATGGAGAGCTTTTGCCCCCATCGACGATACTTCATCAGGCCGATGCCGGCGATGAGGGCGAGCACCGAGATCACCCCCATGACGACCTGGAGCGATCCCTGAACCACGTACAGCGACTTGGACGCCGCCATCGCGTCTTGGATCGCCTGCATCCCGTCGGGGTTCCCGGCGGCGCCGAGCCCGGCGATGTTGGACATTATCGAGTTCGTCATCATGGTGAACAGCCCCCCGAAGACGCCGCCCAGGGCCGCCAGGGAACCGCAGATGATGAGCGTGAGCCCGATACCGAAGGGCGCCCCGGGGCGCTTGGTCTTTCCCGCCGCGGTCTCGGGAGGCGGGGGCTCGGGCCCGCCGGCGATATCGTTCGGCGGATCGTAGTGTCCGATGGAATCCTCTGTCATGTCACTTTCCTTCCTTTTGGTTTGCCGCGATCCAGATGGGGTCGGCCTCCTGGAGCTCCCTCCGGAGGACCTTCCCGATGAGGTTCTTCGGGATCTCGTCTCTGAACTCGAGGAGCTTGGGCGCCTTGAACCGCGCCATGTTCTCCCGACACCATTCCAGCATCTCCGCCTCCGTGAGGCTCCCCCGCTTCTCCTCCCGCAGCACCACCCACGCCTTGATGACCTCGCCGGCGGTCTCGTCGGGGAGGCCCGCCACGGCCACCTCGCTCACGGCGTCGTGTCCGCAGATGATCTCCTCCACCTCCTTGGGAAAGACCGAGGCGCCCTTGTACTTGATGAGCTGCTTCTTCCGGTCGAGGATAACCACCCGGCCGAGCTCGTCCATGTAGCCGATGTCCCCGGTGAGCAGCCAAGTCCTTTTCTCCATCTCCACGAGGGTGTCGGCAGTCTCCTCCGGGTTCTCGAGGTACCCCTTCATCACCTGGGGGCCCGCCACGGCGAGCTCCCCCACCGCCTCCTCGCCGGTCCCGAGGGTCTTGGTATGGTCCGTCTGATCGACAATCTTCCACTCCGTCGAGGGCAGGGGGAGGCCGATGGTGCCGACGCTCCGCTTGCCCCAGAATGGGGCGCAGCTCACCACCGGGCAGGCCTCGGTGAGCCCGTATCCCTCCGAGAGCTTCGCGCCGGTGTGCTTCTCGAACGCCTCCTGGACCGGCTGGTGCAGGGGGCTCGCGCCGGAGATGCACAGGCTCAGCTTACCGGCCAGATCCTTGGCGTAGCGGGCGTTGTTGTCCGGGGCCTCCAGGAAGTCCGCCAGGCGTTTGAAGAGGATCTCCGCGCCGCAATAGATCGTTCCCTCCGGCGGGCCGAGCTCGATGATTTTCTGCACGAGGAGCTCCGTGTCCGGCGGCCGCGGGAAGAGCATGGCCCACCCCCCGGATCGCAGCATCGTGTTCAAGTGGGTGGACATGGCGAAGGCGTGGAACAGGGGCAGGATCCCCACGTAGGCGGAGCCCGGAGAGACCTTGTAAATCCAGTGGTTGCACTGCTTGGCGTTGTTGACGCAGTTGCGGTGGGTGAGCCGGGCCGCCTTGGGAATGCCGGTGGTGCCGCCGGTCATCAGATACACCGCGTCGTCGTCCGGATCGATGGCCACCTCCGGCAGCTCCCCGCCGGCGGAGAGCATCTCCATGAACGGCACGGCGGAGAAGGGGACCTCCCCCGTCGGTATCTTTCCGAGGAGCTTGCCGAGGAGCTTCTTGACCCCGTGACCCTTCACCATGTCAACGACATTCGTGGTGATCAACAGCTCACAGGGGCTCTTTCCGAGGATGGGGTCCACGTTCTCCTCATACAGCGCGTCCAGGACCACCAGTGCCTTGGCGTGGGTCCGAGTGAGCTGGTAGAGCACCTCGCCGGGCTTGTAGATGGGATTGACCCCCGTGACGATGGCGCCGAGCCTGTGGCACGCGTAGTAGGCGACGATGTACTGGGGGCTGTTGGGCAGCATGAGGGCCACCACGTCCCCCTTTCGGATCCCCCGCTGGTGCAGCCCGCGGGCGAATCCGTCCACGGCGGTCTTGAGCTCACGGTAGGTCATGGTGGCGTCCAGGGGCTGGAACCAGATGACCCGGCGCTCGGCGTACTTCTCGCACGACTCTGCGAGGACTCGGTACAGATCGCGGGAATCCACCTCGAGGTTTTTCGGAACCTCCTCGGGCCAGCCCGATTCGGATCGATACCAGATCGCGCTCTCGTCAACATGGAATCTCTTGTCGTTCATGTGCCTCCCCTTTATTGGTCGAAACCTCACCATAGCAGAGAACCCGTCGTCTCGTATCTTTAAAATATGCCATAAAATTGTGTCTCCGGCACACCTGTCCTACAATGTAGGTGTTTAAACTACACGGAGGTGCCTAATGTCAGTACAAATCGAGCGAAGAATCAACCGAAGCGAGGATGTCCAGGTGGCCCTCGCCTTTCAGCTCGCCGCGTCCCAGGAGCGTGCCAGCTTCAGCTCCATCGCGCTGTCGGACGAGCTCGGCACGGTCATCGCCGCGGCCGGCGACAAGCTGGTGTGCGAGCACATGGCCGCCATGTCGCCCATCGTCGTGACGGACCAAAAGACCTGGCGGGGGGCCGTGACCACGGAGGCGGGGGAGGTCCGCGCCTACGTCAAGCCCGTGGTCATCGGTGCGTGCACCCTCTACATCTCCGCCGCCGAGGGCAAGCGGTTCGCCATCAACCGCGAGCTGAACACGAGCGGACGGGGCGTGACGCGGATCCTGGCGTAGCCTGAAACCCTAAGGCTCCACCCCCCAGATCAGGACATCGCCCCCGTCCCCGCGCTTGTACAGGGTGACGGTGCCGGCGTCGACGGAGTGGTCGTTGGTGTAGTCGTAGTCCTGGCTGTAGCTCTGGTGATGCAGCCGGAGCTGAATCTCTCCGGAGTATCCCACCAGATCCTCGGAGAAGGTCACCTCGAGATAGGTATCCGCCCCGACCCGGGGCTCCTCGAGGCCGTAGATATCCCAGTCCACGTCGCCGGCGTATTGGACGTAGTTCGCGTCCACCGCCTGCTGATCGGCGGTGCCGCCGTCCCGGGTGTACCAGAACCTGAGCACCACATCCTCCAGGCTCCCCTCCCCTTCGACCCAGAACTTCACCACCATGTTGGTGGCGCTATCCAGCTGGGACTCGAAGGTGAGCTGGAAGCTCTCGCAGGGGGCGACGGTCCGCCCGTCGTCCTGGGGGCACTCGTCGCAGGCGTCCCCCACCCCGTCCCCGTCCGTGTCTGTCTGGTCGTTATTGGGCGTGTCCGCGCAGTTGTCGAGGAGGTCGCAGAAGTCGTCGCCGTCCGTGTTGTCCGCCGGAACGGATTCGCACACGCCGGCCAGGCAGGTGTCGAGGGTGCACGGATCCGCGTCCGCGTCACAGGAGGCGCCGTCCGGCAGCTGGTTGCCGAGGCAGGTGCCCTCGCCGTTGCAGGTATCGGGGCGGTTGCACGGGGATGACGCCAGATTCCCGCAGGGGGTGCCGCGGGGCATCAGGCAGTTGTCACCGATCTCGTTGCAGTCGTCGCAGGCCTCCGCGTTTTCCTCGTTGCAGGGGTTCCCCTCGAACTTGCAGCCCCCGGCGCCGTCACAGACGTCGTCCGCCGTGCAGAAGAGCCCGTCGTCGCACTCGTCCGCCGGGTCCTCCCCGTCGGGAACGGGCGCGCAGGTCCCCTCGCTCCCGGTCAGATTGCACGCCTCGCAGCGGCCGCCGCAGGGGCCGTCGCAGCAGACGCCGTCCACGCAGCGGCCGTTCACGCACTCGAAGCTCCCGGCGCAGGCCTCGCCGTCCGCCAGCCTGGGGACGCAGGTCCCGAGGGGGCCCGGAGAGTCGCAGTAGAATCCGGGAGCGCAGTCCCCCGCGAAGTCGCAGTCGGTCCGGCAGCCCGAGCCGTCCGGCAGGCACGCGAATCCGTCGCAGTCCGACGCCGCGGACGAATCCATCTCACACGTTCCCGCCGCGCAGTGCCACTCGTGGATCCCCCCGCCGACGCAGGTGTCGCCGTCGCCACACGCGACCGTCCCGTCCGCCGGCGCGCACTGTCCCGTCCCCGCGCCGCACACCTCGGTGGCGCCGCACACGTCGGCCGAGGCCTGACAGCGGTCGTGGGGATCCGCCGGATCGCCGGGGTTCGCGTCGGTGTCCACCGCCCGGCATCCCCCAGCGCCGTCGCACACCTCGCAGGGACCGCAGTCCCCCTGGCCGGTGGCGAGATCGACGCCGTCGAAGGCGCCCTCAGGCTCGGCGGTGCAGGTCCCCTCGGCGCCCGCCACGTCGCACGCCTCGCAAAGACCGTCGCAGGGGCTGTCGCAACAGACGCCGTCCGCGCAGAACCCGCCGACCGCGCACTCGACATCGAACAGGCACGTCGCCCCCGCCGGGAGGGGGGTATCGGGGACGCACTCGGTCTCCACGCAGCTGTACCCCGCGGCGCAGTCCCCGTCCCCCTCGCAACCCGTGAGGCAGGCGGAGTCGTCGAGACAGAGGTAGCCGCCGCAGGTGGTGCCCGAGATGTCGACGCAGTGTCCGGCGCCGTCACAGGCGCTCTTGTTCACCGTCGGGGTGTCCGGATCCCCGTCGCAGGTGAGGTCGCCACAGGGGGCGCCGGCCCCCGTCCACGCGCAGGCGCCCGCCACGCAGCGGCCCGTGTGGCCGCAGAGGGTGCCGGTCTCCGCGCAGTCCCCCGCCGGGGCCGACACCCCGTCGAGGGGCTCGCAGGCGCCGGCCCCGTCACAGGCGTGGCACGCCTCGCATTCGTCCTCCGGATCCGCGCCCGGGTCGTACGGCGTGCAGACCCCCTCGGCGTCCTCGAGGTCGCACGCCTCGCAGGCGCCGTCGCACGCCGCGTCGCAGCACACCCCGTCCGCGCAGTGGAGGGACTCGCATTCGGTGTCGTCCGCGCACTCGATGCCCTCCCCGGACTGGGCCAGACAGGTGTTGTCCGCGCCGCAGTAGAAGCCGGCGACGCAGTCGAAATCCGAGAGGCACTCGGCGGGGCAACCGCCGGTGACCGGATCGCAGGCCAGGTGATCGTCGCAGGCCGCGACCTCCCCGGTGACGCTGCACGCCGCGCGGCCCACCGCCTCCCCGTCACAGTAGCGGGTCACCACCTGCTCGGCACCCGTGCCGCCGCAGCCCACGGCGCAGGGGTCGTCCTCGGGGCCCTGCAGGGCGCACGCCCCCGAGCCGTTGCACACGCCGCTGAGACCGCACGTCCCGCCCCCCGCGACGCAGTCGTCCTTGGGATCGGATCCCGCCGCCGCGGCCTCGCAGCCCCCGTCCACGCAGACCGCGCAGCGCCCGCACTCCCCGTCCGGATCGCTCCCGTCCGGGGTCGGGGTGCAGACCCCGACAGCCCCGGCCACGTCGCACCGCTCGCACTCGCCGTCACAGGCATCTTCGCAGCAGACGCCGTCCACGCAGGCCCTCGAGGCGCACTCGGTGTCGTCCCGGCAGGGGGTTCCGTCCGGGTGGTCGGTGGCGCACGCGGCGCCCTCGCAGGTCACGCCGTCGATACAGTCGCCGTCGCCGACGCAGTAGTCCAGGCAGGCCAGGTCGTCGTCGCAGAGGTAGTTTCCGCAGGTCCCGACGAGGGGGGTACAGATGCCGTCGCCGTCGCACCTGAAATCGAGGAGCTCGCTCTGCCCCGCGGTATCGCCGCAGACCGAATCACCGCAGGGCGTGGCCGTCGCGGTGAGCTCGCACCGCCCCGCGCCGTCGCACTGTCCGGTGGGACCGCAGGGGTTGTCCGCCGTCGGGGCGGGACAGTCGTCCTTGGGATCGCGGCCGGGGTCGACGAAGTTGCAGCGCTGGAGCGCATCGCAGGCGAAGCACGGGGGACAGTCCCCCCGCGGATCCGTGTTCTCCGCCACCGGGACGCAGGCCCCCAAAGCGCCCGCCTGGTCGCACTGGTAACAGTTGTCGCTGCAGGCGCTGTCGCAGCACACCCCGTCCACGCAATGCTCGCTGGCGCACTCGGTATCGACCACGCAGCGCTCGCCGTCCTCCTTCTCATCCTGAATTTCGCAGAGCCCCCGGACGCAGGTATACGCCGGCGCATGACAGTCGTAGTCGTCACCGCAGGTGACCTCGCAGCCGTCGAAGAGGGCGTTGCAAGTATTGCCGCCGCACTCCTTGAACGCCAGGCCGTCGCACTCCCCCCGGCCGTCGCAGGTCTTCCACTCCACCGTCGAGAACGAGGGCGTGTCGTTGCAGACCGCCTCGTCGCAGCGGGTGCCCTTCGGCCAGAGCGCGCAGGCGCCCATGCCGTCGCAGGCGCCCATGGTGCCGCAGGTGGACTCCGCCTCGGCGCCGCACTCCGCCTTGGGATCTTCGCCCCGGGCCGCGAGCTCGCAGGCGCCGGCGCCGTCACACACCCGGCAGACCCCGCACTCCCCCTCCGGATCCGCCCCCGCCGGCTGGGGAACACAGGTCCCCTCCTGCCCAGCGGCGGCGCAGGTCTCGCAGGGGCCGCTGCACCGCGTCTCGCAGCAGACGCCGTCCACACAGAGGGCGGCGTCGCCGCAGTCCGCCTCGGCGGTGGCCTCTGTGCAAGGCTGGCCCACGGGGGATCCGCCGGTCCCCGTGTCAACGGTATCCGTGTCGTCAATCGCTGTCCCCGTATCGCCGGTATCGGGCCCCCCGTCCGGTGTCCCCCCGTCCGGCAGTCCCCCATCCGGCACGGCTGTCGTCTCCGTATCGGTATCGCTGTCGGTGTCGGTGTCGCCGTCGGTATCCCCGTCGACGTCGGTGTCGGAATCAGAATCAGAATCGGAGTCCGAGTCCGAGTCCGAATCGCTATCCGCGTCCCCGTCGGCGCTCGAGGTATCCAAGTTCCGATCGCCCCCGCCGGAGAGGCTGCCCTTGGCGCACCCCTCCGCAAAGACGATCATCAGCATCAAGGCGAACCCGTATCTAAGGAAATGAATTAAGCTCGGTTTCATATCTTTCACCTTTTTCCCCCGCACTCTAAAGGGTGCTCAGTTGCCGGCAGTATTACTAGAAAAAAAATTCAGTTTCGTAAATATTTTACGACAGGGGGTGATTTTTTTCGGCGAGGCTTCGCCGAAAGAGGGAGCCTCTCGCCGTCTCGTGGCGATTCACAACGGACCTCGACGTCCTGTACCCATCAAATTGCGGTTGAAGAACTACTAGTTGGCCTTCCGGCCGGCGATGCCCTTGGTGGTCTTGTCGGTTTTCTTGGCCTTCTCCTTGGGGCGGAGCTTCCGGGCGGCCTTGCCCGCCTCCCACATCTCGGAGCTCCCCATCTCGGCGAGCTCGGCGTCGAGGCGATCCTTGTAGTCGATCTTGCTGCAGGAGTTGAGCACCCGCTTGGTCTCCTTGCCGGACTTCACCGACTTGTAGAGATCCCGGAAAACGGGGAGCACAGCCTTCTTGAACTTGGGCTTCCAGTCGAGGGCGCCCCGCTGTGCCGTGGCCGAGCAGTTGGCGAACATCCAGTCCATGCCGTTCTCGTCCACCAGCCGGATCAGGCTCTGGGTGAGCTCCTCGACGGTCTCGTTGAATGCCTCGCTGGGGGAGTGGCCGTTCTTCCTGAGGACGTCGTATTGGGCCTCCATGACCCCGGCGAGGGCGCCCATCAGCACGCCCCGCTCGCCGGTGAGGTCGCTGTACACCTCGCTCTCGAACGTAGTGGGGAACAGGTAGCCGGAGCCGACACCGATACCGAGGGCCAGGCAGCGCTCCTCGGCGCGACCGGTGGCGTCCTGGGCCACGGCGAAGCTGGAGTTAATCCCCGCGCCGGAGAGGAAGTTCCGGCGGACCGACGTTCCGGAGCCCTTGGGGGCCACCATGATGACATCGACGTCCTCGGGCGGAACGACCTTGGTGAGGTCCTTGTACACGATGGAGAACCCGTGGGAGAAGTAAAGGGCATCCCCCGGGTTCAGGCACTTCTTGATGGTCCGCCAGAGGGCCTTCTGGGCCGCGTCCGAAACCAGATACTGGATGATGGTGCCGAGGGTGGCGGCCTCCTCCACGTCGAAGAGGGTCTCTCCGGGGATCCAGCCATCCCGTTTCGCGCGGTTCCAGTCCTTTCGGAACGCCTTGGACTGACCCACGATCACGTTGAAGCCATTGTCCTTGAGGTTGAGCGCCTGGGCCGGCCCCTGCACGCCGTAGCCGATGACCGCGATGGTCTCGTCCTTGAGGACCTTGCGGGCCTTCGCCATGGGGAACTCCTTGCGCATGACCACCTTCTCTTTGACTCCGCCGAAATCGATAACTGCCATTTGTCTCTCCTTCTTAAAAAAGCGGCTATTCTCTCGTATCATGAAGAAACCGCTCGACAATGCCCATGTCAAACCTATAAGTAACAGATACGTTCTCGTATTTTATTATACGATTCTAGGCACATTCTCGTACCCTCCGCACATGAGCACTACTTTCAAACAACATTGGGCATATATGATCAAGTTTTTTATGCTGTCTGTTATTGATTTTCCGGGACAGATATCCAATACAACCCTTCAGAAAGGAGAAAAACATGATCGAACAGGGTATCATTTTGATGGCGATCGGAATGGGCACGGTGATGGCATTTCTGACAACGATGATTCTGGTGATCAACGCCTCGGCCGGTACTATCGGCAAGTTTTTTCCCGAAAAGAAGGCCACAAAGAAATCCAAGTAGTTCTCTTTCGACCTCGATTTACGCCGACTCAAGCGAAACCTCATTTTTCAAGGAGACATCCTAATGAACAACCCCCGAAAAAAAAGTCGAAGTGTGACAAAGTCCTGGTGGATTACAATGGTCGGGGTGCTCGTCCTGGGGACCGCCAGCAGCGTCCTCCTGGCGGCCGGCAAGGACGCCGCCGTGACGAATGAGGCGGCGACTGAAGCCCCAGGAGAAGCGCAGGGCCGGATGTCGAAGCTCCTCGAGAGCACGGGGATGTACGCGTTCGCCCAGGGGTTCGTGGAGCTGTTCGGCGGCACCCCGAAGAAAATCGAGCCACCCCAGTACAAGAAGAAGGCCCCCCCGCCCGCCGGTGTGGCGCACGACAGGAAGGATAATCCGCTCCTGCCCGCCGGCGTGGGAAAGATCGTCATGCTCCTCATCGGCCTCCTGCTCATCTGGCTCGCCATCGCGAAGCAGTTCGAGCCGCTGCTCCTCCTCCCCATCGGATTCGGCGGCATCCTCGCCAACATCCCCGTGGAGGACATCGCCGGGCCGACCGGGTTCTTGGGCATCATCTTCGACATGGGCGTCGCCAACGGGCTATTCCCCCTGCTCATCTTCATGGGGGTGGGGGCGCTGACGGACTTCGGCCCGCTCCTCGCCAACCCCAAGACGGCGCTCCTCGGCGCGGCGGCCCAGTTCGGCATCTTCGCCACCCTGCTCGGCGCGTTGGTCCTCGGCTTCGACCTGCCGGAGTCCGCGGCCATCGGAATCATCGGCGGCGCGGACGGCCCCACCTCCATCTATGTGGCCACGCGGCTCGCGGAGCACCTGCTGGGACCCATCGCAGTGGCGGCTTACTCCTACATGGCGCTGGTGCCCATCATCCAGCCCCCCATCATGAAGCTCCTCACCACAAAAGCGGAGCGGGAGATCAAGATGAAGCAGGCGCGAAAGGTCAGCAAGCTGGAGAAGATCATCTTCCCGCTGGCGGTCCTGTTCCTCTGCATCCTGCTCCTGCCGAGCGCCACGCCCCTCATCGGCGCGCTGATGTTCGGGAACCTCGTCAAGGAGTCCGGCGTAGTAGAGCGGCTCAGCAAGACCATCCAAAACGAGCTCATCAACATCGTCACCATCCTGCTCGGCCTGGCGGTGGGCTCCAAGCTCTCGGCGGACAAGTTCCTCGCCCTCGGCACCCTGAAGATCCTGCTGCTCGGCGCCATCGCCTTCTCCATCGGGACGGCCGCGGGGGTGCTCCTCGCCAAGCTCATGAACCTCTTCTCAAAGAAGAAGATCAACCCGCTCATCGGCGCCGCCGGCGTCTCCGCGGTTCCCATGGCCGCCCGGGTGGTCAATACGGTCGGTCTCCAGGCGAACAAGACCAACTTCCTCCTCATGCACGCCATGGGACCCAACGTCTCCGGCGTCATCGGCTCCGCGGTCGCCGCCGGCGTGCTCCTCGCCATGGTCAATTAATTATCGTCAGTTCGGCGGTTGAGAACGCGGCCCCGGGTCAATCCGGGGTCACCGCTTCGATGGCGTACTTGTTCCAGCTGGTGCCCCCCCGGAGGTCGTGGGTGACCGCGAAGAGGGTGTAGCGTCCGCCGCCGTCCATGGGGGGTTGCCACTTGACCCCGATCTTCATATCGGACTTGGCCGCCCGGGAGCGATCCACGTTCAGATGCCCGCCGGTGATGAACCAGGAGATATAGGGGTCCTCGTCGATGGTCTCGAGCTTCCCGAGCACCTCCTGCTCATAGGACTGGTAGCTCTCTTCGGTCAGGGTCGCGTCGATCCCGACCCCCTTGAGACACGCCTCGGTGTCCTCGCACACGAAGCGCCCCGCCTCGGGCTCCGCGGTGTCCGCAGTAATCTCCGCGAGGGGCTCGTCGTCCAACGCCATGGTGTCGATGACCGGGTTGGCGTTGCGGTCGGACTCGCCCCGATCCGAGATCAGGAAGGTCTTCACGGCCGTCAGCCCCTCCCCGCCCTCGCAGAGCTCGGCGTCGTCGCCGAACGACTCGGCGGAGTCGAGGTTCAGCGGCAGCGTCCCCCCGGCGCACAGGAGGACCACGGTGGTGGCGTAGACAAAGGTCTCCCCCTCCGGCAGGTCGTCCAGCGCGTCCATCGGAACCGGCGGGACCTGGTACTCCGCCACCTCACCGGAGACGACGCCGAAGTCTCCCCCGATGGGCGCGCACTCGGTCGGCGCGGCCTCCGCCCCGGCGCCCATCGACAGGTCGTCGGCCCCCTGAATCCGCCCGAGGCAAGTGAACCAGGCGATCTGGATCTCCCGGCCGTCCCCTTCGGGATCGGAGAAGAGCACCCGGTGGGTGGTCCCCTCGCCGGGGCGAATCTCCGGGGGATCCGCCTGGACGGCCATCACCCGGAACTTGTTGACGAGGCTGACGGGATCCATCTCCTCCATGCACGCCGTCGACAACAGCGCCCCGATGAAAAATACAATGAGCATTCCCCGATTCATGGAGCGAACATACCACGACGGGAATCTCGACGCCAAGACCCGCGGCGTCCCCCCCACCAAAAAGTGACAATTCGCCCCTCGCAGGGGTCCACCACAAGTGGTATAGTGCGCGCCTCAAAGCTTCGGAGGATTCGGGAATGGACAACACGTTAAATGAGAAGATCAAGGAGCGGCGGCAGATACTGGAGGTGCTGAAGGGGGACCTCATCACCCGCTTGAACCTCCCCTACGAGCCGGAGGATCTCCACGAGGACGTCTCCCTTCTGGGCTCCGGCCTCGGCCTGGACTCCCTCGATGCCCTCGAGGTGATCCTCGGCATCGAGCACGCCTTCGACGTGAAGGTGGCGGACGACAACATCTCCATCCTCCGCTCCCTCAACTCGATCGTGGACTATATCCTCTCCTACCGCAGAGGGGAGGTGGCGTCATGAGAAGATCGCCCATCGCCGACCTGCTCCGCGAGCGCGGCGCCCGATTCAGAGAGATGAACGGCGTCGAGGTTCCCTGGTCCTTCTCGACTTATAAAGAGGAATACCGTTGTATTCGCGAGGCCGTGGGCCTCACGGATTTCTCCTTCACCCTGCGGTACAAGGTACCGGAGGAGGGGCTCGACCTGTTCGAGCAGTACGCCGCCGGCTCGGTGGCCAACCTCCGGTTCGGGCGGATCCTGCACACCATGGCCGTGGACCGAGACGGTCTCCTCGAGACCGATCTCTTCATCGCCAACGACGACGAGGAGCTCCTCCTCATCGGGGAGACCCTGCTGTCCGATGAGGCCAACCGCGCGGTGCTCGACGAGCTCGGCGCGGCGGCTGCGGGGGCGACGGACATCTCCGCCGACACCGCCCTCTTCGGCGTGGACGGGTTCAAGGCCTGGGCCGTGGTCAAGGATCTGCTCGGCCCCGATGTGCTCGGCCTCCCGTACATGTCCATCGAGACCTACGACCTGGACGGCGTCGAGATCAAGCTCATCCGCGCCGGCAAGACCTCGGAGTTCGGCTACCTCCTCATGGTCCCCGCCGGGCACGCGGCGGCGGTCTTTGAGCGCATCGAGGCCGCGGGGGAGCCCCACGGTCTCGGCCTGGTGGGGCTGGACACCCACATGGGCCTCCGGCTCGACGGCCGCTTCTTCAACATCTACGAGGAGGGCGCCCGGGTCCGGGATCCCCTCCCCCTCGGCCTCCAGTGGATGATGGATCTGGAGGGGGACGAGTACCGGGGACGGGACGCCTTGATGGCCCGTCGGAAGGCGGGGCTCTCCAAGAAGATCATCGGCGTCGTGAGCGAGAGCGGCGATCACCGCCTAGAGCGGGACGATATCATCAAGCACGGCGACGAGACCGTCGCCACCGTGGTGACGGCGCGGTACTCCCCGGTGCTGGAGCGGCGGATCGGGCTGGCCCTCTTCGAGACCGCCTTTGCGTACGCCGGCCTCGATTTCGAGGGGGCGGACGGCGCCCGGATCTCCACCATCTCCCTCCCCCCGTTCACGGCCAAGAGCCTCACCGTGCGGCTCGACGAGATGTGAGCCTCGCATGTCCTCGACGGCCAAGCCGGGGCGTCTCTTGGTGCGACGGCATCGCGTCCGGGTGGAGTTCCACCACGTGGACCTGATGAACGTGGTGCACAACGCGCAATACTTCAAATGGTTCGAGAAGGGGCGGCTCTCCATCCTTGAGGCGATCGTGCCGGTCCGCTGGGGCATCGCCCACCGGATCGCCACACCAGTGGTGAAGAACCACTGCGAGTACCTCACCCCCGCGACCTACGGGGACGAGCTAGTGATCACCACCCGGCACCGGGTGCTCCCCCGGTGGACCGGGACCTTCACCTTCGAGCACTCCATCTCGGACACCCGGACCAAGCGCGAGATCTGCAACGGCTGGGGCGAGGTGACCGTCATCGACCACACGACGAACCGCATCCTGAAAGAGCTGCCGGACGACATCTGGCGACGCTATCAGGCCTTGCCCGCCCGGGGGTAACCTCGACCGAAGC
>JBNLED010000070.1:0-109502 GCA_050304755.1 Polyangia bacterium | reverse complement strand
TCTTCTCGTCTTTCTCCTTGTCCGCGCCGTCCTTGGCCTTCCGCGTGGCGGCCTTGCCCGTCTTCTTCTCGTCCTTCTCCTTGTCCGCGCCGTCGCCCGGCGTCCGCGTGGCGGCCTTGCCCGTCTTCTTCTCGTCCTTGGCCTTGTCTCCGGAGTCCCCCGGCTGACGGGTAACTACGCTTCCTGATTTCTTCGATTTCTTCTTCTTCGGGGTATCCGCCGCCGTTTTCTCCCAATACCCCGGCGTGTAGATCACCGTACCGTCGCCGCTGACCTCATAGTCGGCCTCGATCCAAACGTGATTCTCCGGAGGAATCTGCCACGATCCCTCAACCCACTCCCAGGTATCATCGACTTCATTCCACGCCCAGGCACCGGACACCCAAACGTGCTGGCCGGAGGGGCTGGGCGGTCTCACCTCCTGCTTGGCCGGTGGCGGTGCGTTCTTGACATATACAGGTTGGGGCTTGCTGACGTTCTGATTGTAGACCGTGCAGTGGCACCCCCCGACCGCAGCAGAGACAATCCACCAGAGACCTAGAAAAATGGCAATTCGCTTTAATAATTTCCCAGTCATCACGTTCTCCTTTTTTACATTGGACGCAATAATCGTATCATGGATCGGATTTGGGTCAATCAAAGACAAGGACTGTCCCAAACCCTCGATTAGACGATAATACCTGCGTAAGATTCTTTTTCCATCCTCTTTTTTTAACCCCAATGTTTTATTGCATCCTACTGTGACACAGCATACGCCGCGATACCCACCAGACCGGCATTGTAGTCGATGGCCACCTCGTTGCGCTGATAGTCGTTCACATCATCTTCATACCCGTCTTCCGTCGGCCCGCCCACCAAAGCACCATGTAGCAGATGCAGGAAGGGGCGCTCGTTATCGAGCTCCGGAGCCGACGGATCATCGAACCCCTCGATATCGTCGGAGCCATAGGCGTTGCGATGGTGGGGGTTCATCGCCGGATTCGGCCCCATGCCCACGATGTAGGATCGGCTCAGGGGATTCTCCCCTGTAATCCAGTTATACTGGGACAGGGCGAAATCCCGCGCGGTCGCATCTCCGGTGACGTCGGCATACAGCGCCGTGGAAAAGGCGGCGGCCGCGGCGTAGCGGGCGGTGCCCCAGTCATCGTACAAGAGGAGCCCCTCGAGCGCTCCGCCGGTGGTCGTCGCGGAATACTGGTAGTCAACAATGGACGCTTCCCAAGGGGCCAGCGCGGCATCGAGGTCTGTATGCGCCACCAAGGTGTGCCGGCAGAAGTCCGACACCTGGGCGTATCCGGCGACCCACCCCGTGACGTCGATATCCGAGTTGAAGGTCGTCGCATCATCCAGGTAGGCCGCCTCCCCCGTGGCTCGGGCGAGCTCGGCGGCCCCGCAGAACATGTCGTCCTCCCAGGTCATGCCTAACCAGGCGTAGACCGGGATATCCGACAACCCCGAATGGCCCTGACCGTAGGCGTACATGGTGCGAGCCTTCTCCAGATAGGTGGCGGCCGCGTCGGGGGCGATGGAATCGAAGACGATCGATCCGAGGGCCAGCGCCGCGGCGCCCAGTCCGGAACAGTCCGCGCCGGCGCCCAGGTACACCGGTCTGGGATCCCCCCCTTGCTCCACCGCCAGGGTGCTCTGGTAGGGAGACGAGGTGAAATAGTGGTGATCGTAGTCCGGGTTGGCCACCAGCGCGACCAAAGTGCTCTCGTCGGGGTGGGCCTTCACCAGCCAGTCCAACCCGAACTTGGCCTCGTCGAGGACATCCGGGACGCCGTTCGGCGGCTGTTGATAATACTCGTCCCAGTTATCGGCGAAAGCCTCGGGGAAGGTGTCGTAGGCCTTTAACATGAGGTACGCGGCGTAGGCGATGGTGAGGGTCACCTTGATATGGTCCCCGGCGTCATGCCACCCGCCCGTCAGGTCCATGCCCTCGGGCGCGCCGTCTTGCAGGTGACACGTCCCGCCGAGCTCGTGATCCGAAATGGTCCAGTTGCCCGCGTCACCACACCGCTCCGCACCATAGAACCGCAGGGACATCTTCAGGATCTCCTCATCGCTGGGATCCGGGATGACCTCGTAGCCCTCCGTGTCCGCGTCCGCGTCCGTATCCGCATCCGTGTCCACATCCGTATCCGCGTCACTGTCCGCGTCCGTGTCCGCATCGGTGTCCGTATCGGCATCCGTATCCGTATCCGTATCCGCATCGGCGTCCGTATCGGCATCGGCGTCCGTATCCGTATCGGCATCGGCGTCCGTATCCGCATCCGCATCGGTGTCCGTATCCGTATCCGCGTCCGTATCCGCGTCCGTATCCGCATCCGCATCGGTATCCGTGTCCGCGTCGGCATCCGTGTCCACATCTGTGTCTGCGTCACTGTCCGTATCCGTGTCCGTATCCGTGTCCGTATCGGTGTCAGTGTCCGTATCGGTGTCAGACGCGCTCTCTGGCGGCAATGGTGCGTTATTTCCGTCATCTGTCTGACACCCGAAGTGCAGCCCCGCGAAAAATAGATAGACCAATAGATAATTCTGTATACTGTTCATTAATTGACCCTCCGAGTAAGGCGATACTCTCGCCTCAATTTTGCCACTATAGCCGACACTGCACTAACAGAGCCAGCACCAAAAGGGAGAAATCCCGGTTGTTGTATTTGGAGCTCAGCCTTTACAGGCCATCAACAGACAATGATTTTGATCGGGGATTCGCAGCGGATTACTTCTTCTTGCTGGGCTTGTCCGCTTTCTTCTTCCCCCCACCCTTGTGCTGGGCGTTGTACTTCTGGATGAGGCGATCCGTGAGATCGAGGTGGGCCGGTCCCCAGACCACCGCGCCGGAGGACATATCATAGATCATGGTGTACCCCTCGGACTTGCCGATCTCCCCCAGGATCTGCTGCATCTTGGCCAGGATGTCCTGGGTGAGCTCCGCCTCCTTGGTGGTGAGCTGCTGTTGAAACTTCATATAGGACTGCTGCAGCTCGTTCACGGATCGGTAGTACTCCTCGACCTTCTTCTGCATCGCGTCCTTGTCGAGGATGCTCTGCTGCTTCTCGAGGGTCTCCTTCTGCTCCATGATCTTCTTCTCTTCCTTTTCGATCCTCTTCTGGAGCTTGTTCTTGAGGCCGGTGAGCCGGTTCATGGCGGCCTTGCCCTCGGTGGTCTCGTTGAGCGCCCGCCGGAGGTCCACGTACGCGAGCTTCACGTTGTCGGCGGACGCCTTCAGCGCCACGGACGAGATCAGAAACAGGCTCAAGAGGCCCAGTGTGAATGTTTGAATCTTCATGATATTTCTCCTCAAAAAAATCGCCTCAACAGCATCGGCGTCTCTCACGCCTCTTTTCGCTGTTTTTTGACTTTGTGTTTCATCAATCTATTTAGGTTTTTTGAACCCATCTACGAGAGTACGGTTCTAAAACACCGTCGACTAAAAGAAATTCCCGAACGTAAACTCGAACTCCATCTTCTTCTCCGCGCCGTAGGTCCTGGTCGGCCACCCCCACTCGAACCGAAGAGGCCCCATCGGAGAGAACCAGCGAATACCGAACCCGGCGGAGGTCCTGAGGTAGGCGGGATTGTGGTTACAGGGGTCCGTGAACTCGTTGATCCCCCGTCCGCTGCCCGCCTGACACCAGGTGTCCTCCAGGTTGAAGGAGTTGCCCGCGTCGAAGAAGACCACCCCTTTGATCCCCATCATCTCCACTATCGGGAACTCGATCTCGGTGTTGATGGTCACCTTCATGTTCCCGCCGATGTTGACCCCGTAGGACATGGGAACCTTGTTGGGATCCACCTCGTCCGCGATGGAGAGCCGGGGGCCGAGGGACCAGGGGTAGAAGCCCCGCACGTCCATGATGCCCCCGGAACGGAACCGGTGTACGATGGCCAGCCCGTCCTTGTTGTTGGAGTGGATGAGCCCGAAGCTGCCGTTGATCCGGAACACGAACTTCCAGAACAGGGGGATGTACCACCGGGATGTGGCGGAATACCGCGTGAAGTCGAAGTCCGACCCGAGATAGGGGGACGCCCACTCGATGGAGATGGCGTTGTAGGAGCCGTCCGTAGGGAACAGCCGGTTGTTCCTCTTGTCGAAGGCGAGCTTCGCCTTGACGCTGGAGGCGAACCCCTCTTTGAAGAGGTGGGCCAGCGGCAGCCTCGCGAAGCCGGAGTCGTACCGGCGCCCCCCCGGCAACAGGAGGCCCGAGTTCGCGTCCGTGTCCACCTGATCGTGCTCGAGCTTGTATGTAAGGTATAGTTTGAGATCCCGCAGACCGATGGAGTGACCGAAGGTGATGTCGCCGCCCGAGGAGAGGCGGTTGTAATCCACCTGGGCCTGGACGGTGTTGTAGACACTGAACGCGAAGGTCCAATCCGTATCGGCGAGGTAGGGTTCCCAGAAATTGAGCATGAACACCCGGCGCATGCTCGACCACTGCACCTGAAGGGAGACGCTCTGTCCGTTGCCGAGGAAGTTCTGCTCCGTGATCTGTGCCTGGGCGATGAAGTTCTCGATGGAGCTGAAGCCCATCCCCACCTGAAACTGTCCGGTGTGCTTTTCGGTCACCTCCACCGAGATGTTCAGCTTGTCATCCTCACTGCCCGGATTCTCGGTGATGTCGACGTTCTCGAAGAACCCGAGCTGGGTCACCCGGGCCTTCGACCGTTCGATCTTCGTCTTGCTGTAGCGCTCTCCCTCATGGATGAGCACCTCCCGCCGGATGACCCGATCCCGGGTCTTGGTGTTGCCCCGGATGTCGATCCGCTCGAAGAAGACCATGGGACCGCGGTTGATGTCGAACACCAGATCCACGATGCGCTCGTCCGGACGGGTGGGGGTGAGGAGGTTCACGTTGGCATGGGCGTACCCCTTGTCCTGGTAATACCGGGTGATCCGCTCGACGTCCTCCATTACCTTGGATCGGGAGAACCATTGATCCCGCTGGGTGGCCACCATGGATCGTACAATCCGGCGCCCGCCGAGGAGCTCCACCTCGCCCCCCTCCTTGTCGTGCTCCACCACCTTGATGCGCCCCACCTTGTACCGCGGCCCCTCCTCGATTGGGATGGAGAGGTAGATGTAGCGGCGATCCGGCGACAGCTCCACCCGGGGGGTCCCCACCTTCACGTCCAGATAGCCGTGATCCCAATACAACGCCGAGATCAGGGTCAGGTCCCGCTCGAAGGTCTCCCTCGTGAACTTCCCCGACTGGGTGAGCATCGAGAGGGGGCCGCCGCTGCGGGTCGCGAGGTAACGGGATATCTGCGAGTCCTTGAGCGCCTGGTTTCCCACGAACGAGATGCGCCGCACCTCCACCTGGGCGTGCTCATCGATAGTGAAGATGATGTCGTAGGCGTTGGCGCCCTGTTTCTCGAGCTTGTAGTTCACCTGGGCCAGAAAGAAGCCCTGCTCGGAATACAAATCCCTGATTTTCTGGACGTTCTTATGAATGGAGGGCACATCCAGGGGTTTGTTGGACTCGATGTCGATGACCTCCGTGATGTCCTCCTCGTCGACCTCATCGTTGCCCTCGATACGGACCTCGTTGACCGCCGGTTTCTCCTCTACCTCGTAGATGACCTCCACGCCGTCCTTCAGGTCGCTCAGGGAGACCTCGATGTTGCTGAAGAAGCCGAGCCTGTAGAGGCCTCGAATGTCCCGCGCAATGCGGTCCGGATCATAGCGCATTCCCGGTCTGGAGGTGATGTTGACCCGGATATCCTCTGACGCGACCCGCTTGTTTCCCTTGATGGTGATCCCTCGAATCACCCGATTCTCGGTCTTCTCCGCGCCGAGCTCCTGAATCTCACGCTCGAGCTCCGCGTCCCCGTCGGAGGCGCTCTGAGCCTTGGCTTGATCCACATTCAGAACGAGCATTGCAGTAACTGTTAGTAAGGCCAAATGGCGCATTATTGAGCTTGTACCTCCCTCTGTCGTCCTGGAAAATCGCCCTTGGTCACGACATAAGATCTCGACGTTTTACGTCGACAGTCTTGTATAGTCAATGCCGTCCCTGGATTGGGCCTCAGATTTGCTCCGCCACCACGTCGAAGTCACCCGTCTGAACCACCCGCGCCGAGATCAGCTCCCCAGGCGCCGCGGCGGAGATCACCAGGTAGGTGACCCCGTCCACCTCCGGCGCCTGACCGGCGTGTCGTCCCTTCAGGACATACCCGGCGTCATCCGCGGTCTCCTCGACGAGCACCTCCAACGATCTCCCCATGAGCGCCCGGTTCTTCTCCCGGGAGATGCGCCGCTGGAGCGCCATGACCTTCCGGTACCGGTTGTATGAATTCATGCGGGTAACGCGATCCGGCAGACCGGCCGAAGCGGTCCCCTCTTCATGGCTGTATCTGAAGGCGCCCAGGTGGTCGAACCGGGCCCACTCGATGAACGCCATGAGGTCATCGAACTCTGCGGGGGTCTCCCCCGGGTGTCCCACCAGGACCGCGGTCCGGAAGAACGCCGCGGGAATCCGCTCCCGGATGCGCCGGATCAGACGCCGCAGCGCGCGGGCGTCGTGTCCCCGGCGCATGCGCTTCAACATCCCGTCCGCCGCATGCTGGATGGGAATGTCGAAGTACGGCACGACATGGGGCGATGCGGCGACGGCCTCCACCAAGGCTTCACTCACGGCGTCGGGGTAGAGGTACAGCAGCCGGATCCAATCGATTTCCGGGACCTGATCCAACGCCCGGATCAGGGCGGTCAGATCGGTCCCGTCCCCCAAGTCCCTGCCATAGGCGCTGGTGTCCTGGGCGACCAGATTGAGCTCCCGAATCCCCAAAGCCGCGAGCCGGGCGGCCTCGTCCACCACCTCCCCGAGGGGACGGCTCCGCCCCTTCCCCCGGATGGCAGGGATGGCACAGAAGGCGCACCTTCGGGAACATCCGTCCGCGATCTTCAGATAGGCGGAGGCGGCGTTCGGCTCCGTGAACCGGGGGGTGTCTGTTCTCTGCAGGTAGTGGCCCGCAGCCGAGCCCACCAGGACCCTCGGCGCCTCCCCCTCCAGGATCTCCTCCAGCCGTTCGATCTCGGCGGTGCCGATCAGGTGGGAGATCTCGGGCATCTCCTCCGCCAATGTCGTTGCGTAGCGCTGGGCCATGCAGCCGGTGACCACGAGTCGCCGATGCCCGTCCTCGGTGTAGCGGGCCATTTCGAGGAGCACCTCGACGGACTCCTCCCTCGCCGACTCGATGAACGCGCAGGTGTTGACCACGATGATGTCGGCGCGTTCGGGATCGGAGACGATGTCGACCCCTCTTCGTCGGGCGATGCCGGCCAGGACCTCCGAATCTACCCGGTTCTTGGCGCAGCCCAGAGAGACGAGATGAAGGGTGCGTGGCGGTTTCATTGAAGGCAGAGCAGGGAAAATCTAGAGGTCGACCCGAAACAGTTGCTGTCCCATGAGCAGAAAGGAGCCCGGCCCCAGCTCGTAGGGGTCGGTGAGCTTGACAAAGGTCCCGTTCGAGCTGCCCAGGTCGTTCAAGTAATACTTGCCCTGCTCGACATACAGCTTGAGGTGGATTCCCGAGACGTAGCCATCCTCGGGGAACACGATATCGCCCCTCTCGCGTCCCAGGACCACCCCCTCGCCGCCGATGGTGAAGGCATTTCCGAGCCGTCCCTTACCCACGATGAGCGCGACGCGTCCCCACAGCCCTTCGATGGGAGAGCCCATCTTGAACGTGCCGTCAGGGGCGTCACTCCCCTTGTCGATCTCCTCGAACAACACCAGCTCCTGGCCCATTCGGAAGATGGCTCCGGACTTGAGCTCCACCGGGACGTTCGGCGTGATTTTGACGAAGGTGCCGTTCAGGCTGCCCGCATCGCGAACCGTCACCGTATTGTTGTTCGAGCAGAAGATGGCGTGGGTCGGCGACAGAAAAGGATCGCTGCCGAAGAAACCGCCCGCGTCACGACCGACCGCGACCTCCGAGGTGGGGATCTCCACATGCCCCCCCTCGGTGCCGTCGGGCTGGATAAGCACCAGACGGGCCGAGGCATCTCCGGTGACCGCCGCCGCTTGACCCGCTTCATATCCCGCCCCCATCGGAGCGCCGCAGGCACCGCAGAATCCGAACCCCTCCGGGACCTTGGCGCCGCATGAGGGACACGCCCTGGCGCCGCCGCCGGGGGCCGCCTCCTGGGGCTGTGACGGCGGCTCGGACTGGGGTGAAGACTCCGGCTGGCGCTGGGGCTCGGGCTCCGGCAGCGCCTCGGAGGCAGGCCCCGGTTGGACCGTCGCACCGGTCTCCTCGACAGGAGGCGTATCCATAGACAGGGCCGGCTCCGTCTCTCCCGCATCGGCAACCGCCGGGATGCCGGTGGGGGGCGTCTGGGGCTTGGGAGCGCTCTTCTCCTCCACCCTGGGCAGGTCGGAACCGCAACCGAGGCAGAATTTGTAGTGGTCCTGGTTTTCTTTCCCACAATTCGGACAAGCAATCACTTTGGCACCTCCTAATCGGTAATTTCGACTCTCAGCAACTGTTTTCCGATAAACAGATAGTCGCCGTGAGCCAGCTCGCGTTCCTCGGTTAGCTTGAGGTACGTCCCGTTCTTGCTGTCCAAGTCAATTAATTTCACCGCACTTCCGGACATCTCCAGCCGGACGTGACTGGCGGAGATGAAGGGATCGTTCGGGAAATTCATGTCGCCGCCCTCCCGACCGATTTCAATCTGTCCCTCCCGGGCATGGACAATCATCCCCTCGCCGCCCCCTTCTAAAATCTGAACGATGCGGAAAGAGGGGTCCCGTCGGGGACTGGAGAAGTAGTAGGTTCCGTCGGCCTCCGGTTCCTCGTCATACACATCCACCAGATCCACCCGGAAGAGTTGCTCCCCCGCCAAAAACAGGGATCCCGGCGGAATATCGACTTCCCCTCTGACGCATACGTAGATGCCGTTGATGCTGCCTTCGTCGCGGACGACGAGGACCCCCTCATCACTATAATAGAAATTGGCATGTTTGGGTGACAGCCACTTATCCTCGGTAAAAAGAATCGCCCCCTCCATCCGCCCCGCGATGTGCTCGGTTGAGTTGAGGTGGTACGAAATCCCGTCCATCCCCTCTCCTTTGATGAGGATGAGCTTGGCCTTCCCGGGGACCTGCATATCTCCGAAGTACTCGGGCTCGTTTCCGGCCGGGTTCTCAGCCGCTGTGCCGCATTTACCACAGAACTTGTGACCTGACGGGACTGGACTGTAGCACGATTGACATACAAAATAGCGTGCTTGCTCCATAGGTTTTTCCTCTGTTTCCTGTTGGGCCGACTCAACCGGCCTGTTCTCTGTCGTTGCCTGCGGTGTCGCCGCACCCCCAGCTTCTGTACTCTGGCTCGTTGCATCAGCCGGAGCTCTGCTGAAAAGAAGCAGCTCCTCCCCACAGTCTTCACATGTGGTTCGGTTGAATTGATTCAACCAATCACATGCGCCGCAAACAATTCCCACTTCAAGGGTCATGTTCTTTTTCGCCTGCGCATTTCATCCAAATTCAGCCTAGACATTTTGAGTCATCTCGTCTTTCGGGTCAACCTGTTTCCCCTCCTATTTATCTGTTTATTTTCACCTTTTTTACTGAACGTAATTATAGTTTTTCAAGCAGTGAGCGGCTTCGATCTCGGTGACACTCCTCCGCTCGGGTAAAATTGACTTTACTTTAATAGATCGATTCAGAAAAAATGCAAACAGTGTCCTCCTGTTCCGGATGGAGCAGATGTGATAGGTCAGTAAAAGGTTATTGTAAGGAGTGTATGTGCTCTCTCCTGTGAAAGTTTGCATCATCTTCACGGTCAGCCTCTGGGTCTCCGCCTGCAAGACACCCCGCCCTGTCTCGGAAGGCGCTGCCGAGTCCGCGCCGCCGGCCCGTCAGCTGGGTGACTTCTCCCTGAAGGATGTGGACAACCGTCCCCATGCGCTCTCCGACTACCTCGGCGAGAAAGTGGTGGTCATGAGCTTCTTCGCGATGTGGTGCGAGCCGTGCAAGAAGGAGCTGGCGCACTTGGACCCGATCTATCGAGCGCACCGGGACAAGGGGCTCATCATGTTGGCCATCTCGATGGACGAGCCCGAGACCCAGGGGGAGGTCCGGCCCTTCGCCAAGCAACGGGACTTCGCGTTTCCGGTGCTCCTGGACACCGAGGGGACCGCGACGGGGCTCTTCAACCCCCGGCGGGACGCCCCCTACAATCTCATCATCGACAAGTCTAGGACCATCGTCTGGTCGAAGGCCGGGTACACCCCGGGGGACGAGCGGCTGTTGGAGACGGCGATCCTCGAGGCGCTGGGGACCCGGACAACGCCATGAGCCCGCAGCCCAAACCCGCGGCTTTCGCTCGTGAGAAGCGCGATGGTATCGTGGTCTGCGGTCTCTGTCCCCATCAGTGCACCATCGCTCCGGGATCTGCCGGCACCTGCAAAACACGCCAGAATATCAACGGAACGCTCTTCACGGCCACCTACGGCCGTCTGTTCGCCGCCGCCGAGGATCCTATCGAGAAGAAGCCCCTGTTCCACTACCGTCCGGGCACTGGGACATTTTCCGTCGCCTCTTTAGGGTGCAACCTCGTCTGCCCGTTCTGTCAGAACCACTCGCTCTCGAGGGGGCTCGATGCAGGGGATCCCACCAGCGGAACCTTCGTCCCGCCGGAGGAGTTGGTGACCTCGGCGCGGGCGCGGGGCTGCCGATCCATATCATTCACCTACTCCGAGCCCGTCCTGATGTTCGAGTACGCGCGGGACACGGCGGAGCTGGCGCGCCCTTACGACCTTGAGCTGGTCTACGTCACCAACGGTCAGATGAGCTCGGCGCCCGCCCGGGAGCTCGGCGGCTTCATCCACGCGGCTAACATCGACCTCAAGAGCTTCTCCGCGGACCGCTACAAGAATGTGCTCGGCGGCAGCCTGAAGACGACGCTGAAAACCATCGAGGTGCTCGCCGAGGCGGGGGTGTGGGTGGAGGTTACCACGCTCGTGATCCCAGAATTCAACGACGACGACCGGGAGCTCGGGCAAATCGCCGCTTTCATTTCCGGCGTCAGCGCGGACATCCCCTGGCACGTCTCCCGTTTCCATGGCGCCCACGAGTGGGGCCGTCGAGAGGCCACGCCGGCAAAGACCCTGGAGCGGGCGAGGCAATTGGGGCTGGCCCAGGGGCTCAAATACGTATATACCGGCAACCTGCCAGGGGCGAATGGCGAAAACACCCGCTGCCCCGGCTGTGGCGAGGTGGTGATTGAAAGACATGGATATCGCATTGCAAATACCGCCCTCGATAAGGGGCAATGCCGACGGTGCGGCGAGCGGATCGCCGGGGTGGGCCTCCCGTGACTGATTTTATTCGTCATATCGGTACGGTGGGGTTTCCGGTCTCCAAGGCGAAGCTCTACCCGTATATCGACTGGATCGAGATCAGCGATACCTATCACTCCCTTCCGAAGGTCGCGACGGCCAGAAAGTGGCGGGAGTCCGCGCCGGGGCACGTACGCTTCTCGCTCCAGCTCCCCAGGTATCTGTTCGAGACGCCCCCCCCCGGCGCGCCCCTTTCCGGCGCGTCGGAGCGCTACGGCGGCTTCAAGACCACCCGGGAGAACCGGAAGCTGTTCGAAGACACGGTCAAGGTGGCCGAAGCGCTGGAGTCCGAGGTGCTGGTCCTCGCCACCGGGGCCGAGCTCACGCCGTCGAAGAACCTGGTGGAGGCCCTCAACGGTTTCATCACGGCGGTCTCGACGGAGGGGCGCACCCTCGTCTGGCAGCCGGCCGGCCTCTGGGAGCCTCGGCAGGCGGCCGAGACCGCGTCCAGGCTGGGGATGGTGCTGGCCGTCGATCCCCTTCGGGACCCGGCGCCCGAAGGTCCCCTCGCCTACTTCCGCCTCGGCCCGTTCGCCGCCCTGGGGTCACGGGTGGGGCTCTACGATCTCGACCGGCTGGTGGAGGCTTCGATGCGCCACGAACGCGTCATCATCGTGTTCAACACCCCCCGGTCCCTGGATGACGCCCGCAACTTGAAGCGCGCCTTCTCTGACGCGAGTCCGGGGGAGCACCCCGATTCCTGAACGGAGGTTACAAGTGGCTCAGAAAATGGATATTCAACCGGCGACCGGCAAACTGGGGGTCATGCTGGTGGGGCTCGGGGCGGTCAGCACGACCTTCGTCGCCGGCGCCCAGATGGTTCGCAGGAAGCTCGCCACCCCCATCGGCTCCCAGGCCTGGATGGGCACCGCTCGGCTCGGCAAGCGCACGGAGAATCGCATCGTGAAGATCAACGAGCTCGTGCCCCTGGCGACGCCCGAGGACCTGGTGTTCGCGGCGTGGGACATCTTCCCCGACGACGCCTACGAGGCCGCCCTCAAGGCCGGCGTGCTCAAGCCGGAGGATCTGCATAAGGTACGCGACGAGCTCAAGGCGCTCCGACCCATGAAGGGGGCCTTCGATCGGAAGTACGTCAAGAACCTGGACGGCACCCATGTCATCGAAGGGAGCCGCCGGGAGATGGCCGACACCCTCCGGGAGAACATCCGGGAGTTCAAGAAGCAGGTGGACCGCGCCGTGATGGTCTGGGCCGCCTCCACCGAGATCTACCAGCAGCCCGGGGAGGCCCACGGCTCCATCGAGGCCTTCGAGGTTGCCCTCGACCGAGACGATCCGAGCATCGCCCCCTCCCAGATCTACGCCTACGCGGCCCTCAAGGAGAAGGTCCCGTTCGCCAACGGCGCCCCCAACCTCACGGTGGATATCCCCGCCATGGTGGCCCTCGCCAAGGAGAACCGGGTCCCGATCTCCGGCAAGGACTTCAAGACCGGGCAGACCCTCATGAAGACCATCATCGCCCCGGGGCTCAAGAACCGTCTCCTCGGAGTCAACGGGTGGTTCTCCACCAACATCCTCGGCAACCGGGACGGCGAGGTGCTGGACGACCCGGACTCGTTCAAGAGCAAGGAGGTCTCCAAGGCCGGGGTGCTCGACACCATCTTCCAACGGGAGACCTACCCCGAGCTGTACAAGGACCTCTATCACAAAATCAGAATCAACTATTACCCGCCCCGGGGTGACGCCAAGGAGGGGTGGGACAACATCGACCTCTTCGGCTGGCTGGGTTATCCGATGCAGATCAAGGTCAACTTCCTCTGCCGCGACTCCATCCTCGCCGCCCCCATCGTCCTGGATCTGGCCCTATTCATGGATCTGGCGGCCCGGGCCGGCTTCAAGGGCATCCAAGAGTGGCTCTCCTTCTTCTACAAGAGCCCCCAGACCGCCGAGGGCCTCTACGCCGAGCACGACCTCTTCATCCAGAAGATCAAGTTCAAGAACACCCTCCGGTGCATGGCCGGCGAGGAGCTCATCACCCACCTGGGGTTGGAGTACTACGAGGACGAGTAGGGCGCTACAAGGCGCGTCAACTCAGCCGAAGGCGGCTCGGACGGCCTTGGCCAGGTCCTCCCGTCTCAGGGGCTTGGTCAACACCCGATCCACCCCCACCGCGGACGCCCTCTCCAGAACGAGCTTGTTCTTGAACCCGGTGAGGAGGATGACGGGCAAATCCGGACGGATCTTTCGAACCAGCACGGCGAGGTGGTCTCCGGTCAACCGAGGCATCATCATGTCCGAGATGAGGAGATCGAAGCGCTCCGGATCCTCCTTGAAGGTCTCGAACGCCGTCAGACTGTCCGATCGGCCGGTCACCTGATAGCCGAGATCGCCCAGGGCCTGGTTCAGTGCGGATACGATCTCCACCTCGTCATCGACGATGAGGATATGCTCGTTTCCCGTCAGATCATCCACGTTCTCCGGGAACGCCGACTCCACCTGAGACACCGTCAGGGGGAGATAGACCTGAAACTCCGTCCCCTGTCCCGGCGCGCTCTTCACGGCGATCTCCCCGTCGAGGGTCTTGACGATGCCGTGGACCACGGACAGGCCGAGGCCGGTGCCCTCCTCTTTGTTTTTGGTCGTGAAGTAGGGGTCGAAGATTCGCTCCCGAATGTCTTTGTTCATCCCGATCCCGGTGTCGGCCACGAGCATGCAGGCGTACCTCCCCTCGGTCAGGTTCAGCTCGATGGTGTCGCCCTCGGCCACCGTCACCTCCCGGACCGATACAGTGAGCGTCCCGCCGGTCTGTTCCATGGCGTGATAGGCGTTGGTGACCAGGTTCATGGTGATCTGGTGGATCTGTGTGGGATCAGCGAGGATCTGACCCGCGCCCTTGGGAAGGCTGGTCGCGATATCGATGGTGGAAGGCAGGCTGGAACGAATCAGCTTGATGACCTCGGCCACCTCGTTGCCGACGAAAACCGGGCGCGTCTCCCCACTGGCCTGGCGGCTGAAGGCGAGGATCTGCCGCACCAGATCCTTGGCCCTCAGGGTGGCGGACAGGACATGCTCCAGGTTCTCCTTCTCCTTGGAGCCGGTGGGCAGCTTCCGCATCACCATCTCGGTGAAGGACATGATGGGGAAGAGGATATTGTTGAAGTCATGGGCGATGCCCCCCGCCAGGGATCCGATGGCCTCCATCTTCTGGGCCTGACGGAGCTGTGATTCCAGCCGGAGCCGTTCCTTCTCGGCGTGCCGACGCTCGGAGACATCCGTTACGAACGCGCAACAGTAGTGCGCGTCCTCGAACTCGACGTGATTGGCGGTGACCTCCACGGGGAAGTCGATCCCCTCCTTGTGCCGGTGGAAAGACTCATAGCTGAGGACGCCGGCCTCGACCAGCGCGTTCCAGAAATGATCCCATGTCTGGGGATGGAAATCGGTATCGATTTCAGTGAGGGGCTTCTTCAGGATCTCCTCCCGGGTGTACCCGAGGGAGGCGCAGGCCTGTTCGTTGACATACGCGAGCCGACCGTCCCGGGTGATCCAGAAACAGGCGATGGAGGCGTGGTCGATGGCGAACTGGGTGAGGTGGAGGGAACGCCCCACCCGCTTGCGCTCGGTGATGTCCCTGACGAACGCCACGTGGACCCATCTCTCGCCGGTGGTCAGGTGCTTGGCCATGACCTCCACCGGAAACAGGGTGCCGTCCTTCCGCTTGTGGTAGGACTCCTGGGTGTAGGTCTCCAGGCTCTCCCCCCGGATCTCCGCCCAGGCCTTCCGGTATTCCTCCTCCGAATAGAACGGGTCGATATCCCACAGGCGCACCCCCTCGATGAGCTCCTCCCGGGTGTATCCGAGGGAACGGCAGGCCTCCTCGTTGACATAGATGAACCGCCCGTCCTCCGCCATCCAGAAGACCGCCTCCCCCGCGTGGTCCATGGCGAACCGGAAGTCCTCCGGATCCACTTCCCACCGTTGGGACTCGTTCCCGGTCTGAAGGTCGTAGCACCGCCGCTCGAGGGCCGTCAGCTCGCGCTCCTTTTGCTTCAAGGCCGAGGTCAGCTCTTCTATCTGGTCTTCCCGTTTCCTTTTGGGTTCCATGCCGATTCTTCAACACCGTTTGAACGTGTTCACCGACACATAACACCAAACCCCTGGCAAAACAAGAATACCCGCCGTAGGGTGGTATTGATGGAGCGCCCCGCTGTGACGCAGGGTGCGTCAGGAACGGCACGCCCGGTTGATGACTTCGGCGATGGGGGCGAGGTGATCGAGGAAGAAAAAGTGACCGCCGGGATAGTCCTGTCGCGCGCTCCCCGCGAGGGCCATCCGTTCCCAGACCACCTCCTGTCCCCGGGTGATGTGATCGTCCGCGCCGAGGAGCACCGTCAACGGAACGTCCAGCCCCGCCCTGTCGGTGTCGATCTCGAACTCGGAGGCCGCGCGGAAGTCGGATCGGAGCACGGGCATGAAGAGCTCGATGAGGGAGGGGGGCATCAGGTGATCCTGACGCGTGCCGCCGAGGGCGGTGACCTTCTCCAGGAAGCGATCATCCGACAGGCGGTAGACCCCCTTGAACTCGGAGGAGACCGCCGGCCCCGCGCTGCCGCTCACGAACAGGTGGTGCGGCATGGGAAGCTCGAGGGCCCGGAGCCGTTCGGTGATGAGGAATGCCAGGCTCGCGCCCATACTGTGTCCGAACAAGGCGAACCGTCCGGTGAACCCCGAGAGCTGATCCCGGATGCCTCCGAAGAGGTCGTCGGCCATGGCGGCATAGCTGGGGACCGGCGGCTCGTCGATCCGTGACCCGTGCCCCGCCGGATCCATCGGAACGATCTCGATGGATTCGTCGAGGTAGCGCCTGAACCGGGAGAAGGTCCGGGCCGAGCCCCCCGCGTAGGGCAGACAGAAGAGCTTCACCGTGTCGCTCATCCCGTGACGTCTTGGACGACACCGTCCGCGAGGCGCAGCATCCGGGGGAGCCGCGAGGCCAGGGATTGGTTGTGGGTGACGAGCAGCATCGTGGTGCCGTGGCGCTCGTTCATCTGCAGGAAGATATCGTGGATGGCGTCGGCGGTCTTGTTGTCCAGATTGCCGGTAGGCTCGTCCGCCAGCAGCAGCGGGGGGTTCAGCACCAGGGCCCGCGCCAGGGCGACCCGCTGCTGCTCCCCGCCGGAGAGCTCGCCGGGCTTGTGGGTCAACCGATGGGCGAGCCCCACCTCCCCCAGGATGGCCGCCGCCTCCGACTCGAGCTTCTCCCGGGGCATCTTGCGGATGAGCCCGGGCATCATCGTGTTCTCCAGGGCCGTGAACTCCGGCAGCAGGTGGTGGAACTGGAACACGAACCCGATAGTCTTGTTCCGGAAGGCGGCCAGCGCCTTGGCCGAGAGCCGGGTGACCTCCTTCCCGTTCACGTGGATGGTGCCGGAGCTGGGGGCGTCCAGGGTCCCCACCACGTGGAGGAAGGTGGACTTTCCGGCCCCCGAGGCCCCGACGATGGCGCACATCTCCCCCTGCGCCACCGAGAGCTCGAGCCCGCGAAGGACTTCGATTTTCTTTCCCATATGGAAAAAGGTCTTTTTAAGGTTGCGGATATCGAGAAGGGTTTCACTCATATTTCAGTCCCTCTACCGGCGTGAGACGCGCCGCCGCGTCTGCCGGGAAGAGCGTGGCGAGCTGGGTGATGATCAGGGACGCCGCGCCCACAAAAACGAACTCGAGGTAAGATATATTGACCGGGAGCTTTTCGAGGTACCAGACCTCCGGATCGATCTTGAGCCCGATGGTGGAGAGCGCCATACAGAGGCCGAAACCGAGGAGCAACCCCGTGACGGTCCCCACGATGCCGATGAGCAGCCCCTCGAACCGGAACACCGCCCGGATGTCCGACGGGTTGGCGCCCAGGGTCATCAGGGTGGAGACCTCGGCCCCCTTCTCGAGCACTAACATGGTCAAGGTCGCGATGATGCAGAACGACGAGACCAGGATGGCGAAGCACAGGAAGATGAACATCATGATCTTCTCCAGCTTGAGGGCGGAGAAGAGGCTCGCGTTGAGCTCCCCCCAGGATCGCGCCCGGAGCTTCTCGCCCAACGCCTCCTGAACCGCCACGGCGGTGCGGTCGGCGCGATCCGGATCCGCCACGGTGAGGTGGATCTCGGAGATACGGCTCCCCTTGCGCATGAACTTCTGGGCCGCCTCGAGGGAGGTGTAGACATACAGACTGTCGAACTCGTACATCCCAGAGAAGAAGACCCCCCCGATGCGGAACGGTCGGCTCTTGGGGATGCGGCCCGTAGGACCGATGTCCCCGAGGGGGGAGATGATGTTCACCTCCGCCCCTTCGTACAGGCGGAGCGATCGGGAGAGCTCCCTTCCGACGATGAGCGCCGGCAGCACCCGCTCCCGCGGCAGTGACGGTGGCGGGATGGCGTGCTCCGACGCGACCGCCGCCCCCTTCTTGGCCTCGGAGTCCGAGTCCTTCTCGTCCTCATCCTCGCCGAAGAGCTTCTTGCGCTTGGCGTTGATCTGCTTGAACAGCTGCTCCGGGTGCTCGAGGAACCTCTCGTCGCCGCTCTCGAGCTTGGAGAGGACGTTGCTCACCTCCTTGAAGCTCTCGACGTCGATGCCCTTGAGCATGATGGCGTGGTTGTTGCTCCGGGCGTTCATCATCATCTCCCCCTGGACGATAGGGGCCGCGGCCACGACCCCGTCCACGCTCTTCACCTTCTTGATGACGGACCGCCAGCTCTCCATGTCGCCGGAGGGATCGTCCACCACCACGTGGGCGTTGGTCTGGAGGATCTTGGTCTTCAGGTCTCCGGAGAAGCCCCCCATCACCGACAGCACCGTGGTGAGGGTGCAGTTGGAGAAGGAGACGCCGAAGATGGACAGGAGCCCGATGACGGTGAGGAAGCCGCTCTTTTGCCCCCGCAGGTGCCGGGTGGCGACGAAGGGGGAGAACTTGAGGCGGCGGGTGAACCGGCCGAGGGTGCTCATGGTCGCCCACCAGCCCCCGAGGTTGAGGAGCAGCCAGGCGACGAAGCAGCAGGTGATGTAGATGGCGATAACCGATGCGGACATCTAATCCTCTGATTCCGCGAGCAGGTAGGCGTGCACGAATCTGTCGAGGTCTCCGTCCAGCACGGCGTCCACGTTGCCCATCTCGAAGTTGGTGCGCAGGTCCTTGACCAGGCGATAGGGGGCCAGGACGTACGAGCGGATCTGGCTGCCCCAGGCGATATCCTTCTTCTCGGCGTTCCGCTCCTCCTGCTCCCTGCGCCGCTCCTCCATCTCCCGTTCGTAGATGCGCGCCTTGAGCACCTTCATGGCCTGGGCCTTGTTCTTGTGCTGCGAGCGTTCGTTCTGACACTGCACCACGATGCCCGTGGGGAGGTGGGTGAGCCGCACCGCCGAGTCGGTCTTGTTGACATGCTGTCCTCCGTGCCCCCCCGCCCGGTAGGTATCCACCCGGAGATCCTCGTCCCGGATCTCCACCTGGATTTCGTCATCGATCTCGGGGATCACATCCACCGCGGCGAACGAGGTGTGTCGCCGGGCGTTGGCGTCGAAGGGAGAGATGCGCACCAGCCGGTGGATCCCCCGCTCCGACTTGAGGTAGCCGTAGGCGCGGTCCCCGGTGACCTGGATGAGGGCGTTCTTGATGCCCGCCTCCGGGTTCTCCTGGAGATCCACCTCCTTGACCTTGAACCCCTTCTTGTCGGCGTAGCGGGTGATCATCCGAAGGAGCATGGCCGCCCAGTCCGCCGAGTCCACCCCCCCGGCGCCCGGCGAGAACTGCACGAAGGCGTTGGCGTTGTCCAGGGGATCGCCGAGGAGCCGCTGGGTCTCGAGGTCTTCTACCTCCTGCTCCAGCCGGCCGAGATCCGCCGCCACGTCGGCGAAGACCGACTCGTCGTTCTCCTCCGTTGCGAGCTCCAGGAGCCCCTCCGCGTCCTCCACCTCTCGCGAGACGGTGAGGAACTGGTCCACCACGGACTCCAGCTGCGCCCGCTCCCGGAGCACCCCCTCGGCCTTCTCTCGGTTGTTCCAGAAGTCGGCGGCGACCGCCTGTTCGTTCAGGGTAGCGATACGCGCCTGCTTGCCCTCGAGGTCAAAGATGCCTCCTCAGGCCGGACAGGGTGGCCTTTAACGTTTCGATACGTTCTTTTGAATCTCCTGACATGCGCCATCTAGTAGCGAATCGCCCCTCCCCTGTCAATCCAAACCCGTCCTCGGGTGCCGGGCAATTCGCGCTTGGAAGCTGAGCTTCCGAGAGCTCGTCAATACCCTTCGTACTTTCTTTTGGTCTCTCTTATTTGCAGCTCGTACTGCCGCTTGTCTATTCTCCGGGACCGGAAATCCTGTTTCAAACGATTGATATCCTCCTGCAGCATCTGACGGATGACGTTCCAGTGTTGCTGATACTGCGCTTTGGAAATGACACCTTTTCGCTTGGCTTCCTTCAGCTGCCGCATATTGGAGTACTTCGGTCCCGGCGCGGGCTGGGTCACCGCCGGGGCGGGGGTCGACGGCCGGGGCGCGGTGGCCGCCGTCGCCGGGGTCGACGGCCGGGGCGTGGTGACCGCCGGCGCCGGGGTCTCAGGGACCGGAGGCGGCGCCACCACCGGGGGCGCGGAGAGGTAGTCCGCATCATTGATGGAGAGCAGGAACTCCCGGCACTCCTCGGCCTGTACCTCCGCCGCGGCCACCTTGTTGGGATCCTTCGGGGGTTTGGTGACAAAGAGCCAGATCTTCGTCTTGCAGAGCGCCGCCTCGTTGTGGTTGCATTTCTCTAAGGTATCCGAGACCTTGGCCTTGAGGACCGCGTCCGGGTGATCCCCGACGCTCCAGATGGGATTCTCGTTATGCAGGAAGAAGAAGACCTGACATTGGTTGTCGTCCGACTTCCCCTCCGCGCATCTGCCGAGCATGTGCTCGGTGTTCTTCATGTCGCCGGGATGGGGCTCCTTGAGCTGCCCCGCCGATCGCAGCGTCTGGTTCACCGAGTTCATGGCCTTGACCGTTTCACAGATGTCGGGGATGAAGATGGGCATCCGCCACGCCGACTCCGAGTCGATGCCCCCGAGGAGGCTCGCGGACGCGGCACTCTTTACTACGGGCGCCGCGGGTTTGGGGGCGCTGGGTGAGGCGACGGGGGTCGCCGTCGCCGTCGCGGTCCCACCGAGGGCGAGGACGACCGGTTCCGCGTTCAGGAGGGTCTCCAGCGCTTTTTTGAAGGCGGCGGGGATGGCGGCCTTGGCGTATTTCGATGGGTTCATGGCGCTGCCCTTGAGGTTCTCGTCGGTCTGTATCCTCTGCTCGGCGAGGATCTCGCCTGAGGGAGAGATGACGCGAAGCTCGAGGTCGTACTTGAGAATGACGTCCACATAGGTGTCGCTCTTCCACTGCTTCATCTCCAGCACAACCCCGACATCCGGCGCGGCGGCGCCGACCTTTCGGATCACATCCGCGACGGGCTCGTTCGCGCGGGTGGGGATGGCGGTGGTGAGGTACCCCTTGGCCCTGAGAGAGGAGCTGACCGCTTCCGCGACCGCGTCGGAGAGGGGCCGTTTACTGGCTGTCCTGACGTTGAAGGGGTTCCCATAGCCGCCGCGCTGCAGACCGACGAAGTCCGGTGTCTTCTCGCCGGAGGCGATGAAGTCTCTTCGGTCCACCACCAGGACGGCCACGTTCTTGTTTCCCGTGGCGGTCAGATTCGCGCGCACATTGGCAAAGGGATAGGTGTTCTTCACCGCGCACCCGGAGAGGATCGCCGCCATCAATATACAACTGAAGGATATGGGCCAAATCGTCTGTTTCATACTCTCTTCCTTCCCGGTGAATAGCGCTCGTTATTCTTTCGAAAGTAGTAGTAATTTTTCATCTGATGAGGAGAATGTCAATGGAAACGATAACCGGGAGGCGGGCAGGGCTCGTGGCGGGAGCTCACCACTTCCCGCTGATTGAAAGGGCGGCGGAACGGCCGTCGAACAACGGCGCCAGCGAAATCTTGGCGCCGGTGGCGGGGGCGGCTTTCTCCTTTTTCTCTTTGGCGCCGAGGGTCCACATCGCGATTCCGGTCCCCATCATGGCCAGGCTCACGGCGTAGCTCCCCCACATGACCCCCGCCCAGGTCCGGCTGCTGTCGCAGTTGGACTGATCCTCACATCCCCGCTTCCCATACATGTTGGCCAACCCCGCCGCCGCGCCGCCGAAGCCCCCGATGACGAGCCCCGGCCAGAACAGGGCGTGTCCGATCTTCGTCTTCCTGGGTTTTTGATTGTCCGCCTTTGGAACGGCCGGACCTGCGCCGGCGGCGGGGGGGCCGCCACCGGGGGTGACGGCCACGTTCCGGTTCCCGGCCGGCGGGCTCCCGGTCGCGGGCGGCGCCGCTGTCTTCACGGGCCCGGTCTCGTTCAAGCGTTCCTGCTGCTGTTTCCGGATCTCCTCATCCACCTCATAGTCGAACTCGATGCTCCCGGACCGAATGCCGTGCTCCACCGCGGAGAGGGGACGCAGCTGCCCCTGTTCGAGCAGTCGATAGGCGTAAATCACCGCCTGGACCCGGGATTGCTCCTTGAGCACCCCGTAGGCCCGGGCAAAGGCTCTTAGGGCCTTCTTCTTGTCCTCGGGTTTGTAGCTTTGCATGGAGACCATCATCTCCACCTTCTCCCAGTCCCGGTCCATCGCGGCCACGATGCGCTTTCGCTGCTCCACGTAGCTCGAGGCCTGGGAGCAGGCTTCCTGGGCCTGTTCGCGATAGGGGTTGGGATTCTCCAGGTTCGCGAGCTCACACCAGGCCTTCTGCTGCTTCTCGCCGCTGGGATCATCCTTGGACGCGGCTTTGGCCGCCTCGACTTTTCTCTTGGCTTCGGTCAGCGCGATGTAGACCCGCTCCCGCTCCCGCATATCTTTGATATTCAGCTCGCCGATGTTGACCTCATCATCCTCGAACGCCTGAAACTCCTCGTCCACCAGCGTCAGGTCGCCGAGCACCAGCCCGTCCTTGTTGAACATCTGATCCTCGCTCTCGGAGAGGAGCTTGGCCAGCTCGGAGAGCTTCGGACCGTTCTCCTTGGCGGTGGCCAGGGGGATGCCGGCGCTGTCGCCGGTGACCTCCGGGGTCTGCTTGCGGCCGAAGAGGAGCGCCCCCATGGCGTTTCTGGCGTATGTCACCACCTCGTTCGCCGACACCATGCCGTCCTTGTTGCTGTCCCCCCATCCCCGCATCGCGCCGAGGGCGAGGTAGGAGAAGGCCGGCACCGCCTTGCCCGGGAGTGGACCCGCGTACTGATCGCTCGAGGCCGCCGTCATCACGATGGCCTTGCCCGGGGAGGGAAGCTCGGCGTTCCGGACGGGCATCAGCCCGTTGATGACCGAGTCCCCGGATCCGGTGCGTCCGCTGAAGCAGGCGTCCAGGATCAGCACGGGCAACGCGCGGCTCTGGTTCAGGGCGTTCAGCACATCGCTCTGCTTGAGCCCCCGCGCCTCGAGGCTCTCCGCGGTCTGACGGACGTCGACGCCGAGAAGCAGACCGTCGCCGTCCGTGGGGGCGCCGTGACCAATGAAGACGAACCAGATCCGACCGCCGGACCCGGCCAGCCGGGCGGTGTCCTCCAGCGCGGAGAGGATGCCCTCCCGGGTCGCCTTGGTCTGGGGCATCAGCTTCACATTGACGTCCGGGATGCCCAGCGTGTGGATGAAGTAGTGATACCACCCCTCCGCGTTGGCCTTCGCTCCGGGGATACCGGGGACATTATCGTAGCGCTCGATGGCCACGATGACGGCGGCGTCCCGTTCCCCGCCGCCGATTCGGGCCATGGGCTGGTTCAGCTTCGGCCAGGGGAGGTCCAGGCGGATACGGCTGGGATCGTAACGGCGCCCGGTGTTCTGTCGCGCCGCGGCCGCGGGGGGCGTCTGGGGTTGAACCACCTGTTGTGGGGCGGCCTGCACCTGGGGGGGTTGCTGGCCGGCACATCCGGCGAGACACAGGATAAAAAGGGAACTTCCCGTCACGATGACTCTCATGGTTCACCTCCCTCATCGGTGGGTTCGGCCTTTACGACATAGCGAAACTCGCTGCGCGTCCAGCGCCGCGCGGGGATCTCGTTGTTCTGCTCCAAACGCTGCGCCAGCTCCCGGGTGTACCGGGTGGCGTCTTCGACACTGAGCACTCCTTTGGGGGGGGCGAACTGTTTGAAGTCCCCCTCCTCCGGGAAACCGTATACGATCATCCGCTCCATGGAGTCCCCGCCATCCGCCGCCGCCGCCGCCACCATGGGCCACAGCTTGGTCGTCGAGCCCTTGGGGGCGCACTCCGCCGGGATCTTGTGGGAGGGCCTGAGGACCATGCACTGATCGTCACCGCAGCACGTAATGACGATGAGCCACAGATCCCGCTCCCCGGCGGTGATCGCAGGCGCGAAGCGGTCCCCCGGCTTCAGCTCGCCGGGCATGTCGATGGAGATCTCGGCCTGGTTGGCGTCAGAGACGGTTCCGATGGTGAACGCCCAGGCCTGAAGGGTGTCCCAGGACAGGGCCCCCCCGGTGCTCTGGTTCGCGGCGCCGCCGCCCCCCGCGGAGATCGACTGCCAACCGCCGTGAGCGCCCCCCTCGATGGATTGCCGGTACTGGAACTCCCGCTGACCGGTCCCCATCTTTACGGAGGTAATGACCAGATCGCCACAGGGACCTCGGAGGTCGGCGAGCAGGGTCCTTTCGTTTTTAACCGAGGTCTCCAGCCTGACCCCCTCCTGATACTGGGCCCTCAAGTTCGCGACCTTGCCGAGCTGGGCCGAGAACCCCGCCACCTTGTCCGCCCCCTGGTGAAAGGTGCGCTTCCAGCTCGACAGGGTCTCCCGCACGGTTATCTCGCACCCCGGCGCCAGGGCATCGGCGATCTCGATCCCGCCGTCCGGTTGGATCGTGACCGGTCGCCCCAAAAGCCCCTTCGCGTCGCCGACGGGCTCCACCAGAAGGTGTTCACCGGAATCCATCATCGTGTTCGGGACGGTAGGAAGCTTGTCGAGCTTGTCAACCGTCGGGCCGCAACTCAGCAGGCCGCTGAGCGAGACGAGCACAAACATCCGGTATCTCCGACAATTCTGTCTCATGTCAGCATCTTTCATATTAAATCCTTAATGTTGCACCTTTTTTTACCGTAACTGATTTTTCTTGTTAATCCCTTTTTCTGTCGAACCTCATCGAACAGACGCAACTGGTCATTAATTAAGCGCTTGTTAAGTCTTGCTTTTTTGTTCGGAACGAGCTGTCCGCGGTCTCCTCTCCTCGAGATCGCGAAAATTCGCTATATTTTATTTTATTTGACCTCGGTCGTCATGCACTTTATCAAATATTTCATATCTGTCTTCACTTCATAAATAGGAAGGATCATTTAAAAATGAGAGCACTCAATGGTTTGATAATTTTTATCCTGATGGGGTGTTCCGAAACGACGACTCCGATAAGCCACGATAACGAGCCTGTCGGGACGCCGTGCTCCGCCGAGTGTATGTCGAATATCGAATGCCAGATGCAAGGAGAGATCATCCCCAGCACTTTCTGTCTGAATAAGGGAGAGGTCTGCTGCGATGTCTCCTCGGATACGGAGACGTCGGGAGACGGAGACGTGGACGGGGACACGGACGGGGATACGGACGCGGACACGGACGCCGACACGGATGTCGATACGGACGCGGACACGGATGTCGATACGGACGCGGACACGGATGTCGATACGGACGCCGACACGGACGCCGACACGGATGTCGATACGGACGCCGACACGGACACCGACAGTGATCCGGGACTCTCCATGGGGAGCTTCTGCCACTATCTCTTCATAAGCAATGTCTCGGTGACCTTTGATATGGTCATCGGAACAGAGGACGAGCAGGTGGTACTGTCGGCGGATACAGGGACGTGCAGCTCGCCGCTCGGAGAAGCCTGCGTGCCGATTCCCTCCGGCGCAGGGGTCCCCCTGGAGCTGCGCGGAGAGGACGGTTCGGTCTACCTGGTGGACAGCTACACCTTCGAGCCGGAGGTGGAATACAGCATCTACGCCAATGTCACCGACTCCGGTGAGCTCTTCCTGGATATCGACGAGGTGCGCAACAGCTGTGAGACTCTGGAGTGCGACCTCTTGCTGTACAGCCCGGGAACCTGCGCCCCCGGGGACGTCTGCGGCTGGAAAGAGGACGGTTTCTGTGATGACGGTTGCCTCATCGAGGGGGCCGTCGACGAAATGTTCGATGACGCAGTGGACTGCGGATGGGAGGATACGGAACCGTCAGATACCGATCCGCCGGACACGGACCCGTCGGACACGGATCCGTCAGACACGGATCCGTCAGACACGGCAACCCTCGAAACGGACACGGGAGAGTCCGTGACGGCCGTCGCCAACTTCTGTCACCACATTTACATCAATGATATTAATGACGTCTTTCGGCTCGAGTTCGATTCCGGCCTCACGCTCAGCGCCCAGACCAATACCTGCAGCGCGGCGATCGGCGTCTCCTGTGATGCCATCCCCGCGGGAGATGACGTAAATCTGCGGCTGATCGGTCCTGACGAGTATGTCTACCACGAGGAGTCGGTGTCCTTCGAGCCCGGGATGGAGTACACCATTATCGCCTTGCTGGAGGAAGAAATCATCACACTGGAGATAACCCCGGTCACCGGTGAGTGCGCGGACTTCGAGTGTACGCTCAACTACCTCTCGGCCAACACGTGCATCCCGAGTGATCCCTGTGGGTGGGGAGGGGACGGCTACTGCGACGAGGAGTGCCTGGATTACGTGGATGAGATGTACGACGACGGTACAGACTGCACCGACACCGACTCCGCGGCGATCTCGTAACCCGCCCGGACCGCCCGAAGGTAGAACCTCGCCCGGAGAATCGCCCTCTCGGTCTCGGTGAGATCGCCGGGCTTGTTCCGGGTGATCGATGAGATGCCGATGGCCGCCGCGACCGAGACATTGAAGCTCTCGGCGAAGCCCCGCATGGGAATCGAGAACGCGCCGTCCGACAGGCGCCGCATCTCCCGGCTGATCCCCTGGTGCTCGTTGCCGAAGACCATCGCCACCGGCATTGCCGGATCGACCTCATCGAGGGACTGTCGGGCCCCGGCGTCGGCCACCAGTATCTGCTTGCCTTCTCCTTTAACCGCCCGGGCGAACTCCTCCGGGGATTTCCACACGGCGAGATCCACCCACTTGTGGGTGCCCTGGGTGATCTTTCGGGAAGAGAGGAAGCGGTAGTCCCGCTCGATGATATGAACGGTCTGCAGACCGGAGGCCTCCGCGGTGCGTATCACCGCGGCGCCGTTGTGGGGATCGAAGACCCCCTCGACGGCCACGGTCTGGCGCCGGATTCGATGCGCCACGACACCATCGATGCGGCTTCGCCGCTCATCGGTCAGGTGGGGGCTCAGGACGCGGACCACCTCCTCCGGGTACCGCTCGGCGAGCTCGATCTCCCGCTTGAGCTGCCCCCTCGGTTTGAAGATATCGCCGCTGTCTCCGCTCACGCGCTTCATGACGGGCTTCTTACCGCATCTTCGGCCCGGAGAAAAGAGACCGCGCTCACCCGACGGGACTCTTTTTGCGACACCCGGAGCGGCTCGAATGGCTCCAGAGTTCAGAGACGAGTGTTTCAGGAGGTGGATCAATGCAGAAATTGAGGTCGATTTGGGAAGATATGGATCCCGCGAGAAAACGAATCATCAAGCCGGCCCTCGGCGTTCTCATCGGCGGCGCCCTCGGGTTCGCGTACTACTCTACCGTCGGCTGCTCCTCCGGGGGGTGCGCGATCACGTCGGATCCCTGGATCTCGACTTTCTGGGGGGCGGCCATCGGCGGCTTCGCCGCGGCGTGAGGGATTGACGATGAAACAGCGCATTCCCTTACGATGGATTCTCGGGGGGGCGGCGACGGCGGCGGCGGTGCTCTTCATTCAGGCCTTCGGATACAACCCGGCCGTCGACGTGGAGGGGTGGGAGGCTCCACGAATGATGGAGCTCTACACCCCGTACTGCTCGAGCTGCCAGGCCATGGCGCCGGTGGTCACCGCCCTTCGGGCCAAGTGCGGCCCTGCGGTTCAGGTGCTTCAAATCGATCTCTCTTTGGCCCGCAACGAACCCCTTGTCGACGCCCTCAATATCGAAGCCATCCCGACATTCATCTTCATCGATGAGGACGGCGAGGAGGTCCATCGCCTTGTGGGCCGACAGGAGGAGGCCACCCTCCGGAAGCACCTCGCCGACGTGAGCGACCACCGATGTCCCCTGCCGTCCTGATCACCGATTACGCGGAATGGATTTCGACCGCCTCGCGTTTCGGGGCGAGCTCCCCTGCGGTCTTCTCAACGGTGTAGCTCTTCCCGTCGAAACGGATGGTGTAGACCGTGAATTCGACGGCCCTGAAGAGGGGGGCCCCGTCTTGGACAACGCTGTACACGGCCGTCCCGGGGGCTTCGGGGCCCAGGTCGATCATGTGGAGCCCCAGGGGAGCCGCGGACACCCGCTGGGAGATCGGGAGTGTCTCGGTCCCGCTCTTCACCGTGAGCGCCAGGTTCGCCCCCTCGTCCTCCCAGACCGCGATCTTGAGGACGGCCCGCTCGGAGAGGATCTGGGTGCGCTTGAGCGCCCGCTCCAGAGTGCGCACCTTCTCCTTGTCGCCCTTGGTCCGAGCGTCGAGGATCATGTCGGCGAGGAGCGCCACCGAGTGGAGCTTGGCCCACTGCCGGACATCGTTCGGCCCCGGCTCCCCTTCCCCGGCGGCCACCTTCCGCTCCATCCGGAGGGCCTCGTCGATGCGCCCCATGCCCGCGGCCGCCCGGGCGAGCTTGAGGAGGGCCAGCGGGGTCTCCTCCGTCATGTCCGCCAGGGTCTTGAACTGCCGGTAGGCGGCGTCGTACCACCCGTGGCGGAGGAACAGGTTGCCAAGGCGGAGCCGGGCGGCGGCGTCGCTCTCGTTGAACTCCACGAGCTCGGAGCAGCTCCGCCGGGCCTCCTGGTCCCGTCCGGCGTCGGCCTGCAGATCGCACAGAATCTCGAGCACCGAGGGGGTGGTCAGGCCGTCCCGCTTCAGGCGGACTGCGACGGCCAGGGCCTCGTCGTTTCGGCCCGCCTCGAAGAGGGTCTTCGCCAGAAGCGTCCGCCCGATGGGATCCTGCGGGTGGGCCTCGAGGAGCTTCTTGAGGGCGGCGACTCTCTCTTCGATGGTCTTGAGCGCGGCGATCCCCTGCATGGCGCTATTCCAATCGATCCCGCCGCCGCGATAGAGGCTGAACACCACGTCCGGATCGAAGGCGCGTCTCAAGATCCGCTTGCGGAGGTACTCCCGCAGCTGGGGACGCTGGTCGAACGCGCCGAGGAGCGCGGTGACATCGACGGCGGTCCGGACCCGGGACTCGATGAGGTTGAGCATCACCCGCGTGTCCCGCCACCCCTTGAGCTCGCACCGCTGTTTGGCGGCGGAGTAGACGGAGACCAGCTTCTCGGCGGTGTCGGCCCGGGCGATGCGACGGGACCAGACCACCCGCCGCTCGTGGAGCGGTCTGGAGGAGGCGTCCGAGCAGATCGCGGTCTGGGTGGCGATCTGGAACTTGGGGGGCTCCGGCGCCGACTCCGGCTCGGCCTTCGGCTCCGGCGGAAGCTTCCCGTCCGGTCCGGTCAGCTGGAACGGATAGGTGACGATCACCACGCCGCCGCCCTCGGGCGCCGGGAAGGTCCACCGCCGGACCGCCTGGGCGATACAGTTCTCGACGGCGGCGCTCCCCAGGGTGGAGTTTGCCACCGCGGCCATCTGCACGGCCCCGGTGCCGTTGATGATGAACTTGGTGGAGACCCGGCCGGCGAGATCCGGCCGCTTCACCAGCTCCCGCTCGTAGCAGAACTTCACCTCGTTGATGTGACGGTGGACGATCCGGCGGATCACCTCCTTGGAGAGGGAGCCCCTGACCACCGTTTTCCCGGACCGGATCTTCGGCGCCTTACCCTGCCGTCCGCCGAGGCCGCCGGCCCCCCGACCGTATCCGGAGCCGCTTCCCCCGCCCCCCCCGTGGCCGATGGTGTTGAGGTTGCCGAGCCCGATGGTGCCCTCGCCGGTGCCGCCGCCGCCCCTCCCGGTGCCCCTCAGCCCCAACCCGGTCTGCCCGAGACTCGCCTCAGGAGCCGGGCTGCCGAACGGGGAGGCCGGTTTGTCGCTGGCGGAGAGGTAGCTCAGGACCCCTTCGCTCTTGGCCATCTCCTTGGCCTGGCTCCTGGCCATGTGGGGGCTCGGGTTGTCCGCCGGCCCCTTGATACCGTAGTGGTTGTCGGTCTTCACAGCGTCCCGCTGGCCCATCTGCCCCTCCTCCCCCTTGTGGCGCTTGCCCTTTCCCCCCTGGGCCTCTTCCCGCCTGCCCCGCTTGAGCCACTCGGGGACCTCGTCCTGCTCGGTCATCGTGCGCGTCTCCGGATCGCTGCATCCGACGAGGGAGAGGGGGCCTCCGATGATCGCCTCGTTCGCGCGTTTCGGCAGCCACGGCCGCGCCTCGGATCGCTCCCCCCGAGCGCTCCAGATCCGGCGGTTCCGCCGCTTGATACCCTGCGCCTCGTAGGCCTCGTCGCTGTCGAGCACCAGGAACGACGTGAGCGGCGTCATCAGGGCGTACTGGAGGCCGAGGGAGATGATGAGCCCCCGGTTCTCCTCGACGCCGTCCCCGAAGAGATTCTGGAGATAGAGCCGCGCCCAGAGGTTTGCGATGTAGGCGTTCTCGTCGCCGGACGCCACCCGGGTATCGTAGGTCTTCTCCACGACCTTCTGACCCAGGCGCCCCTTGACGGTGATTTGGTCTGGCAGCGCGTGGTGGGTCCTCGCCAGCAGGACCACCTCCCCCCCCTCCGAGATCTTCTTCGACGCGGTCATGAAGACCTGGTCCAGGCCGGCCCCGGCGTCGATGGCGAGATCGGTGAGGGTGGGGGTCTTGACCGCCCCCACGAAGCCGAGGGCCCTCGTCACGGTCTCCTCGGGGGTGTCGATGCGGAAGCTCTGACCGCCCCCCACTCGGGAGAGACGGCTGAGCAGCCCGTACCGGGCGTCCTCCCCCACCGCCATGGTGAAGAGCCGCGCCCGGGAGTTGCCGAGGGAGCGCCGGAGCCGGGAGGCGAGCTCCTCGTTGGCGATCTCTCCGGTGGTGGCCTTGCCGTCCCCGATGTAGACCACCGCCGGCTGGGGGGAGTCGTGCACCAGGTTGAGGGCCGCGTGGAACATCTCCCCGAGATCCGTGGCCCCGCCGGAGGGGACCTCCGAGAGGCGCTCCACGGCTCTCGCCACATGGGCCTCCTCGGCCGGGGCGAGCCCCTTCTCGGGGTAGACGACCCGTGACGAGAGATCAGTGGTCACCACGGCGAACCGATCCGAGGCGGACAGGGCCCGCAGGATCGCCTCCGCCGCGTCCAGCCGGATCTGTCGATCCGACGCGTCTCCCCCGGCGGAGGTGTCGAGCACCACGACAACGTCCCCCCGGACGTCCTTGACCTCGTTCCACGCCACGTCCGGGGAGTACCGAATCATGATGTAGTCGGCGGCCTCCTCCCCCGGTGAGAATCGGGCGATCCGCATGGGCTCGGCGACCTCCGCCTTCCTGAGCTCGAGCAGGAAGTCGGAGTGGGGGGTGTACCCCGAGCGGCGCATGGTCACCCGGCGCCCCCCGTCCTCGATCCGGGCGTCCTGGAGGGTCGCGATGTCGATCTCCCGTCCCTCGTCTCCCAAATCCACGGTGAGGGAGAACTCTCCGATCTCCGCGGCGCCGCCGCTCCCCATGGGGTATATATATCGATAGACATTATCCACGAGGGGCAGGATTTCTGTGTAGGACAATACCACCCGGCGCTCCCCCACGCCGGGGATGGGGTAGATACGCGCCCTGAAAGATCGTCCGTCCACCCACTCCAGCAGCGCCGGATCGACCGCCCGCCGGATCGCCTCCTCGTAGGCCTCGGCGGCCTGCTTCCGCTCGATCATCTCCCCCTCCACGAGGGCGCCGTTCACCTCCAGGGCGAATCGCTCGACGGAGGCGTCCTCGGGAATGGTGAACCAGTACCACCCCTCCAGGATATCGCTGCCGGGGTTGAAGAAGCGCTGGTCCACGGTGGTGTGGGCGATCCCGTCCCGGATGACGGTCCGGATCGACTGCTTCGTGATCTGGAGCGTCTGGGGCGGCGAGCCGGGCCGGGTCCGGTCGATGCCGTAGATCTGTCCGGCGCCGCGCCCGCCGAGGTTGGCGTCGAGCTCCCGGTCCGCCATGCCGCCGGTCCAGTCGTCGAAGAAGGCCACCGGGGCGACGGTGGGTTTCGCCCCCTTTTTCGAGGTGCCCATCTCCCCCTTCTCCACCTCCACCCGCCCCCCTTTCGAGGAAAAGACCGCCAGCCCGCGGACCACGTAGAGCCGCACCTCATCCGCGCCGAGGGCCAGGTTGAAGCCCGCCCCCTCCGCGCTGACCGTGACGTCCCGGGCGGTGAACCGGACGAGGGTCCCTTCGCTCTCGGCCACGTCCGCGAACACCTCCCCCTTGCTCACCTGCAGCGATCCGCTGTCGAGGACCGCCTCGGTGCCGCCGCGGAAGAAGACCCGCGTACCGTTGCTGAGCCGGACCAGCGCCCGGCTGCCGTCCCCCACTCGGAGGCGCGCGCCCTCTTTCAGCATCACGCCGGTGATGAGCCGCTTTGGCCCGTCATCCTCGACGAGCCATACATCCCCCGCGGCCAGCTCCACCCGGGATTCTATCGGCGCGGTGGCGCTCGGAAGCTCCTCCTCGCACCCCAGGATCAAAACGCAAATTACGGTCAAAAAAAGATACTTCATCATCGATTCCTTTTGTCACTAATGCGGGCTCGCGCGCGCATCGCTTTCCTCGAATGCATTCTGGCGGACTCTGAAAAAAGGCCTGTTGTCCGGCACTTAGAGACAACCCGGTCAAACCATTGTTCCCAAAAGCCCGTTCTATAAATTGAAAAGGGGCCGTAGCCCCAATACTAATGAAGACACGAATTCGACGGGTGTCAAAGCAGGTATTCAGTTGGGGGGACCGGCCCTTCGGATTTACCCTTCGGTCACGGGGTATCCCTTTCCCGGGCTGCAATACACAGAATGGACATTCCCGTGACCTTCGTTCGAACTGTAAAGGTTATTTCCTAACCGGTCCCCGATGGGGAGGCATTGCCGGTTTGATCAACCGGTACGGGGGTCTTACACGACGATAACCGGCTCGAAGCAGCTGATGTTGGTCTCGATGCGGAAGTTGGACTCCAAGGTGTGCCGCTCGGCGTGGAAGATGTCCATGTTGTAGGTGTTGCCCGGGGTGATGCCGAGATCGGCGGCCTGGGCGTCGAAGTCGATAGAGCCGTTGAACCGGCTGTGGAGCCCGCCCATATCCAAGGCGAGGCGTCCGTTGACGAAGATCCAGAGGTCGTCGTCCCCGCTGAACTTGAACACCTGCCCCGCCACGTAGCCGAACCGCAGGTGGATCTCGGTGGTGAAGAGAAAGTTCTGCTCGTTGGGATTGATCCCCGGATCCACCGGGCCCGGGCCGAGCCCCTCGTCCGGCAACAGCGGGAAGAAGTTCCCGTAGGGCTCCTCCAGGCTCTCGAAGTAGTAGGTGCCGGGGCTCTCCGGGAGCGCCTTCAGGGTGAGGGTCTTTTCGAAGATCGGGGTGCTGTGGTACCAGTCCCGGAAGCTCTTCTCGCCGTCGAACATGGGGTTGGCGGCGTCCACCCAGTTGTTGACGGTGAAGGTGTAGCTCTGCTTCTGGGCCTCGTCCTGGGATATCTGGGCGTCGCCGATGGGCTGCAGGAAAACGGGTTTGCGATCGGCTCCGAGGGCGGCGTCGAGGATCCCCGTCACCGGGCCCCACCCTTTGTGCTCCCGCTCGAAGTCCGGATGGCTCTCGTCGAAGTCCCGGATGGTCATCTCGATCACCGTGTCGCAGTCCCCGGTGCTGTTCGGATCCTTCTCTCCGATGGCGCTCCCCTCGGGGTATTCGCCATCGCCGTCACCGTCCTTCTTGGCCCGCGGATCGCTCTCGCAACCGAGGAGCAGGATCAGCGACATCAGGCCGGTCATCATCCTCATCTGTACACCTCCTTATTGTGCGATTATATCAGAATAGGCAAAGAATATAGCAGAGGGACCACCCAATTATTGATTCCACATCGCCCAACAGATCACGAAAGTTGTGATCAGTCCAGGATCCCGGACATCGGACACTGAAGCGCCAGACTCGGACAATCCGTTACATCCACAGATCGAACCGGTGAGCTCCCGATACCGAGGCGACGGTGGCACGATTCTTTCAAGGAGAGCGTTCATCAGCCCCATCACCTCGGGCAGAAAGGATGTTTCATGTTTCAAGACAAAAAGGGGACTGGTCAAAAACCCCGGAAATACCTTTTCAGGTCGAACGAAGGTCAGGGGGTGTCTCTTCCCGGGCGAAACTGTATGTCCATTCCATGTTTTGCAGCCCGGGAAGGGATACCCCCTGACCGAAGTGTAAATCCGAAGGGTCGGTCCGGTAAAAGGCTTCGTGTTCTGGCCGTCGGTCTCGCCGCGGTTGTATGTATCTGTTGCAATGATTCTGAAGGCGACACTGGCAATCCGAAGAGCGGCCCGCGGGAGAACGACGCGGGGGGTGTCGATGACGAGGCCTCGGATACGGACACCGGACCGGAAGAGAGCGAGTCCGTGGTGGCGCTGGTCATCGATGATTTCGAGGACGGTGATCATGTGGCGTTCACGGGCGGAAACTGGTTCGTCTACGACGACGGCACGAACGAGGGCCGATCCGTCGTAACGATCAGCCGGGACACCGAGGGCAATCCGATTATGGACGGGGAGGGGTATGAATCCGAATCCGCGCTGGCACTCAGCTATTCGCTGGATCAGGGGGACTGGGTGTGGGAGCCCTATATCGGATGGGCCGTCACGATGGGCGACGAGGACGCCCCCTACGACGCGCGAGCGTACAGCGGCCTGACCTACGCCTACAAGGGGAGCGCCCATTTCGTGTATGTCTACACCCTCGATGTCACCAACTACGACTACTACCGCGCCTACCTCCCCGACGCCGAGGAGTGGCAGGTGGTCTCCCTCCCGTTTACCGAATTCAGCCAGGGGGGCTGGGACGGGATCAGCGTGCCGTTCAACCTGGACAACGTCATCCACATCGGCTGGGAGTACAAGGGCGCCACCGGCGACGAGGGCGCCGTTCTCGTGGACAACGTCGCCTTCCTGGGGGAAGAGGCCCTCGAAGAGGAGACGGATCCGGACAGGGAGCCGGACCTGACCCTCCACGAATCGGATCCCCCCGAGGACGACACCATCGATACCATCGAGATCGCCAATCCGCTCCAGGAGCTCGTGTTCAGGACCCTCCGCAAGGGCTATACGTTGTCTAACTGGCTCGAGGCCCGCAAGTTCGAATCCTACGAGTTCGATGCGGACTATATCGATCAGTTGGCGGCCAACGGGGTCACCGCCGTGCGCCTGCCCGTCGATCTGGATTACTACATCGAGGACCGCGGCGCCTATCTCTCCGGCGACGCGCCGTTCACCGTGGAGGATCTGCTGTTCGAGGTCCTCGACAGTTACGAGCGCTGGACCGCTGCGGCCGGTCTCGCCCTCATCATCGATTATCACCAGTACGATCAATCCCTCGACCTGTCCGATCCCGCCAGCGTGGAGGCGGTGGTTCAACTCTGGACGTCAGTCGCCGCCCATTTCGCGGACACCCCGAGGGAGGATCTCTTCTTCGAGTTGCTCAATGAGCCCGAGCTCTCGTGCGGCGTCGACGCCGTAGCCCCCGCCGACTGGACCGCGGCGGCGACGGAGATGATCGACGGCATCAGGAGCGAGGACGCGAACCGGGTCATCCTCTTCGGGGACGTGGAGTGGAACAATATCGGCCCCCTCATCGAGCGCGCCCCGTTCGAGGACGAGAGGATTGCCTATGTGTTCCACTACTACGAACCGTTCATCTTCACCCACCAGGGGACCAGCTCCACTGGCATGCACTCGACCCGGGACATCCCCTATCCCTACTCGACGGATCGCTGGTCCGAGTACTCGTCGGACTTCGGCTTCGGCCCGGATCAGGCGGACTGGCAGTACGAGCAGCTCGAGACCTACTACCAGCTCGGCACCAAATCGTGGATGAGGAACCGCCTCATCGAGGTGAAACGGTGGGCTGTGGAGCACGACGTGCCGGTGGTGTGCACGGAGTTCGGCGTGAACCCGGGCGCCGCGGCCGAGGACGCCGTCAACTACTACACCGACATCGCGGATGTCTTCGCGGAGCTCGAGATCCCCTGGCAAATCTGGTTCAGGGTCATGGACACGACCGGTGATCTCGATCCGGACATCGGATCGGCGCTCGGCCTCGGCCAGGGCCGCTGAGCCGGGAAGCTCACTTCACCCCTTTGCCGTCAACAAACCGCTCCCTCCCCTCCGTCCGCCACCACGCCCGCCATTTGTCGGCGTCACTCCCGAACGTCTCCCGGGTGAGCCGTTTCAGGGCCTCTCCGATACTCTCGCGGAACATCTCCGGGGCCCCCCGCGGGACCGTCGGCGGCGAGCGTCGCGCCGGCTCAGGAGGTTCGAGCGCCTGTCATTCCGGAGCCGGAGGCGCCCGAAAAGCCGAAGCCCGCACCGAAGGGGAAGGCGCCCGAGGCGCCGGAGCAACTGAAGGAAGCGCTCCTCGCCTTTCTGAAAGGCACGGAGAGCATACCCCGGTGCCGTCTGGCGCAGCACAACATGGACGAGCAGGCCGAGGCGGCGGTACCGTTGCTACTGGAGCACATTCGCTTCGTCGATGTCATCGAGGCGCTCGAGAACATCGGTGACGAGAGGGCGCTCCCCGCCATTCGAGAAATCGTCGCCCGCAAGGGCATGATGGCCTCGGATCCGGACGCGAACCCGGAGACCGTCGCGGAACGGTTCGTGGCGGCCCGCATCGCCAGCGTCACCCTGGAGGGCGAACGCGCATCCGAACGATACTGCGAGCTGCTGTCCGACGAAACGTTGACCGGCTTCCAGCGACGGGCCGTCGTATGGCGGCTCCGGGGCCGCGCGGACGAAGCCGCGGCGAGGTGCCTCGTCCAAGTGGTGCTGAACGATCCGGACGGCGGGCCGGTCAACCAGGCGATAGAGGCCTTGGGGGATATTCCCTTCGCCGTCTCGGTGGAGGGGCTCATCGCCGGTTTCGACCGCAGCTTCGACGGGATGCAGGACTGGAAGCGGGCCTACACCGGTGGGGGATCTTTTCGTCTCTCGGCGTTTCGGGACTGCCGGACACATCGGATGCCGACGCTCTCGAATCGGCCGCCCGTGGGGATCCCCCGGCATCCGAGGGGGGGGAATTTCCCCCACGCGTCCTCGCCGCCGCAGGCGAGCTTGGGGGGGATGTCGCGCTCGTGGGGAACCATGTCATCCGAGGTATACTCGGCCACGTTGCCGCCGAAATCGCAAAGCCCCGACACGCTGTTGCCCCAGGGATCGGCGCAGACGCTCCAACTGATGCTCTCCCGGCAGGCCCTCTCGTTCATTCCCAGGCTCAGGTCCGGGTTGGCGCAGTTGCCCCGGGGGGGGCTCTCGTACGCTTTCAGCCAATCGTCCTCCCCCCTGTTGTCGTAGGCCTCCCGGGCCCACTCGCCGGCGGTGGGCAGGCGCGCCCCCAGCCACTCACACATGGCCTTTGCCTGGTCCCAATCCACACAATTCATAGGGTAGTTGTCCTTCGCCGGCGCCTCGAAGTTGCACCCCTTGGAGACGCGGAATGCCGGAGGGTCCCCCTGCCACTGGGACTTGTCGACGTCCTCCCGGGTGCACGCTCCGACCTTCACGCATTCCCGATACTGGGCCACCGTGATCTCCGTCCGGGTGAACTCGAGGCCCGTGGGGGTCGAAGGGATCCACGTTACGGCGGGGCTTGATTTCGTCGCGCCCGGCTTGTCCCGGCACCCGGAGAAGAGGATCAATATGACGGTAGCAAGCGCGATCCGCTGCATCAGCGAAAGATGCGGCCCGGGGGGCTCCGGAGTTCGTTCAGCCATGGGATGAGTTAAGCACCTTACCCGGAGCCGATCAACCTACAGGATTGGCGGGCCGCAATCGGTCCTCGTGGGGACCCGGCGGCAAATCCGGCCCACTACCGTCCGCAACAGCAGCCGGGACGCTTTCCGGCGATGGTGAAGCTGGACACCGCCACCTTGCCTTTTTCGTACGGGACGCTCTCCTCGATTATCGTGATGTCCGCGAACCCCGTATCATCCAAAGTGGCGAGGTAGGTCTCCTTGGTGACGGCCCCCGCCCAGCATTCGGCCACGGCCTCCGGGTCTTTCCGGTACACCTCGGGCACGGGTTCGGAGGCATAGATATCGCTGACCACGAAGCGCCCTCCGGGCTTCAGGATTCGGAAGACCTCGGCCCAGACCCGGGGCTTGTCCTCGGCGTGGTTGATGCTGCAGTTGGAGATGACCAGATCCGCGACCCCGTCCCCCAGCTGGATGTCCTCGAAGATCCCGTGGATGAACGCCACGTTGGTCACCCCCATCTTCTCGGCGGTCCGCTTGGCGCGGCGGAGCATTCCCTTCGAGGTGTCCACGCCGTAAACGAACCCCGTTTCTCCCACGGTGGCGGCCAGCTTGAGCACGTCCCCTCCCTGACCGCTCCCGAGATCGACGCAGACCTCCCCGGGCTTGGCCTCGGCCATGTCCGCGGCGCCGCCGCACGAGAGACAGCAGGGGGTTTCGGCCAGCCCGCTGTACCTCGCCTCTATTGCGTCTCTGATTTGCGTGGTGCGCATTCGATTCTCCTTGCCGCTATGAATAGGAGCCGCCGCCGAGCCTGTCGGTGGCGCATCCTCCCGCCTGGGTGATTGTACTCGCCCCCGGACCGTCAGGGGAAGCCTCTTTCCTTGGTTCTGCTTGGCCGGAAGAAATGGCTACTTCTTCACGCGCTCCACGTAGTCGCCGGTGCGGGTGTCCACCTTGATCCGTTCGCCCTCGTTGATGAAGAGGGGCACCTGGACCTCGTATCCCGTCGAGAGGGTCGCGGGCTTGGTGGTGTTGGAGGCCGTGTCCCCCTTGATGCCGGGATCGGACTTGACGATATCGAGCTCCACGAAGTTGGGCAGCGTGAGACCGATGGGGCTGCCGTTGAAAAACAGCATGTCCACGTCCAGGTTCTCATAGAGGAAGTGGTCCGCGTCGCCGATCTGTTCACGGGTGAGCGCCACCTGGTCGTAGGTCTCGTTGTTCATGAAGTGGAACTCGTTGCCGTCCCCGTAGAGGTACTGCATCCGGTTCTCCTCCAGGTCCGCCTTCTCGAACTTCTCACCGGAGCGATAGGTACGGTCGATGATCACACCGGAGACCATATTCTTCAACTTGCACTTGTAAAGGGCCTGACCCTTCCCGGGTTTGACGAACTGGTACTCGGTCACCACCCAGGGGTCCCCGTCGAACACCAGCTTGCTGCCTTTTCGTATTTCTCCAATGTCCATCAGCATGTCGTCTCTCCTTAAATAAAGCTCCGACGGTTTTCTACTATCGGCCCGGGGTTTCGTCAACGTGCTTCACCCTGAGAACCCTTCGGCTTGGTTTGGTCAAAATAATATGCACTTTATTACAGTAACTTATGTATTTATAACTCTTTCAGATGGACACACTGACCAATTGTGTTAAATTGGTCAGCATGAACGGTTGGCGCTACGAAGATTTCGAACGGTTGTTGGACGAGTTCTCCGGAGGCGGCGATTCGGACGATCCCAAAGTCATCAAGCGGATGAGGATCCTCCAGGCCGCCACCGATCTCTTCATCCACCACGGGTACCGAAAGACGAGCATTTCAGAGGTGGCCTCGCGGGCCGGCGTGGCCAAGGGGACGGTGTACCTCTATTTCAAGACCAAGCCGGAGATCCTGGTCTACGCCATCGCCGAGGAGAAGAAGCGCTACATCGTGCGGATCAAGCCGATCCTGAGCCCCGAGCTGCCCCCCAAAGACCGCCTCAAGGCGTGGCTCAAGATGGTGTTCGTCACCGGGAGCGAGATGCCCCTGACCTCGAAGCTGCTGAACGGCGACCGGGACATCCTGAATGCGCTGTATGATTTCATGGACGCCCACAAGGAGCAGAACTGGGAGGCCCTGCAGGAGGGGTTCATCGTCCACCTCGTACGGGAGGCCCTCGGCCCGAGCCGCCTCACCGACACCGAGCTCAAGGATCGGGCCAAGGTGCTCTGGGGGGTGGTCTATTTCTCGCTGACCATCGCCGATCCCCGAATCCGGCGGGGGCTCTCCCTCGAGCGGTTCGCCGATCTCTTCGCCACGATGATCGTGGACGGGATCGGCGCCCCGGCGGGCCTAGACGCGCGTCCCAACGATAAGGAGGTGTGAGATGTGTAGAGTTAACGTTATCGGCTTCGTGATTGCCTTCCTGTTGTCCGGCCCTGTCCGCGCCGAGGAGAAGGCGCCGGATCCGGGCAGCCCGGAGTTCCCCGTCTATGTGATGAACCGCATCGACGATCAGTACCGCGGGGCCAGGAGTCACGGGGTGATGTCGATGAAGGTCAAGACCAAGCGGTACGAGCGGACCATGTCCCTCGAGTCCTGGTCTCTCGGAAAGGACTACTCTCTGGTGCGGATCCTCGAGCCCAAGAAGGAGCGGGGCACCGCCACCCTGAAGGCGGACAAGACCCTCTACACCTACCTCAGCAAGACCGACCGGACCATCGTGATCTCCTCGGCCATGATGGGGGGCGCCTGGATGGGGAGCCACTTCACCAACGACGATCTGGTACACGACACGCGGCTCGCGGACGACTTCACCATCCAGCGGGTGAAGAGCCCGGACGACCGGTACAAGTTCGAGCTCATCCCGAAGCCCAAGGCCGCGGTGGTGTGGGGCAAGATAGAGATCGTGGTCCGGAAGACGGATCTCCAGCCGTTGTCCCAGCGCTTCTTCGATGAGAAGGGGAAGGCGGTGCGGATCCTCGAGTTCTCGGATCACCGCCCGTCCGGAGATCGGGTCATGCCCATGAAGATGGTGATGAAGCCCCTCGACGGCTCCGGAGAGTACACCGAGGTGGTGTGGACCAAGATCGACTTCTCCGTGAAGCTCAAGAAGAGCTTCTTCTCCATCCAGAACCTGAAATCCATGTAGGAGGCGACCGTGAATGTCTTCAAGATGGCGTCGAGGAACGTCTGGCGCAACAAGCGCCGCACCCTGGTGACCGTGGCGGCCATGAGCCTGGCGTTGCTGGTGATGACCCTCTACTCGGGGCTCGTGAAGGGCTACCTCGAGGGCTCGGAGCGGAACCTGCTGGAGCTGGAGCTCGGGGATATCCAGATTCACGACAAGGCGTACGCGGACGACCCCTCCATCTACTCCAGGATGGGGGACGCCGACGCGGTCGTGGCGCGGCTCCGGAAGGCGGGGCTCAAGGCGTCCGCCCGTCTGCTGGCGGCGGGGCTCGCAGCGGTGGGGGAGGTGTCCGCCGGGGCGACTTTCATCGGGATCGACGTGGCGCGGGATCGGGAGGTGAGCCGGATTTACGAGAATGTGCTCGAGGGGAAGTGGCTGGCCGCGGGCGACGACAAGGGGGTGGTGATCGGTCGGCGGCTCGCCCGCAACCTCAACGCGAAGGTGGGGGATGAGCTGGTGGTGCTCAGCCAGGGGTGGGACGGCAGCATGGCCAACGAGCTCTACACGGTGCGGGGCATCCTCAAGGCGGTGACCGACGCGGTGGACCGGAGCGGCATCTTCATGACCGAGGGGGCCTACCGGAGCCTCATGGTGGTCGATGAAGGGGCCCACCGCATCATCGTCCGAAAGCCCGACGCCATGCCCCTCCAGGCCGCCCTCGCCGCCGCGAAACAGGCGGCGCCGGACCACGACGTCAAGACCTGGCGGGAGCTCGTGCCCACCCTGGCCTCGATGATGGATTCCATCGAGGGGGTGATGTACACCATGTACTTCATCGTCTTTCTGGCCATCGGCATCGTCATCCTCAACGCCATGCTCATGGCGGTGTTCGAGCGCATCCGGGAGTTCGGCGTGCTCAAGGCCGTGGGGGTGGGGCCCCTCGGGGTGCTCCGGCTCATTTTGTTGGAGGGGGCCATCCAGACCGGGCTCGCGATTGTCGTCGGTATGGCCCTCGCCATCCCGGGGCTCTGGTTCCTCTCCGAGGTGGGCATCGACATGAGCCGCCTCGGGGGCATCTCCATCCAGGGGATCGTGTGGGATCCGATCTGGCGGGCGTCGGTGGATCCGTCCACCTTCACCGGCCCCGTCTTCACCCTCGTGTTCGTGGTGGGAGCGGCGCTCCTCTACCCGGCCGTCAAGGCGGCGCTCATCAGCCCGGTGAAGGCGATTCACCACCAGTAGGAGGTCTGCGATGAGAGAAACCAGCTTGGCACGGATGGCGTGGCGGAACCTCTGGCGAAACCGGCGCCGCACCCTCATCACCCTCTCGAGCATCGCCTTCGGCCTGCTCCTCGCCGTGCTCTCCACTGGGCTCGGGGACAAGAGCTGGACCGATCTGATCGATCTCGCCGCCCGCATGAGCGGCGGGCACGTCACCCTGCAGCACCCCGGCTATCTCGAGGCCCCCAACCTCAAGAAGACGGTTCAACACACCCAGGTGCTGGAGGCACGGGCCCTGGCCGCGCCGTTCGTCAAAAACGTGGCCACGCGGATCACCGGGTTCACCATGCTCTCCACCGCACGAAACAGCCTCGGCGCCTACATGATCGGCATCGATCCCGGGCGGGAGAGCGAGGCGACCCTAGCGGCCCTCGACGCGGTCAAGGAGGGCGCCCTCTTCGACACCGCGGACGGGGAGGGCATCGTCATCGGCAGGGGGCTCGCCCGAAACCTGGACGTGGGCATCGGCGGCAAGGTCGTCTACACCCTGACCGACAAGACCGGGCAGATGGCCACCGGCCTCGCCCGGGTCTCGGGCATCGTGGAGACCGGCGCCGACGCCTTCGACTCGGCCTTCTGTGTCCTGCCGATCAACACCCTGCGGGAGGTGCTCGGTTACGAGGCGGACGAGGCCTCCCAGGTGGCGGTGTTCATCTCGGACCAGCGGCGCACGGTGGATGTCGCGAAGGCGCTGAAGACGGCGGTCGACCCGAAGGTTGCGGTGGTGCCGTGGTTCGAGAACCAGCCGGAGCTCGCCGGGTTCATCACCATGAAGGTGACCGGCATGACCTTCTTCGAGGTGGTCATCATGATCCTCATCGCCGCCGGAATTTTCAACACGCTTTTTGTGAGCGTCATGGAGCGGATGCGGGAGTTCGGCATCATGATGGCCATCGGGTTCGGGCCGGGCCGGCTCTTCCGGCTCGTCATCTGGGAGAGCTTCTGGCTGGCGGTGGTGGGGCTCTTCGTGGGGGCCCTCGTGACCGCCTGGCCCTATCATCACCTCTCCACCGTGGGCTTCGACATGACCGCGATGGTGGGCAAGGGGGGGAGCGAGGTGGCCGGGGTGGTCATCGAGCCGGTGATGAAGGTGGGGCTCTTCTTCGAGAACGGGGTGATCATCGCGTGCGCCACGGTGGCGGCGGTGCTGCTCTCGGGGCTCTACCCGGCGTGGCGCGCCGGGCGAGTGTCGCCGGTGGAATCCATCAAGCTGGTGTGAGGTGAAGTGATGAGCGAGAATCAAAACATTTTGGAAATGACGGATGTCAAGAAGACCTACCGCCAGGGCACCGTTGACGTGCAGGCCTTGAGGGGACTGGACCTGATCGTCAGGCGGGGCGAGTTCACCGCCCTCTCGGGACCGTCCGGCTCGGGCAAGACCACCGCCCTCAACCTCATCGGCGCCCTGGACAAACCCACCTCGGGCGCCATCCGCCTCGAGGGCAACGACCTCGTGAAGCTCGGCCGCGCCCGGCTTAGCCGAATCCGGCGGGACCGCATCGGCTTCGTGTTCCAGGCCTACAACCTGATCCCCGTGCTCACGGCCTATGAGAACGCCGAGATCGTCCTGGCCCTCCAGGGGGTGGGCGCCGCCCAAAGGCGGGAGCGGGTCATGGGGATCCTCAAGGACGTGGGGTTGGAGGATCTCGCCGGCCGGCGCCCCGACCAGCTCTCCGGCGGTCAGCAACAGCGGGTGGCCATCGCTCGGGCCATCGCCGCGAACCCCGCGGTGGTGCTGGCGGACGAGCCCACCGCCAACGTGGACTCGGAGACCGCGGAGCGGCTCATCGCCATCATGGAGAAGCTCAACGAGGAGCGGAATGTCACGTTCATCTTCTCCACTCACGACCCGCGGGTGATGGAGCGGGCGAGGCGGCTGGTCCGACTGGTGGACGGCAGAATCGAAGACGACGAGACGAGGGGCTGAATGGCCTGGCCGCGCGCCATCGCGCTCATTCTCGTCCTTTCCTTCCCGGCGGTGGGACACGCCATCGAGGAGCTCGAAAGCGAGGACGGGGACTACACCCTGGAGCTGATGGGCTCGGAGCGGCAGTTCGGCGCCTTCCTCCACTACCCGGACGCGGTCCTCCTGCCTGACGAGGATGACGCACTGGTGGGGTCGGTCACCCGCCTCATGCTGGCGGGGGATCTCGGCGAGCCCACCCGCTACGAGGTCAACGCCTTCTTCGAGCTCTCCCGGATGCCCGCCGGGTCCGCGATGGGGGGCGCCTTCGCCACCGCCGGCGACTTCCGTACCCCCTACCGCACCGCCTATCTCACCGGGACCTTCTGGGAGCACGGCACCCTGGGGGGAGAGGCGGGCCTCGATCGCTTCGCCTTCACCTTCGACCTTGATCCCGTCACCCTCTCCGTGGGACGGATGCCGGTGAACTGCTCCGTCACCAACGTCTTTACTCCGAACGACTTCTTCGCCCCCTTCTCGGCGGTGGCGGTCAACACGGTGTACAAGCCCGGGGTCGACGCCCTGCGGATCGCGGTGGGCACCGGCACCTTCTCCTCCGTGGAGCTCATCGGCGTCCTGGGCTCGGGGGCCGATGACGTGCCCGCCTGGGGCCGCTCCGCCCTCCTCCTCCACGCCCGCACGGTGATCAAGGAGATCGAGCTGGCCCTCCTCGGCGGAAAGCTCGCCGAACGCTGGGTCTCCGGCGCCTCCATGCAGGCCCCCCTCGGCCCCGTCAACCTCCGGGCGGAGGGCCACGCCGGCTTCCCGGACACCGACGGAGACTTCGAGATGGACGACATCAATGGAAACGGCCGACGACGGGACGTCCACGTCCGGTTCTCCGCCGGCCTCGACACAATGTTCACCTGGCACAACACCACCCTAGGGGTCGACTACCTCTTCCTCTCGGACGGCGCCGATACCCCCGGCCGGTACCTGGAGCGGGCACGGCGCCTCTTCCCCGACGACGCCCTCTACCTGGGCCGGCAGTACGTGGCCCTCAGCGCCGGCACGGAGATCATCCCCATCCTGAGCACCATGGCCTTTGTCATGCTGAACGCCGAGGACGCCTCCGGGATCGCCACCTGGACCCTGGTCTACAACCTCTCCGACGAGGCCGACGCCCTGCTCGGGGTGATGGCGCCCTGGGGGAAGCGGCCGGCCGGCACCCTTGAGACTCCCCGCCTGGGGAGCGAGTACGGGCAGTCCCCCCTCAACGTGTTCCTGGAGACCCGGTTCTACTTCTGAGACCGAATGAGGCTGAGCCCGACACGGCGCTGATGTATGCCTCTACCGTTTCGGCCATAGACCGACTCACGGAAAATGCCGCATCACCTCGTTGCCACGAGGGTCCGCTTGAAAAGGCTATCGCGCGTCGAAGATCTCCAGCCTGGGGAAGAAGAAGGGGATCTCCCGCGCGGCGCTCTTGGGGGAGTCCGAGCCGTGTACCGCGTTCTCGGTCATGCTGGCGGCGTAGAGCGCCCGGAGGGTGCCGGGGGCGGCCTTGGCGGGATCGGTGGCGCCCATGATCTCGCGGTTCTTCTCGATGGCGCCCTCGCCCTCGAGCACTATGGCGCACATAGGACCGGAGGTCATGAAGCTCACGAGCCCCTCGAAAAACGGTTTGCCCCGGTGCTCGGCGTAGAACGCCTCCGCCTCCCGGGGAGCGAGGTGTTTCATCTTGAGAGCGGCGATTCTGAGCCCCTCCTTTTCGAAACGGGCGATGATGTCGCCGATGTGACCGGCGCCCACCGCGTTGGGTTTGATCATGGAAAGGGTCTGCTCGAGCATGGTTACCGTTCACTCCTTATCGATATCTTGCGAATTCTCCGGCTCCGCCATCTCTTTGGGTTTCTCTTTAACGTCGTCTTCTTTCGACGCCGCTTCGTCTCCGGCCGCGTCGGCCGTCCCCTCCGCCACCTGCGGCAAGGGCGCCCGACCATACTCGTTTCGGAGCTTCCGCACAAGCTTGTCGATGAGCACCACCTCCACATAGCTCGGCATGTCCTGGATGCGCACCGCCACGGTGATGTATTTCCTGGCGGCCCGGACCGTGGGGATCAGCTCCACCGAGCCCGTGAGGGTGCGGCCGGCGTTGGGGTATGTGAAGAGCACGTAGCCGGTCTCCTTGTCCTGCTCCCTGATTTCGAAGCCGTTGTCCACCCTGAGAAACCGGACCGCCGTGCTCCAGATCTGCTGGTAGCGATAGGTGGTCTCGCGGACGGTTCGTGCCTCGCACACGACCGACGCCATGAGAACGATTCCTGCGATGATCGGGGTCAATAGAGCTCTTTTCATTGGGTAACCTCCATGTAGACTAATGTAATCTATAGAACTACACATGGGCAACTTTTTGACCCTCTCCCCCCGACATTGCGTTTTCAAGGTTGTAAGCGGAATCAGAAGACGAGTATCCTCCCGATATTATGAAAACCAAAAGAGAGCTGGGACAACAACGGGTCAAGATTGTCGCAACCCTGGGACCGGCGAGCGCCGACCGGGAGACCATCCGTTCGCTCATCGACGCGGGGCTGGATGTGGTGCGTCTCAACTTCTCCCACGGCGAGCACGCGACCCACCGGGCGGTGTACCGGCGGGTCCGCGAAGAGGCCGAGCGGGCGAACGCCTTCGTGGCGGTGCTGGCCGATCTCTGCGGGCCCAAGATCCGCACCGGCACGGTCCGGGGCGGCGAGATCCCCCTTCGGGAGGGTGAGGAGATCGCCATCACGGCGGCGGACATCGAGGGCACGCCGGAGCGCATCGCCACCTCCTACGAGAAGCTCCCGGAGGAGGTGAGCCCGGGGGATCGCATCCTGCTCGATGACGGTCGATTGACGCTGGAGGTGCTCGAGACCGCGGGCGAGGAGGTGCGCTGCCAAATCGTGGTGGGGGGGAGCCTCAGGGATCACAAGGGGATGAACATCCCCGGCTCCGCCCTGTCGGTGCCGGCCCTCACGGACAAGGATCGGGAGGATCTGGCGTTCGCCAAGGCGCTCGGGGTCGACTACTTCGCCCTGTCGTTCGTCCGCCGGGCCGAGGATATCGTCGAGGCCAAGGCCCTGGCCGGCGACATCCCCGTCATCGCCAAGATCGAGAAGCCGGAGGCCATCCACAACCTCGACGCCATCATCCAGGCGGCGGACGGGCTGATGGTCGCCCGGGGGGATCTGGGGGTGGAGGCGGGGGCCGAGCAGGTGCCCCTTTTGCAGAAGCGGATCATCCGGGACGCCGGGGTCCGGGGATTGCCCGTCATCGTGGCCACGCAGATGATGGAGTCGATGATCGGCAGCCCCAAGCCCACCCGGGCCGAGGTCTCCGATGTGGCCAACGCGGTGCTGGACGGCGCGGACGCGGTGATGCTCTCCGGAGAGACCGCGGTGGGAAAATATCCGGTGGAGACGGTCCGGGAGATGTCGCGGGCCATCGACGCGGTGGAGCAGAGCGACTTCCTCACCCATATTCCCCCGGTGGTCCAGGTCGTGGAGGAGCGGTTCTCCAACGCCATCGCGCGCGCGGCCGTGACCGCCTCCAGGGACTTCAATCTCTCGGCCCTCGCCATCTACACCGAGAGCGGCTACACCGCCGACCTGGTCAGCGCCTACCGGCCCCGCGCCCCCCTCGCGGCCCTCTCCCGTCACCCCGCGGTGCTCCGGCGGCTGGCCCTCAAGTGGGGGGTCATCCCCATCCACACCGACTGGGCCGCCGGCGCCGGCGAGATGGTGGCCCAGGCTCAGGAGGTCCTCATGGCCCACGGGCTCATCCAGGCCGGGGATGATATCGCGGTGGCCTTCGGCGCCGAGGACGACGCCCGGACCTTCCAGACCGACACCCTCCGGCTCCTCAGAGTCCGCTGAAACAAGCCGTTTCGAGGGCCCAGTCGGTTGTTGACTTTCCGGCCTCGGCCGTTACTCTATCTGCGGTCCGGGCCCCTGTTACACCGCCCGGAGAGGAGCTGTCGTGAGCCATTCTGCCGACATCGATGTCGAACGTCGTCCCGATCGAAGCGATTCTTGGAACGATCTCAAGACGCGGACCGGCGTGAACGGATGCCTTCAGTGCCACAAGTGCACGGCGGGGTGTCCGGTGGCGGATCGGGGGGATCTGCAGACCAGCCAGATTGTCCGGTTGACCCAGCTGGGGGATGAAGCGGCGCTGTACCGTTCCACGGCCATCTGGCGCTGCACCGGGTGCCACACCTGCACCAGCCGCTGCCCCGCCGGGGTGGACCCGGCCCGGCTCCAGGATCTGCTCAAGCGGCGCTCCCTCGAGCGCGGGGTCGTCCCATCGGATCGGCGCACCTTCGAGGCCCAGGACGCGCTGCTGGACACGGTCTCCCGCTTCGGCCGCCTGGCGGAAATCCGGATGGTGCGACGGTTCAAGCAGCGCAGCCACACCCTGTTCGAGCGGGCCTCCCTGGGCATGGCTCTGTTCCTCCGGGGCAAGCTCAAGCTGACGCGACAACGGATGAGGGATAGGACGGCGATCAGAAACCTCATCGAACAGGATCGGATTGTACCGGATGATCGATAACCCCCTCGAGCTCTCCTACTACCCCGGGTGCGCCGCCCACGCCACGGCCGTCGATCAGGAGGAATCCACCCGGGCCCTCTGCCGGGCCCTCGATATCGGCCTCACCGAGCTCGAGGACTGGAGCTGCTGCGGCGCCACCGCGGCCCACGCCATCGGCGGATCGCTGGTGGAGACGCTCGGCGGCCGGAACCTCGACATCGCCGCGGCGCAGGGCCGGGACCTGCTGATCCCCTGCGCCGCCTGCTTCGGCAACCTGCGCCGCGCCGCGGACGCCCGGATCGGGGAGACCGGATTCGATATCCTCTCCATGCCGGCCCTGCTGGCGCGACCCGAGATCCGGAAACGACTCGAAGCGCGCCGGACGGTCTCCCTCGACGGCCTGCGAGTGGCGGCCTACTACGGCTGCCTCCTGGTGCGCCCCCAGAAGACCACGGGGGCACAGAACCCGGAGAACCCCATGGCGATGGACGACCTGGTGTCGCTCTTCGGCGGTGCCCCGGTGCCCTGGTCGTTCAAAACCGAGTGCTGCGGCGGGGCCCACACCCTCTCCCACCCGGAGATCGTGACCGCCCTCTCGAGCCGCATCGCGTCCATGGCGGCGCGGGCCGGTGCGGCGCTGGTGGTCACAGCCTGCCCCATGTGTCACGCCGGCCTGGAGTCCGCCCAGTGGGAGGCGAAAAAGCGGGACCGCGCGGCAAAGACGCTGCCGGTACTCTTCATCAGCGAGCTCGCGGCCCTGGCCCTCGGCGTCCCCAGGCCGGGGCGCTGGCTCAAGCGACACCTCATCGATCCCCGCCCGCTCCTCAAGGCCAAAGGACTGTTGAAATGAGCGTATCGCCCAAGGGATCGGTGCTGGTCGTCGGGGGCGGCATCGCCGGAATGCAGTCGGCCCTGGATCTGGCGGACGCCGGGTTCAGGGTCCACCTGGTGGAGAAGGAGAGCGCCATCGGCGGCCGGATGGTGCAGCTGGACAAGACCTTCCCCACCAACGACTGCTCCATGTGCACCATCTCCCCCCGGCTGGTGCAAATCGCGCTCCACCCGAACATCGAGGTGCTGACCGACACCACCCTCGACGCCCTCGACGGGGACGCCCCGCGGTTCACCGCCCGGCTCACCCGCCACCCCCGGTACGTCGATGTGGACAAGTGCAAGGCGTGCGGGGAGTGCGAGGCGGTCTGCCCGGTGAGCCTCAAGAAGCCGTTCAACCTGGACATGGATTCGGGCAAGGCCATCGCCAAGCGCTACCCCCAGGCGATCCCCAACGCCTACGCCATCTCCAAGCGGGGCACCGCCCCCTGCCGGGAGGGGTGTCCGGCCCACGTGAGCACCCAAGGATACGTGGCGCTGATTCGAAACGGAAAGTACGAGGAGGCCCTGGCCCTCATCCTGCGGGATCTGCCGCTGCCCTCCATCTGCGGCCGCATCTGCGTCCACCCCTGTGAGTCGTCCTGCGGCCGGAACGACCAGGGGGACGACCCGGTGGCCATCCGAGCCCTCAAGCGGTTCCTCACCGAAAACTTCGACGCTGTCCCCCCGACACCGGCGGAGCCCGCGAGCCCGAAGCGGATCGCGGTGATCGGCAGCGGTCCGGCCGGGCTCTCCGCGGCCTACTTCCTCCGGATCGCCGGGCACGGCGTCACGATTTTCGAGAAGGATGATGAGCCCGGCGGCATGCTGCGGGTGGGGGTGCCCCCCTACCGGCTCCCCCGCGAGATCCTGCGAAAGGACATCGAGCGCATCCGCTCCCTGGGGGTGGAGATCCGGTGCGGCGCGGCCCTGGGCCGGGATATCTCGATAGAGGGCCTTCGGACGGACGGCTTCGACGCGGTGTTCCTGGCCGGCGGCCTCCACAAGGGTCGCCCCCTCGGGGTCCCGGGAGAGGACCTCGACACCGCGATTCAGGGGCTCGACCTGCTGCGCCGGACCGCCCTCGGCGCGCCGCCGGAGCTCGGCCGCCGGGTGGCGGTGGTGGGGGGCGGCAACAGCGCCGTGGACGTGGCCCGAACGACCCGGCGCCTCGGGGCGCGGGTGACCATGGTGGCCCTCGAGGCCCGCGGCGACATGCCCGCCCACCCCGAGGAGATCGAGGAGCTGCTGGAGGAGAGGACCGACATCCTCAACGGGTTCGGCATCCAATCGATAGAGGAAGTCTCTGGCGGCACCAAGCTCACCCTCAGGCGGTGCGTCTCGCTGTTCGACAAGGAGGGCCGCTTCGCCCCTGAATACGATGACGCCGATACCCGGAGCTTCATCGTGGACCGGGTGGTGCTCGCCATCGGCCAGACGGCGGACGAAGCGATCTGCGACGCACTCGGCATGGAACGGCCCGGGCTCATCGCGGCGGATCCGGTCACCCTCGAGACCCGGGTCCTGGGGGTCTTCGCCGGCGGCGACGGGGTCTCGGGGCCCCGATCGGTGATCGACGCGGTGGCCATGGGGCGGCGGGCCGCGACGGCCATCGACGCCCGGCTCGCTGGGAAATCCATGGACCCCGAGTGGCCCCTCCGACCGCCGGCGGTGACAGAGGTTCCCGCCGGGGAATCCGGCGCCCCGCGGGTCCGGGAGGAGCGGCGGCCGGGACTGGAAAGGGTGGCCGACTTCGACGAGGTGACCCGCACCCTGACCGAAGCGGAGGCGGTGGCGGAGGCGAACCGGTGCCTCTCCTGCGGGGGGTGCGCCGAGTGCTACCAGTGCGAGAGGGTCTGCGAGGCGGGGGCCGTCGATCACGGGGATCGGGCCGAGACACGAGCCCTCGAGGTGGGGGCGGTGATCCTGGCCCCCGGATTCGAGCAGTTCGACAGCCGGAGGGTGTACGAGTACGGCCTCGGGCGCTACGCCAACGTCATCTCCTCCCTCGCCTTCGAGCGGCTGCTCAGCGCCTCCGGCCCCACCGAGGGGCACCTGCTGAGGCCCTCGGATCGGACGAAGCCCGCGCGGGTGGGGTGGATCCAGTGCGTGGGCTCCCGGGACGAGCGGAGCGATCGCCCCTTCTGCTCGGCGGTCTGCTGCATGTTCGCCACCAAGCAGGCGGTGATCACGAGGGACCACTACCCGGACGTGGAGGCCACCATCTTCTACCTGGATATGCGGGCCTACGGGAAGGGGTTCGACGCCTACCGGGACCGGGCCGCGGACCAGTTCGGCGTGGGCTACGAGCGGGGGATGGTCTCCCGGGTGGTGGAGCTCCCCGAGACCGGCGACCTCGAGGTGACCTTCCGGCAAAAGGACGGGACCCTCGAGACGAAGACGCTGGATCTGCTGGTGCTCTCCACCGGTCTCACCCCGTCCCCCTCAGTCAAAATTCTGGCCGGGACCTGCGGCATCCCCCTCGACCGGTTCGGGTTCGCGTCGGGCGGCGTCACCGCGCCCCAGGAGACCCCCCGCCCCGGGATCTTCACCGCCGGCCTCATCGAGGGGCCGCGGGATATCCCGGAGACGGTGATGAGTGCGTCCAGCGCCGCGGCCCTGGCGGCGGCCTCTTTGGCGGGGGCGCGACATTCCGAGGTCGTCCGGGAATCGGTTCCGGAGGAGGTCGACGTGTCCGGGCAGGATCCCCGCGTGGGAGTGTTCGTCTGCCGGTGCGGCACCAACATCGCCCGGGTGGTGGACGTGCCCAAGCTCAGCGGGTACTCGGAGCGGCTCCCCGACGTGGTCCACGCCGAGGAGAACCTCTACACCTGCTCCGCGGACACCCAGGGGCAGATCCAGAAGGCCGTTCGGGAGCACGGCCTCAACCGGGTGGTGGTGGCCTCCTGCACGCCGCGGACCCACGAGCCCCTGTTCCGGAAGACCCTGGCGGGCGCCGGGCTCAACCCCTACCTCTTCGAGATGGCCAACATCCGAGACCAGTGCTCCTGGGTTCACGCGGACGCCCCCGACGCCGCCAACACCAAGGCCGAGGATCTGGTGCGCATGGCGGTCTCCCGGGCGGCCCGGCTGGCCCCGCTGCCCACGCGGACCGTCGAGGTGGTTCAATCCGCCCTGGTGGTGGGGGGCGGGGTGTCCGGTATGACCGCGGCCCTCTGCCTGGCGGACCAGGGGTTCGACGCGGTGATCGTGGAGAAGAGCGAACGGCTCGGGGGGAACCTTTGGAATCTCACCGCTCTGGACAACGGTGTCTCCAGGGAGTCGATAGACCCCCGCGCCTACCTCGCCGCGCTGATCCGGCGGGTCGAGGCGCATCCCCGCGTCCGGGTGCTCACAGAGGCATCCATTCAACGGGCCGGCGGCCACGTGGGCCGGTTCTCCACCGTTGTGACCACGCCCTCCGGAGAGGAGACCGTCACCCACGGGGTCACCCTCATCGCCACCGGCGGGGTGCCCTTCGAGCCCGCGGGGCGCTACGGCTACGGCGACCACCCCGGCGTGATCACCCAGTCGAGGCTGGAGTCGATGCTGGGGGAGGGGGAACCGTTTCCGCACAAGCGCATCGTGATGATTCAGTGCGTGGGCTCCCGGGAGGCGGGGGCCGAGGGGTGCAGCCGGATCTGCTGTCAGCAGGCCGTCAAGAACGCCAACCGCATCAAGGCCGCGGCTCCGTCGGCCTCGGTGACGATCCTCTATCGGGACATCCGCACCTACGGCCTCCGGGAGCTCGGCTACCGGGAGGCCCGGCAAAGCGGCGTGCACTTCGCCCGGTTCGAGCCGGATGCCCCGCCAACGGTCGGCACCACTCCGGCGCTCGTTGTCCGCTACACGGACCTCGGCCTCGATCGCGCCGTCACCCTCCCCGCCGATCTGGTGGTGCTGAGCGCCGGGGTGAGACCGCAGCCCGACGCCGGTAAGGTGGCCTCCCTCTTCAAGGTGCCGCTCCTCGACACCGGGTTCTTCCTGGAGGCCCACATGAAGCTCCGGCCCCTGGAGTTCGGCGCCGAGGGGCTCTTTTTGGCCGGCGTGGCCCACGGCCCCAAGCCGGTGGACGAGGCCATCGCCCAGGCCCGGGGGGCGGCGGCCCGGGCGGCCACCGTGCTCGCCCACGAGACCCTGGAGGTCTCCGCCGAGGTCTCGGTGGTGGACCCGGAACGGTGCGTGGGGTGCCTCACGTGCGTCCGCTCCTGCCCCTACCAGGTGCCCGAAATCGGGCCGGATGAGGTGGCCCGCATCGAGGCGGCGGCCTGCCAGGGGTGCGGTATCTGCGCCTCGGCCTGCCCGCGGAAGGCGATCACCACCTGCCACTCTACGGACGAGCAGCTGATGGCCAAGCTCGATGGGCTGTTCGAACAGCTGGAGGAGCTGCCGTGACCGAAACGACAAAGACAACCGAAACCGCGCATCCGGGGTACGAGCCCGTCGTGGTGGCCTTCGTCTGCACCTACTGCGCCTACACCGCGGCGGATCTCGCGGGCTCCCTCAGGCTCTCCTACCCGGCCAACGTGCGCATCATCAAGATGACCTGCACCGGCAAGACCGACCCCGCGGTGCTCCTCCGGGCCTTCGAGAAGGGGGCGGACGCGGTCTTCGTGGCCGGCTGCCGGGTGGGAGACTGCCACTTCATCGAGGGCAACCTCCGGGGCAAGTCCTGGGTGCGGTTCACGGAACAACGGCTCACGGCCATCGGCCTTGAGAGGGAGCGGCTGGCCTTCTTCCACGTGGCGGCCTCGGACGCGGCGGGGTGGGTGGACGCGGTCACTGAGATGACCGACCGGGCCCGGCGGCTCGGGCCGTCCCCCTTCAACCCCCGGTTCGGCAAAAAAAGTGACACACGCGGGGGGGCGGATGATAAAGAGGCGTTGAGATGATCGTCGCCGACAGAAAACCCCTGGAAGAGATCCTCGAGATGGTGGCGGACGCCGACCGCATCGCCGTGGTCGGGTGCGGCACCTGCGTGGCGGTCTGCATGGCCGGCGGCGAGAAGGAGGCCGGGCTCCTGGCGACGGAGCTCCGGATGGCCCTCAAGCTCAGGGGGAGGACCCCGACGATCACCGAGCAGACGGTGCAGCGGCAGTGCGAGGAGGAGTTCGCGACCCACTTGGCGGAGCTGATGGCGCAAAGCGACGTCGTGATCTCCATCGGGTGCGGCGCCGGGGTGCAGTTCCTCTCCCGGAAATTCGACAGGGCGCGGATCGTGCCGGGGCTCAATACCCAGTTCATCGGCGCGGTGCTCGCCCCCGGGGAGTTCGCCGAGTTCTGCCAGGCCTGCGGCGACTGCGTGCTGGGGGAGACCGGCGGCATCTGCCCCGTGGCCCGCTGCTCCAAGAGCCTCCTCAACGGCCCCTGCGGCGGATCGAGCGACGGCCACTGCGAGATCTCGGAAGACCTGCCCTGCGCCTGGCAGCTCATCTACGACAAGCTCGAGGCGGAAGGAAGGCTCCACCTGCTGGAGAAGATCCGCCCCGCCAAGCGATGGAAGAGCAGCCGGGACGGGGGGCCGCGGCGCCTGACCCGGGAAGAGTACAAGCGATGAGCCGGCTCGAGCGGATCCTCGACGCCGGTGAGTTCGCCGTCACCGCGGAGTGCGGTCCCCCGCGGGGCGCCGACGGGGCGGTCATCAAGCGGAAGGCCGCCCTCCTCAAGGGCGCGGTGGACGCGGTCAACGTCACCGACAACCAGACCTCCATCGTCCGCATGTCCTCGGTGGCGGCCTCGCGGCTCCTCATCGAGGAGGGGCTGGAGCCGGTGATGCAGATGGTGTGCCGGGATAGGAACCGCATCGCCCTGCAGTCGGACTTCTTCGGCGCCGTGGCCCTCGGCATCCCCAACCTCCTCTGCCTCTCCGGCGATCACCAGACCTTCGGCAACCAGAAGGACGCCAAGAACGTTTTCGACATCGACTCCATCCAGCTCGTGGACGCCCTGAGGAGCATCCGTGACGACGGCGCACTCCTCGGGGGCGAGGCCGTGGAGGGGGCGGCCCCCATGTTCCTCGGCGCCGCCTGCAACCCCTTCAGCGACCCCGAGAAGTTCCGGGTCGTCCGGCTCGCCAAGAAGGTCGCCGCCGGCGCCGGCTTCATCCAGACCCAGTGCGTCTTCAACGTCGAGAAGTTCAGGCGCTTCATGGCCCAGGTGCAGGACCGGGGGCTCGATCAGAAGACCCACATCCTCGCCGGCGTCATCCCCCTCAAGTCGCTGCCCATGGCCAAGTACATGGCCAAGAACGTGAGCGGCGTGGAGATCCCGGACGCCGTCATCGACCGCCTCAAGGGGGTCCCCAAGAAGGACCGAGCCGAGGAGGGTCTCCGCATGTGCGTCGAGCTCATTCAGGAGCTGAGGGAGATCTCCGGTGTCCACGGCATCCACCTGATGGCCATCGAGTGGGAGGAGAAGGTCGCCGGCATCGTGGAGGCCGCCGGGCTGTCACCGCGGCCCGCCGTCGAGTCATTGCCGGCTGACTAGCTCATCTACACGAAACATAGCGACAACTGCAATGGGGCCGGGGTCCGCCCTCCGGATGCGCCCCGCCGAAATTCGCCCAATCGCCTTGAGTCCATAGGCGATTTTCATTACATTGCGTGCCGATGTCATTTGTCGCGATGAAATTCAAGGGGAAGAGGGTCTTTGTCGAGGTGGACGACAACGGGGGGATCGTCCGGGACGGCAACCGCGCGCGGATGAAGTACCGGTTGGACGACGATATGGTCTACCATCCCTTCGTGGACAACCTGTCGCCGCCGGGCAGCAAGGAGACGCCCCCGCGCGGGGAGCAGCCGAAACCCCAAAGGAAGGCCGCCGCGCCCGCCCAGCGCCCTGCCCCTTCCGGCAGCGGCATCATCGCCTATACCGACGGCGCCTGCCTCGGCAACCCGGGGCCCTCCGGGGCGGGGTATCTCATCCTCTTCCCGGACGGCCGCCGCGTCGAGCGGGGGGAGCCCCTCGGCGAGGGCACCAACAACATCGCCGAGCTCACCGCCATCCTCCGGGTGCTCGAAACCGTGGAGGACAAGGGCGCGCCCCTCGTCATCCACTCGGACAGCAGCTACTCCCTCGGCGTGCTGACCAAGGGCTGGAAGGCCAAGGCCAACCAGACCCTCATCGCGAACATCAAGCGGGTGCTCAGGGGGTTTTCGAACGTGCGGTTCGTGAAGGTGAAGGGGCACGCCGGGGTGCCCGAGAACGAGCTGGTGGATGATCTGGCCCGCACCGCCGCGGAGCGGCAGGAGACGGTGTGAGGTCGAGAGGCGGCGGGACCGCCTACTGAAAACAGGAGAACGACTATGGACAAGGCAAGAATCGACCCCCTATCGAGCGCCACGCGGCTCATCAACCACGGCCCCTGTGTGCTCATCAGCGTGGGGGACGGAAATCGGGACAACCTCTTCACCGTGGCGTGGAACATGCCCGTCCGCAAGGACCCTCCCCTCATCGCCATCGAGTCGGGGAAGGGCCACTTCTCCTACGACTTCATCGCGCGGACCGGCGAGTTCGGCCTCAACGTGCCCACCCTCGACATCGCGGAGAAGGTGCTGGCCGCGGGCAAGATCTCCGGCGCCGCGGTGGACGACAAGTTCGCCCACGTGGGCCTCACCCGCCAGCCCCCGACCGCCATCAAGGCCCCCCTGGTGGCCGAGGCCGTGGCCAGCCTGGAGTGCCGGGTCTGTCAGGTGGTGGATCTGGGCGCCTCCTCCCTCCTCATCGCCCAGGTGGTGGACGCCACCGCCGACCCCGCCGCCTTCAAGGACGGCGAGTGGTGCTTCGACGACGGCCTCCGGCTCCTCCACCACATCGGCGGCAACGCCTTCTCGGCCAGCGAGCGCAAGATCGTCCTCTGAGTTGGAGGCTGGGTCGTTTTTTGCAGTTGCCGGGGTCCTGTAAAAAAGATCGTCAGAAGAATTCGATATTGTCGATATCGACGAAGCCCTCATCGCCGTTGATGCCGTTCTCGGGACGGAAGATGATGCCGTTGACCGCCGCCTGGATCTCGGAGACGGGCACGGAGAGCTCCCAACCGCTCGACTCGGCCCACCAGGGCGCCTCCGCATCCTCGAAGCGGAGCTCAATGTCGGAGGCCTCGGCCGGCACCGTGAAGTCCCATCCAGCCCGAATCCAACCGGTCTCCTCGGAGGTGTGGTGGCTGTCGAACTCGATGCGAAACTCCCGCTCCTCGTCCCCGCGCATCCAAAGGCGAATGCCGGAATACGCGGAGAGGTCGTTGATCCCGCCCGCCAGCGGCACCTTGTAGGAGACCCAGGTCTCTCCGGACTCGGCGAACGCGAAGGTGATGCGGAGGTCCCGTTCATCGAAAAGGGGATCCGCCGTGTTGATTTCGTACCCGAGGGTAGTGCCCTCACTGGCGTACACCTCCGCCGTCATGAGGAGGCCGAACTCGTCCTGGGCCTCCAGATCCGTCACCTCCCCCACCCCGATCTCGAAGGGGGTCCACGGCTCGCCGGTGAGGAACTGGGCCAGCCGCGCGCGGAGCCTGGGGATCTCGCTCCTCAGGAAGCCGACGTTCTTCTCGAACTCCGCGGTCCCCGCCCCGTTCGGGTCGTCCCGCACCGCCGCTTCGATGAACTCGGCGTGCTCATCGATGGCTGTCATCATGGCCTCCTCGGCGAAGGGACCGTCCAGGAGCGCCTGCCCCGCCGCCCGGTAGCTCGTGAGGTCCTGTGCCAGCGCCCTGAAGATGCGATCGCATCCGGGGGCGGCGGCCAGGGAGTCATCCCTTCCCCAGATGGTGTAGACGAGTCCGCAGTCCTCCGGAACCTCGGTCCAGCGGGGCAGGTTGCCGAAGCCGCCGAGGGAGAGGGTCGACTCGAGATCCCACGGGATGAGGGTGAACCGGTCCGGGGCCTCCTCATAGATATAGAAATTGTGGTTGCCGGCGGAGTCCGCCTCCCCCGAGGTCCAGTAGGTCGTAATGCCGTCGTAGTTGGCGATGGCGTCGTCCACCGCCATGTACCGGGCCAAGTAGTCCAGATCCACGAAACCCTCGAGGGTGCTCCGCAGATCCGCCACCTCGGCGGCGCGCATGGCGTCGGCGAAGTCGAGAAGGGCCGCCACGTCCGGCGCGTCGTCGTTGGTCTTGAGCCGCGCCGCCGCGAAGTCCGCGTCCATCGCCCACTCCTCGTTCGGGCTGACCGGCCAGAGCTCCTTGTAGAGGTTGCCGTCCCCGTTCTCGGGCCAGCGATTGTCGGTGAAGCGGCCGTCCACCTGCTCCACCATGCCGTAGAGCCCCATGAGCTCCCCGTTCACTCGAATCTGGGCCCACGCGGTGCGGGGGGCCACGATATCCATTGCCCTGTAGAGGTCGTAGGAGAGCTTCTCCTTCATGTAGGTGGTGTCCCACCGGTAGCCGTGGAAGTTGAGCCGCTTCATGCCGAAGAAGCGGTTCTCGACATCGTACTCGCTGAACTTGAGCTTGATCCCGAGCTTCCTGCAAATCATCTCGTTCTGGTCGTTGAAGCAGCCGTAGAGGGAGCCGTAGGAGCCCTTGAACCGGAGCCCCACCGTGCCGATGCCCCGCCCCTCGAAACAGGCCTCGGCCTCGACGTACTCCTCGTCTCGGGCGTCCTCCTGAAGCTGCTCCCAGTCGTCCGGGGGCAGGTAGAGGTCGAAGGTGGGGACGCTGGGCCAGGCGAAGAGCTCCTCGGCGTCCAGCTCGGCCAGCTCCGGATCCACGGGACCGCAGCCGCCGGCGCCGGTGTCCGTCACGGTGTCGTCTCCGGCGTCCGGATCTTCCGAGGTGTCCCGGTTTCCGCCGCTCGGCCCTTCCTCTGCCGGCGCCACCCCGTCACCACATCCGGTCAGAACGACGAGAACCCCCACCGGGAGTGAGGGGAACACAAAATGAAATCGTTTCAATAATTGTTCCTCTTGAATCCCGTTAATTGAGCCCTCTTGCCTACCGGTGTTGCGCTCTCTCATTTTCCGTGTCTCCTTGGAAAGGGTTTGAGGCGGAAGGCTGCAAGAAAAAGACCACCCCTGGTCAACTCCGGCACCCCGTCTCGAATTCCCGGACCAGCGCGCCGACGGCCTCCCCGATGCGGTCGAAAGCGCCTTGCGCCATCCACTCCCTCTTGAAGACGCTACCGCCGAAGGAGGCGGCCCGGGCGCCGCAGCGGAAGTACTCATTGAGGTTGTGCGCCCCCACGCCGCCGCAGGCCAGCAGCGGGATGTCCGGGAAGGGTCCGGCGATCTCCCGGAAGTAGGCGGGGCCGAACACGCTCGAGGGAAAGACCTTGACCATGGTCGCGCCGGCGGTCCAAGCGGTCCATATCTCCTGGGGGGTCAGCGCGCCGGGGAAGACCGGGACGGCGCGGGCGACGCACCGCGACACCACCGCCTCCACCAGCGTGGGCATGACGATGAACCGCGCCCCTGCGTCCAGGGCGCGCTCCAGATCATCCGAGGTCAGCACCGTGCCCGCCCCCACCAGAATCCGTCCGGCGGCGAGATCGGCGAGCCTTTTAATGAGGGCTGCCGCCCCTTTAGTGTTCATCGTAATCTCGATGGCCCGAAGTCCGGCGGCGAGGATCGTCTCGAGGACCGGCGCCAACTCCTTGTCCCGGATGCCCCTCAGGATCCCCATGAGCGGTCGCTCGTAAAATCCGTTGAAATCCATCATCATCTCCTCCATAGCTCGATTCGCTCGGGCGAGGGCACCTCGAAGAAGTGCCGCTCGATGGTGTCTCGAATCCGGTCGCACTCCGCTTCTGGGATTCGCTTCGGCCCGTCGAGGGCCGAGCTCGACCGGGAGTGCATCAGTAAGGAGGTGTCCTCCTCGCCGTTGTCATCCGGATGCCCGAGATCATCGAGGAGCACGTGTCCCAGCTCGTGGCTCAGCGTATAGGACTGCCGGGCGCGGGCCAGGGCGTTGATATCCAGAACGACGGCCCCCCCCGCCGCAGCGGTCCCGGAGGGGAGGAAGGACTCCCCCTGCCGGGGGCTGGTGAACCGGTTCACCACGATGACGTCTATGGTCTCGGGATGGCCATCGGAGAGCGCGCGGAGGAGGGTCCGCTCCTCGAGGGAGCCGCTGTCGGCGGTCAGATCGTCATAGGCATCGATCCCGTCCGAGAGGTCTACCGCGCCGATATCCAGAGACTGGGAGGCGTCCGTGCTGAGGGGCTCTCCGGGCCACGGGCCGAGGCGGGCCGGCGTACCGTCCGCCCGGCGGACCAGCAGATCCGCGGTGGCGTGGGCAAAGGAGGAGACTCTGGCGTTGTCGTACCGCTCGACCCGGAATCCCGCGTCTTCGAGATGGCGCCCCAGCAGCCGTGCGGTCTGGGCCGGTGTATACTCCCCGCCGACCTTCCACGGACCGAGCCGCCTTCCATCCACCATAAGCCGGACATGGCCGCCGGACGAGGGCAGCCCGAACCGTTCCCCCACGGCGAGGAGGCAGGGACCCGGCGGATCCGCCACCCGGACCCCTATCTCATCCATGGAAACCGTCACGGCGCACTGGGCGAGGACCTCCCCCGCCACTTGAGCCTGATACGCCATCAGCTCCCGGACGGAGCCATCTGTGCCGCCGACGAGGGGCGCTCCTCCGGGGGGGTCCCGGAGCATCGTGAAGCTCAGCCTGACCGGCCGGACAGCGGCGGCCGACCGTTCATAGGCGGGACGCCCCACCGGCATGGACCACCGCCTGGCGCGGCGGCCGCCGACGCGCACCCGCGCTTCTATCCGGTCGCCGAGGGCGGCCTTGAGGGCTCTGCCGCGGAGCCGCGGTGAATAGCGATCATCGTCGTCCGCCGCCAGCACCAGCCAGGGCGTCCTCACCGCGCCGTCCCCCTGCTCGAGCTCCCCCGTGCCGAGGTGGATCCGGTCCCGGACCCGCCCGGTAACGGGATCGATGCTCACCAGGCTCATCCGGACCGATCGCGGCCGCGGTGTCCCGGAGACCTCGACGCGGAACCGGGCGTCGTCCGCATCGGCGTCGGCGTTCTGATAGGGCGGCCTGGAGGGGAGCAGGGCGTCCCGGGCGGCGCGGAGCTGCCGGTCCTCCTTGTCTCGCCAGATCAGGGAGAGGGGCTCTTCGGCGCCGGCGGATCCCCCGATGACAAGGGTGAGGAGCAGACCGGCGACGATTCTGATGCCCACGCCGGGCCTACTCGATGATACCGTCCTGGAGCAGCTGGCTCAGGATGCGACACGTCTCGAATCGGGGCACCGTGGAGATGTCGATGATGTTCTCGAAGGTGAGCATACCGTCGACGGTCGCGGCGATGAAGCCGGTCAGGGGATCGAGGTTTCGCCAGACGAGCTCCTCTTCGGTAACCGCCCGCCGTGGAATCCGATCGAAGTCGCCGATGCGTGACTCATACATCTGCATCAGGACTTTGCGGCATTTTTCTACAATATTGGTTACTTCGGCTTCTTCCGGGATCCGCTTGAGGAAGGTCTCGGCGAGCTCCAGACACCCCGAGTAGTCCCCCACATCGTAGCACTCCCGAATCTTGAGCTTCGCCTGATCCTCCGGACTGAGGGACTCTCGCTTCGGCGTCGGGAGGGTGGCCCGCTTCGGCGTCGGGAGAGTGTTCCGCTGCGGGGACGGGACATTCTCCTCGCCCTTTTTGGGGGCCTCGCCGATGACCACTATTTTGGCTTTGGTGATCGAGACATCATCCGGAAGATTCCAGCTGTCCTCCACATCATCTATCAGGCCGGCCTTTCGCAGACTCCTGGCCCACCGCCCGGTTTTTTTCTCGTCACCCATAATCACTCTTCAGGGACTCCTAACTCCTCGACAACACCCCTTTGAACATCTTGAGCGTTCTACCCAGCACCTCCACATCAGCGTTGAGCTGTTCCTTGTCCTGCGCGGTGATGGCCTTGCGCGCCCGTTCGATGATATCCCTCGCTTTATCCAGGGCCTCCTGACCGAACTCCGAGCCCGCGACCATGGTCTCGACGTCGCCGAACATCCGCTCCAGATCCCGGATGGTCCGCTCCGCCTCCTGTCGCAGCCGTTCGAACTCCTCCGAGGTCTGGCGCTGCACCAGGTAGTCCTGGCTCTCGTCGGTCATCTTCCGAATCTCTTCATCCGTCAGCCCCGAGGAGGCGGTCACCGTGATCGACTGCTCCTTGTTGGTCTCGAGATCCTTCGCCGAGACGCTGACGCAGCCGTCAGCGTTGATATCGAAGGTCACCTCGATCTCCACCTGTCCCTTGGGGGCCTTGCGCAGTCCGGACATGATGAACTCACCGAGGAGCTCGTTCTCCTCCGCGCGCTGGCTCTCCCCCTGGAGCACCAGGATCTTCACCGCGGTCTGGTTGTCCTTCACCGTCGTGAAGATCTTGGAACGGGAGGTGGGGACGCTCGAGTTCTGGGGGATGAGCCCTTCGACGAAGCCGCCGACGATCATGATGCCCAGCGTGTGGGGGGTGACGTCCAGGAGGAGCATCTCGCTGCCCTCGTCAAGCAGGGCAGACGCCTGGATGGCCGCCCCCAGCGCCACCACCTCGTCCGGATGAACCCCCTTACAGGGCTCCCGTCCGAAAAACTCGGCGACCCTTTCCTGCACCGCCACCATCCGGGTCATGCCCCCCACCAGGATGACCTCCTCCACCTCGTCCTTTTGAAGGCCCGCCTCCTTGAGGGTCGCGTGGCAGATGTCGATAGTGCGCTCGATGAGGTCCTCGCAGAGCTCGTTGAGCGTGGCTCGCGAAAGGGACTGCTGCAGGTGGAGGGCCTCGTCCTGACCCGCAGAGATGATGAAGGGCAGGTTGATTTCGGTGACGGTCTGACTGGAGAGCTCCATCTTGGCCTTCTCCGCCGCATCCTTGAGGCGCTGGAGGGCCATCCGATCCTGGCGCAGATCGATGCTGTGCTCGTCGATAAACCCCTGGACGAGCCAGTCCAGCACCCGGTTGTCGAAATCCTCGCCGCCGAGGAAGGTGTCCCCCGCCGTGGAGATGACCTTGAACACCTCGTTGGCGCCGATCTCCAGGATGGAGATATCAAAGGTGCCGCCGCCCAAATCGAACACCGCCACCATGCGATCGATCTGTTTTCCGAAACCATACGCCAACGCCGCGGATGTCGGCTCGTTGATCATCCGGAGCACCTCGAGCCCCGCGATGGCGCCGGCGTCTTTGGTGGCCTGGCGCTGGTTGTCGTTGAAATAGGCCGGCACGGTGATGACCGCCTGATCCACCTGCTCGCCGAGATAGTCCTCCGCGATGAGCTTCATCTCCTGCAGGATCATCGCCGATATCTCCGGCACGGAATAGAGGCGTCCCTTGAGATCGATGCGGGCGTCGTCGTGGGGACCCTCGATCACCCGGTAGGGGGCGGACTCCCTGGCCGCATCCACCGGCGGCGAGTTCCACTTCCGCCCGATCAGTCGCTTCGCTGCGAAGACCGTGTTCTCGGCGTTGGTGATCGCCTGACGTTTGGCGATATAGCCCACCAGTCGCTTTCCCGTTTCCGTTACGGCCACCATGGACGGCGTGGTCTTGTATCCCCCCCGATTGGGAATGACGGTTGGCGTGTCCCCTTCCACAACAGCGACGCATGAGTTGGTGGTTCCGAGATCTATACCTACCGTTCGTGCCATAATGCTGGTACCTCCGAATTGCTGCAGCGTTTCACGGTTATTCGCATTACTTTATCCGCTTCTGGATTTCTTTGTTGTCCGGTTCCAATCTGAACGCCTTCTTGAACGCATCCTGAGCTCTTCCTGGTTCTTTCAATGAGAGAAAAATATCTCCGAGAGTAACGTAGTAACGCGCCCGTTGTCCACCCAGGACGACAACTTCCTTCATCAAATCGAGGGCCTTGTGCAAATCGCTCGAGGTCTCCAGGAGCATCTCCGCGAGGAGATGACGGGCGTCGATGTTGTCCTTGTCCAGCAGGAGCGCCTGCTCGTAGTGCCACTTGGCCTCGTCGAAACGATTCTCGTTCTTTGCAAAGCGCCCGCGGCGGATGTGCTGCTGCAGCTGTATCCGGTTGTTCTCCGCGTTGACGGCGGCCAGCATCTCGAGGGCTTGGGGGTTGTCCGGTACCATTTGAAGAATTTCCCCTAAGATCTTGGCCGCGGCCGCGTGCTGGGACTGGTCCATCGCTTCCTCGGCCCGCTCAAACAAATTATTGATATCATTAGCGTTTTGTTGCGGAACCGGTCGTCGGGAGAGCAGATTCTGGAGCGCCCGGTTGGCCAGGTTCCGACGAATCTGATTTCTGCGAACGGTATAGGTCTTCCGCGGCGAGTTCGAAGGGACGAACGACGTCTTCTTTTGAGATCGGTCGCTCCCCGATCCGGACGGCGGAACGGAATATCGGTCTCCGCTATGACTCGACTCGCCAGCAGGGGGGGGCGGGACCGACTCCCGCATGGCCTGCTTCAGCTTCTTCTCCATGTTGAACACTTCGAGCTCGTCGGTGATGGTCTCGTTATACTCGGCGCGGCGTTTGGGGTTGGAGAGGGTGTCATAGGCCGTGGTGAGACACTGAAACACCTGCAGCATCTTTCGCCTGATATCCTTCGGTATCTCGCCGAACACCTTATCGGGATGATATTGTTTGGACAGCTCGAAGTAATGGGTCCGCAGCTCCTTGCGAGGGGTGTCCGGATCGATTTCCAACATATCGTAGTAGTTGGCTTTTTCGCATTGTTCGTATCGCTTCTCGAGGGCCTCGAGGTACTCCGGCGTAAGCCGCAGTCCGCTCTGGCTCACGAGCTTTTCGGGCGGCTTCTCGGTCGGGGCCGATGACGGCTCACGAACCTTCGTGGGAATGACATTGATCAGCCCCTGACCCACCAGCTGCTGGATAATGCGGTGCGCCATCTGCTGCTCCAACCCCAAGGTCTCCATCACCTTTCGAATGGTTTTGCCCCTTTCGGCGCACTGGTACACCATTTTTGACATGACATCGAGGCCCTGCCCCCCGGTCCCCCGACCGGTGGTCTGTAAGGTCATATCATCCAATGAAAGGTCGTTACCTGCCCTCAAATTCGCCCTCGGCTCTTTTCCTTTTTAAATGCAAGCTATAATTATAACGGCCAAAAAACGAACAAGTAAATGATTAGATCGTAGTTTCGATCTTCAAGTTAATTCTCGCATTTCACTTCTAGTGTTCGATTTCTTGAGTCATTTTGACATATTGTATGCCGTTCTCGAGGGCTGTTCCTTCCCTTGGCGTGAACCCCAGATGTTCATAGACGGGGACGGCATAAAGAGAGGAGTGGACATCCATGACAACCAGATTCGGGTCGATATCCAGACACCGCGCCAAAGCGGCTTCGAAGAGCCGCCGTCCGATCCCCCTCCGGTGATGAGACTTGTCGACAAAGAAGAGCGAGATGTGGTTGTGGTGCCTCACCGCGATCATTCCGATGACAGCGCCGTTTTCCTTGGCCGTCAGTACAAAATAGTTGTCGGGTTTGTCATAGACGATATAGCGCACCGCCTCGAAGAACATATCGACCCCCTCTTCAGTGCAGTCGTCCTGGACAAACTCCATGAATTCCCTCTCCACCAGGGCGTAGACCGCCCGATCATCCTCAAGGGACATGACGCTCAATTGAATTTCGGACACGCTCATTCTCCTCACGATACGTCCATTTTGAAATGAACGCACTCCTTTCGAAAGATGCAATGTCTGTTCATCACAGATCTCCCTTTTGGGTTATTCCCTGACAAATCAACTTTTTCAAGAGAGGTCGGTTTCTCCGGAGCGGAACCCACAAAAAAAGATGGACAACTCTTCGGCGGCAGAATAAAAGCCTGACCTTGAAGGGCGTGGGTTTGTGGAAATACTTAGGAAGTAGGAACTGTCGAAGAGACACAACAAGGTAGGAAGAAATGGCAAAAGCTGAAAAAATGAACCGGGGCATGTCCTCCAAAGTCGCTCGGGGTGGTGGACAGGAAATCAAGCTGCCGCCGGGAATTCACAGCCTCGACGTTCACGGCAATATCTTTGCGTCGCTGCCGGAGATCAGCCGGGTTCAACCCAAGTATTTTACATTGGATCAGATCAAAGAGGCGTTCGATGCAGGGAAGCTGACCGCCCTCTCTGAGGAGCACATCAAAGAGCTGGAAGGCATGGTTTCTAAGAGTTAGGTCTTCAACAGCTCTGTGGGCAGACGGCCCACACCAACCCATACGCATCCACTGTCTGCCGCTCCGGCCGCTCGATTTCGGATACCCTTGAGGTGCGTATCTTGGCATAGGAGGAGACGAACTCCAGAGGCCTGCCGATGGTTTCCTCTGGTGAGTGTTCGTTCGCCAGCTCCATGCCGATGGCTTCGTGGTTCGATATCCATACCATTGTCCCCAGATTGCGTACGGCGACGCATCGTCCTGCCCGGACGTGGTATTCGCGATTGTTGGTTCGATAAATTATATGTACCCTGCGTTCAGGACCCTCGTAGTAGGCCATAGATTCCTCCTTGAAACAATCCCTGTTTCCCCCCCGAAAGTATTATTGAGCCTTCACATAGGAGTCAAAAAAATCGCCTAGAGTTGTATGTTTTTACGAGTGACCTTAAGATGCGATAAAGGGAACTCACGGAGGCGCGGATGAACCTCAAGTCGGCAACCCAACAGATTCAGGAATATTTGAAGGAGCAGTTCGGCCGGGTTGTGACACTCCGGGAGGTGGTGGTGGAGCGAAGTGCGTCCGGGAGAATTTGGAGAGGAACCGTTTATTGTGTAACCCGAATGGGGGACATCGAGGTGGGGAAGGTGGGGGTCGCCGAGAGCGGCGCCGTCGTAAACGAGCTCACCGTAGACGATGTGGTGAGCGCACTCAGCAAAATCGCCCAAGTGGGGGAGATGGAGTCCGACGCGGGCTCGGGAATCGGGGAGGACGACTTCTCGGATCTCGCCGGCGGCTCGGAGCTCACCGATCTGCAGGCGGAGCTCCGCGATGACGAGGACGGCGAACTGGACAGCTTCTTCTCGAGCCTGGACGGGATGGACATCCGGGGCGATATCATCAGCCTGCTGACCTCCGGACGGCAGGAGGACCTGCTCAAGGCCCGCAGGCTGATGCCCAAGCTCCTCGTGGATCCGGACAACCGCGGCACCGTGCTCCGGCAGATGGGGGAGATCGAGATTCGGCTCGGAGAGACCCATATCGGCCTCAACTATCTGGAGGCCGCGGCACGGGAGTACGCGGATCTGGCCGACCTCCAGTCCCTCGAGCTGATCGTTCACCTGGCGGCGCAGGTGCTTCCCGAAGAGGCGCTCGATGGGCACCCGGCGGCGCGCCTGCTCGAGCAGACCCAATCCCGGCTCGCGGCCCTCGAGAGCCTCGCTCAGGTCCCGGCGTTCTCCAACCTCGACGAGGAGGGCCTGAACCGGCTGCAGACCATCGCCGAGCCCATGACCGTCGAGCCGGACGAGATCCTCCTGAAGGAGGGCGCGACGGCGGTCTCCGCCTATGTCATTCAATCCGGTATCCTGGCGGTGAGCCTGGAGACCCCGGGGGGCGGCTCCCGGGTGGTCCGGTGCTGCTTCCCCGGCGAGCTCGTGGGGGAGTCCAGCGTCCTGGAGGTGGAGAACCCGACCTGCAACGCCACCGTGACCGCCAAGGAGCCTGCCGAGCTCTGGCATTTCGACGGCGCCGCCCTGAAAGATCTCGTCACCCTCTTTCCCGAGCTGAAGGCGGGGATCGAAGCCCGGAGGACTTTACACCGGCTCGACTCCTTCTTCTCCATGAACCAGGCCACCAGCACCCTGGACGTTCGCGTGAGAGACCAACTGCTCGGTTGCATCGAGGCCATCCGGTACGCCCGCGAGGGGCAGATCCTCGAGTCCAGGGAGACCCTCCCGAGCGCCGTCTACCTGATCGTCGACGGCAGGCTGGAGTACCAGAGGGAGGGGCTGCCGCCCCGGGTCTTCGGTATCGACGACTTCGCCTGCCTCAGGGACAGCCTCCACGAGCTCCCCCTGGAGGGCAACCTCGTGGCGACGGCGCCGAGTCGACTGATCACCTTCAACCCCGATACCCTGCGGAGACTCGCGAGGGAGGCCCCGGCGGAGGTGGTCGCCGTCCTGGAGAGACTGGACTGAAGCACCTCTCGGACCAGACAAGAATCTTGGCATATCCGCTTCAATGAGCTATCTTAGACCCCATGACTCATCCCGCTGAGATAGCCCGTGAACACATCGCTGCCGCTCTGGAGACCTGTCAATCCGAACCCGACTCGGTGGGATCGCTGGAGTCCCTCATCAAGTATCTGGCGCAGGCCCAGGGCAAGCTCTTTCCGGCGATCAAGCTCGACCCTGACTCCCCCGCGGGGGTGGATCTCATGCGTCGGGCGATGGAGTTTCTGGCCCAGGCCCTCAAGGTCCTTCAGGAGCTCGTTAGTGACAACAACATCGTGGAGAGCGCCACATCATCAATCGCCCTCGCCCTCAAGACGCTGCATCCCGTAGTGCAGGAGGCGAAGGATATGGCGAGGTATCGATCCAACGCCCCATCGGATCCCACCTCCCGCACCAAAGACAGCGCCGTTCAGGTCAACGTCAACACGATGCTGAACCTGAGCACCGATCATCAGTTCTACAATGGCTTCTCGGAGAATATCGAGGAGGGCGGCATCTTCGTGGCCACCTTCGATCCCAAGCCGGTCAACGCCAAGGTGGTGGTCAACTTCAAGCTCCCCGGCAACATCCCCGTGACCGCGCAGGGCGTGGTTCAGTTCGTCCGCGAATATAACCCCCTGAATCCCGAGACCGCGCCGGGCATGGGGGTCAAGTTCACCGGGTTGTTGAAGGAGGACAAGCGGGCCATTGAAGACTATCTCGAGAAGCGAGCCCCGATGTTCTACGATGACTAGGCTCTGCTCAAAGAGCCTGTTGGGACTATTTTCAAAGGAGCTTCCAATGAGAATCAGGACACTGTTCGTATTTGCCGTGGCGTTGATGATGGCATCCTGCCGGGGGGACGGCGACTGGGGGGATGAGTTGGACTGGGGGGAGGGTGATGGCGGCGATGACGACGATGGTGACGGTGACGGTGATGACGGCGAGTGTCAAGCCTGCGCCGATGAGTACTGCGTGTGTATCACCGAGAGCTCGGCGCCGGCCGGCTGCGTGGATGAGGCCTCCCAGTGCACCGCCGAGCATTGCTCCGACGATCAGATGAACGACTTGAGCTTCGACGAGTGTACGGTGGAGCCCGAGGCCTGTCAGGACTGCATCGACGATATCTGCGACTGCATCGGCGACACGACCGACCAGGATTTGATCGACACCTGCATGGCCGGCTATTCAGTCTGCGAGGAGTTCGTCTGCAGCGGCGTGAGTGAATCCCAGATCGACGACAGCTGCCTGCCGTAGCGCCGGACCTAAAAACCCGAACCGGTCTATCCCGGCGACTTCGGACTGTGCGCCCCGCAGCACTCCACCTCCGAGCCCAGCAGCGCCCGTCGCCCGTCCAGCGGGTAGAAGCCCACCTGTCGGAGCAGTCGGTATCGGGGGATCACCCGGCGCGTTGGGGCGAGGTCGAAGAAGACGGGAGGCTGGTGCATATTTCTGTCTGGGGCAGATAGCAGAGCAGAGAGGGCATGATTCGCAAGAAGATCGTCGAAGATAAACTGCTCAGACCAGAGTCATCATCAGGTGCAATAATGAACCCAGAGCGTAATACATCAAAATCTATTAACAATTTAAATTGAGTGGTAGGATACGGCCTGGGTGACATATGGAACTCTTTAAGGGACTACTTTCAATCAAGGAGGATGAAATGAAACGTCTATTGTTTTTGCTGGTAGGGATAATCCTGGGGACGACCGCGTTCGCCTGCGGTGACGGCACGGCCAGCTCCTCCAATGACGGCGGAGATTCGGCCTCGGATGGGGATTCGGACGGGGATGGTGATGGGGACGGTGATGGGGACGGCGATGGGGACGGCGATGGGGACGGCGACGGCGACGGCGATGGCGACACGGACGCGGATACCGACGCGGACACGGATGTCGATACAGACGCGGACACGGATGGGGATACCGATGCGGACACGGACGGCGATACCGACGCGGACACGGACGGGGATACCGACGCGGATGCAGACGGCGGCGACACGGCGCCCGAGGGGGACGCGGGGACGGACGGGGATACGGATACCGATACCGATGGGGATACCGATACGGATACCGACACCGATACCGATACCGATGCTGACACGGATTCGGAGACCGGCACGGGAGACGTCGACGGGGGCGATATCGGGGACACGGACTCCGCGACAGCGCAAGAGACGGACTTGCCGTACGCCTGCCCCGCGGAGCGACCGGATCCGGATCTGGCAGATGATGTCGAGCCGTCCTGCGCGGAGGAGGCCGAGGATCACGTGAGCTGCCTGTATGCGGATGACATCGTCTGTGTGTGCGGCGGCGCGACGGACAAAGAGGATATGGTATGGCAGTGCGACATGTGTCCGATGACGCGGCCGCGCTTCAACGACGAGTGTGATCTGCTGGGCCAGGAGTGCGGTTATGGGGACGAGCTCTGCGCCTGCGAGCGGGTGGGCATGGGGGATCAGGCGTGGCGCTGCGAGGCGGCGCCGATGGACACGGGCACCGGTGAGGTGGGGACGGACACCGGGGCGGAGTACACCTGTCCCGAGGAGGTTCCTGACGACGACCTGGCGGATGACCTCATGCCCTCCTGCGCGGAGGAGGCGGAGGATCACGTGAGCTGCGCCTACGCCGACGACGTCGCCTGCGTGTGCGGCGGCGCGGCCGACAAGGCGGACATGGTATGGCAGTGCATCACCTGTCCGAGACCGCCCCCGTCGAGCGGTGATGACTGTGACTTCAGCGGTCTGCAGTGCGACTACACCAGGACCTCGTGCGTCTGTAACGTGGACGGCGATGGAGTCTGGAGCTGCGACTGAATCGATACCCCGCCCGTCACCGGCGGTCTCTCTCCCGATGACCGCCGGATAGGCCCTTGCAATATCGTCGTTCAGCGCCCATTGTGAGTCTCACATGGACAGCGCCTCTCTGAAAGAAAGGAGTCACGTGATGCGATATCTCTCCTTGTTCTCGATTCTTTCGCTGTTATTCGGATGCGTCAAGCCGCAGGAGAATCTGGAGCGGTCGACCGCCGTCGAGCCCCCGAAAGTCAAAGTGATGACGCTCACCCCGCGGACGTGGCGACAGTCCATCCGAACCTTCGGGGTTTTCGAGGCCGCAGAGAAGGTGACCATCTCCGGCGAGTTTTCGGGCAAGGTGACCGGGGTCTACTTCGAGGAGGGACAGGAGATCGCCGCGGGGGACAAGCTGCTCACCTTCGACGTGGCGGAGCGGCGGATGCAGGTCAAGCAGGCCGAGGGTAACCTGGCCGGGATCAGGGCCAGACTGGAGGAGGCGCGATCCCAGGCCGAGCGGCGGGAGGAGCTGTTCCAGCAGAAGGTCATCTCCAAGGAACAGGTGGAGTCCGCCCGCACCGCCCTCGCGAGCCTCGAGGCGCAGTACGAGCAGCTCCTGGTGGGGCGGAGCCTGGCCCGCCATCAGCTGAAACGGGCCCGGCTGATGAGCCCGGTGTCCGGTCGGGTGGTGACCCAGGCGGTCGAGGCGGGGGAGGTGGCCATGCCGGGGCAGACCCTGGCAGTGGTCCACGTGACTGACACCATGCGGGTGATCACTCACGTCACCGAGCAGGAGGTCAACACCGTACAGGTGGGGGCCGTGGGGACCGTCACCACGCCGGGAGTCAGGGGCCGGGAGTACCGGGCCCACGTGGAGAGCGTGGGCACCGTGGCCGATCCCGTCACGGGCAACTTTCCGGTGAAGCTCGCGGTGGAGAACAGGGAGGGGCTGCTCAAGGCGGGGATGACCGCGGTGGTCACCCTCGAGGGGCTGGCGCTGAAGGACACCCTCCTCGTCCCCGACACCGCGGTGGTGGATCGGCACCGGAGGCGGGTGGTCTTCCTGGCCAAGGGGAATCGGGCCGAGGAGGTGGTCCCGGTGCTCGCCGCCGCCACCTCCAACCTGCTCCCCGTGCTCCACGGCCTCGGCGCCGGCGATCGGGTCATCGTCGAGGGGCTCGCCACCGTAGTGGACGGAACCATTGTCGAAGTGACGGGTGAGGCGGAGGTGCCCGCGCAACCCCCGACGGACGGCGGACCCTCCGCCCCAGAGGATTCCGGAAGAGCGACCAGCGAGCCCGATACGAATTCGTCCGACGTTAAAGGGAACGACTGATGTCACGGTTCTACCGCTACTTCGTCAATCGGCCCATCCTTGTCAACGTCATCATGCTGGGGGTCGTCATCGGCGGGGTGATCTCGGTGCACACCATGCCGGTGGATACCATGCCCAAGTTCGATCTCGGCATCGTCAACATCACCACCTTCCGCCCCGGCGCGAGCCCGGAGGACATGGAGCTCTCCATCACCGTGCCGCTGGAGGAGGAGATCCTCAACGTGGACGGGGTCCACAAGCTGGTGTCCCAGAGCATGGAGGGGATGTCCATGATCGTGGCCCGGCTGGATCCGGACGCGGAGGATCTCCAGGCGATCGTCGCGGATATCCAGAAGGCGGTGGATCGGGCCGCGGCCCGGCTCCCCAAGGATCTCCCCGCCAAGCCCCTCCTGGAAGAGCTCTCCTCGTCCCGGGTGCCGGTGATGGAGATCCACCTGAGCGGCGATGTGCCGGAGGATACCCTGCGCCGCACCGCCCGTCTGCTCCAGAAGGGGCTCCGGGAGGTGCGGGGCATCGCGGGGGTGGATCGGGCGGGCTACCGGGATCGGGAGATGAAGATCTACCTGCAGCCGGAGAAGCTCTATCGGAAGGGCATCTCCTACCAGGAGATCGTTCGGGCCATCCGTCGGCGAAACGTGCGGGACTCGGGGGGCTCGATCGAGTCCTTCGGGGCGGAGAAGAAGGTGCTTACGGTGGGGCAGTTCGACGATCCCCGGGAGGTGGAGGACGTGATCATCCGGGGGAACGGTCCGGGCAACTTCGTGCGCATCCGGGACGTGGCCACCGTGATCATGGACTACGCGGACTGGGACGTGGAGACCCGGTGCGACGGGGTCACGGGCATCGTCGTCTCCCCGCGGAAGAAGGTGGGCTGGGACGGGCTGCAGGTGGCCCGGGCAGTCAAGGCGTATCTCGAGGAGGTGCGGCCGACCCTGCCCCCCGGGGTGAAGCTCGTCATGGTCAACGATATCTCCCGGTTCACCAAGGACATGCTCGGCACCCTGTGGGTCAACGCCGTGGTGGGGCTCGTCCTGGTGCTGGTCACGCTGCTCGTCTTCTTCCAGCTCCGGCTGGCGGTGTGGGTGGCCCTGGGGCTGCCGGTGGCCATGTGCGTGACCGCGCTGCTCATGCCGTTCTTCGGCCTCAAGATAGACATGCTCACCCTCTACGCGCTCATTCTGATGCTCGGAATGCTGGTAGACGACGCCATTGTCACCGGGGAGAGCATCTTCGCCTTTCGGGAGCAGGGGCTCAGCTGGAAGGAGGCGGCCTCCATAGGGGCGGCGGCCATCGCCATGCCGGTCATCGTGAGCACCGCCACCACGGTGCTGGTGTTCGTCCCCCTCGGCTTCCTGGGCGGTCTGGAGGGGAAATTCCTCGGCGCGTTCCCGGTCATGGTGGGGCTCATCCTGTTCGGCTCCCTCTTCGAGTGCCAGACCCTGCTGCCGCCCCACCTCTCCCACGGCAGGGACGTGGTCAAGCAGAAGCGGTGGTTTACGTTCATCCAGCGGGGGTATGACCGCTTTATCGAGAAGGCGGTCAGGAGGCGGTACCTCACCATCGGCCTCTTCATCGGTGTCTCGGCGGCCATCATCGCCGTGGCGACCCAGGTGGTGCGATTCAACCTCTATCCGGAGACGGACATCGACGCGTTCTGGGTCAAGGTGGAGCTGCCCGAGGGGGCCTCTTTCGACCAGACCCGCGGTAAGGTGGCGGAGCTCGAGGGCTACCTCAAGACAAAGGTCCCCGAGGAGGACCTGTTGAACATCATCACCCAGATCGGCCACCACGATACGGACATGTACGGCGGCACCGAGGGGCGGAACCCCGCATGGGCCCTGCTCACGGTGTACATGCAACCCCAGGGCACGCGCAAGAGCAACTCCAACGACCTCATCGCCGCCATCCGGAAAGAGGTGAAGGGGATGAAGGGGTACAAGGATATCACCCTGCGCCCCATGGAGGACACGCCGGTGCCGGGCCAGCCCGTGGAGGTGGAGGTCATCGGGAACAGCGCGGATCGGTTCGACGCTGCGGATCGGATGGTGGCGTTCCTGAAGTCCGAGGCGCACGTGCAGGAGGCGTGGACCAGCTACAAGCCGGGCAAGGAGATCGTGAAGCTCTCCCTCGACCACGAGGCCCTCGCGGACAAGGGGCTTACCGTGGCGGATATCACCCAGGCGGTGCGGGTCGGGTTCGATGGGGTGGTGATCAACGAGCTGCAGACCATTGACGAGAAGATCGACTTCAGGCTTCAGTTCCAGCCGAGCGACCGGGGCAAGCTGGAGACCTTGAGGCAGCTCACGGTGATGAACCCGCAAGGGCGGTCGATTCCCCTCAGGAGCCTGGCGGCGTTCGAGATGCACCCGGGGGAGGCCTCCATCAAGCACTATCTCGGGGATCGAACCGTTACGGTATACGCCACCATCGACAAGGAGAAGACCAGCACCGCCGAGATGAACGGGAAGCTGAAGGCGTTCGTGAAGGCGGAGGGGCTCCTCCGGCAGTTCGAGCACCTCCGGCTCCACTTCGGCGGCGAGCTGGAGCAGCAGCAGGACGCCATGGGCAACCTGGGCATCGCCTTCGCGCTCGCCATGCTCTCCCTGTTCCTCCTGTTCGTACTGTTGTTCGGATCCTTCACCCAGCCGTTCCTCATCATGTCGGTCATCCCCTTCGGGTTCACCGGCGTGCTCATCGGGTTCGGTTTGCAGGGGATGGAGCTCAGCATGATCGCCCTCTTCGGCATCGTGGGGCTCGCCGGGGTGCTGGTGAACGACTCCACCGTGATGATCCACGGCCTCAACCGGAGGAGGCGGGAGCTCGGCAACCACGGCCTCTCAAATCAGGAGGTGGCGGACGGCGCGGCGACTCGGCTTCGGCCCATCATGATCACCTCCATCACCACCGTGGCCGGCCTGGCCCCCGCGGCCTACGAGCTCGGCGGCGCCAACCCCTTTATGACCCCCATGATCATGGCCATGCTCTGGGGGGTCCTGTTCGGGACCTTCGTCTCCCTCATCCTGCTCCCCTGCCTCTTCGCGTCCGAGCAGGACTTCCGATCTCTGCTCCGCCGGATTCTCCGCAGACGACCCGCTTGACCCCCGCTTTTTTGATAGACTGGCGATGAAAGGACCTGGGATATGGGGCTCCGTTGGAACCGGAAATCGAAGGTGTTCTGGATGCTCGGCCTCCTGGCGGCGGCGGCGCTCCTGACGACCCTCTGCTCGTCGTGCCTCGTCCGGAAGGTGGTGTTCCATCCCACCTCGGGGATGCAGGTGTCACCGGACGACTACGCCGACGTGGAGCCCCTGACCCTCAACACGGCGGACGGCGTCCGGATCAGCGCGTTCTATCTGTTCGACGATGCCGCCTCGCCCACCATCCTGTTCTTACACGGCAACGCCGGCAACGCCTCCCACCGGCTCGACGACGCGGACAGGCTGCGCTCCCTGGGCGCCAATGTGCTGCTGCTGGAGTACCGGGGGTACGGTCTCAGCGAGGGTCGCCCCTCCGAGGACGGGGTCTACGCGGACGCCGAGGCCGCCCTCGAGTACCTCCTCAAAGAGCGAGGCCGGCGCCTCGGACACATCGTTGTCTACGGTCGCTCCCTCGGATCGGCGGTGGCCGTTCACCTGGCCCGGGACAGAGCCCTTGCCGGCGTGGTGTTGGTGAGCCCTTTCACTTCGGGCAGAGACATGGCGCCGTTTATCGCGAAGCCCCTGGCCGGAGGGATATTCGATTCATACGAGAAGATCTCACGCCTGAAGTGCCCCCTCCTCGTCATTCACGGCGACGACGATACCCTCATCCCCATCGAGATGGGGCGGCGGCTCTTCGACCGCGCGACGGTGGAGAAGCGATTCGTGGTGATCCGGGGCGCGGGCCACAATGATCTGATTCAGGTGAGCCCCCATCGCTTCTTCTCCGCCATCGGAACCTTTTTGGACCGCGCTCGCTGATTTCGAATCAAATCCACCCATGGTTCGCATTTCTTCTGAAGGTGTAACTTGCCAGTCCAACAGGGGTCTGTTATGACGGACCCGTTGGCAAGGGAATCGTGAAAAAATTCAGTGTTTATTAACTGATGGAGGTGAGGGTCATGAACAAATTCGTTACAATTCTTGCATTAATATCGTTGTTGTCATGGGTGGCGGGTTGCGGTGATGACAAGTCATCGAATTCGGACGCCGGGGATACGAGCAGTTGGTGGTGGTACGGCGATGGAGACGCCGACATGGATACCGACACGGATACGGATACCGATGCGGACGCCGACACGGATGCGGACACCGACGGGGACACGGACACCGATACGGACGCGGACGCCGACACGGACGCCGATTCGGATACCGATGCCGATTCGGACACGGATACGGACAGCGACACGGACACGGATACGGATACCGATACGGACAGTGACACGGATACCGACACGGACGGCGACACGGATACGGATGCAGATGGTGACACGGACGCGGACGCGGACGCCGATGCCGACTCGGACACGAACACGGGAGTCTCTCCGGATGGCGGAGACACCGAAGGCGACGCTGGTGATGATGCCGGCGTGGACACAGGAACGGGTGAAGAGGACACGGGGACCGGAACCGGGGAGGGGGATACCGGCACCGGCGCGGACACCGGAGACACCGGCAGCGGCACCGAAGACCCGGACACCGGCACCGGAGATGACACCGAAACCGGAGATGCCGGCGTCGAAGATACCGCCAGCGAAACCGGAGACACGGGCACCGGTACCGGAACGGAGGATACGGGCACCGGGAATACGGGCACCGGGGACACCGAGAGCGGCACCGAAGACACGGGGACGGACACCGGCACGGGGACGGACACCGGAACTGGAACAGACACGGGCACCGGGAACGACACCGGCACCGGAGACTATGTATGCGAGGACGATGTCTACGATCCGGCGCCCCCCGCGGGCAACAACGACACCGTCGGTCATGCGGTCGTCTACAGCGGACCGATGGACGCCTCCATCTGCGAGGGGGATGTCGATTATTTCAAATACAATTTCCAGGGGAACATCGAGCGTACCGTGAGCATCACTGTCACGGACGGGCTCGGCGATTTGGTTCTAGAGATACGTCAGATCGACGACACCCTGATCGAGTCAATCGTTACCGAGGACGGCATCGCAGAGATCATTATCACTTTCCCCAATGGTGGTGATCGCGCGATCCGGATCGCCGGATCCGACGGCGGACAGGCCGATTACACCCTCGAAATCGACTGACACCAATCCGCAATCCAACAATTGACATCTTCGGTTTTGATGGTAGGATGCCTGGCATCTTGATGGCGCCGTAGCCAAGTGGTAAGGCAGAGGTCTGCAAAACCTTTATTCACCAGTTCGAATCTGGTCGGCGCCTCCCGGGTAACAAATCCTGTGTAAATATGTCTGAAATCACTCCGTCTTCCCGCATTCCACTTAAAGAGAGATGGCTGAACGTCGCCTTCGCCGGCGCCCTCGGAGGCGTCACCGCCGCTCTGCTGGACGGGAAGCTGGCGGTCCGCGAGCTGGGGTTCGGCGGAGACCTGGCGCTGCTGCTGCTCCAGGCCGTGGGACGGTGCGGGCTCGCGGGGGTGGTGCTGGGCGTGTTGGCCTCCCTGGCGGTGTCTGCGGGTGAACGCCTGAGCGTGAAGCGACCCCGATGGGCCGGCGCCCTCGGGGTTACGCTGTTTACGGCGCCGGGGTGTCTCTTCGTGGCGAAGCGACTGTTCGAGGGGGGATATACCTCCCGGTTGCCGGCCCGTTCTTTACTGATGGTCGCGGTGGTGGTGTTCCTGCTCGGCGTCGTGCTGATCGCGACCCGGATCACCCTCGGGCTCGCGGCGAGATGCGATCGGTCGACCCTTCGCATCTCTCCCCTCGGCGGGGTCGTCTCGTTGGTGCTCCTCGCGATCGCCTACGCGGCGCACTTCGTGGACGGGTATTTCTATCGGCGCCTCTACCTCTATCTCCACAGCGTGCTCGGGGTTCTGACCCTCGCCTGCCTTATCGCCGCGTTCCGACTCACCATCGCCCGCCTCGGCCGCCCCGCGTCCGGACGGGGTCGATGGGCGGTCGTCGGAGCGGTGGCGGGGATCTTCGTTCTCGCGCACTTCTCACTGAACCTGCGGCAGACGGTCAAGATCGCCGCCTTCGAGAACACCGCGACGACGGCGAATCTGCTGCAGGCCTTTTCGAGATCCACATCGGCCGCGCGGCGGGGAGAGCCGTCGAAGGAGATCCTGGCGATCCGGGAGGAACGGGAGCGAAAGGCCAGGATCGCCGCCAGCGGGGACTTCCCCGTCTTCCCCGGCGCGCACATCCTCATGGTGACGGTGGACGCGCTCCGGGCGGATCGAATGGGAATCTATGGCAACACCGACCGGGATCTGACGCCGAACATCGACGCGTGGGTCGAGAAGCGGGGGCTCGTCTTCGACCGCGCCTATTGTACCGCGCCCCACAGCTCCTACTCGATCTCCTCCCTCCACACCTCCCGATTCATCCACGACGACGTGATGCTGAAGAAGAAGCTCGACTTCCCCACGATCGCGGACGTGCTCGTCGAGAACGGTTATCAGACCATCGGCTTCTACACCAACGGCATCTTCTTCACCGAGGGGGACAAGGTCGAGCATTATCGCAAGTCCGAGTTCGGCATCCAGAAGGTCTATCACGGCGCGCCGCCGCCGGACGAGGTCACGGACCGGGCCATCGCCGAGATCGACCGCGCCGTGCTGAAGGGGGAGCCCCCGACTTTTTTGTGGGTGCACTACTTCAATGTTCACGAGCCCTACACCTCCACCCGTTTCGGCACCGCTCCATCGGACAAGTACGACGGGGAGATCGCGATCGTCGACCCGGAGGTGGCGCGCCTCATCGGTCACGCCGAGGAGGTGTTGAAGAAGGGGGCGGTCATCGTGTTCGCCGCGGATCACGGCGAGGAGTTCAAGGATCACGGCGGGGACTATCACGGCTCGACGCTCTATGACGAGCAGGTTCGGGTGCCGCTGATCTTCGGTGTTCCAGGGGGGGAGGCCGGCCGCGTCACCGCTCCCGTCTCCACCTCCGGGGTCGCTCCGACGGTGCTGAAGCTCGTCGGCATCGCGCCCGCCGCCACTATGGTCGGACAGGATCTCAGGCCCGCGATTTTCAAAGGAGAAGCGGCCCACGTGGCCCAGCCCGTGTTCGCCGCGGTGGTGAACCAGCACATGGTTCTCCGGTGGCCGTGGAAGCTGATCTACGATCCCGCCTCTCTCCGGTACGAGCTGTACAATCTGGAATCGGATTCAAAGGAGAGCTTCAACCGCTATGACGAGAATCCGGCCCTCGCCAAGGATCTGACCGGTGAGATCCTCGGCTGGCTGGACGAGCTCGGCAAGGGCAAGAGCGAATACAGCACCGCCCTGAACCGGGGGTATATGCGGGATCCCCGCGCCGTGAGCGGCCTGGTGGCGCTGCTGGGGGACGTGAACGCTCCGACACCGGAACGGGAGGAGGCCGCCCAGCTCCTGGGGAATCTCCGCGACTACTCCGCGGTCGCGACGCTGAAGGCGGCGCTCGATGACGAGAACGACACCATCGCGATACACGCGGCCCTGGCGCTCGGCGCCATGGGAGATTTGAGCGGCGAGGCGCTGCTTCGGGATGCCCTCTTCAGCGACTCCCCCGAGCTTCGGGATCAGGCCGCGTTCATCCTGGGGCGGGCCGGGGACACTATCGCCACGCCGTTCCTCATCGAGGCCCTCGGCCGGGATGATTACAAGATGCGCGATCAGGCCACCAAGGCCCTTGGAGTGCTCCGGGACCCGGCCGCGGTGGACGCCCTCCTCGACGCGTTGAAACAATACCGGTTGCGATACTTGACGGTGCTGACCCTCGGCAAGATCGGCGACCTCCGGGCATACGACGCGCTGATGGATCGGCTGGAGAATGATGATCATACCGATGTTCGGGGGCATTGCGTGATCGCCTTCGGATGGATGGAGGCAACGGCGGCCGTTCCCAGGCTGATCCGTCTGCTGCGGGAGGAGCCCGAGATCAAGTGGACACCGGAGACCCTCGTTCGTTTGGGAGCTCCCGGCGCCCCCCCGCTGTTCGGCACGGATGTCGCGAAAGGCCTCCCCGCCTTGAAGAGCGGATGGGGCCGGTGCGTGGAAAAGGAGAAGGTCATCGACAGTCAGAACTACCTCGGCCGCACGAGCTGCGAGACCACCGGTGGTCGGGCGGAGCTGAGCTTCCCGGCGGATATTCCCGACGACTCGATCATCATTTTGAGGGCGCGAAACCTCCAGTCCCAGGAGATGTTGAAGACCCCCCTCGAGATTTTCGTCGATGGACGCAAGGCGCACGAGATCGAGATTACGCCCAATTTCGCGGAGTACCGCCTGCCCACCCCAAAGGGAACCTTCAAACCCGGCAGGCAGCACCGGATGACTTTTAAATTGAATAATAACGGAAAGTTCGAAGTCGACCACGCCCTCGTCCTGACCGCGGAGACCGAAGACTAGCCCCGGCCGCTGAATAATTCATCTTTTAATACGTTTGCTATTTGTGGAAATAGTTTGGTAATTTTTTTATGAAAAAAGAGGGGTTGTGCTACTGCGCGAAGAATTGCGCGAGCAAAAAAGGAGATAGAAAAATGCGTGCTGTTTTGAGCATCGGCATCCTGCTTGTAGCGAGTCCCGCGCTGATGGCCGAAGAGAACCCCCTGACGGAGAAAGCCAAATCTGCGGGCAAAGATGTCCAGGCGAACCTGGATGTCGGACACCTCTACGTTGAAGCCATGCAATTGAGAAAGGCGAAGCTTTCCTTCAAGCAGGCCAAATGGCGGGATATGAAAAACCCGGAGGTGCGGATCGGGATGATCCGGACCATGATCGCGGAGGAGAATTTCAGACCGGCCAAGGGGGCCTGCCGGAAAGTGGAGCGGGACCACCCCAAAAAGGGGACGGGGTTCATCTGCTCCGGATGGTATTGGCTCGCCAACCGACGGCCGTCGCGGGCGGCGGAGGAGTTCGAGAAGGCGATCGCGCTCGGGGACGTGGCGAGGGGCAAGACCGGCCTGGGAGACTGCAAGCGCCTCCAGGCGGAATGGGACGCCGCCGTCGCGCTGTATACCGAAGCGCTGGCCGCCGGGGCCGGATATCAGGCGCAGTTGGGATTGGGCCTGACCCTCGAGCGGAAGGGGGACGGCGCAGGCGCCCGAGAGGCGTTGAAGAAGGCGGCGGAGCTGGAGCCCGCCTCCTGCCAGGCGCGCTTCCATTACGGCCGGCTCCTCGAGAAGGGCGCGGAGGCGGAGACCGAGCTCAGGACCGCCCTCACCATTCGACCGAAATGGTTCGATGCGATGATCGAGCTCGGAAGAGTCTACGACCGATCAGAGCGCTTCGGGGAGGCCGAGGCGATGTATCAGCAAGCCACGTCCACCGACCCCAAGCGGGCCGAGGGATTCCTGGGACTCGGGAAGGCCCAGTATGGGCTCGGAAAGCTCGATGAGGCGCTCGTCTCCCTGAACAAGCTGGCGGAGCTCATTCCCAACAACGTCGACGCCTATCTCCTCGCGGCGGAGATCCATTTCGCCAAGGACAACGTCGACGAGGCCATCGAGGCCCTCGATCGGGCGCGGGGGGTGGCGCCGAGTGACGTCAGCGTTTTCATCAAGGCCGCCCGGATCTTCTTTCACGCCAAGCGCTACACCAACGCGAGCGTCTACCTGAACCAGGCGCTGACGATGCGGCCGAAGATGTCCGAGGCCCACGCGATGCTCGCGGAGATTTCGTGCAGCCGAAAGCTCTATGACGACGGGCGGAAACACTATCAGAAGGCGCTGAAGGGCGATCTCAAGGGCGTGAGCAAATCCGAGCTCCAGAAGAAGCTGGCCCAGTGCAAGAAGTAACGTCGCCTTCACCCCCGACAGATGTGGTCACCTGCTTCGTGGAGAGAGACCGTCGGGTCCTCGTGCTGAAACGATCCGAGAAGGTGGGCACCTATCGGGGCTGCTGGTCAGGGGTCTCCGGATACCTCGAGACCCCCGATCCGATCGAGCAGGCGTGGATCGAGCTTCGCGAGGAGCTGGGGGCCACCGCGGACGATCTGACCTTGGAGCGCATCGGATCGCCGCTCGTGATCCTGGACGAAACGAGCGGTCGGCGGTGGCGGGTTCATCCCTTCCGCTTCCTCGCCCGTCCCAGCTTCGAGCCCCGCCTCGACTGGGAGAACCTGGAGGCGCGCTGGGTGAGCCCGAAGGCGCTTTCTTCGATGACCACGGTTCCGGAGTTGCCGAAGACCTGGGCACAGGTCGCCGGGTAGCGCGCCATGAGCAACACAGAGGACATCCTCTCCCGTATTATCACCAACACGAGCGACGGGGCCACCGCGCTGGCGCAGCTGGCGCTGGACGCCCTGGAGGCGGCCGCGGCGGCGCTCTCTTCGGATGACCGCGCCGCCCGGCGGTCGGTCATCGCGTTGGTAAGCCGCATCCAGACCCTCCGTCCCGCCATGGGAGCGATCGGCGTCCAGGCGCTCCTCGCCTTCTCCCGTGCGGCGGCCCTTCACGACAATGACGGGATCTCCTGGCCCGGCGCCCTGCGGCGGGCCGTTCAGATCGAGCGGGGCCGGCTCAACATCGCGGATGACAGCATCGCGTCCCGGGCGGTGTTGGAGATCGGGCGGTACAAGCGGGTGGTGACCTGCTCTTTCAGCCGGACCGTGCAGAAGACCCTGGTGGCCACCCAGCCCGTCCAGGTGGTCATCGGAGAGGGTCACCCCCTGGGGGACGGCGTTCGCGCCGCCGAGCGGATCGCCGCCGACGGCCTGAGGGTCAAGGTGGTCCCGGACGGATCGCTGCCGCAGCTCGTCGCCAACGCCGACGCGGTTGTCGTCGGAGCGGATCAGGTGCTCATCGACGGTTCCATCGTGAACCGGGCCTCTTCGTTCTCCCTCGCGCTGGCGGCGAAGCATTTCGACACCCCCTTCCACGTGGTCTGTCAGCGGATAAAGATATCCGGCATGCATCGCTCCCGCGTTTCGATGGAGGCCTGTCCGGACGCATTCCAGGAGCTTTCGGGAAGCATCGACAGCTACGCGCCGCTCTTCGATGTCACCCCCGGCGCCCTCATCCACTCGGTAATCACGGAGACGGGCGTCCTTACCCCTCAGGCGGTCGCGACCCTCGGAGGAGAGGCGAACCGGATGAGGGACGCCTTGACGATAGACGATCCGGGCGCTTGAACTTCTGCGGGTTGCGGTGCGTCGAATTTGCCTCCTCGAGGTTTTTTTTCTAATCTGTCCGCGTTGGGGTGACAACGCCGATGGGACTCGAAAGGGAACCGGAACAATCATGTGGAGAATCCTGATGACTCTGAGCTCAAAACGGGCGGCCTTGATTGCCGCATTGGTCCTGAGCGGCTGCGCGACAAAGGAACCGGTATCAGAAAAGGCGCCGGAACCCGCGAGAACGGCACCGCCAAAGAGCGCGCCGAAGAGCGCGCCGAACGCCGCGGAGAATGATGAGAAGTCGATCGCGGAATCAGGCGCGGACACCCACGCCGTCTCACCGTCGTCGAAGTATGGAAGGATCTCGGATCAACAAGAGGAGATCTTCTTCGGGTCCGCGGAGGATCCCCCTCCCAAGGTGCTCGACGCCCAGCTGGAGCAGTTCGAGGGGCGTCATTTTCTGATCAGCGATGAGGAGAACCCCGACAAGTATTACGAGAAAATCAAGGATCTCGGCGGCGGATTCGCGGGGGTGGGCACCGATCAGTGCTACCTCTTCATCGGCTGGACCAAGCCGGAGCTGGCGTGGCTCTCGGACTACGACCCATGGGTCGTCTACCTCCATTGGGCCTACCTGGCCCTCTTCGAGGCCAACGAGTCGCACGAGGACTTCGTCGCCGGCTGGCACCCGAAGAACAAGGAGACCGCGGTGGCACTCCTCGAAAAGGTCTACGCCGATCACCTCAAGAAGAAACAGATTGTCGAGGTATTCGAGAAGGCCCATCAGCAGGTGTACGGCCGGTTGAACCGGCTCAGGCGGCACCTCGAGGAGCGGAAGATTCCCGGATTCGTCGCGGACCAGGAGAGCTACGCGTTCGTGCGGGACCTCATCCTCGCCAAGCGGGTCCGCCCGCTGGTGGGCAACCTGCTGGCCGAGAACGGGCTGCAGGGGATCGCCGCGGTCTCGAAGGCGCTGAAGGTCCCGCTCCGCGCTCTCTACATCTCGAACGCGGAGTCGTACTGGAGCTATACCGAGCAGTTTAAAGAAAACATGTACGCGATGAACTTCGATGACCGGTCCCTCATCATGCGGACCATGGCCACCAAACCCCGGAACGGCGACTACTGCTACTCCACCCAGTCCGCCAAGAATTTCGTCGAGTGGCTGCAGCAACCGTTTGTCCGGAAGGTGAATCATATCTGGCAGCGGGATCGCTTCGTCAGGGAAGAGGACGAGATTCTGTTCAGCCATATCGACGAGCCCCCCAACGCGCCGGTTATCCGGAAGCAGTCGAATTAGATTAGATTAGATTAGAGACGAGCCCGATGGTTACTCGAACACGATGGGGTAGTGGGCGATCATGTCCGGTCCGTCAAAGGCGCGGAAGCGGATGGTCCTGGCGGTGCGGCGGAAGCACGCCCCCACCTCGCCCTGGATCATCACGTTGGGTCCCTTGAGGTTGACCCGGGTCACCTGACCGCTCGACGCGATGTGCATCCCGAAGATCACCTTGCCGGTGGCGGGAGCATCGGGGGGAAGGGCGAGAAGGCACCGCTGAATGCCCCGGAACACCCGATCGATGCCCTTGTCGATTTCGGCTTCGCTGAGCTGATCCTCGGCCCCCTGTCCCATCGAGACCTCCCGGGGGGAGACCTCGAGATCGTCTCCGGCCTGTCCCACGCTGGTGTCCCACGCCGCCGCCTTCATCGGCGCTCCGTCGCCCCTCCGCCGGCGCCTCCCGCCGCGACGTTTCTTCTTGGGCGCCGCTTCGTCCGGCGCTGTTGTCGGGCCGACATCGGTGTCCACCTGCGGGGCGACGGTCGCATCATCCCCATCACCGAACAGAGAGATCCCCCCCGTGGCCTGGGCGTACAGCACCCCGAACCACACGACCGAAGCCACCGCGAATCCTGTCAGGAATTGTTTCATGGTTGCCCTTTCTGACGTTCACCGCCTAATGATACCCGTGAAAATTGGCGATTGACAATCCTCGAAGGGGCCGCGACTATCCTCCGTGTGGATTTGCTTCCGGGAGCGGATGGGTACCTGGTGGGCCCTGCGGACTTCAAATCCGTCATAGCGCGTTAACAGCGTGCCGGGTGGGTTCGATTCCCACACGCTCCCGCCGATTACAAAGATCTCCGAATTGCCGCTGCCCGCGCGCTCAGCGGGGGAACAAAGTCATCCGGAACCCGGAGGCCGCCGGGGCCCCGGCCGAGCGCGAGGCCGGGCTTGATCGCCCCGTGGAAATCCGAGCCCCCGCTCTCCACCAAGCCATATTGTGCCGCGAGGCGACCGTAGAAACGGGTGTCGGCGTCAGTGTATCCGGAGCAGTGGGTCTCCATGCCTTCGAGGCCGTAGTCCGCGAGCTCCCGAATGAGGGCCTCGAGCTGATCCCCCTCGAGCAGGGTTTGGCTCGGATGGGCCAGCACGGGCACCCCCCCCGCGGCACGGATCGCCTCCACCGCCCGGCGCTGAGCGATGCGTCGCTTCGGAATGTACGCGGCCTGTCCTCGCTTCAGATAGTTGCGGAAGGCCACCCGGATGCTCTTGGCGTATCCCTTGGCCACCATCACCTGGGCGAAGTGCGGGCGTCCCGCCACGCCCCCCGCGACCGCCTGCACCTCGTCCAGCGTTAGGGGCATTCCCATCTTCTCGAGCCGCTCCACGATCATCCGGTCTCGGGAGAGCCGGTTCTCCCGGGCCTCGTCGAGGAGCGCCATGAGCCCGGGGTGCGACGGATCCACGAAGAGACCGACGATGTGTAGGGCCCCGCGATCGATCTCCGCGGAGAGCTCGACGCCCGGTATGAAGCGTACCGACAGCCCGGCGGCGGCCCTCGCGGCGGCCCCCGCGCCGTCCACCGTGTCGTGGTCGGTCAGAGCCACCGCGGTGAGGCCGGCGGCCTCGGCCGCTTGAACGAGCGCCGCAGGGGCGAGGGTTCCGTCCGATGCTGTCGAGTGGGTGTGGAGGTCGATCATTCCTGGTGCAGCTGGTTCGCCGGCGGTCCGTCGGTTCTGAGGATGGTATCGATTTTCTTTTCGAGCCCCTTGATTCGTTGGGTCAGCCGATTGAGCTTTCGAAGGAGGAGGAAGGCCCAGAGGAACAGGAGCCACATGAGGGCGGCACCGACGAGAATCGCCAGCGTCTCTTTTACTCTGGCCTTTTCCGAGATAGCGCTGTACATGATAAGCCAGAGGCCGGCCGCGGCGAGGGACGAGACCCCCGTCCGCCAAAACCAGGTCCGGGTGCGACGGTGGGTGGCGATGAGTTTTGCCATCTCCAAGCGGGTTTTTTCGAACTCGTTGGTATTCGACGACATGCCACATCGTAACGGCTCTCGAAAAGAGAAGCAAATGGTAAGAAGCGGCATCCCCCAAAAATCCCCTGCCATAGATGTACTGGTCGTCGGCGCCGGGCCGGCGGGCCTCTCGGCGGCCCGGACGATCAAAGCAGCGGGGCTTCGGGTGGTCCTCATCGATCGGGAGAAGGTCCCGGGAAAGAAGGCCTGCGCCGGTGGACTCACCCCCGAGGCGTGGCGGATCGGCGGTGTCGATGATCTGTCGCCGCCCGAATTCGCCGAGGTCCAGTCCGCGCTGACGGTCCACACCCCCCTCGGACGCGCGACACTCCAGCCGTCGAAAGGTCCCGTCCTGATAACCCTGGACCGCCCGCGTTTCCAGCGCCACCTCCTCGACGCTGCGGTGGGTGAAGGGGTCGAGGTTCGGCTCGGGGAGCGGCTGCTCGCCATAGAGGGGCAGAGCGTTGTCACCTCACGGGGACGGTTCCGGTTCGGGGCGCTGGTGGGGGCGGATGGCGCGGCCTCCAGAGTCCGGCGCCATCTGGCGCTCCCCAGAGGGCCGGTGCTCAGAGCCCTGCAGGTGCGCCTGCCGAGAGACACCCGCCAATGCGCCGCCACCCCGGCGGTCTGGTTCGATCCGTCGTTGATGGGCACCGGCTACGGCTGGCGATTTCCCTACCGGGAGGAGCTCCGCGTCGGACTGGCGCTGCCGTGCGGTCGATCTGTCAAATCAGTCTTTTCGAGATGGCTCTCCGCGATCGGGGTGAACCCGACCCGACACCGCGTGGCGGCCGGCTCGGTGCCCGGCACCTACCTGGGCCATCGGTTCGGTTCTCTCTTTCTGGCCGGGGACGCGGCGGGGTTGGCCTCTCCTTTCACCGGCGAGGGGATCTACCAGGCCCTTGTTTCAGGGCGGGAGGTGGCCCGGGAGATCATCGATCCCGCATACCGATCTGAAGTGATACCAGCCCTCGCCGGGAGACACCGCAGGACCCTCGGGCTGCTCTCCTTTTCCGGGATGAAACACCTGCTCTCCACCGCCCCGTGGGTGCTCAGGATACCGCCCCTTCGCCGGATCGCGCTGGCGCGCTACGCAGGAGTGACAACGCACTAAAGGACTCGTCGATTCGTTCGGTAGGCGCGTGGACCATTTTTCTCGAGAAAAGTCACTTTAAGCCCACATGCCCATGATGAGGGTCATAGGCGGCTATTTCGGTCTATTTAAAAATTTTGATTGGAGAATTACGATGAGAGCATTTCGAGTTATCGACCTGTTGCTGGTGTTGGTCTGCGGATGGATCCCCATTTCCTGCGGCGACGGGCCCGCCGATATGGAGGCGGACAGCGGGCCCAAGGGCGGGGGCGTCGAGGGGGAAGAGGAGAGCTCCCTCGAGGCCTGTCAGGACAAGGTGGACAATGACAACGACACCTACATAGATTGTGACGATCAGGACTGCTGGGCGCTGGATATCTGCGAAGGAGGCGGTGACGGCGATACGGACGCGGACGCGGATGGGGATACGGACGCCGATACGGACGCCGACACGGACACCGACGCGGACACGGACGCAGACGCCGACACGGATACCGATGTCGACACGGACGCGGACAGCGACAGCTCCAGCGACCCGATACCGGACGGCGGCGAGCCCTCTGACGGCGGCGAGGTGGACGGGGGACAGGATGACACCGAGACGGAAATCCTCACGGACGGCGGACTGGACACGGATACCGGCGAGCCGCCGGACGGCGGGGAGACCGAGGCCGACCGCGTCGACACGCCCCCCACCATCGACGGGGTGCCGGACGAGCCGTCGTGGGATCTCTCGACCGCCGCGGCCAAGGTCGTCTCCGGAGAGTCCGAGACCGCGGTGCTGTTCGACACTCTCTGGGACGAGAGCGCGCTCTACGTTGCCGTCCGGGTGACCGACGACACCATCTGCGCGGATAGCCAGACCGCGAGCTACAACTACGATTCCGTGGAGGTGTACCTGGATCCGGACAACAGCAAGAGCGAGAGCTATGACGGCATGGACGTCCAGATGATCTTCAAGCATACGGACGACAACTACTTCGAGCACGGTGCCAGCACCACCAACTATGCCTATGCCGAGTCCCGCGGGCAGGCCACGGGTGATGGGTACACCCTCGAGATTCGGATTCCATGGGACGGACTCGGCGTCAGCGCCGCGGCGGGGGTGCGCCTCGGCTTCGATATCGGTGTGAACGACGATGACGGAGAGTGCTCTACAGGTGGAAACGAATCGCGAGACGGAGAGATCAGATGGTGGGGGGACACGTCCAACTTCGAGAACACCGCCCACTTCGGGGTCCTGACCCTCACTGATGGCGCCGATACAGATACGTCTCAATAGCCCCAGCCTTCGTTTTCGTTTCAGATCCTCGCAACCGCTCCTGAAAGACCGCGTCAATCGCAAAATACATTTAATGCGCAATATTGCAGGCCGACGGGATCGGGCCATGATAGACTCAGAGGCACGACCATGAATGCAACAGGAGGTTTCAATGATACGATTCACTGCGTTTTTTTGGGTGATCCTGTGCTGTCTCGCCTTCGGCTGTAAAGAGGGTGAGGGGAAAGAAGATGACGACAACGGGGGCCACTTCGAGGGTACTGCGTCTTATGAGAGCGGGTCGACCTTCATCGGGCACGAGTCCGCCGATGTGACGGCCATCCCCGAGGACGCCCTCGCGGACGCCAAAGCCGAGCTCCACATCGCCTACCAGCACACCTCCCACGGCAGCCAGCTCATCACCGGGATGAACGCCCTGGCGAGCTTCCCGGACTACGGCGACCGATATGCGTGGAGCGACTCCGGCGAGGGGGCCGCCCTGGATCTGGACGACGACGGCATCCCCGGAGAGGTCCCGGACTTGAGTCAGGGAGACTCGGAGGATGACAACGGCGACACCCCCTGGGTGGTCTCCACCCGCGACCTCCTCGACAATCCGGACAACGCCCACATCAACGTGGTCATGTGGTCCTGGTGCTCCATCAACGGTCACGACGCCCAGCGGTACGTGGACAACATGGAGAAGCTCGTCGAGGAGTATCCCGACGTCGACTTCGTCTTCATGACCGGCCACTCGGAGGGCGAAGGTGAGGACATGACCGAGAACGGGGTACACTACAACAACCAGCTCATCCGCGACCATTGCCGCGCTCACGACAGGTGGCTCTTCGACTTCGCGGACATCGAGGCCCACGATCCGGACGGCAACTACTACTGGAGCGCCGACATGATGGACAACCTCGACTACGCGGAGGGGAACTGGGCCGTGGAGTGGATCGAGGAGAACCCGGAGCACGACTACGCCCGCCTGACCACCGGCGAGGGGGCGGACGGCTATGACGGCACGAGCGGCTGCGCCCACTCGGACGATCCCGCCGAAGCCAACCTCAACTGCGTCCAGAAGGGCGCCGCCGCCTGGCATCTCTTCGCCCGGCTCGCGGGTTGGGGCGGGTAGACTGTAAGGCCTCCCTGGATATCTATATACGAACGGGACGGCGGATGGCCTCAGTAGGTCCCCGAGACCGCGTCCATCATGATGTCGTGAATATCGGTATTGTCGATTTGAGGCGCGCCCGGATCCGCGCCCGGCCCGAGGCCGAAGTAGGAAACCGGGGTCGTCGTGTGGAAGGCGCGTCCCGCGTCATCGGCGGTGTGCCAGACCACCTCGGGGGTTTGGTGGGCGCCGTTGTTTCGGGTCACCTCCAGCCCGCCGGTCTCGTGATCGGCGGTGACGATGAGCAGGGTGTCCTCGGGGTGCGCCTCGGCAAAGCGGATGGCCACCTCCGCGGCCTGTGAGAAGGCGAGGGTCTCCCAGACGGCCCGCTCCAGACTGGTGTCGTGGCACGCGGTATCGATGAGCGCGCCCTCGACCATCAGGAAGAAGCCCTCCTCGTCCCGGGACAGCCGCTCGAGGGCGGTCTCGGTCATCTCGAAGAGGTGGGGGGCCGTCCCGAGACCGTCGAGCTCGAAGGGCATCATGTCGGGGCTGAAGGCGCCGAATACGGGACCGTCCCACGCCGCGGGCAGCGCCAGCATCGCCTCCCGGTCTTTGACCACCGTGTAGCCGGCGGCCAAGGCCTCGTCATCGGTAATATACCGGGCGCCGCCGAGCAGCACGTCCGGCCGGAAATCGATGATCTGGTCCGCGATGACCTCGTAGTCGGACCGGCTCCCGGTGTGGGCCAGGATTCCCGCCGGGGTGGCGTGGGAGAAGAAGGCCGTGGAGACCACCCCGACGGCCCATCCGCGGTCCTTCAGCATCTCCGATACGATGGCGAGCCGGGACCCGTCTCCCGGAATGGCCGTGTTCAGAACCCCGTACGACACCTTGTGTCCCGTCATCATCGCGGTCACCGCCGCCGCGGAGTCAGTGACGGTGCCCTCCGCCGCCTGGGTGCGCACGGTGGCGCGATAGGGGAGCTCCTCGAAGGAGAGGAGACCGGGGGCGCCGAAACCGAAAATGCTGGCCGCGTCCATCTGCGCCTCTCCCATCCCGTCACCGATGAGCAGAATGATGTGTCGGACGGGGGGCGCCTTCGTCCTCACTTCTTCGAAGGGGGCGGTCATCGAGCACGCCGAGACTATGAGGAATAAAGAGGTGAGCCGTCTGATCATCCCCTCTATATCCAGCCGAGAGCGGGGGACAAGTCAACAAGTTTTTCACTAGAAACGATCCCGGTCTCCCGATCAGGCGCGAAACAACGGCTCAGATTCTCCTCGGACCGAGAATTCGTCTTTGTCCTCGCCGTTTCGTGCGCTTTCTCTTCGCCTGCTTGAAGACCTGATCGAAAATGAGGATTTGACGGGTCTTGGGGGTGATGAGCCGCCGGCTCGGCATGGCCGGACGGAGCTCCGGACGACCGGAGGTGTCGAGCACAACTTCGATCTCTCGACCGGGCGCTTCATCGAGCACCACCTGGGTCACCCCTTCCGAATCGGTGGCGGCGATGGGGTTGCCGTGAACCACGACCGGCAGGTCGGGCTGGCCGTTGGTCGTGACGAGCAGAACGAAGGACTGGCTCAAGGGGGAGCAGGCGAAGGTGGTCTGCAAGGGAAGCGGCTCGGCTTCCCTCGGACTCGTGACCGGCGTCAGAAACCGCACCGCCAAGCGATGGGGCTGGTCGTTCTCGAGGACGAACCCTTCCGGACAGGTCACGAGGACCGAGACCTGGCGTCCCTCCGGGCCGCGAACGGGGGTCGAATGCGAGCCGTCGGCGTCCGTCTTACCGACCTTCGCCTCGTTGATGAACACGGCGGACCCCTCGAGGGGCTGCCCCTCCGAGCCCACCACGCGTACCTCGAGGCGGACCGTGGGGATCGGCTTGTCCTCCGTACACCCCACCGTCAAGAGGATCGCGGCGACCGTCGAGAGACCGCGGGTCATGGCGTCACCGTTTCTCTCGCGGCGGCGAGGATCTCTGCAACCATGGCAAGCGATCGGTCCTGGGGGTGGCGCTCGGCCAACGTCCGGTACAGGACCAGAGCCTCGTCCAGGCGGCCGGAGAGCAGCGCGTTCGCCGCTGTTGACAGGGTCGGGCCTTTCGCCTCCACCGCGATGAGCGGCGTGGGCGGCGGGCCGGCGGGGGTCGGCTCCGAAGAGGGGCGGGGGGGCTCGTTCGCAACCGATGACGCGGTTTGCGATGACGGATGGCGCTCGGCCGATGCCCCCGCGTTGGCCTTCGGGCCGATGAGCCAGACGACGAGTCCGATGCTCAGGAACAGAGCGCACCAGCAGAGCACGCGACGGCGCCCGGGCCGGTCCACCGCGTGACGCAGACTCAGACCGAGGGGACCGCCCGGGCGCTTTCGTTCCGGCTGCCAGATCACGGTGTTCTCGTCTTCCGCGGTGTCCCCCTCCAACGGTACGAAGAGGGCCTTGTCGAGGGGCGGCGCCTCCCGGGTCCCGGACGCCAGGATGACGGTCTCCTCCGGATTCTCGATCGTTACGACGCGGGTGGGTTGATCATCGTTGATGTAGCTCACGGGTGCCTCCCTTCACCTTTTCCGGCCATCCACTGCAACTCGTCCCGGCCCCCGATCCGGAACAACGGGCGGACGGCGTAGTCACCGGCCTCCGAGAGGGGACCTACCTTGGCGATCTCGGAGACCCGCCGTCTTCCGTCCGGAGTCCGTTCCACCTGAACGACCATCTGAACCGCGGAGGCCACTTGCGCTCTCAGGGCCGAGAGCGGCATATCGATATCCTCCATCATCGCCATGGTCTCGAGCCGTCGCAGGGCGTCCTTGGGGGTGTTGGCGTGGGCCGTTGTCATGGAGCCGCCGTGGCCCGAGGTCATGGCCTGCAGGAGGTCGAGGGCCTCCTTCCCCCGCACCTCCCCCACCACGATGCGATCCGGTCGCAGCCTCAGGGTCGCCCGCAGGAGGTCGCGGACGGTGACCCGCCCCCGTCCTCGATCGTCCGCGGAGCGGGTCTCCAGGTACACCACGTGGGGCTTCTGGAGCTGGACCTCCCGCGTATCCTCGATCACGACGATGCGCTCGTTGTCCCGGACGAGGGCGGAGAGGGCGCCCAGGAGGGAGGTCTTGCCGGTGCCGGTCCCGCCGGAGACCACGATGTTCTGCTTGGCCCTGACCGCCCGCCCCAGGAACAGGGCCGCCGGCTCGTTGAGAGAGCCGAAGGCGATGAGCTGCTTGATGGTGAGGGTGGACTTGGAGAATCGGCGGATGGACATAATGGGGCCCCCTTCGGCCAGGGGCGGGAGCACGGCCTCCACCCGGGAGCCGTCCGGCAGGTGGGCCTCGAGGATGGGGCGGTCCCATCCCAGGGGGCGTCCCGCGAACTGGGCGATGTTGGTGAGCGCCGCGGTCAGCGCCTCCGCGCTCTGGAAGGCGCACCCGGTGCGCTCTATCATGCCCTTTCGCTCCACCCAGATGTTCTCCGGACCGTTGACCATAATCTCGGCCACGTGGGGATCCCTCATGAGATCGGAGATGGGGGAGAGAAACCGCCGGATGGATTCGCTGTAGGTGCCGCCGGGGATCATGGGGCTACCCCCTGTTGCGCCGTCCCCACCGCGGGGGTGTAGCGGGCCAACAGCGTGAGGAGCTCGTCGAGGGGGGCGCTCCACCCGGAGATTTCCGCCAGCCGCACCACATTCTGTTTGGCGGCCCTAAGCCGGTTCGATTGAACTTGAGAGGCGATGAGCAGCGGCAATACCTCGGTCTCATCAGCCCCCCGGGAGATGGCGGCCTCGAAGAAGAAGCTCGCCTCCATGAATCGCCCCCGGCGGGCCAGGGTCTCTCCGACGGTTCGGGGGTCCGGCGTCGTCCCCCCCGCTTTGTCACGTTCTGTCTCATGCGTCGGGGAGTGGGCACACCCCGAGAGGGACAGACACAATAGAATTGAAGTTAGAACAACTCTCATTTCACCGCTCCTCTCATTTCATGCTGCGCCAACCGCCGGAGCGCCTCCGTCTCGATATCACACCCCGTGAGGTGATCGAGCACGCGGCGGGCCGCGGTTCTGATTCTCAAGGGATCCCCCGCCGCGATGGCCTGTTTCAGACGAACGACCTCCCCTTGATATCGATGGTTCAGCTGTCGCTCCCGCTCATCGGCTTCGCGATAAACAGGGGCTGCCAGCTCCTCTGAAATGCCGGCATAGAGATCCGCCGCGGAACGCATCAGTCCCACGGCGCGCGCGCGGCTCCCCGGATCGAGGGAGGGACGGGAGAGCATCTCCCGCGCCCGGGTCAGCACGATCCGCGCCTGCTCCCGGCAGCCGACGCGGTCGTCACATCGAGTCGGTTCGAATTCGCAAAGCGGCGTCTTCGGAAGCGTCGCCGTGATATCGAGCGAATTCTGCTTCTTCTTTTGAAACAGCATCGTGATGAGAACGATGAAGACGAGGGTGACGCCGATGCTGAAGCCCCGCTTTCTGCGGTCGGACGGGGACGCCTTCTTCCGAGTATAGAAGCCGATGCTGCAGGGGCCTGCCGAGAGCGTCATGGCCTCCCGGGAGACGCCGCCTTCGACCCGGGTTTTTCCCATGAGCAACGGATTGGTCAGGAGGGGCCGCTCCTCCACCCGGACGGTTCTGCCGTCGGGCTCGATCCAGGCGACGCACAGCTCCCTGGCCACAGCCCGGTGACGGATGGTCAGATGGTTCGCCTCGCCGCGACCGATCCGCACGGGAAACGTATCGAAGGTATACGTGGTCTCCCTCATTCCGGGAAATGTGACGGTGATGAACAGCTCACTCACGAGAACCTCCTGCGGATCACGTCCGCCTCCCCTTCTCGGCCGTTGATCGAAAAAGTTTCCAATTTATCCGACTCTTTTTTTGCTGTATTCAGCAACCGGGTGAAAAACTTGGAGTTTTAGGAGGGCTCAGACAGATGCAGAACACAGGAAGGCCGACCGGATTCGCGGTGTTCATCGTGATTGCGCTGTTTTTCGTCGGGGGGCTTCGCGTGGGGATGCATGTCAAGGCGGCCGTTCAGTCGGCTCTCCTCGGCGATGCGGCGGACCCCCTGGCCTTATCGAGTTGCGAGGCGGTCTTCTGCCACGGGAATGCCTCGGCGTCCGGAAACGAATGTGCGCCGGTCAGTGACGGAGCGTCATCAGCCATCAGTAAATGTCAGGCCATGGCAGAGACCGAACGCCGAATCCGGGACGATTTCATTGTTGCGAAAGTCCTCCTCTGGGCGGTCGGCGCGGCCATCGGCGGGGCGACCCTGATCGTCGCGTTCATGCTCCTCGGAAGGAGACGCGCCCTGTTCGCGCGGCGTCTGATGAAGGCGCTCTTCGTCGCACAGCTGCTGGCCGCCCTGGGGGAGATCTCGGTGGCCGCCGACCGGACCGCGCAGATGGAGCGCTTTTGGCTGGCGCAGTGGCCGATGATGGATACCCTCCCGGAGGGGGACCTCTTTATAAACGGGGAATTCTACGTGACCGTTGGGATATCCCTCGTGGTGAGCCTCATCTATTTCGGGTTGTTCATGTTGGTACGGTCAAGGCGGATGACCTCATCCCGACCTTCGAGCAGCGCCGTAGTGCCTCGTCACTGACGCAATGGGCCGTATCAGAACTGCCTCTCATAGCGATCTTTTCCGCCATCCGCCGGCAGATCGAACCAGTACGAGGATCGATCCGGACGTTTCAGCAGGAGCTTGTCATTCACCATTCGGCGGACGACTCCCATCGGGGTGATGAGGAGGTAGAAGAAGAGGCTGAGGAGGATGCGGCTGATGATGTTGCCCATCACGAACGCCACCCCCATCCACAACCAGTACCCCGGCAGGGCGATGACGGTCCCCGTCAGGGCGGGCACGCCGAGGGCCGCGCCGACGGCGTAGGCCGCATAGGCCCCGTGGAGATTGCCGACCGCGAATTGGAACACCGCCCCGATGATCCCGAACCCGATCATCACCGTCAGACCGAATTTGCGAAGCGCCTTGGCCTTGGGACGCCAGTTGATATCAACCATCGACATAGCGGACTCCTAGAACAGCGTGTAGATGAAGGGCGCCGCGCTGGTCCCGCCGAAGACCACCAGGGCCGCGAGCAGGAGCAACACCAGGATTATCGGGACCATCCAATACGCCTTATTGTGGCCCAGGAACGCCAGAAACTCAGACACAATTCCTTTTCTCTTTGCCATTTCGATATCTTTCCCAAGTGCTCAATCGAGCTTGAATTGCTTTCGGTACTCCTCGGCGCCGGGCATCGGCGGTTGTTCGGTTTTCAGACACACCACGTTGCCGAGCACCAGGGCGTCCATGTCCGAATACATGAAGCACCGGTAGGCGTCCTCCGGAGTACAGACGATGGGTTCGCCCCTGATGTTGAATGACGTATTCACGATGACCGCGGATCCGGTCTTCTTGTGGAAGGCGTCGATCAGGCGGTGGTACCTCGGCGCGGTTTCGCTGTTCACGGTCTGGATACGCGCCGAGTTGTCCACATGGGTCACCGCCGGGATGTCCGATCTCACGGTGCGCAGCTTGTCGAGCCCGATGCGCTTCTTCTCGTCCTCCGAGGGCTCCCGCAGCCGATTTTTCGCGACCTGGGCCACCAGCAGCATGTAGGGGCTCGGCACGTCGAGGTCGAAATAGTCGCCGGCCTTCTCCTCCAGGCAGCTCGGCGCGAAGGGCCTGAAGGACTCCCTGAACTTGATCTTCAGGTTCATGGTCGTCTGGGTCTCGGCGTTCCTCGCGTCTCCCAGGATGCTGCGACTCCCGAGCGCCCGCGGGCCGAACTCCATGCGCCCGTGGAAGTGTCCCACCACCTTCCCCTCGTCGAGGAGAACGGCGATCCGCGATACCAGCTCATCCTCCTCGAATACCGTGTATTTCGCATCCACGGTATCGAGGTAGGCGGTGATCGCGTCGTCCTTGAATTCGGGCCCGAGGTAGCTGCCGAACTGGCTGTCCGGGGCGGAGACCCGGCGCGGGTTCCCCATAATCTCGTGCCACACGAACAGCGCGGCCCCCAGGGCCCCCCCGGCGTCCCCCGCCGCCGGCTGGATCCAGAGGTTCTCGAACGGGCTCTCCCGAAGCACGATGCCGTTCCCCACGCAGTTCAGCGCCACCCCCCCGGCCAGGCAGAGGTTCTTCTGCCCCGTGGTCTCGTGCAGGTGGGTCGCGATGCGCATCATCACCATCTCCGTCACCTTCTGCACGCTCGCCGCCAGGTCCATCTCCCGTTGGGACAGCGCCGTCTCGGGTCTCCTCGGCGGCCCGCCGAACAGGGCGTCGAAGCGCTTGTTCGTCATCGTGAGGCCCTGGCAGTAGTTGAAGTACTTCATGTCCAGCCAGAACGAGCCGTCCGCTTTGATGTCGATGAGGTGATCGAGGATGATATCCGTGTACTTCGGCTCACCGTAGGGCGCGAGGCCCATCAGCTTGTACTCGCCGGAGTTGACCCGGAACCCGGTGTAGTAGGTGAACGCGCTGTACAGAAGGCCCAGCGAGTGGGGGAAGCGGGCCTCCTGCTTGAGGTCGATGTGGCGCCCCTTGCCGACCCCCCAGGTGGCCGTGGACCACTCCCCCACGCCGTCCAGGGTCAGTATCGCCGACTCCTCGAAGGGGGACGGGAAGAACGCGCTCGCCGCGTGGGATTGATGGTGGGTAGTGAAGTAGATGGGCCCCTCGTACTCGTTGCGCAGTCCCTTGTCGATTTCCCGCGGGAGGAAGAGCTTCTGTTTGAGCCACAACGGGATGGCCTTCATGAACGACGAAAGCCCCGCGGGCGCGAAGGCGAGGTAGGTCTCCAGGATTCTTTCGAACTTCAGAAATGGTTTTTCGTAGAATACGACAGCGTCCAGATCCTTGTATGCAATCTTGGCCTCTTTTAGGCAGTATTCCACGGCATTCACGGGAAACCGAAAATCGTGCTTGATTCTGGTGAACCGTTCCTCCTGCGCCGCGGAGACGATTTTTCCGTCCACGACGAGTGCCGCCGCGCTATCATGATAAAAGGCCGATATTCCTAGTATTGATGTCATTGTTTCCAAACTCTGCTATTTTTGCATTTTCTGGTATTGGGTCATCGTTCACAGATGGGGTCCAGTCCCGTTTATCGCGGCGATTCACCCACACCAATTTTCGCTTTCGACTTTTCCTCCGTCTGAGCTGACAACAGAAATATCATAAATCCTCTCCCTACGACAGATATGCGATGGGGATGGTTCGTCAAGAAAATCAGCGTGCAATTCCCGGTACAGAGTTCCCGAGCACATATGGAGCGTCCTTTTACCGTAAAGATGTTATATAGGTAAACGGATGACGAGAAAGGACCCAAACCGGCAGAGGATGAGGCAGACCATTTTGGTGGCCTTGCTGCTCTCTGTGCTCCTGCACCAGGTGGTGCTTACCGGGCTCGGCGCGATCTTCGATTTCTCGGTGAAGCCGTCAGAGAAGCCCCATGAGGTGGTGTTGATAGAGGAGCCAGAGAAAAAGCCAGAGAAAAAGCCAGAGCCCAAGGTAGCGAAACCGCTCCCCCTCAAACCGAGACCGATGCCGCGACCCGTGCCGCCCCTGCCGAGCCCCCCCGCCCCCATGAATCCAGCGCCGGAACCTGTGCCGGAAGCGCTCCCCGAGCCGGTCCCCGCCGGCCCGATAGCGGAGGGGCCGCAGCCCGATCCGGAGGTGGAGCCCACCCCGCCCAAGCTGGATCTCAACTGGCAGTCCTTTGAACGGATCTTCGGGGCGAGGGCCAAGGAGGAGCGGGAGACCTACGCCAAAGAATCCCTCGAAAAAAGGCGGGGCAGCGGCGCCTTCAAGAATTACTCCGATCGGGTGATGAGAGCCCTCAAGAACAACCGGAGCTTTGTCCCGCCGGGACGGCAGGAGGTGCTCGGCAAGGCCAGGCAGCAGATCTTCCACAACTATATCGAGGCGATCCACGAAGCCTCCGTTCATCCGCTGTTCGCCGACTCGTTCCTCCGCTCTCTCATCAGCATCTCCCCGAGCGATCCCCTCAACAACTGGAACCTCCATATGGTAGCGGAGTTCGAAATCTTCGAGAGCGGTCAGATCAGCGAGATCCGCGTCATCAAGACCTCCGGCAACATGGTGTTCGATGCGGGCGCGGTGGACGCCATCTACCGCTCGTCTCCGTTCCCGCCCCCCCCGAAGTCGGTGCTCTCCTGGAACCGTCGCGTCTACCTGCGCTGGGGGTTCTATCGTAACAATCGGAAGTGCGGCGTCTTCAACGTGGAGCCCTACATCATGAAGGCTCCCGGGGCCCGGGAGGAGCCCCTCCCGGTGGACAAATTCACCATCGATGACGGGTAGGGAACTTCTTCAGGACACCACTGTCCATCGTGCATGACCGACCCTCCCTTCCCGCGAATCCCATTGAGACAGCTCGTTTTCCCCATCACCCTCAGCCTCGCCCTCTCGTTGCCCGCCGTCCTCTCCGGCTTCATCATGGATGACCTGGTGTTCCTGAGCCCCATGTACCAACCGGAGATGCCGTTCGGATACTACCACTACATCGACGAGATGAGGCGCCTCGACATCCTCCCGTGGTGGGCGTCCGAGGACCTGGAGATCAACTTCTTCCGCGTTCTGAGCAGCGCCACACTCTATTTGGACTTTCACCTGGGCGCCGCCCGGCCGCTCCCGGCGCACCTCCACACGGCCCTCTGGTTCGTCGTCCAGCTCGTCGGCGCCGCCCACCTCATCGGCTTGCTGACCCGTTCCCCGCGGCGACGCAAGTGGACCTTCCTCATCTTCGCCCTCGCGAGCACCCATACCTTCGCCGCCGGCTTCATCGCCGCCAGGCACGCGCTCATGGGGAGCACCTTCGCCGTCTGGGCGGCCGTTCTCTATCTCGTCTGGCACCGGGGGAGAGAGAAGAAGTGGTTCCTCGGGACGATGCTGCTCTTCTTCCTGGGTCTGCTCTCCGGAGAGTCCGCCCTCGCCTTCGCCGGATTCGCCCTCGCCCATGATCTCTTTTTCATGGAGGGCTCCCTCAAGGAGCGGCTGATGACCTTCTCTCCGGTGGGGCTCGCCGCCGGGGCGTATGTCCTCTGCTACAAATCCATGGGGTTCGGCCCGGTCGGCTCGGGGATGTACACCAATCCGATGTCGGCCCCCCTCGAATTCCTCGCGGCCGCCCCCGGCAAGGTGCTCTCGATGATCGGGGCGTTCACCCTGGGCATGCCCGCCCAGATCCGCCTGGCCGAAGGGTTGGAGACCGCGCCGGTGGTCGTCGGCGCCCTCTGTCTGCCGCTCGTGATATCGGTAGTTCTCCTCGCCTGGAAGCACCTCGAGGGACCGGAGCGCAGCGTCCTCAAATGGTCGCTCATCATGGGTCTTTTCACCATGCTCCCGGGCCTTTCGGGGATCACCAGCGGGCGGGCCGTGACCCTCTCCGGCGTCGCCTTCAGCCTGATCGTCGGGATCGCGCTCACCACGATTCGCTTCGAGGCGCTGTCGAAACGGCGGAAGCTCCTGGCCTGGCCCCTCGCGGGGCTGCTCTTTTGGGGGCTCCTCGTCATGGCCCCCCTCTCCAGGATGGCCCAGAGCCGGTTCATGATCGGCGTGGGGAGCACCCTCACCACGAGGCTCGGCCAGAGCGAGCTGCCGTGCGACGGAGATGCCGCGATCTACGTCGTCAACGGCGAATTCCTGACCCCCTACTACGCGCCGTTCGTCGCGGCCCGATTCCCCGGGCAGTTCAAGGGCCACTGGCGCCAGCTCGTCTCCACCATCTCCGACGTCACCCTGGAGAGAACCGGGGCGGAGACCCTCGCCCTCTCCCACCGAGGGGAGTCGCTGCTCGGCCCGATGGATTTCGCCCTGTTCGCCGACCCCGCGACCGCCCTCCCTGAGGGCGCGGTGATCGAGCGGGAGGGGCTGCGGGTCCGTGTGGAGGCGCGATCCCGGAAGGGGCCCACTCGCCTGAGCTTCCGCATACCGAACCTCGGCGACCCGCGGGAGGTCTGCCTCGTGACCATCGATCGCTACACCTTCCGCCCGGTCCACCTCCCCAAGGTGGGGGAGAGGGTCGTCATCCCCTATCGCCGACCGGAGCTCTAGACTTTCGTCGGATTCGTTGAACGATTGATGGATTACCGCTCCGAGAGGGGGGTGTAGGGCCGCGGCCGGGTGAGGTTCTTGTAGGCCGGGCGGATGATGCGGCCGCCGCTCACCAGCTCCTCGACCCGGTGGGCGCACCAGCCGGCGATGCGGGAGACGGCGAACAAGGGGGTGAAGAGATCTTGGGGGATATCGAGACAGGCGTAGACCAGGCCCGAGTAGAAGTCCAGGTTGGCCGAGAGCACCTTGGACTTCCCGGTGGTCTCCTCGAACAGGAGCGGCGTGAGGCGCTCCACAGCGGTGTAGAGGCGGAACTCGTCACCGCGGCCGAGGGATTCGGCCAGGACGGAAGCCTTCTGCTTCAGCAGCTCGGCCCGGGGATCGGAGAGGGTATAGACCGCGTGCCCCATACCGTAGATGAGCCCTTTCTTGTCAAAAGCCTCCCGCTTGAGAATCCGGGTCAGGTAGGCCCGGACCTCGTCTTCATCGCTCCAGTCCTTCACGTTCTCCATGATGTCGACCATCATCGCCCGCACCCGGTTCGAGGCGCCCCCGTGGAGCGGCCCCTTGAGCGCGCCCACCGCCGCGGCGATGGCGGAGTACGTGTCCGTTCCGCTGGAGCTCACCACGTGGGCGGTGAAGGCGGAGTTGTTGCCGCCGCCGTGCTCCGCGTGGATGACGAGGGCCAGATCGAGGAGCTCGGCCTCCTCCTTCTTGTAGGATTTGTCCGGGCGGATGAGCCTCAGGAAGTTCTCCGCCGTCCCCTTGGCGGGGTCGGGGTTGTGAATGAAGAGGCTCTTGTTCTCGTAGTAGTGGGTCTTGGCCTGGTAACCGTAGGCCACCATGGTGGGAAACCGGGCGATGAGCTCGGCGCTCTGTCGCAGCACGTTTACGATGGCGGTGTCGTCCGGATCGTCGTCATAGGAGTACGCCGCCAGAATGCTGCGGGCCAGCTTGTTCATCACATCGTTGCTCGGCGCCTTGAGGATCATGTTCTCGGTGAATCCCTCGGGAAGAGCGCGCAGCCCGCCCAGATACGATGAGAACTCGGCCAGCTCGTTGGCCGGCGGCAGGTAGCCGAAGAGCAGCAGGAATACGGTCTCCTCGAAGCCGAACCGCTTCTCCACCTGACACCCCGCCACCAGGTCCTTTACGTCGATGCCGCGATACTGGAGCACCCCCTCCACCGGGATCTTCTCCCCCTCATCGATGACAAAACCATGAACCCCCCCGATCTCGGTGAGCCCCGCGAGGACGCCGGTGCCGTCCGAGTTCCTCAGGCCCCGTTTCACATTGTAATGGGTAAATTTATCAAGCGGAATCCGCGACGATGCCAGTCGCTTCGCATATTCACTCAAGAAATCTGGTACAGTCATCTCTCTCTCCTAAATCGTCTCTATTAAACATTAAACCGCCCATCCGGGTGCCGGGTGGTGATTCTGGCAGGAGCCTGCTGGGCCTCCGACAAGAGAAAGTGAACAATAACCGAAAGATAACATAGAGTCAAGAAGATGCCAGGGAACCATTCCCATCTCACCTGTCGCAAGCGACATGTCGAGGGATGCCGGAGCGGAACGCCTGTTTGGAGCTACCGCCACTTCAAGGTCAGGACGGTGAGATCATCGCTCGGGGGCAAGGGGCCTCGGAACTCATTGGTGGCGGCGACCACGGAATCGACGAGGGTTTGACCGCTCTGCGGCTGGGCGTTGCGGACGGTCTCCAGCAGGTTGTCCACGCCGAAGAGCTCGGAGGACGGCGCGACGGTCTCCGTGACGCCGTCACTCACCGCGAGGAGTCCCTCGCCGTGCATCATCCGGTGCTGTTGGACCATATACTCCCCCTTGATGATGCCCAAGGGAAAATTGACCGGCTCCCCCAGCTGTCGGACCTCACCCGTCTGGGAGATGATGAGGGGCAGCTCATGGCCGGCGTTGACATACTCGAGCTCGCCGCTGTCGGGATCGAAGAACCCCAGAAGCAGGGTGATGAACATCCCGTCGAGCAGCGTGCCGCAGAGCATCTCGTTGATCTTGTTGAGGATGACCTGGGGATTCGAGTTGAACAGGAGAATCGATCGGAGCATCGCCTGCAGGTTGGCCATCACCATCGCGGCGGGGAGCCCCTTCCCGGTGACGTCCCCGATGGCAAAGACCAGCCGGTTGTCCGCCGAGACGCACACATCGCAGTAGTCTCCCCCCACCCAGAGGGCCGGCCGGTAGTGAAGGGCCAGCTCGACATTGTCGAAGAGATCGAGCTTCTTCGGCGTAAGGTTCGACTGGATCTCCTTCGCCGTGGAGATCTGGTGGTCGAGCAGCTTCCGCTCCGCCCGCTCCTCCGCCATGATGAGGGTCTTTCGGGTCAGGTTGACCATCCGGGCGACGATGGCGAAGAACCCGAGCGCGTCCGACGGGGCGATGAGCGCGGACTGGTCCATGTACAGGACGTCGATGCCTGTGCGGGTCTCGGCGATGGGAGCGGCCAGCACCATGCGCGGTGCCAGATCATCGATCAGAGAGAGCCGCTCATCGAGGTTCTCCGCCTCCGAGGTCGCCGACAGGGCGGTCTTCTTGGTGCGGACCGCTTCCAGAACGGTTCTGGAGAGGTGGATGCTGGGGGGGCTGCTGTCCCGGTTCTCCGGCTTCTCGGCGGATTGACAGTGGGCGATGATTTTAGTCCCGTGGACCAGGGGAATTCCCGGCTTGGGGACCTTGACCACCAGCGCGATGGTGTCGTGGGTCTGGGTGAGGTGCTTGCAGGCCTCCGGATAGAGGTCCTTGACATCGGTCAGGTTCGCCAGGCTGTTGGTAATCCGGTCCAGGTTTTCGAACCTGGCGGGAGAGAACTCCGGCCGGCTCTCCCGCTCATGGGTGAGGGTCTGGCGGTCGTCATCGACGATCGCGCCGGTCTGCCACTTCGGCGGCATGATGCTCCGCTTCATCTCCTTGGTGATGTACATCAGGTAGGGGCCCATGGTGATCCGGTCGCCCGGCCGGACCGAAAACGCCTCCCCCTGCTTGTTGTTCACACATAAGGCAGCGTCACTTTGCGCAGTCTCGATGACCCACCGCCCGAAGGGGTCCTGGAAAAGCCGCGCGTGCTTCTCCGCGATCTCTCGGCTTGAGAGCTGGATGTCACAGGCTTCAGAACGACCGATCAGAACACCTTCCGATGGTAAATCTACCGCGTGGGTATGATTCTCGTCCTGAATTTGCAATTGAAAAAGATTATCCATTCACTGCGCTCTTTGTCTGGTATAAGTTATTGTCTGTTGCGATATGTAACAAAATCGTAACAGCGAATCAAATCATTGCAATAATCCCTATGAAAACCAAATAAATATACAAAATTTATAATGTAACAAAAAGAGACAAACGGATTTTTCTCGGTGAGTCCCACGGCCTTGGGGGAGCGTTGAGGTGATTGAAGATATGGGCTGCCCGGCCCCCCTTCGGGTGACCCGACGCAGCAGCAGGGCGTGAGGGTACGCGAGAATCGTTTAAATTTAAAAGGAAGCGGACTAGAACCCCCGGGCCAGATTCAGGTATAAAGGCAGGTGACATACACCGTTTGCGGACTCTGTATCGCTACACAGGACGAGATATTGAAGGACTTGAAATTCCATATTCCGCTATTGCTCTCGGCGTTGCTCGGTGCACTCTTTGAAGCCATTGTCGCCATCGGCCTCTCCATATCGGCGAACAGCGGGATCATCGCCGCCCTGCTCAGCTTCATCGCGTGCCTCGCGCTCGTCTCCGCCGTCACGGTGCCCCTCGCGGTGGTCCTCGGGCTGCTCGCTCGAACCGCCTCGGCCCGCAATCTGGGGCGGATGATTCGCTGGGGATTCGGGGGCCGGGACGAGGGCAGCGTCGCCGTCTCCCTCGTTGTGATTAGCGCGGTGATCTTTGTGGCCGCGTGGGTCTCCGTGGCGCTCTCCCTCATCATCGCTGCGGAGATGACCCTCGTCTTCGCCCTGGTGCTGGAGACGGTGGTGTTCATCCTGGCGCTCTCAACCCTGCTGATGCTGGCGCCCCTCCTCGGCGATCTGCTGGTGCGGCTGAAGAAGCGATTCCTCCCTGACGGTATCGACGATCCGCGGCTGACGGCGCTCCTCCTGGGACTCATCGTCGTCATCCTCACGCTGGTCATCTCCGGGTCCCTGGGGTTCAGGTACGCCCCCACCCCGGCCGGGCTCGTCCTGGGCATCGCCCTCGGGCTCTTCGCCGTCGTGAGAGAGCGGATCGGGGCCGCGGCGACCCGGAAACGGCTGTTGATCTCTTCCGGGGCGTTCGCGGGGACCCTCCTCCTCATCCTGGCCCTCGTCAACGTCATGCCCGGCGCGACGAAGCAGGTCCTCCTCTACCGCGCCCCCTACGTCAGCGCGCTCCTCGGCTTCGTGCACGCCTTCTTCGACGGGGACGGCGACGGATACGCCAGCGTTCTGATGGGGGGGGACTGCGACGATGACAATCCGAAGATCAACCCGGGCGCGCTGGACGTGCCCCAGAACGGCAGGGACGAGGACTGCTCCGGGGAGGACGCCGAGAAGTATACCCCCCCGAAGCGTCCCTTTTTCGAGCGCCCCCAGGCGCTGCCGGACCGACCCAATATCGTCCTGATCCTGTTGGACGCGCTCCGGCCGGACCACCTCGGCTTCAACGGATACCCCCGGGCCGTCTCCCCCACCCTCGACGCCTTCAGGGAGGACGCGGTCCTGTTCGATAAGGCGTTCTCGCCGTCCCCCGTGACCCAGTCCGTGATGCTCTCGATGTTCACCGGCTATGATTTCAGACGCTCCCCCAGAACATACGTGGGCTACAAACGGTACACGGTGATGCCCCAGGTGGAGACGGTGGCGGAGCGCCTGAAGCGGGTCGGATACGAGACCGTCGGCTACACCATCTCCTACGTCATCCTCTCGGCCAAGGGGCTGGGGCAGGGGTTCGACGTCTGGAGGACGCCCTGGCCCGTCAAGAAGTGGTCGATGGCCCGGAAGAGGGGATCCGTCCTCACCACCGACAAGGTGATCGATCACCTCGGGAAGCTGCCGCCGGGGGGGGACCCGTTCTTCCTGTTCGTCCACTACTATTCGACCCACGCGCCGTACAACAAATACCCGGAGTGGGACTTCGGCGACGGGAACGTGGATCGATACGACAGCTCCCTGGCCCACCAGGACGCGGAGCTCGGGCGCCTCCTCCGGGTCCTGGACCAGCGGGAGGACAAGGACGATACCATCGTCATCATCCTCTCCGACCACGGTGAGATGCTCGGAGACCACGGGCTGACCGATCACGGCCGCTCCCTCTACGAGTCCGACGTCCGGGTGCTCCTGATGGCGCGGCTCCCGAAGAGCCCAGTGAGGCGCGTCGGATCCCCCGTATCGCTCACGGACCTGGCGCCGACCCTCCTGGAGCTCGCCGACACCGGAGACCCGGCAAGGGACTTCGACGGCCAAAGCCTGCTCCCCTATGCCTACCACGGATACAAGGACCAGGAGCGGTCCATCTTCCTGTTCACCGAGCTCAAGGCCGGCCGGATCAACTACAACGAGAGCGGCGTGGTCCGGTGGCCCCACAAATACCTGCTGGATCGACGCATCAAGAGAGAGGAGCTGTACGACCTCCAGAGGGACCCCGAGGAGAGGGAGAACCTCGTGAAGGTGAAGGTTAAAACGAAAAGGCGGCTGAAGCGGCTCCTGGGAAGCTTCGAGTCGTCGCTTCGGTAGGCGGACGGTTTCTGATTGGAAAAACGCAGCCCGACGATTTCTCCATCGCCTGGTGAGGGGCCGATTCCGTCCGTTTCCCATAGTTGAGAGCTCTCGAAAGGTCCTCGGCATTCATTTTAATAGTTCGAAACCATCCCGAGGCCATGGTCGACATCCGTTTTTTATAGTTGAGAGCTTCAAAAGGGGTCCTCGGCATCCCTCTTTTATAGTCGAGACTATCCGGAGGGGGTGGTCGACCCTCCAAAAATTCGTCACACTCCCGCATCCGGCAGCATCTGGCAGGCACATTCGCATTCTTCAATAACCTGTCCATCATTGTCACGACACAGGCGTATACTTCCAGTTTGTTGAGGCGAGCAGTAATGAACGATTATAAAACTTGAGCCATTTTCAATATAGAAAGCACTATACAAATCCTCGAGATAGTCGCCGTCACACCACACTGTTGCGCCGCCGCAGTTGATATCACCCCAACCAGCGTACCCGCAGATCGGGCGTTTTTCGCCAAATTCGCAAACGCCGTCGTCGTTGATTCTGGCCTCTACCGCATCATACCAGATGCAGTCGTGACCAAAAAACCAGTATTCATCTGTCTGCGGCTTAGGAAGGATCACCGCCTCACAATCCGACTGGTTGTCCATCGATTCACACAGTGCTGCACAATTCTCACCGTAAACATGCTCGCCGTCCGCGCAGTCTGTACTGTTTGGTCCGGTTCCGGTGTCGACGCCCATACCATGGACACTCTCGCTTTCGCTTTCGCTCTCAATGTCCGCGGAATCGCTACCGTGCGGGGTGCCGTTTGGGTCGGCACCGGTGTCCATTCCCGGACTGCTTTTTTTTGCAGTAAAGCAGGAAACAAATAGAAACGGAAAACTGATCAATAACGAACGGTCGGCCAAACGGTGTACGCTTTTGGCTGTCAATTGAGCCTCCCTAATCATTTACTCACCAAGCAGGGTTCTCACCGGTCGAATTGAAGAATAATAGACGCGATTATCGTTAAACTCGAAGTGCATTGCGTTTGCCGTGCATCGACACGGCCTGTGCAGAACACTTCCCCCCCGAAGGGTGCGAAGGGCGGTGATATCCTGGTCCGTATAGCCTATCGGATCGATGAGGGGCGGCGTCTTCCCCTCATTGCGTTCGAGATCCAAGCCGGTCGCGACGTCGTCTACCCATTCGAATGCATTCCCCATAATATCGTATAGACCGTATGGGTTGGAGAGTAGCTGTCCGACAGGGTGAAGTAAATTCTCGGAGTTACATGCATGCCACGCTATGGGATCCACCACCGGGTCTGGAGCACACGCATTCTTGGTATCGACCACCAAATCACCCATAAAGGTGGCAGTCATGGTACCTCCCCGCGCCGCCCACTCCCATTCCGCAACAGTGGGAAGCCGATACCCCGGGCAATCCACTCTGTTCGGATAGACGTGAACATTACCCTGGCAGGTATATATCTGGGGTAACCGTTCCAAAATTCCCTCTATAAAGAGACAACCCCATTTGTAGTAATCGCCATCTGGACATTTCGCAGCCGGATCGCCCGTACAGTTCGTCAGAGTATAGCATTCCTCGAGCCCCACTGACCGAGAAAGCGCATTTAACCATGCCAACGCGTCAAACCAGCTGATGAAACCCTGGGCACAATTATCACATTCGGGTGCATTTGAAGGATCTGGAAATCCGGTCATGCGCCACTGCTTTCGAGTAATCTCTGTGGGCGCCATTTTGAACTGTCGCGTCAACACAACCTCCACCTGCTTCTGGTCAGGCCCCCAGCAAAATTGAGAATCGGGCGCATCGTAAGGTAAGGGTCCGTAAGGTAAGGGTCTCAAAGACCGTAAGGTAAGGGTCTCAAAGACCCCGAAAGTCTCTACTACGCCAAACAGGAAGATGTGCAAAATTCCAATAGAGTCAGACGATTCTCCATCGAATATCCTGAGAGAAGGTCGGGGCCATCATGATTTCCAGGACAGATTGGTGTCAACAACGTCTTTTGCGGTCTTTCTTACGAAATGAGTCGTGAATCAGGCAGACGGGTGCATTGGGACTCGGAGAGTCCGGGATAAACAGTGGGCGGGGTGATGTTTACTGGCGCAGCTACGGTTCGGAGGCGGTGTATATCGATATCAGCGGCGGGCGGCAGCTCCCGTCCGGAAATTCTCGGTCGAAGTACCCGCTGCGATAGTCGGCGGATGCCGGAATGAATCGATCGAGGAACTCTCGCCAGGATTCTTTGTATTCCTTGGCGAGCTCAGGATCGGAGGCATGGCAGAGGGGCTCCTTGCCGCTCTTCTTGGGATTCTCGGGGCGGTTTCTCGGGTCTTCTTCAAAGAGCTGCTTCTTTCCGATGACGGTTTTTCCGGACGC
>JBNLED010000069.1:0-5592 GCA_050304755.1 Polyangia bacterium | reverse complement strand
ACAAATGAAGAATGCCGACATCCGACAGTCGAGGCCCAATGCGTTGACGGCTGGTGCACTATTCCGAAGGGATGTTTTGTCTATGGAGCGCCCCCCGAAGAGCCATGTGGTGTACCCGATTTGGAGAGACAAACCGAGGTTGCGTTGACAAGAGATTTTCTGATCACTCAGACCGAGGTAGCTCATGTCGATTATCGACTTCGGCAGGTTCGGCCCGGCATTGGACGAGACCGTGTTTCCATCAACGCCGCTTGACACCTTCTGGACCTCGTCGTCGTACGACACGGAGATGGCCTGGCAGGTGAGCATGGATATGGGTCGGCTCGAGTACCTCTACAAGGATTTCGGCGCGCTGGTCCGCTGCGTGCGCCGCGAGCCCGGCGGGGTCTCGAACCGATACGAGCGCACGGAACCCATGCCCGGAGAGCCGGTGGTGGCGGACACCGTCACCGGCCTGGTCTGGCAGGGGTGCCGCCGGCCAGGTCGGGGATATATCCGACTGTGTGGGAGCGGAGCTGCTGCTGGCCGGGGGGGACTCGCCGGAGGGCGCCGCCGCGTACTGCGACGGGCTCGAGTGGGGCGGGTTCTCGGACTGGCGGCTCCCCGATATCAAGGTCCTCGCCTCCCTCTCCGACTCGAGAACGGAGGCTACCGCCATCGACCTCTTCGCGTTCCCTGCAACTCCCCCCGGCTGGTTCTGGTCATCGACCCCATATGTCCTACACCCCGACTACCTCTGGTTCTTCGACTTCGGAGACGGCCACGCCAAAGTGGCCGATCGTTACTACGGTCATGCGCTGCGCTGCGTCCGGTGAACCGAGCCCGCATCATAGAATGGACCTACAGGTTTTGACCGCTCCGGGTAAAAAGAGGGGAGGGACCTTGCATTCTTCAATTGTTGCATCAGCCTTTCTTGACACGGTCCAATGCCGTTCTAAGATAATTTAGAGAAATCGTTCAACACGCGTCGAAGTCATCCCTAGGGGGGCGCGTCGATGACGGTAACTCCGGAGAGTTACGAGAGAGTGCGGAACAGGATGACTGGAATGTCCACGCCAAACGCCGATATTCTGAAAGAGCTCGACACCCTCCAGCGGCGGGTCGACGAGCTCAGGACCTTGCTGCGCTCCGAGGTGATGAAGGACGAGCTCCCGGCGGGCAACTTCAATACGCTGGTCTGCCGGACCGACCGGGAGACCGTCGGCCTGGTGCTCCGGGATGTGGAGGAGGTCCTCCCCATGTGCTGGGTCACACCGGTGCCCGATGCGCCCCCCTGGTTCCCCGGACTCCTGAACCTCGGCGGAGAGATGGTGCCCGTGCTGGATCTGAGCGTGCGGATCACCGGCGGGGCCCATGAGCCCGCCCTCAGCGACTCTATCATCATCTGTTCGATAAAGAATAAACGTATGGGCCTCATTGTACGCGAAGTCATCGGGGTTCACGAAACGAGCCAGAGGGCGGTGCAGGAGGTGTCGGAGCGTCTCGTTCCCTCCCCCTACCTCCTCGGCGTCGCCGACTTCGACGGCAATCCGCTGATGTTGCTGAGCATATCGAGCCTGCTCTCCAGCTCCGAGCTGCCGGAGGGAGCGCTTTGATCGCAATGAACCAACAGGCGCTCACTTCGGACGGGGCGAGCTGTCCTGCAAATCTGAGAACGGAGTAGACAAATGTCGACAATGGTTGAAGACGTGCTGCGTCAACGCGCTGAGAAAATGGCGAAACGGCAGAAGGAGAAGCAGATATCCCAAATTATGATATCGCTGACGATCCTCGGCGCGGGCACCGAGCGATTCGGCATCCCCACGGAATCCCTGTCGTGTATCGTGAAGACCCCGAAGCTCGCCGCTATGCCCAACCTCCCGCCCTGGATCAAGGGGATGGCCCAGATCCGGGGCGAGCTGGTGGGGGTGGTCGATCTCGCCTCGTGGTTCGGGGTGCCCTCGAAATTCAGAGGGGCGTTCATGGCCATGGTGGAGGGGGAACAGGGAAAGCTCGGGCTGCTCGTGGATAGCGTGGTCGGCTTCCGGGAGGTGGGCAGTGACGATATCGCCGAGAGCTTCGGCGACGTGGCAGCGGCCGCCGGACACCCCATTGTCGCCACCACCAAGGACCTCACCGCAATCCTGGACATCAAGAAACTATTCGCCAGCCCGGACGTCCGCGTCGCGCCGGGGATTGCCGCTATGCCGACCGCCGCGGAAACCATGTAACCCAGCCAGGATACAGTGGGGTAACTCATGGGAGTCAACGAAGAGCTCAGTCAGATTTTCCGCGAGGAGGGGACGGAGTTCATTGAAGCGCTGATCGCGCAGATCGAGGTGCTGAGCACCGCCGAGGGTCAGGACCTCAAGGCGGCGGTCGAGCGCGTCCTCAGGCTCGCGCACAACCTCAAGGGCGCGGCGACCACCGCCGGGTTCAAGACCGTCGAGACCCTGGCGCACGCCTTCGAGGGGATGCTCGGGCGGGAGAAGGAATCCGCGGGGCCGCTCTCCAAAGAGGTCCTGGACTGCGCCGTGGACGTCCTGGAGGTGATGCAGGCGGTGGTGGACGGCTTCGACACCGAGGCGCAGGCCCAGGAGCTCAAGGACCGCCTGGCGGCGCTGGGTGGAGAGATCATCATGAGCTCGAGCCCCGCCGATCCCACAGTCTCGAACGGGAAGCCCCGGCAGGCGGCCGCCCTCACCGGGGGCATCGGAACCGACGGCAGCATCCGGGTGGACACGCTACGCCTCGATCGGCTGATGGGGTCCCTCGGAGAGCTACTGACCTTCCGCGCCCGGCTCGCCGAGCGCCACGATCGCCAGGCCGATATCTACAAACAACTCCAGCAATTGTACAAATCCGACGTCGGGCTCTACGGAAAACTCGAGCCCCTGGTCGCCGGGCTCCGCCAGCTTTTCCTCAATGGCCGGAAGGACATGCTCGATTTGAGCAACTTGACGGACGAGGTGAGCGAGGCGGCGAAACATCTGCGGACGGTGCCGCTTCGGGGGGCCACCCATATCTGGCGACGCATCGTCCGGGAGTCGAGCCATATCTGTGGAAAGAACGTGCGGCTGGAGGTCTCCGTGGGTCAGGTGGAGATCGACCGCTATGTGCTGGAGCGGCTCCACGATCCCATGATGCACCTGCTCCGGAACGCGGTGGACCACGGCATCGAATCCCCTGAGGAGCGGACGACCGCTCTGAAGCCGGCGCAGGGGCTCATCCAGGTCGCGGCGTCGCTCCAGGGGGCCATGGTCCGCCTGGAGGTGAGCGATGACGGCAAGGGAGTGGACTGGCGAAAGGCCCGCCAGCGGGCGGTGGAGAAGCAGCTCATTACGGCCGAGCGGGCGGATCGGCTCACCGCCGGGCAGACCGCCGATCTGCTGTTCCGCGCCGGGTTCTCCACATCGGACAATGTCAACCAGATCAGCGGCCGGGGTGTCGGGCTCGATGTCGTGCGGGAGCAGCTCGAGTCTCTCAGCGGCCGGGCGGAGTTCGCGTCCAAACCCGCACTGGGGGGAACGACCATCGTGCTCTGGGTGCCCATGAGCATCCTCTCCTCCACCGGCCTGTTCGTCCGCAGCGGCCGCGCCACCTTCGCCCTGCCCATCGAGAGTGTCCTTCGAACCCAGCGCATCCGCGCCGATGATCTGACCACCCTGGACGGCCGGACGGTCATCAAGGTCGGGGAGGCGGATCCGGTGCGCGCCATTGTACTGGGTGAGCTGATGGGGGAGCGGGATTCCTCCCCCTCGGACTGGCTCAAGGTCGTGGTGCTGACCCGCGGGGGGCTTCACCTCGGGGTGGTGGTGGACGAGGTCCTGGGACACAAGGAGTACGTGACCCACGGGCTGCCGTGGAATTTCAAGCACTTCCCTGGCATCAGCGGCGCCATCCTGGAGGCGGACGGCTCCGTGGTCATCCTGATTGACGTGGTCTTCCTGTTCGAGAGCTCCCACCAGACCGGCGTCGCCACGCAGATGGCCCCGCAGGTGGTGGATCAGCGGGTCCTGGTGGTCGACGACTCCATGTCGAGCCGGACGCTCCAGCGGGCGATGCTGCAGACCGCGGGGTATGAGGTCACCCTGGCGGCGGACGGAAAGGAGGCGTGGCGGCTGCTGCAGACCGAACCTTTTGATTTACTGGTGTCGGACATCCAGATGCCCGAAATGAACGGAATCGAGCTGACCCGGAAGGTCCGGAGCACGGCGAACCTGAAGGATCTCCCCGTCATTCTCGTCACCAACCTCGCCAGGCCGGAAGACCGGGCCGCCGGCGCCGACGCCGGAGCGGACGATTACATGGTGAAGGGGACGTTCGATCAACAGGGGCTCCTGGACATCGTCAACAAATATTTGGGGACGCCGTGATCAAGGTCCTTATCGTAGACGATACGCGCACCGCGCGGGCTGCCCTGCGGAGCATCCTCGAGCGGGATCCCGAGATCATCGTCGTGGGCGAGGCGAGCAACGGCGCGCAGACCATGAAGTTGATCCACAAGTACGATCCCGATTTCGTGACCATGGATATCTACCTGGAGCATGAGAACGGGCTGGACCTCACCAAGACCATCATGGTCGAAGCGCCCCGCCCCATTCTGGTGATCACCGGCGTGAACCCGAAGGACCCCAGGCTCATCTACCGCGCCATGGAGAACGGGGCGCTGGATGTCTTCCCCAAGCCGCCGGGGCCGGATCACACGGACCACGCCCCTCAGACCGCTCAGCTCATCCGGCTGGTCAAGACCCTCTCCAAGGTCCCGGTGCTCCACCAACGGCGGAAGCGATCCCCCAGCTTCACGGCCGCCCCTTCCCGCGCCCGGGACTCCCGGCCCGGCTTTCGATCACAACCGCTCCCGGTCAAAGCGCCCACTGATCAGGCCGCCGGGATTCTCCTGATCGGCGCCTCCACGGGCGGACCCCCGGTCGTGTGCAACATTCTCAGCGCCGTCTCAGCGCCCAGCCCGGTCCCTATCGTCGTGGTACAGCACATCACCGCCGGGTTCGCCCAGGGATTCGCGGATTGGCTCCAGCAGTGCTCGAAGCACCGAACCGTCCTCGTCGACCGTATGATGTCGCTGGAGGCCGGGACCGTCTACATCGCAGCGGATGACACCGATATCGTCATCTCCGCTTCCCGCAACATCAAACCCGCCCACACAAAAAACACCCGGGGTGCCACCCCCAACATCGATCAGCTGTTTTCGAGCGCCGCCGACAATTGCAAGCTGGCCGTCACCGCCCTGCTGCTCACCGGCATGGGCTCCGACGGGGCCGCCGGCCTCGCAAGGCTGCGCGAGGCCGGCGCGATCACCCTAGGGCAGGAACCGGAGACCTGCGCCGTGGACAGTATGCCCCGATCAGCGATCGAACGGGGAGCCGTTCAGCGGATCATGTCGCCGGACGAGATGGCCGCCTACCTCTCCCAAAGGCTCAAGAAAAGAGTGTAGCCGCCCCACCTCGACATAGGCCTCTGATCAAAATTAACTTGCCATCTGGCAACCGCTGCATCCCGCCCGCCGGCGTTGCTCGTCGGTCAAATACCCCCAGTATTCTCCACTCCTCGCGCCTTGCCGGACGGGCGCAGCAATTGCCAGCTTGGAAACTT